>NZ_JBEZFL010000007.1:0-207796 GCF_040649415.1 Actinoplanes sp. NPDC048967
GGCTCCACACCTACAACCACCACCGCGCCCACACCGCGCTCGGAGGCCAGCCACCCATCAGCCGCATCAACAACGGTCCTGGTCACTACAGCTAGATCAGGCCCTGGGGAGCGTCTCTCCTGAAGCGGGTGCCCGCCCGCCGCGGCTGCCTCGCCGGCCGTGGGCCTGCCGGTCGCTGGGCGGCGGGATGGTCGCGGCGGGTCCGTCCAGGGCGGTTGACGCGAGACGCCGCGTCGGCCACCGCGCGAGGTCTGCCTCGAGGAGCGCCGGGTCACGGGGTGGCGGGATCTCGTCGAGGATGTCGAGTCGGGTGATCCGCTCGATGCGGAAGCCGCGGATCGCATCACGGAGCCGGCACCAACCGATCAGCAGCCAAGCGTCGCCCGCGCGGAGAAGTCCCATCGTCTCGACGTCGCGGACGGTGCTGGTGGTGTGGTCCGGGCCGCCGTCCTTGTCCTCACCCAGGTAGGTGAGCCGCACGAGGCGCCGGGCGGCGATCGCGTCGGAGAGCATCCCGAGTGGCACGGCGCCGCTCGTCGGGGCGACGGCGTCGATGACCCGCATCATCCCGAGCATCTCCTGCACGAGCGCACGATGTTCCTCCGCCATGACGGCAGCGATCTTCGATCGTGCGCGACGGGCCGCCCCCTGGTACGGCGAGGAATCGAGCAGCGCGAGTCCGGCGAGCACCGCCAGCGACTCGCCGGCGGACAGGTTCAGCGGCGGCAGCGAGTACTCACGCAGGATCGAGTAGCCGCCCGCCGCCCCGCGATCCGCGTAGATGGGGACCCCGGCCAGCTGGAGCGACCCGATGTCGCGTTCGACGGTGCGCGAGGAAACCCCGAACTCGGCGGCGAGCCGAGCAGCGGACCACGGCCGACGCGCTCCGCGGAGCAGGTCGACGAGGGCGTACTGCCGCTCGGCTCGCTTCATGTCCCGAAGTCTGGCAGAGGCAGCCGCTCCTGGTGCCGTTCCTCAGCTCCGCATGCTCCGCTGTCCGCCGACAGACCAGACACGTCGGACCCGGCCGTCCTCGGCGAAGTCGAACACGTCAACACCGCCCGCGCGCCGGTCGTCCGCCTCGACGTCCCAGAGCAGCCGGCCGTGGTCGCCGTCGATGGCATCGGCGACGCGTGTGAAGACGACGCCCGGGTTCTGCTTGTGCCACCAGTCGAGATACCGCGCGAACTCCTCGGCGGTGCGGATGGCGTCCGCGGGAGTCGACCCGTCGGGCTCGGTCACGGCGAAATGAATCCGGAAGTCGTCGGCACAGATCTGCCGGGCGATGTCGCCGTCGGTGTTCCACATCGTCAGCCACAGGTCGAGCGAGTGCCGGGCGGTCGAGCTGGTTGCGGGGTTCGTGTTCTCGGTCATGCATCCAGTGTTGGATGCCGACGCGACACCAGTATGTCGGTGTTTCCGGGATTCCCGTGCACTCCCTATCCCTCGACTTCGCGCTTCGCGCGGGCTCGGCGCTTGCCCTCGTGCATGGCGGCCACCCGGGCGACCGGGATCGTGTGTCCCTCGGCGACCAGCCCCGGGTCCAGCGGCTGTGGCGCGGGCATGTGCGCCGCCCACGGGTCGCTGCCGTTCAGCAGCTCCGGCGCCGTCCGTACGGTGAAGTCGGCCGGCGTCACGTCGTCGAGCACGTCCCAGCCCACCGGGAACGACACCGGCAACCCCGGCCGCACCCGCGGGCTGTACGCCGCCACCACAGTCGCGCCGCCCGCCCGGGTCGCGTCGAGGAAGACCTTGCCGTGCCGGTCCTCACGGATGAACGCCGTCGTCGCCAGCTCCGGATCGAGGCGCTCGGCGCGCGCCGCGACGGCCCGGGTCGCGGCGGCCACGTCCACGGTCGCGGCGCTGCCGTCGAGCGGCACGAAGATGTGCACGCCCTTGGACCCGCTGGTCTTGACCGCGCCGGCCATGCCCGCGTCGGCCAGCGCCCGGCGGACCAGGTGGGCGGCCCGGACCACCACGTCGAAGCCGGCGCCCTCGGGCGGGTCCAGGTCCATGATCAGGTGGGTCGGGTGGTCGCGGTCGGCCACGGTCATGAGGGTGGGGTGGTATTCGACCGCGCGCTGGTTGGCGAACCAGAGCAGCGTGCGGCGGTCGTTGCAGAGGGCGTACTGGACCTCGCGGTGTGACGCCTCGGCCCACACGGCGGTCCGCGGCACCCATTCCGGCGTGTATTTCGGCAGGTTCTTCTGCATGAATTTGTCCTGGCCGCGCAGCACCCGGATCACCGAGAGCGGCCGGTCGCGCAGAACCGCCAGGACCGGATCGCGGACCGCGTCCAGGTAGTCGACCAGGTCCCGCTTGGTCGCCCCGGCGCCGGGGAAGAGCTCCTGGTCCAGGTTCGTCAGGGGTACGCCGGCCCGTTCCTCTTTGTCCGCCATGGCCTCATCCTGCCCGGACCAGGCTCAGGGCGGGAAGCACCATCGCCAGGGTCAGCACCACGTACACGCCGCCGAGGAAGAACTGGCCGTGCCGGGTGGCGATGACAGCGCCGACGAACGGCCCCACGACAGCGGCCAGCGCGGCCAGCAGCAGGGTGCCCGGCTGCCGTTCGGGTCCGGTGACGCCCCAGCCGACCAGCAGCGACACGGAGACCAGCCAGATCAGGGTGACCAGGGTGACCTTGAGCGCGACCTCGGAGCGCACCCGGGCGGCCCGGCGCTCGGCGCGCAGCTCACCCTCCGACGGGAGCCCGACGTCGACGCGCGACAGCGGCGTCCGCTCGATCTCCAACGTCACAAGCAGCACTCTAGGGGAGCCGCCGGGGTCGCCGCATCACCAGCGCAGGATGACGTTCCCCCGCACGTGAGCAGGGTGACCGTCGCGCTCAGCGGGGTGGGCGTTCACCGCTGCCGCGGGGGATGACCGAGGTCGAGATGACGATCGAGCGGGCCGGGCCGGAGTGGCCGCTGATCCGTTCGTGGGCCAGCCGGGCCGCCTCCCGGCCCATCGCCACCGCGTCGTGCGCCACCACCGTCGTGCCGATGACCTCGGCCAGGTCGAAGTCGTCGAAGCCGATCAGCGCGGGCGGATCCGGCCGGTCCTTGAGCGCCCGCAACGCGCCGGTGGTCAGCCGGTTGTTCGTGGTGAACAGCGCGGTGGGCGCCGGGTCCAGCGCCAGCAGCTCGCGCACGGTCTCCTCGGCCCGGCGTACGTCGTGCACGTCGGTGCGCAGATACCGCTCCCACTCGTCGTTGCCGGCCGCGTTCATGGCCGCCCGGAAGCCCTCGATGCGCTTGCGCTGCGGCACCGTGCGGGCCAGGTCGGCCACCAGAGCGATCCGCCGGTGGCCGCCCCGGAGCAGATGCTCGGCGCCGGCCCGGGCGCCGCCCGCGTTGTCGATGACCACCACGTCGGCGTCGATGCCGTCCGGTGGCCGGTCCAGGAAGACGAACGGCACGCCGCGGCTGCCCTCGATGGCCAGATACTCGTGGCGGTCCGCGCTCGGCACGATCAGCAGCGCCCGCACCCGCCGCTCCAGGAACGTGTCGATCAGCTCCCGTTCCAGCGTCGGGTCCTCGTCGTTGTTGGCCGTCACCAGTTGCAGCCCGTGCTGGCGCAGCTCGCGCTCGATCCCGCTGGCCACGGCCGAGTAGAACGGGTTGGTCAGGTCGCCGCTGATCAGCGCCACCAGCGCCGAGGTGGCGCCCCGGCGCAGCTCGCGCGCGATGCCGTTGAGCCGGTAGCCGAGCTGGTCGGCCGCGTCGCGGACCCGGCGGCCGGTGTCCTCGGCGACGTTCGGCTCGCTGTTGAGCGCCCGCGACGCCGTCTTGAGGCTCACGCCGGCGAGGGCGGCCACCTGGGTGAGCGTCGGCCGGCGGGCGGTCGCTTCGTCGACGGCGCCGTCGGCGGACCGGGATGCGGGCATGGTGCTCCGAACTGTCGGCGAGAACGGTGGGCCGGAGGCGATCTGGCGGCTCAGGCGGCAATTATGACATCGACACCGCCCGGCGCGGCCGCCCCGGCACACGCCGACCGGTCCGGCCCCACCGAGCGGATCGGCGGCCCGGACCAACCGTTCGGACCGCTGCGAAGATCGGCAAAAATACTACTGTCTGTAGTCTCCGGTCCGGACGGCCGGAGCCGATAGTGGCTGCTGGAGGCGTTGTGACGGACATCATCACCGTCGGCCGGGATCGATACTTCGACACGCTGCGTGCTGTCGCGATCATCCGGGTGGTGCTGTTCCACGCCTTCCCGCTCGCCGCGCTCGAACTCGTCTTCCCCTCGATGGGGGTCATGTTCGCGCTCGGCGGCTCGCTCATGGTCAAGTCACTGGACCGGTCGGCGACCCGGGCGGTGCGCAGCCGGGTGCGCCGGTTGCTGCCCGCGCTGTGGGTGATGGCGCTCATCGCCGTACCGGTGATGATCCAGCGCGGCTGGCCGGACCGGCCGTCCTGGCCGCACCTGCTGCTCTGGATCCTGCCCGTCGCGGATCCGCCGGCGAGTGAGTTCGGCTACCCGGCCGCGGGAGTGCTCTGGTACCTGGTCACCTACCTGTGGCTGGTCCTGCTGTCGCCGCTGCTGCTGAGCCTCTACCGCCGGTGGAACCTGCCGACCGTGCTGCTGCCGCTGTTCGGGCTGATGCTGCTGACCGCCTACCCGGACACCTTCGGCACGACCGCCGGCTGGGTGGTGCAGAACGTGCTGGCCTTCGGCTCCTGCTGGATCCTCGGCTTCGCCCACCGCGAAGGCGACCTGGCCAGGCTCCGGCCGGCCGTGGTGCTGGGACTGGCCGCCGCCTGCGTCGCCGGTGGGCTCGGCTGGGCGTACCTGCATCCGGCGGACACCGGGATGGACCTGACCGGCCTGCCGGTCGCGTACGCGGTCTTCTCCATCGGCTTCGTGCTGGCCCTGCTGCGCTGGGCGCCGCGGATGGACTGGCTCGCCCGGGCCCGGCCGCTGGACGGCTTCGTGTCGATGGTGAACAACCGGGCGGTGACGATCTACCTGTGGCACAACGTGGCCATCACCGCCGCGGTCTACCTCTTCGACCCGCTGAAGCTGTGGCGCATCCCCACCCAGGGCCTGGAGAGCGCCGTCGACTTCACCATCGCGCTGGCCACGCTCGCGGTGATCGTGCTCGCCCTGGGCTGGGTCGAGGACATCGCGGCCCGCCGGCCGCCGCGCTTCTCGCCGTTCGTGCGGCGGCGCCCCCTTCAGCAGCCCCTGGCTCCGGCGCCTGCCCCCGCGCCGGCGGCCATCTGAGCTGCTGGAAAAGAGCGGGCCCCGCACCGGCCGGTGCGGGGCCCCCTCTCATTTGACCTTCACCGTGGGGCCAGGTCCACGGTGATGGACATGGCAGACGAGTTCCTCACCATCGGGGCGTTCGCACGGGCCGCGGCAGCGGCCGTCCACTGCTACTGGGTGAGGGCCGCCGCGGTCGGCAGGTCGCGGCGGCCTCGCAACGGGCCCAGCACGAGGATCAGGCCGCTGGCGGCGTACCCGATGGCCATCAGCATGATCGCGCCGCGGAGGCCCAGCGGGCCTGACAGCGCGCCGCCCAGCACGGCCCCGACCGGGATCGCGCCGAAGTTGACGAACTGCATGCTGGTCAGCACCCGGCCGAACAGCGCGGGCGGGCAGTACGCCTGCCGGAAGCTCGCGCCGACCACGTTGCCGGCGATGGCGCCGGCGGCGACGCCGAGCATCCCGGCGACGAAGACGAGCAGACCCAGGCCCGGCCGGGTGAAGGGGATGAGCGCGGAAGCCACCCCGCCGAAGGTCTTGCAGGCGACCAGTGCCCGGGCGCCGCCGAGCCGGCGGACCAGCCGCGGGGTCAGTGAAGCGGCACCCACCCCACCGAGGCTCACCGCCGCGAACAACAGCCCGACGGTGGTGGTGCTGACCCCGATCTCACGCACCAGGAAGACGACCGCGATCGCGTTGATGCCGGTGAGCCACAGATTCGCGGCCGCGCCGTAGACGGTCTGATTGCGCAGGTACTTGTCCCGCAGCAGCCAGCGCGCGCCGACGACGATGTCGGCGCGGATGCTCGCCCGCGCGGTCGGCGCCGGCCGCCGCTCCGCGCGCCGGATGCGCCACAGTGCGAAGGCCGAGATCAGAAAACTGCACGCGTCCACGACCAGGCCGGCCACCGCGCTGACCGCGGCGACGAGCAGTCCGCCCGCCGCCGGGCCGGCCACCTGGGCGGCGGACTCGGTGCTCTGCAACGCGGAATTCGCTCCGACCAGGTCGTCGTCGAACATCGCCGGCAGGTACGCCGCCCAGGCGACGCTGAAGAACACCGTGGCGACGCCGAGCAGCAGGGTGACGGCGAGCAGATGGACCATGGTGAGAGCGCCGGCCCAGGCGGCGACCGGCACGCTGATCACGAGTGCGGCGGAGACCAGGTCGCTGACGAGCATCACCGGCCGGCGGGCGACCCGGTCGATCCAGGCGCCGGCGGGCAGGCCGATGAGCAGCCAGGGCAACCAGGCGGCGGCGGTGAGCAGGCTGACGGTGAAGGCACTCGCGTCCAGGACCTGCACGGCGATCAGGGGAGTGGTGACGGCGGCGACCGAGCTGCCCAGGCGGCTGACGGTCATGCCCGCCCACAGCTTGCGGAAATCGGCGTCGCGGAGGACACTCCGGCGCTTGGCTTCACCCGGGCCGGCCGGGGTCGCGACGGCCGTGTTCGGGCCGGCCCGGTCGGGGCTGGTCGTTGCCGGGCCGGCCGGGGGCCGGGCGGTCACGGGCGAGCCGGGAAGCCCCGGCCGATCACGAAGACCGGCTCCCGGTCCGGCGCCTCCGGACGTCCCGCGTAGCGGTCCATGACCGCCTGGATCTCCGCGCCCATCTCGGCCAGCTCGGCCGGGCTCAACCGGAGGAAACCGTCGGTGGCGAACGCCGCGTCGCTCCACGGCTCCTCGCGCGAGGCCGGGCTGCCCAGCCAGGTCGAGATGAGCTCCACCTGCCGTTGCAGCCCGATCGCCACGGCCGCGTCGGCCGCCGCGATGTCCGCGGCGTCGGCGGCGAAGTCGGCCGTGCTCCAGCTGATGCTCCGGTCCGGCATGCGCCACCAGTGCTCCTTGCGGTTGCGCGCGAGCTCCGGCGCCTCCTCGATGAGACCGGCCTCGGCGAGCACCCGCAGGTGGTGGCTCACGTTGGCCACGGCCTGGCCGGTGGTGCGGGCCAGCACGCTGGGCATGGACGGCCCGTCCACGCGCAGCACGTCCAGGAGCCGGCGTCGTACCGGATGCGCGACCGCCTTGAGGACGGCGGCGTCCTTGATCTGAGCCATGACCCCACTCTGGCATGGTTAATGATTGTTGCGCAACAACTCTTTACCATTATCCTGGGGCAATGATCCGATCCAGAGCAGCCACGGATCTGCCTGCCTGCGTGGTCGCGCTGCGGGTGGTGCACGAGGTGGACGGTTATCCGCTGAACTGGCCGGCCGAGCCGGAAGCCTGGCTGACGCCGCCGGGCCTGCGCGGCGCCTGGGTGGCGGTCGAAGGGGAGGCGGTCGCCGGGCATGCGATCGTGACCGGTGCGGGGGAGCTGAGCAGACTTTTCGTCAGTCCCCAGCGGCGCGGCGCCGGCCTGGCGCGAGAGTTGATCGCTCACGCGCGTGCGGCTCACGGTGGGCCGCTGGTGCTGGAAGTGGCCAACGCCGCGGCAGCGGCCTACTACGAGCGCACCGGGTGGGTCTTCACGGGCAGCGCGGTGGCGGACTGGACCGCGCCCGACGGCAGCCCGGTCACCCTGCGCCGCTACCGCTCAGCGTGACAGCCGCCGCACGATCTCCTCCGGCGGGAGCTGACGATCCGCCGACTCCGGCGCGCCGGCCGCCAGCTCGGTCGCGGCGATGTCCGCGTACACCACCGCCAGGGCCTCGAACAGCGCCGGCGTCAGCCCCGCCGCCTGCTGGGTGACCGCGATCTCCCGCATCTCGTCGACGAACCGGTGCGCCTTCGTGGCCGCGCTCACCACCCCCGCCGAGTCGTCCAGTCCGTTGCGGGCCAGGTCCGCCAGCACCTGCTCCAGCACCCCGTGCTGCCCGGCCGTCCGCATCGCCTGCGTGACCAGCGCAGTCAGTCCCTTGTAGACGCCGGCCGTGCACATCTTCAGCGCGCTGGCCGAACCCGGCCCACCGCTGAGCACCACCGGCTCGACCTGACCGTCCCACGGCAACCCGGCCACGACCTCCGCCTGCGGCCCGCTGAGGTAGATCCGGGCACCCGGCCGGGCGGACGGCGGCGGTCCCGAGATCGAGCCGTCCACGACCGGCAGTCCGGCGCAGGCCCGCGCGATCCGGGTCATCGTCGGCGGCGCGACGGCGTTCAGGTCCGCCACCACCGGCGTCACCCCGGTACGGCGGGCCGCCGCCGCGACGCTGTG
The DNA here is from genome assembly GCF_040649415.1 of Actinoplanes sp. NPDC048967. NCBI lineage: Bacteria > Bacillati > Actinomycetota > Actinomycetes > Micromonosporales > Micromonosporaceae > Actinoplanes > Actinoplanes sp. NPDC048967. Next base: position 8,362 of record NZ_JBEZFL010000007.1, read on the forward strand.
CGCGACACCCAGAGCCTGCGCCGGCGGGGTCACCGACAGCACCACGTCCGCGGCGGCGATCACCTCGTCCAGGCCGGGCAGCAGTTCCAGGCCGGCGGCCAGCCGCTGGGTCCGCTCGGAGCGCCCGGCCGTGGTCGCGACCACTCTCGCGCCGCCGGCCCGCAGGGCACCGCCCAGGCCCGCGCCCATGTGTCCCGGACTCACGATCGCCACAGTCACCATGCCCCGACATTAAAGTCCGGGCCACAGCCGGGACACAGATGACGCACAGTGAACCTTGGTTGTCTTCGGGGAGACAACCCGCGAGGAAAGGCGACCACCGTGCAGGAACAAGGTGATCAGGACAACGCCGCATACGTGCGCCGGGTGCACGACAAGGGGCTGCAGTTCGACCTGCGGACCATGTCGCGGCGCCGGCTGCTGGCCGCTTTCGGCGGGGTGGGTGCCCTCGCCCTGGTCGGTGGGACCGCGGCTTGCGGCAGCACGACCGAGACGGGGACGACGGCCGGCGCCACCAGTGCCGCCGCTGCCGCCGGCACCGCCACCGAGGTCGAGTCGGAGACGGCCGGGCCGTACCCGGCGGACGGGTCGAACGGGCCGGACGTGCGGACCGAGTCGGGCATCGTGCGCAAGGACATCCGCACGTCGTTCGGGGACTCGAGCGGGACCGCTGAGGGCGTACCGCTGGAATTCTCTCTGGTCGTCACCGACCTCGACGGCAGAGCTTTCCCCGGGGCCGCGGTCTACGCCTGGCATTGTGACCGCGACGGCAACTACTCGCTGTATTCCACCGGGGTGACCGACCAGAACTATCTGCGCGGCATCCAGGAGACCGACGCCTCCGGCACCGCGACTTTCACGAGCATCTTCCCGGCCTGCTACTCGGGCCGGTGGCCGCACATCCACTTCGAGGTCTACTCGTCGCCGGCCGATGCCACCAGCGGGGACGGCCCGATCGTCAAGACCTCGCAGATCGCCCTCCCGCAGGACGTGGCCGACGCCGTCTACGCCACCGACGGCTACAGCAGGAGCGTCAGCAACATGAGCCAGGTCAGTCTGGCCACCGACAACGTGTTCGGTGACGACTCGGCGGTCACCGAGCTGGCCACCGTCACCGGCAGCGTCGCCGACGGTTACGTCGCCAAGCTCACGATCGCGGTCGATCCGTCCGGCGAGGAGACCGGCGGCGGCGGGCCGGGCGGTATGCCGCCGTCGGGTGTCCCGCGTCCGGCCTCCTCCTGAGCGGACGGTTCCGCCCGGGCCGCACCCGGCCCGGGCGGAACCCGCTCACGCCTCGGCGGTCAGCTCGTAGATCTCGGTCACCGGGTGACCGGCCTTCTCGTGCACGCGCTGGACCGCCTCTTTGCTCGGCCCGGTCGACAGGCAGAACACTTTGCCCTGCTCAGGGTCGAGCCACGCCCGCTCGAAGTGCACCCCCTCCTCCCCTTCGATCTTCAGGTCGGCCTCGTGCGCGGCGTCCAGTTCCGCCGGGGTCACCCCGTGGAACCCGCTGTGCACGTCCATGAACTTCGCCATCGAACTCGTCCCCTCACTCGGTTACCGGCATCAGCCTGCGGGGACGGTCCGCGTCGGACATCGGTCATAACACCTAGGAAGGCCATCGGCTTCGGCCTAGAGTCACGCCATGCGTGCCCCGAGCCCCGTGCTGGTCGGCCGCGACGACCTGCTGGCGCTCGCGGACCGCCGGCTCGCGGCGACCGCCGGCGGCCGCGGCGAGCTGCTCTTCCTGGCCGGTGAGGCCGGCATCGGCAAGACCCGCCTGCTGACCGAGATCGCCGGCCGGGCCACGGCGAGCGGTTTCACGGTGGCCGGCGCGGCCGCCTTCCCGGCCGACGCCGACGTCGCCGCCGGGCTGATCACCGACGCACTCTCTTCTTTCGGTACGCGCACAGCAGAGCTCCTCCGCCGGTCCCACGACGGCGACAGCCACCGCCAGCGTCGGCTGCTGGTCACCGGCCTGGCCGACGCGCTCGCCGAGGCCGGCGCGGGACCGCAGCCGGTGCTGATCACGCTGGAGGACCTGCACTGGGCGGACGACGTGACCCTGCAGACGCTGGCCCGGCTCGCCCACCGGCTGCCCGGCCTGCCGTTGCTGATCGTCGGGACGTACCGCAGCGACGAGCTGTACCCGCGGGTCCCGATGCGGGAGTGGCGCACCCGGCTGCTCAACCAGCGGCACGCCGAGGAGGTCCGCCTGTCCCGGCTGAGCCCGGCGGACACCGCGGCGCTGGCCACCGCGATCTCCGACCGCATCCTGCCCGCCACGGTGACCGGCGCGATCTTCACCCGCAGCGACGGGATCCCGCTGCACGTCGAGGAGTTCCTGGCCACGGTCGACGCGGAGACGGCCCTGCCGGACACGCTCGCCGAGGCGGTGCTGGCCCGGGCGGCGTCGTTGAGCGCGGCAGCTCGGTCACTGGCCGGCACGGCGTCGGTGATCGGCCGCTCCTTCGACGTGGACCTGCTGACCGCGATCACCGGCGAACGCCCGGACCAGATCGACGACGGTCTGCGCGAACTGGCCGAGCGCTTCTTCGTCCAGCCGCACGCCGACGGGTTCACGTACGACTTCCGCCACGCTCTGATCCGCGACGCGCTGCACGCCGACCTGCCCCCGCTCCGGCGCCGCGAGCTGCACGCCCGGGCAGCCGAGGCGGCGCTCGCGGCCGGGCTGTCCGACGCCTTCGTGAGCGACCAGTACGAACGCGCGCATCGTCCGGCCGAGGCCCACCAGCACGCGCTGACCGCGGCGGCCGCGGCAGTACGGATGTCCGCGCACCGCGAGGCCGTCGAGCTGTACCGGCGGGCGTTGCGGACAGCGCCGGCCGGCCTCCCGGTGGACAAGTCGGCGGCCCTGCTGACCGCGCTGGGCGGCGAACTCGCGGCGGTCGACGAGAACAGTGAGGCCGCGGAGACGCTGCTCACGGCGTACCGGATGCGTCTGGAGGCCGGGGACGCGCTCAGCGCGGCCGCCGTCGCCCCGCAGCTCGTCGCGGTCCGGCATCTGCTCGGTGCGGGCCTGGAGGAGCGCACCGGGCTGCTGCGCAACGGCCTGGACCTGATCGCGTCACGCGACGACGAGCCGGCCCAGGAGATCCGCGCCGGGCTGCACGCGGCGCTGGCCGCGGCCTACATGCTGGACCGGCGGCTCGAGGAGGCCACCGAGGTGGGGGTGCTGGCCGAGGCGTTCAAGGTGGCGGACTGTGATCATCCGCTGCGCTGCCACCTCGGCGGCACCCTCGGCTCGATCCTGGTCTTCGCCGGCCGCATGCACGAAGGCTGGCAGATGCTGGCGAACGCGATCGGCCGGGCCCGCCGCGGCGGCCTCGAAGCGGAGGCGGCCCGCGGCTACCGGATGATCGGCTCGTCGGCGTCGGTGCTGGTCGAATACGACCTGGCCCGGCAATGGCTGAGCGAGGGCATCGAGTACGCGGACTCGGTGGAACGCTGCAACGACCATCACTACATGGCGGCGCACCTGGCCCACGTGGACTGGGCCGAGGGAGCGTGGCCGGCGGCGGAGACGGGAGCGGCCCGGGCGCTGGCCGACGGACAGGGCGTCACCACCCGGATCACGGCCCTGCACGTGCTGGGCTATGTGGCCTTGGGCCGGGGATCGTTCGACATCGCCGATGAATGCATGCGCGAGGCGGCGGCGCTCGGGGAAGCGATGGGGGAGCTCCAGCGCATCTCACCGGCGTGGTGGGGCCTGGCGTCGATCGCTCTGCTGCGGGGAGAGCCGGCCGAGGCGATCGGGTGGTGCGAGCGCGGGTACGAGGCTTCGGCCAGGGTGCGGGATGCGGCTTATGTGTTCCCGTACGTGGTGACGGGGGTGCGGGCCCACCTGGCGAAACAGGATCTGACCGGAGCGCGGGACTGGCTGCGGCGCACCGGGGAGCTGCTGCGGGACCGGGAGATCCCGGGGACGCTCGGGGCGCTTGATCATGGGGCCGGGCTGGTGCACCTGCACGAGGGGCAGACCGGGAAAGCGCGGGTCGAGCTGGAGCGGGCGGCTGAGTTCTGGCGGGGGCGGCGGCGTTTCTGGGAGGGTACGCAGGCGGTGGCTGATCAGGCGCGGTGTGCGTACCGGTCGCGGCGGCCCGGGGACGCCGCGCGGTTGTCGGCCCAGGCGGCGGCGGAGGCTGAAGCGGCTGGGGCGGTGGTGTTGATCCCTGCCGGTGCCGCTGCTGCTGGGCGGCCCCGTTCGCCGGCGACTGCCGGCGGCACCCCACATGCGTCGTTGTCCGGGCCGGGGTCGCCGGGCGCGAATCCGCCTGAGCTCACCGCGCGGGAGCGGGAGGTGGCCGGTCTGATCAGGGAGGGCGCCACCAACCGCGAGATCGCCGCGGCGCTGTCGATCTCGCCCAAGACCGTGTCGGCGCACGTCGCACACATCTTGACCAAGCTTTCGGCGTCCCGCCGGGCCCAGATCGCGACGTGGGCTGCGACACATCGCTGACGATTGTCGACCGATCGGGGTACGTCGAACGGGCTATAGCTAGTGGTCAATACCTTGGCAAGAATCGGGTCATGACCGCGCCCGGAAACGACGCACTCCTGATCACACTGCTGGCCGCGTTCACGGCCTGCGTGGGATACGCCGCCGGCCGCCTGCACCAGTGGTACCGCACAGTCCTGGACCGCGACGAGGCGTACCGGGACGGATACGACACAGCGACGCGCAGCGTGTTCAGCCTGGCGGCGCGGTTGATCGGCCCCCGGCGAGCGGTCCGCGGTACGGCGGTCGTATCGCCGGCAGTCGCGTCCCGGCGTGATCAGTCGGTGCTGCTGCCCGCCTCGTCGTCTGTGACGCCGCCGCCCCCGGATCTTCGTCCGTCCGCCGTCAGCTCCCCGGCCCGCGCTGCTGCCGCCTCATCCCGCTCCGCTTCGTCTTCGTCGGCCGGGACCGCAGCTTCCGCACCCCGCTCGGCGTCGCCGGCCGCTTCCTCGTCGGGTCCGCTCGCCGGCTCGCCCTGGCCTGCCTCCCCCTCGGCGACCGATACTGCCGCCGCCTTCGGTTTTCCGGCGCCCACTTCTGTTTCGCCGCTGGCGCACGGCTCCGGTCCTACGCGGAACAGCTCCTCGCGACAGGGGAACAGTCCCTTCGCCACGGGGAAGGGCCCGTCTCCTGCGGCGAAGAGCTCATCAGGCGAAGGCAAGAATCCGCCGGTCGTCGAGACGGGTTCGTCGGCACTGGGGGAGACTTCCCCTTCCGGCGCATCGGTTGCGGGGCCGGGTTCACCCCGCCCGGCGGGCTCATCGCCGGGTTCACCGAGCGCGGCGGCGGGCTCAACCCCGGCATCGACAGATTCCCCGCTCGCGGCGGACAGCGCGCCTCCCAGCAGGACGGAATCGCCGGACCCAGGGAAGGGCTCGCCGTCGGCCACCGTGCGGCGTTCGTCCTCGGCCGGCCAGACCGAAAGCGCCGGCGGCGGCCGCCACCTCGTGCCCGACGAACTGGTCCGGGCCCCCACCTACCGTCTGACGCCGGACCGCGTCGCCCGGGCGAAGGTGCGCGAGGCGATCCTCGACGACGACGATTCCGAGGACACCACCCGCCTGCCCCCGTCGGTACCCCGCCCCCGCCAGTCGTGACGCCGGGAAGTGTCACAGCCCGGCGTTAGGGTGCGCCATGGTCACCGTCCAGGAGGTCCGCGAGGTCGCCCTGAGGCTGCCCCGCACTACCGAGCACCTGATCTACGACCGGGTGAAGTTCCGGGTGGGGCAGATCGTCTACGTGGCGTTCTCCCGCGATGAGACAGTCATGGGTTTCGGCTTCCCGAAGGAGGAGCGCGCGTCCCTGGTGGCGTCCCAGCCGAAGGTCTTCCACCTGCCGAAGGCGACCGACATGCGCTTCCGGTGGGTCCAGGCCTGGCTGGCGGAGCTCGACCACCGCCAGATGGAGGAGCTGGTCATCGACGCCTGGCGCATGGTGGTGCCGAAGCGGGTGGCCGCGGCCTACGTCGCCGGCCTGCCCGACGCCGACCCGCCGACCAGCGGTTAGGTCAGCAGGGGGTCGTGGGCATCCACCTGGAGACGGAGGTCCGGGACGTGGTGCTTCCGTGCCGGGTGGCGCAGTACGAGCGAGCAGGGTGACGTTGAGTACGCCCTGACCCGCGCCGAGTGGCCGGCCGCCCGTCCCTAACGCAGGTAGCCACCCTCGGCCAGGTTCTTGGCGTGCTGGGCGTACACCTCGGGCTCCCGCGGGGCGAGGGTGGCCAGGCCGTCGACGTAGCGGTTGTACATCGAGAAGGCCGCCGCGATCAGCACCGTGTCGTGGATGGTCTTGTCGTCGGCGCCGTGCTCGCGAGCCAGGTCGATGTCCGCGGGGCTGACGCTGCGGCCGTCGACGCGTACCTTCTCCGCGATCGACAGCAGGGCCCGCATCTTCTGGTCGGTCTGCGCGTGCTCGGTCGTCTTGCCCTCCTGGTGCAGCAGGTGGCCGGCGACCGCGCTGTGGATCCCGCTGCAGTACGTGCACTCGTTGCGGCTCGACACGTACGCGGCGATCGTCTCCCGCTCGCCGGGCGTCAGGGGTGACGGGCCCCGCAGCAGCGCATCGGCCAGGCCGTTGAGCGGGCCCGCGGTGTGCGGATACTGGACCAGGAGCCCGACCATGCCGGGCAGTTCGGGCAGGTTGATGTGCGGCACGCGCCCATCGTCCTGTGCGCGCGGCGGCGTGTCCAGCGAGCCGTCGGCTGCTCTCCGCGACCGTTCGCCCGATGGCCCGCGGCCTGCGCACCGGCGATGCGGTGAGGCCCGGGACGTCGCTGCCTGCGGGCCGGGGATTTCGGTGAGGCCCGGGACGTCGCAGCCTGCGCGAAGCGATCAGCCTCCCAGTCGCATCGCCCGCCGTCCGGCCCGCAGCTCCGCGACGAACAGCGCGGGCTGCTCGAAGGCCGCGAAGTGCCCGCCCCGGGCCGGCTCGCCCCAGTAGCGGATGTCCCGGAAACGCTTCTCGGCCCACCGGCGCGACGGTCGCGGATTCTCCTTCGGGAACACCGAGCATGCCGTCGGCACCTCGACCACATCCGTGGTGCCGGTGCGGAACCGTGCCTGGACCGCCCGGAAGCTCTCCCAGTAGAGCCGCGCCGCCGAGGCGCCCGTCCCGGGAAGCCAGTAGAGCATCAGATTGTCGAGCAGCTCGTCGCGGGTGAGCACCGTGGACAGGTCACCGTCGCAGTCCGTCCAGGCCTGGAACTTCTCGATGATCCAGGCGGCCAGCGCGGCCGGCGAGTCGACCAGCCCGTAGCCGATGGTCTGCGGCCTCGTCGACTGCTCCAGCGAGTAGCCGTCCCCGCTGTCGCCCGAGGCTTCGAGGTCGCGCAGGGCGGCCTTCTCCGCCTCGGTGAGCGCTTCGAACGTCGCCGGGTCCGGCGCCACCAATGGGGGCATGACGTGGATGCCGAGGATCTGGCCGGGATGCTGCTGGGCGATGCTCGTGCTGATGCTGGTGCCCCAGTCGTGACCCGCGGCCACGAAACGCGGATAGCCCAGTCGCGCCATGAGCTGCACCCAGGCTGCGGCTGTCCGTTCCACTGTCCAGCCCGGCTCGGCGGGACGGTCACTGAACCCGTACCCCGGCAGCGAGGGACACACCACGTGGAAGGCGTCCGTCGCCTCGCCGCCGTGCGCGACCGGATCGGTGAGCGGGCCGATCACCTTGGTGAACTCGGCGATCGAGCCCGGCCAGCCGTGCGTGAGCACCAGCGGCACGGCCTCGGCATGCGGCGAGCGCGCATGCCCGAAGTGGATGCCGAGGCCGTCGACGGTCGTCCGGAACTGGGGCATCCGGTTGAGCCGGGCCTCGGCCGCCGGCCAGTCGTAACCCTCGGCCCAGTAGCCGCAGAGTGCCCGCAGCTCCGCCAGGGGCACCCCCTGCGCCCAGCCGCCGGCGGTGGCCGGCTCGGGCCAGCGCGTCCGCCGGAGCCGCTCCCGCAGGTCGGCGAGGGCCTCGGCACCGGCCCTGATCGCGAAGGGCGTGATCCCGGACGACCGCTGATTCATGGTCCGGGACGCTAGCGGCCCGGTACGACATTCTGGCCCGGATCGCGTCCGAGCAGGGCGAGGATGCGATCCAGCGGGTCCTGACCGGGGTCCGGAACCGGCGGCGCGAAGGCCGCTCCGGGCGCCAGCCGGGCTTCGCCGGCGGGCACGGCCTCCGCGATGGGCAGGGCCGCGGCGAGCACGTCCGGCGGCAACTCGTACGCGACGCCGAGCGTGCGCGCGACGTCCCAGCCGTGCACGACGTAGTCGACGAGGTGGAAGCCGATGGCGAGCCGGCCGGGAATCGGCTGTGGCGTGATCTCGGGCAGCAGGAAGCCGCGTCCGGCCACGTCGGGCTGGGCGAACGCCGCGATGACGGACTCGGCTGCTTCCGCGTACTCCCGGGTGACGTCGTCGGCCGGCGGGCGGGGCTGCCAGATGTCGAGATCACCGCCGTGGCCGGCGGCTGCCGCGGCGAAACCGCGGTGCTGGGCGGTCATGTGGGCGAGGAGGTGGCCGAGGTCCCATTCCGCGCACGGTGTCGGCAGTGACAAGTCCGGCGGCCGGACCCGCGCGACGATCGGCACGGTCGCCCGGACAGCTCGCGCGTGGGTGGCGAGGAGGTCAATAGTATGCATGTGCTTACGATCTGCGGGCGTACATGATTTGTCAAGGTGTAGGTTTTCGGCCGTGCCCGACCCGGACCGCGACCGACCCGATCTCGGCGCGATGGTCGTGCGGCTCGGCCGCGCGCTGATCGCGGCCGAGCGGCCGGTGCTCGCCGCTCACGACGTGTCGATGTGGGGCTACGTCGTGCTCAGTGCGCTGGCCGACGAGCCGATGCGCACCCAGGCGGCGCTCGCGCGCGCCATCGGCGCGGACAAGACCCGGATCATCGGGACCCTCGACGAGCTGCAGGAACGCGCCCTGATCGAGCGCGAGCCGGACCCCGAGGACCGACGGGTACGCCTGCTGCGGCTGACGCCGGTCGGCCGGCAGCTGTACGCGTCCGTGAGAACCGGCGTCCGGGCCGCCGAGGAGCAGTTGCTGAGCGGGCTGACGTCGGCGGACAAGCGGGTCTTCCTGCGGGTTCTTCAGCAGTTGAGCCCCGAGCCGGACTGAACCCGTCAGCGGGCGGCGAGGGCTTCCTGCAGGCCGCGCGCGGCGAGCCGGTCGGCGCGCTCGTTCTCGGGATGACCGGCGTGGCCCTTGACCCAGTGCCACTGCACGTCGTGCCGGGACACGGCCGCTTCGAGGCGCTGCCACAGGTCGACGTTCTTGACCGGCTGCTTGGCCGAGGTGAGCCAGCCGTTGGCCTTCCAGCGGGGCATCCACTTCGTGATGCCGTCCCGCACGTAGATGCTGTCGGTGTAGAGCAGCACGGCGAGCGGCGCGCGGGTCAAGCTCTCCAGTGCCTGGATGGGGGCCATGAGCTCCATCCGGTTGTTGGTCGTGGAGGAGGCCTCGCCGCCGCAGAGGTCCTTCTCGCTGGAGCCCCAGCGCAGCACGGCACCCCAACCGCCGGGTCCGGGATTGGGGATACAGGCGCCGTCGGTGTAGATCTCCACCGCAGTGGCCGAGCCAGTCATGCGCAGCACCCTACCGACCAGCTCGAGCCGGGAGGGCGGCAGAGCGGGAGGCTCCCACCGCATCGAGTGAGCGTCAGGCCGCCGATCCGGTGCCTGCGTGACGCCGCAGGCTTGCCGGGGGGAACCGGTTCCGGACCGGCGGCCTGCCCCCGCAGTGCCCGAGAGCGGTGGGAGCGCTCCCACCGCCAGCCTAGCGAATCGGCCGCCCGCCGCCAAACCATTCGGAAACACTCACATACCACCGCCGACCAGCCGCTCCGCGACCTGCGGTTCTCGCCCGGGACAGGCGGGCCCGGCGCGGCCTGGGCCACACCGCTGTGGACAGGCGGGAGTAGCGGACCGGCCAGCCAGTACAGTTTCGGCATGCGTGAGGCAGCCGTCGAGGTGCAGGACGTCGTCGTGAAGTACGGCGATGTCGTTGCCGTCGACGGCGTCTCGCTGACCGTGCCGCGCGGCGCGATCCTGGCCCTGCTCGGCGACAACGGCGCCGGTAAGACCAGCTTGCTCCAGGTCTGTGAGGGCTTCCGGGCGCCCGACGCCGGGTCCGCCCGGGTGCTGGGGCTCGACCCGGTCGCCGATCACGACGATCTGATGCCGCGGCTCGGCATCATGCTGCAGTCCGGCGGTGTCTATCCCTGGGCGACCGCCGGTGACATCCTCCGGCTCTTCGCCTCCTTCGCCGCGCATCCGCTCGACACCGACATGCTGCTCGACCGGCTGGGGCTGCGGAAGTTCGCCAGGACCACGTTCCGCCGGCTCTCCGGCGGTGAGCAGCAGCGGCTTTCCCTGGCCGTCGCCCTCGTGGGCCGGCCCGAGCTGGTCTTCCTCGACGAGCCCACCGCGGGCATGGACGTCGGCGCCCGCCGGACGACCTGGGAACTCGTCGAGAGCCTGCGCACCGACGGCGTCTCGGTCCTGCTCACCACGCACCTGCTCGACGAGGCCGAGAGCCTCGCCGACCACGTGGTCATCATGGACAACGGCGTGGTCGCCGCGACCGGCACGCCGGCGGAGCTCACGGCCGCGGCCGGCATCGACCTCCTCCAGGTGCGCGCGGACCCCGCCCTCCCGGTCGCCGACCTCGCCGCCCGCCTGGACGCCAAGGTCACCGAGGACAACCCGGGTGAGTACGCGATCGCCGGCGCCCTCGACACCGAAGCCATCGCCGCGGTGCTCGGCTGGTTCGCCACGGCCGGCGCCCAGGTGACCGCGGTCAACACCCGCCGCCGCACCCTCGAAGACGTCTACCTGGCGCTGACCGCGGGAGCCACCCGATGACCCACGGGTCCCACCGGCGACGCCCGACCGCGACGAATCCTGGAGCTGGGCGATGAGCACCGAAGCCGGCACGTTCACCCCCGCCCCCGGCCGGGCGCCGATGCGGGCGATCCTCCGCCAGCAGGTCCGCATGGAGTTGCTGCTGACCGCCCGCCGGGGTGAGGCCGTGGTGCTCGCCATGGGCGTACCCCTGTTGGTGCTGCTCGGTGCCGGCCTGACCAACGCCACCAACGTCCCCGGCGACGACCGCCTGGGTTTTGTCGTCCCGGGCGTGCTGGCCCTGACGGTGATGTCGACCGCCTTCACCGGCCAGGCGATCATTACCGGTTACGAACGCGGCTACGGCGTCCTGAAACGCCTCGGGGCCTCCCCGCTGACCCGCCCCGGCCTGCTCTTCGCCAAGACCGCCGCGATCCTCTGCCTGGTCGCGCTGCAGGTGCTCGCCCTCGCTGTGGTCGGTGTCGTGGTCGGCTGGCGGCCCGAGCTCACCCACGTCCTGCCCGCCATCGGTGTGACCGTGCTGGCCACCGCTGCCTACTGTGGCCTGGCCCTGCTCATCGCGAGCGTGTTGCGGCCCGAGACGACCACCGCCGCGGCCACCCTGATCTATGTGCTCATGCTGGCCGCGGGCGGGATCATGTTCGCGGCGCCGGACCTCGGCCCGGCCGGGCACTTCCTGCTGCCGCTGGCGGCGCACGCCGAAGCGTTGCGCGACACCCTCACGAGCGGCACCGCGGTGCCGGCGAGCATCTGGCTCAGCCTCACCCTCTGGGCCGCGGTCGCGCTCACCGCGGCCGCTCGCAAGTTCCGCTGGGAGTGACCCGGGCCGGCGCGGCTGTCCATCGATCGGTGGACACCCGGTGACAGCCGGGCGGTCGTCCCGGGCGCAGCCCGTCCTTCGACAAGCTCGTAGGCATGACAGCGATCGAGGTCACCAGCCTCCGTAAGACGTACGGCTCCCGTCCCGCGGTCGCGGGTATCGATCTTTCCGTTCCGCACGGTGAGGTGTTCGCCCTGCTCGGCCCCAACGGCGCCGGCAAGACCACCACCGTGGAGATTCTCGAGGGGCACCGGCAGCGGGATTCCGGCGACGTCCGGGTGCTCGGGCAGGATCCGGCCACCGGCGGACGGGCCTGGCGGGCCCGGATCGGCATCGTGCTGCAGTCGGCCGCCGACGCCGCCGACCTCACCGTCGCCGAGACCGTCCGGCACATCGCCGGCTTCTATCCCCGGCCGCGGTCCGCCGCCGAGGTCATCGAGCTGGTCGGGCTCTCCGACAAAGCCAGGACCAAGGTACGGGCGTTGTCCGGCGGTCAGCGCCGCCGTCTCGACGTCGCGCTCGGCATCGTCGGCCGTCCCGAGGTCGTGTTCCTCGACGAGCCCACCACCGGCTTCGACCCGCAGGCGCGGCGGCAGTTCTGGCAGCTGGTCCGGGCGCTCGCCGCCGAGGGCACCACCATCCTGCTCACCACCCACTACCTCGACGAGGCCGAGGCGCTCGCCGACCGGCTGGCCGTCATCGCCGCCGGCACCCTGGTGGCCGAGGGCACCCCGGCCACGCTCGGCGGCCGGGCCGGCGCCGGCGCCACCGTCGAGTGGGCCGGGCCGAACGGCCGGGAGTCCGAGCAGACCACCGACCCCGCCGCGCTGATCGCCCGGCTCACCGCGGCCGGCGCCGATCTGACCAGCCTGACCGTCACCCGTCCCAGCCTCGAGGACACCTACCTGACCCTGATCGGAGAGCAGCGATGACCACCACCGACACGGCCCTTCCCTCGACCGCGCGGATGGGCCTCAGCCGGGGCTGGGTCGAGATCCTTCAGTTCTTCCGCGACCGCACCGCCGTCATCTTCAGTTTTCTCTTCCCCGCCCTGCTTCTGCTGCTCTTCGGCACGATCTTCGCCGACGACTACGACCACCCCGGGCTCAGCGCCGCCCGGGTCTTCTCCGCCAGCATGATCGCGTACGGAATCGTCGCCACCGCGTTCATCACCATGGGCGTCGGGATCGCCACCGATCGGGAGGACGGCACGCTGAAGCGGCTGCGGGGCACGCCCGTCACTGCCACCGCGTACTTCCTCGGAAAGCTGATCATGGTCGCGGTCCTGACCGCCGCCGAGGTCGTCGTGCTGCTCGGCGTCGGGGTGCTGTTCTTCGACCTGCCGCTGCCCACCGACGCCGGTCGCTGGTTCACCTTCGGCTGGCTCTTCGTGCTCTCCGTCATCGCCTGCGGGCTGCTCGGCATCGCCGCGAGCGCCCTGGTCCGTTCGGCGAGGACCGCGGGAGCCGTGCTGAACGTGCCGGTGGTCGCACTCCAGTTCCTGTCCGGGGTGTTCATCCATCCGATCACTCAGCTGCCCGGCTGGATGATCACGGTGGCGTCGATCTTCCCGGTGAAGTGGATGGCCCAGGGCTTCCGGTCGGTCTTCCTGCCGGACTCCGCGGTCGTCTACGAGGCCGGCGGCGCCTGGGAGCACGGCCGGATCGCCGTGGTCCTGCTGGCCTGGTGTGTGATCGGATCAGTGCTGTGCCTGCTCACCTTCCGCTGGACGAACACCCGGGACAAGTGATCGGCCCGCGGGAGCCGGTCGCGCGGTACTCCCGGGCCTGGGCGATCTTCTACGCCGTCGTCGCCCTCGCGGTGGCGGCGGCAGTGCTCGGCCAGTCCGAGACCGGCACCGGGCGCCGGGCCGTCGCGGTCGGCGCCATCGCGGTGATCGCCCTGCTCTACGGGCTGTGGGGGCGGCGCGGGCAGGCCGGCCTGCCGTTCATCGTGGTCGTGCTGGTCGTCTTCGCGGTCGGCACGGTCGCGGTCTCCACCGTCAGCTACCTGCTCTTCGCGCTCTGCCCGCTGATCTTCCTGGCACTGGAGATCCGCCCGGCTGTCGTCGCGGTCGTCTGCGCCAACCTGCTTCCGCTCGTCGGTGCCCTCACCGACGACGGGGTCGACTGGTACTTCCTCACCCACGTCGCCCCGATCTCCGCCACGACGTCGGCCGCCGCGGTCTGGCTCGGGGTGTGGATCCACCGGGTGGTCGAGCAGAGCAAGGAACGGGCGGCACTCATCGCCGAGCTGGAGAGCAGCCGCGCCGAGGTGGCCCGGCTCTCGCACGAGGCCGGCGTCGCCGCCGAGCGGGCCCGGCTCGCCGGCGAGATCCACGACACCCTCGCCCAGGGCTTCACCAGCATCATCACCCTGCTCCAGGCGGCCGATCCGGCGCTGGCCGACGAGCGGCTCGCGCTGGCCGTGCGGACCGCCCGGGAAAATCTGGCCGAGTCGCGGGCCCTGGTTGCGGCGCTGGCGCCGGCCGCGCTGGCGGCCGGCTCCCTGCCCGATGCGGTACGCCGTCAGGCGACCCGTTTCACCGAGGAGACCGGCATCCCGGCGACCTTCCGCCGCACCGGCGACACCCGGGCGTTGCCGACCGTCGTGGAGGTCGTGCTGCTCCGCGCGGCGCAGGAAGCACTGACCAACGTCCGCCGCCACGCGAACGCCCACGAGGTCGCGGTGCTGCTCGCCTTCGGTGCGGACAGGATCCGGCTCGTGGTGCGCGACGACGGCCGGGGATTCGACACCGCGGCCACGACCGGCTTCGGGCTGCCCGGCATGCGGGCCCGCGCCGAGCAGGTGAACGGCAAGCTCATCGTGCACAGCGACCCGGACACAGGAACCCTCGTAGAAGTGGAGGTGCCGGCGTGATCCGGTTGATTCTGGTCGACGATCATCCGGTGGTGCGGCACGGCATTCGCGGCATGCTCGAGGCCGAGCCGGACCTGAGTGTCGTCGGTGAGGCTTCGTCCGGACCGGAGGGCGTGGCGCTCGCCGCCGAGCTGCGGCCGGACATCGTGCTCATGGACCTGCGGATGCCCGGTGGCGACGGTGTCGAGGCGACCGCGCAGATCGTGGCCACTGTGCCCGGTGTACGGGTGATGGTGCTGACCACGTACGAGTCGGATCGTGACATCCTGCGGGCGATCGAGGCCGGCGCCGGGGGTTATCTGCTCAAGGACGCCTCGCCGGCGGAGCTGGCCGAGGGCGTCCGGGCCGCCGCCCGCGGCGAGACCGTGCTCGCGCCCAGCGTCGCCTCCACCCTGATCCGGCAGGTCCGCAGCCCCGCGCCGCCCGCGCTCTCCGCCCGGGAGACCGAAGTGCTGCGCCTGGTGGCGCGGGGACTGACCAATGCCGACATCGGCCGGGAGCTGTTCATCACCGAGGCCACCGTCAAGACGCACCTGCTGCGCGCCTTCGCGAAGCTGGACGTCGCCGACCGCACGGCCGCGGTAACCCGGGCGATGAGCCACGGCCTGCTGTGAGCCGCCGCGGGACGGGCCGGCACCGGGAACCTTACCGGTCCCTCGTTGCGTCACCGGTTCACAGAAAGAGCCCAGCCGGGCCACAGGCCACGGCGAGGTCGGCCCGGCACATTGGTTGAGTCGTCAACAAATGAGGGGGACGATTCGATGGACCGGGACAAGGCACTACGCCGCACGTCGGCGCTCACCGGGGCACTGGTCGCAGCCGGCCTGGCCGGGACACTCGGGGTGGGCCTGGCCGCCCGGGCCGCCGACTCCGCCGAGAAAGGCACCCCGGCCACCGGCAGCTCGTCGGCTCCCGAGAGCGCCACCGAGAGCGCCACCGAGAGCGCCACCGACAGCGGTAGCGGCTCGACCGGCACGGATGCGCCGTCATTGTCCGGCGGCAGCGACGGCTCCGGCCAGGCCACCTCCGGAGGGTCGTGACATGCCGATGATCGAGACCCTGCCGATCGGGGCGGGCACGGCCCAGTGGTCCGTCTGGAGCACTGTGGCGCGCGTCGTCGTCACCGAGCCGGCCCTGCTCACCAGGGCCACCGCGGTCGTCGAGGCCGAGCTGGCCGCGGTCGACGCGGCGTGCAGCCGGTTCCGGCCGGATTCCGAGCTCTCCCTCGCCTGCCGGGGCGGTGGCCGTCCGGTGGTGGTCAGCCCGCTGCTCGCCGACCTGGTCGGTGCCGCTCTCGAAGCCGCCCGGCAGACCGGCGGCGACGTCGACCCCACGATCGGCGCCGCGCTGTGCGGTCTCGGCTACGACCGGGACTTCGCCGCCGTCACCGGGCGCGTGGTCGCCCCGGCCGTCCGCGTCTTCGCCACCCCGGACTGGCGATCGGTGCGGCTGCACGACCGCGAGCTCACCGTGCCGGACGGCGTCCGGCTCGACCTCGGCGCGACCGCCAAGGCCGCCGCCGCCGACCGGGCCGCCCGGCTGGTGGCCGTTCGGCTCGGCGTCGGCGTACTGGTGGCGCTGGGTGGCGACATCGCGACCGCCGGGCCCGCCCCGGACGGTGGCTGGTCGGTGCTGGTGCAGGACCGGCCCGGCGACCCGCACTGCACGGTCCGGCTGCCCGCCGGTGCTGCCCTCGCCACCTCCAGCACGGCCGGCCGAACCTGGGGACGCCCCGGCGAACTGCTGCACCACATCCTCGATCCGCGCACCGGCCGGCCCGCGCCCCGGGTGTGGCGGACGGTCTCGGTCGCGGCGTCCTCGTGCCTGCGCGCCAACACGCTGAGCACGGCTGCGGTCGTGCGGGGCCACGCGGCGCCGGAGCTGCTTCGCGGCGGGCCGGCCCGGCTGGTCACCCCGGAGCTGGACGTGCTGCGGCTGGGCGGGTGGCCGGCATGACCGACGCGCTGTGGTACCTCGGGCGGGGCAGCGGGGTCGTCTCGCTCGTCCTGCTCTCGATCGTGGTGGCGCTGGGCATCGGCGCGCGCTCCGGGCGGACGGCCTTCGGGCTGCCCCGCTTCGCGGTCAACATGCTGCACCGCAACGCCGCGCTGCTGGCCGTCGCGCTGCTCGTCGTGCACGTGGCCAGTCTCTGGTTCGACCCGTACGCGCAGCTGCGCTTCTTCGATCTGGTGGTGCCGTTCGCCGGCGAGTACCGGCCGTTCTGGCTGGGGCTGGGCACGCTGGCCTTCGACGTGGTGGTCGCGCTCATCGCCACCAGCCTGCTGCGGCACCGGCTCGGCGTGCGGGGGTGGCGGCTCGTGCACTGGCTGGCGTACCTGTGCTGGCCGATCTCGCTGCTGCACGGCTGGCAGACCGGCACGGACGCGGCGAGCTGGTGGCTGCGGACCGTCCTGGTGCTCAGCACCGCGCTGGTCCTGGCCGCTGTCGCGTGGCGGTGCACGCCCTCGTTCGCCCGGTTTCCCGCCCGCGTCCCGCGCCGGGTCCGCACCCCTCAGGAGGTCCGATGACCACGGTGGACGCCTCGGGCGGAGTGCGGCTGCGCCTGCTCGCCGGGGACAACGACGGCCGGCTCGACACCCATCTCGGCCGGCACGGACGCGCGCCGGTGCTCAACGCCGAGCAGCTCGTCGAACTGCTGCGCGCCGCCGGGCTGACCGGTCGCGGTGGGGCCGGCTTCGCCACGTGGCGCAAGGTCGAGGCGGTGCGCCGGGCCGGGGGTACGCCGGTGGTCGTGGCCAACGGCGCCGAGGGGGAGCCGGCCAGTGGCAAGGACCGGGCGCTGCTCGCGTACCAGCCGCATCTGGTCCTGGACGGCTTGCAGCTCGCGGCCGGTGCGCTCGGGGCGCGTACCGCCCATCTCCATGTCGCGGCAGCCTCAGCCGACGGGGTCCGGGCGGCCCTGGCCGCGCGGCGCGGGGCCGGCCTGGACCGGGTGCCGGTCACCGTGACCGTCGCGCCGCTGTCCTTCGTGGCCGGGGAGGAGTCGGCGGTGGTCGCCGCCGTCTCGGGACGGCCCGCCGTGCCCGCCGACAAGCTGGTGCGGATCACCGACTCCGGGGTGGGCGGGGCGCCGACGCTCGTGCAGAACGTCGAGACGCTGGCCCACCTGGCGCTGATCGCCCGGCACGGTCCCGGCTGGTTCCGCGCCGCGGGCACGCCCGACGAGCCGGGCACCTTCCTGGCGACGGTCGGCGGCGCGGTGCGCGCGCCCGGCGTGATCGAGGCCGGGTACGGCGTCCCGCTCGGTGACCTCGTCGACGCGGCGGGCGGCGCGACCGCTCCACTGCAGGCGGTGCTGCTCGGCGGCTACCACGGCGGCTGGGTCCCGGCCCGGCCCGGGATCGAGGTGAGCCGGGCGGCGCTGACCCCGCTGGGTGTGTCCCCGGGCGCGGGTGTCGTGCTCGCGCTCCCGGCGCACGTGTGCGGCCTGGCCGAGACCGCCCGGATCGCCGGATACCTGGCCGGGGAGGTGGCGGGCCAGTGCGGCCCGTGTGTCAACGGCCTGCCCCGGCTGGCCGCCACGCTGGGCGACCTGGCCCACCACCGGGCCCGGCCCGGCCTGCCGGCCGAGGTGCGGCGGCTGGCCGCGCTGGTCACCGGCCGCGGCGCCTGCCGGCACCCGGACGGCACGGCCCGCATGATCATCAGCGCGATGCGCGCCTTCGAGGCCGACGTGGCCGCGCATCTGGCCGGCCACTGCCGGGCCGTCGCATCCGGACACCAGGGGGTACGGCGATGAGCACCACCAGGCTGCACGTGGACCGGACGGCCTGCGACGGCCGCGGGCTCTGCGCCGAGTTGCTGCCCGAGCTGTTGAGCGAGGACGACTGGGGCTACCCGGTGGCCCGCGACGGCGAGGCGGAGCCCGCGGTGCCGCGGCAACTCGAGGGTTCCGCCCGCCGGGCCGTCGACCGCTGCCCCGCGCTGGCGCTGCGGCTCGTGCAGCGCTGAACTGCTTCGCGCTCGCCGTTCCGCACCTCGTCCGGAATGGTCGTGGCTTGATCTTTTCGCCGACCGACTCAGTGGATCATCCATTGTCAAGGGGGCCGATCGGCGGGCGTGTCTCACATTCGGCCACTTCTGTCCAACCCGGATGATCGATTAGGGTCGGCCTGACATCGAAGGTCACGACTACCCCGCGCACGCGCTCCGCGTCCGGCATGTTACGGTGCGATGCCATGATCGGTTTTATCGGACAAATCATGGGCGCCAATGTGGAAAAAGCGGACCGGAGCCGGTAGGTCGGCGTCTGTTGACCTCACTCTCGGTATGCCTGTTATTTTGTCCGATGTAGAGCCGAGTTCACCGGCAATGCACGATGTTGCCGCCCGCCCCGGTATCCGAAAACTTGGTCCCGCGTTCGTAAAGATTGCGACCCTGGGGTCTCTATTTTCCTGGCCGTCGTCTAGCGTTCACCGCCTGAGCGTCCTTGCGCTTTGTTGTTCTGAGGCCAAGGGGTGGGGGGCGTCGTAAGTGGGGTGCACGAAATTGCCGAGTGGGCGTGGGGTCTCACGGTGGGCAGGGGCGTCGTGACAACGACGGAAACAACGGCGGACAACGCCGCGACCGGACCGATTCCGACAGCTTCCTCGTACGCGGGCGTCACCGAACGGGATCTCGGTGCCACCGACGAGCGGGGCCACGCCGACCGCTGGGTCTGGGAGGCCCGCTACGTCAAGCTGCTCCTGGTCATCGACTTCGGCGCGACCCTGGTGGCCACGCTGGCCGCCTTCGTGCTGCGGTTCCAGGGCGCGCCGTACGCGGACTGGTATCTGATGCTGTCCGCGCTGATCCCGCCGGTGTGGGTGGGTCTGCTGGCGCTGACGCACGCCTACGAACGGCGGGTGCTGTTCGTCGGCGGCGAGGAGTATCAACGGGTGTTGCGGGCCGGCGTACGCCTCACCATGGGCATCGCACTCGCCTCCTATGTC
Organism: Actinoplanes sp. NPDC048967; assembly: GCF_040649415.1. Lineage (NCBI taxonomy): Bacteria > Bacillati > Actinomycetota > Actinomycetes > Micromonosporales > Micromonosporaceae > Actinoplanes > Actinoplanes sp. NPDC048967. The sequence continues at coordinate 27,888 of NZ_JBEZFL010000007.1, forward strand.
GCCAAAGCGGACATCGCCCGGGGCTATCTGCTGATCGCTCTCGTGCTGACCACCGTGCTCTCGCTGACCGGCCGCTTCGTGTTGCGCAAGGTGCTGCACCGATCCCGCCGGCGCGGGGCCTGCATGCACCGGGTGCTGGCGCTCGGGCACGCCACGGCCGTCGCGCAGATGACCCGCCAGCTGCACCGCCGCTCGCACCACGGGTTCCAGGTCATCGGCGCCTGCCTGCCGGCGGGCCAGCTCGCCGACGCGGCGCACACGGTGGACGTGCCCGTGTTCGGTGCCCTGGGCGCGGCGGCGAATTCAGCCGCTGCCGCCGGGGCCGACACGGTGATGGTGCTGTCCTGCCCGGAGCTCGACGGCCCGATGCTGCGCCGCCTGGCCTGGGAGCTGGAGCGCGACGACATCGATCTGATCGTCTCGTCGTCGCTGGTGGACACCGCCGGTGACCGGATCACCGTGCGCCCGGTCGACGGGCTGCCGATGATGCACATCGAGCACCCACGGCTCTCCGGCGGCCGGCGCCTGATCAAGTCCATGTTCGACGTGTCGGTGGCCGCGCTGCTGCTGGTGCTGCTCGCGCCGCTGTTCCTGCTGGTCGCGCTGGTCATCCGGCTGGACACCGGTGGCCCGGTGTTCTTCCGCCAGGTCCGGGTGGGCCGCGGCGGCGAATCGTTCCGGATGTACAAGTTCCGCACGATGCACACCGACGCCGAGGCGCGCTTCGAGGCAATGCGGCAGCAGAACGAGCACGCCGGGGTGCTGTTCAAGATCCGCGCGGACCCGCGGGTCACCCGGACCGGACGGATCCTGCGCCGCTACTCGCTGGACGAGCTGCCGCAGCTGATCAACGTCCTGCTGGGGGAGATGTCACTGGTCGGGCCGCGCCCGCCGCTGCCCAGTGAGGTCGAGCAGTATCCGCAGGACATGCGCCGGCGGCTGGTGGTCAAGCCCGGCATGACGGGGTTGTGGCAGGTGAGCGGCCGGTCGGACCTGTCCTGGGAGGACTCGATCCGGCTCGACCTGCGGTATGTGGAGAACTGGTCGCTCACCGTCGACCTGGTGATCCTCATGCGGACCGCGATGGCGGTCATGCGGGGCTCGGGAGCCTACTGAGCGGCGCGTGGGGCGTCGTTCGACAGGTGGTGCAAGCATGCGGCCGGGACGCCGCAGGATGGGGACACTTCGGTGGTACTGCTGTATTTCATCGCCGCGTTCGCGGTCATCGTGCCCGCGGTGGCGGGTCCGCTGCTGGCGTACGGGCCGGGCCGGCGGCTGGCCCGTGGACGGCTGGCGGCGAAGACCCGCGAGTCCGTCGCCGGGCTGGTCGTGACCCTCGGGCGGCCGCTGACCGCGCTGGCCTTCCTGCTGTTCTGGGCCGCCGTCGTCGTGGCCGTCTTCTGGCCGGTCGGCCTGCTGGCGCACAGCCTGGAGAACGTCGTCGACTGGCCGGTGCTGCTCTGGGTGACCGATCGCCGCAGTCCCGGCTTCGAGGACTTCAACTGGTGGTACACGGCGCTCGGCGACCGGGACCCGCTCAAGATCGTGGTGGTCGTGGCGGCGGTGCTCTTCGCCCCGTTCTGGCGCAAGCGGTTCTGGATCCCGCTGGTGGCGATCCTGGTCAGCTTCCCGCTGGAGCAGTACGTGCAGGCCATCCTGGCCGGCATGGTCAACCGGGGACACCCGCCGACCGGGCTGGGCTCGTACCCGTCGGGTGGCATCGCCCGGGTGGTCATGACCTTCGGGGCGATCGCGCTATTCGTCGCGCTGACCTGGCAGATGGGCCGGCGCTGGCACGTGGTGCTGGGCACCGTCGTGCTGATCATGGCGACGTACGAGGGCTACTCGCGCATCTACACCCAGAAGCACTGGCTCACCGATGTCATCAGCGGCCTGATCTTCGGCCCGGCGCTGTTCCTGGGCTACGCCCTGGCCGTCGGCATCCTGGTCGGCCGGTATCCACGCCCGCGGGCGGGGTCTGCCACCGGCGCGGCCGAGGCCGCCCCCGGGACCGGTCCGGCCGTCACGGCGACCGGCCCGTCCGGCACGGCGACCGGGCCGATCGCGCCGGAGACCGGGTCGGCCGCTCCGGCCACCGGGTCCGCTGTCCCGGCCACCGCGCCGTGACGACACTGCTCGTCGCCTCGACCGGAGGTCATCTCGCCGAGTTGCACGACCTGACGCCCCGGCTCGGCGTGGGGCAGCGGCGCTGGGTGACTTTCGACAGTCCGCAGAGCCGGTCTCTGCTCGACGGCGAGGATGTCGTCTTCGTGCCCCCGGCCACCAGCCGGGACCTGGTCGGCGCGGTCAAGGACCTGATCGCCGCGGAGCGGATGTTCCGCCGCGAGCGCTACGAGCGGGTGATCAGCACCGGCGCCAGCGTGGCCCTGGCGTTCTTCCTGCCCGCCACCCGCGCCGGCGTGCCCTGCTCCTACATCGAGAGTGCCACCCGCACCGAGGGCCCCTCGCTGACCGGCCGGCTCGCCGCCCGGGTGCCGCGCACCCGGCTCTACACGCAGTATCCGGCCTGGGCCGACGACACCTGGCAGTACGGCGGGTCCATCTTCGACGCCTTCGAGGCGGAGCCGGTGGCCGAGCCGCGCGCGGTGAGCAAGGTCGTGGTGACGCTGGGCACCCACGAGCGCTATACGTTCCCCCGCCTGCTCAACCATCTCGTGACCCTGATGCCGCCGGAATGGGACGTGCTGTGGCAGGTGGGCTCGACCGTGGTCGATAAGATGCCCGCCGGCGCCCGCAAACAGGTGCCGATCACCGAGATGCGCCAGGCCCTGGCCGAGGCGGACGTGGTCATCTCGCACGCCGGGGTGGGCTCCGCGCTGGCGGCGATGCAGGCCGGCAAGCGCGCGCTGTACGTACCGCGGCGCAAGGCCTTCGGTGAGCACGTCGACGACCATCAGGTCGCGATGGCCCGCGAGCTGGAAGGCAGGAAACTGGTCGTGGCCCGGGAAGCGCCGGAGGTCGGCCTCGAGGATCTGGCGGAGGCGGCAGCGTGGCGTGTCCGGGCGAGCCCCGGGGTGGCGCCGTTCCGGCTGGCTCCGTCGTGATCGCACACTCTTCGTCCATCCTCTGTGCCCCTGCTCGAACCGAGCAGGCAACGTCTCCGTCCGGACGGTCGATAGCGCAGTGACGCCCGGCCCACGAGGCTGCGTCAATCTTTAAGTTCTCTTTAGGAGGGCCCGTGTCCCTACAACGTCGACTCCGGCCGCGGCAGGTCACCAGGATCCTGGCGGCCACCGCAGTGCTGAGTCTGACGGTCGCTCTGACCGCCGTACCGGCCTCGGCCGTGTACGTGCCCCCGAACGACCCCGCGACCATCGTCTCGGCCAACCCGGTCGACTACACGCCGCACGCCCAGAACGGGAGCATGCGGGCGTTCGCGCAGATCGGTAACACCGTCTACGCCGGCGGTTCCTTCACCGGCATCAAGGCCGCCGGCGCGAGCACCTGGTCGCCGGCGAGCAACCTGGTCGCCTACGACGCCGGCACCGGCGCGCTGCGCACGGGCTTCGCCCCGGTGCTCGACGGCGCGGTGCAGACCCTGGCGGTCAGCCCGGACGGCAAGCTCATCGTCGGCGGCAGCTTCGGCACGGTGAACGGGGTGTCCCGCAAGAACCTCGTCGAGCTTGACCCGGCCACCGGCGCCACGGTGACCGGCTGGGTCGGCCGTGCCGACGGCGGGGTGGTGCGCCGCGCCATCGTGCACGACAACCACCTCTACATCGCCGGCGCCTTCCACTGGATCAACGGCACCGAGCACGGGCTGCTGGCCCGCCTCAACGCCACCACCGGCGCGATCGACAACACCTTCCAGGTCGACGCGAGCGGCCCCCGGCCGTACCCGAACAGCACCGAGCTGGTCTGGGGCCTCGCGGTCGCGCCCGACGGTGACACGGTCGTGGCGGTCGGCAACTTCACCGAGGTCAACGGCAACGCCCGCAACCAGGTCGTCATGATCGACACCGCGAGCACGCCCACCGTCGCGGACTGGAACACCGACCGGTACGTGGCCGCCTGCTACAGCAGCTCGTTCCCGTTCTACGCCCGTGACGTCGACTTCAACGACGACGGCAGCTACTTCGTCATCATCGCCGACGGTGGCCGTGGTGACGCGTACTGCGACGCCACCGCCCGCTGGGAGACCGCGGACCGGGGCAGCAACGTCCAGGCGACCTGGGTCGACGTCACCGGCACCGACTCGGTCACCTCGGTCGAGGTCGCCGACGGCGTTGTCTACGTCGGCGGGCACTTCCGCTGGCAGAACAACGCCAACGGCAACGACTCGCAGGGCCCGGGTGGCGTCAGCCGCTACGGCATCGCCGCGCTGGACCAGCAGAACGGCGTGCCGCTGAACTGGAACCCGACCCGGTCGCCGGGCAGCCAGCTGCCGGCCGGCGGGACCAACTGGGGCCCGATCATGTGGGAGCTGTGGAAGGGCCCGAACGGGCTGTTCGCCGGCTTCGACGCCGACGGCCTGGGCAACGAGTACCACGGCCGGCAGGGCTACTTCCCGGACGCCGGTGGCCGTACCATCGCGATCCAGGACGCCCCGCAGGCCGCCTCCGGTTACCTCTACCTGGGGGCCGGCAACGGCCAGGTGACCAAGGTGTCGTACGGCGTGTCCGGTGTGGGCACCCCGGCGACGGTCAGCCAGCCGCAGCTCACCAACGCCAAGTCGGCGTTCGTGGTGGCCAACAAGGTGTACTGGGCCAAGACGGACAGCAGCGCGCCCAGCGGCAGTCTGCTGAACATCTCGATCCTCAGCGGATCCGGCGCGATCGGTGCCCCGTGGGTCGGCAGCGGCTACAACTCGTGGTTCACGGCGGCCAGCATGACCGGCTCGTTCTACCTGCAGGGCCGGATGTATTACACGACAGCGTCGAGCAACGCGCTGTTCTATCGTTACCTCACGCCGGACGGCTACGTCATCGGTGCCACCGCCTTCACGCTGCCCACCTCGGGCATCGACTGGCGCACGGTGCGCGGCATGACCTGGGTGGCCGGCAAGCTGGTCTACGGTTCCACCGACGGAACACTCCGGACGGTCAGCTTCGACGCTTCGGCGTCGACCGCGGTCGACGGCTCCACCGCCACTGTGGTGGCGGCGCCGACGGCCGAGGCGACATGGTCGAACCCGACCCTGTTCTTCGCCACTTCGTAACACAGACTGTCGTCGGAGCGACGACTCTCTGTTGCGTAACCTTCCCCGGCCGCGCGAGGATGCCGGCCGGGGAAGGTTTCGGCGAGAACAAGCTCTACCGAAACACAACTGCAGACATGTCGGGGAGAGACGACTCATGGATGTGACTGATTCCGTCGCCGCGAGCCGGCAGCGGGTCGTCGGCTTCGCGGACGTCGTACGGATTCCGCTGCGCCGGTGGCGCATCGTGCTGGCCGCCACCGCGGCCGTCACGCTCGCGGTGCTCGCCTACCTCTTTTTCTTCCCGGCGACGTATCGCGCGACAACGGTTGTCGTGCTGCGTCCCGTGGTCACCGACCCGTTCACCCTGCCGTCCAGCGGCGCCGACCGGGCCATCAACATGACCGCCGAGAACGGCATCGCCCTGGGCAACGACGTCATCGACTCGACCGCCCGGATCCTCGACCGCGATCCCGAGGCGGTCCGTGAGTCGCTCACCACCGAGGTGCCCACCGGCGGCCAGGTGCTGCGCTTCCAGTACGCCGGCGACAGCGAGCGCAGCGCGATCACCGGCGCCAACACCGCCGCGCAGACCTACCTGCGGGTTCGTGAGGACATCTACAAGCAGCAGCGGGCCGCGCTGATCCTCTCCTACGACAACACCATCAAGCAGGTGACCGGGCAGCGGCTGGCGGTGCAGAAGACGCTGCCCAACCAGAAGGGCAGCACCGACACCGCGTCGCCGCGTACCCAGGCGACGCTGGACCAGGTCAGTGCGCTCAACGACCAGATCGCCCAGCTCGCCAACGCGCGCGCCAAGGTCTCCTCGGCCGACCTGAGCCCCGGCTCGATCACCGCCGCGGCCCGCGCGCCGATCCCGTCCAGCCACGACGCCGGCCTGCTCTATCTGCTCGGCGCGGGCCTCGGCGGGCTGCTGCTGGGCATGGTCGCCGCGCACGCCCGGGAGGCGCTGGACCGCCGGGTCCGCTCCATCGATCAGGCCGCCGACCTGGTCGGGCTGCCGGCGCTCGGCGTGGTCCGCGCGGTCGGCCGGCATCACGACGAGGCCGCCGCGGCCGACGCCCGGTACGTCTCGCTGGCCGTGCTCAAGTGGATCGACCGGCACCCCGACCGGGCGCTCGTCGTGCTGTCCGGCCGCAACGACGAGGGCCGGACGACGGTGACCGGCAATCTGGCGGTCGCGCTGGCCGAGGCCGGGCAGGACGTCACGCTCGCCGCGCCGCCGGAGACCCACGAGGAGCTCAAGCGGGTGCTCTTCGCCGCGCAGAAGCGCACTCCGCCGCGCCCCCGCACGCTGTCGCCGTCCGCGCCCGCCGGGCTGAACGGATCGGCGACCGCGGGCCGGCTCGGGCTGGGCGGCACCGGTGCCACCGCGGCGCCGGGGGTCACCCGGATCGCCGGCTCCGGCCTGCGCACCGCCGACGCCCCGACCCAGGTGCAGACCACCTCGGCCGACCCCGAGGCCACTCTGATCATGGAGGCGCCGGTCCGGCAGACGCCCGTGGTCGCGGCCGGGTCGGCCGGAGCCGAGGCGGACAGCCGGCTGCTGGTCGTGCTGATCGGCGGCGGTGTCATCCGGCTGTGCAACCTCGGCGAGGAGCCCGGGTCCGGCATCGTCGTCATCGACGCGCCCCCGTCCGACACCGACGAGCGGGGCGTCCGGGCCGCGCAGTCCGGGGTCGCGGTGCTCGTGGTGGCCCGCGACCGCACCCGCAACGCCGAGCTGTCCCGGCTGGTCGACCGGCTGCGCTCGGCCGGCGCCCAGACGGTCGGCTTCGTGCTCACCGGAGGCCGCAGTGCCTGACTGCGCCGTACCCGAGAGCGCCGGGCCGAACCGGGCCGGCGCCGGCCCCGACCACGCCGCGCCGGAGAGCGCCGTGCCTGACCGCGCAGGGGAGAACGCCGTGCCGCAGACCTACCCGGAGATCACCGTCGTCGTCGCCACCCGGGACCGGCCCGGGCTGCTCGAACGCGCCGTCGCCAGCATCCTCGGCCAGGACTATCCCGGCCGGGTCGAGTGTGTCGTGGTCTACGACCACGTCGACGTGCGGGAGCTGGACGTGCCGGCCGGTCCGGACCGATCGCTCAAGTTGATCGCCAACAGCCGCCGGCCGGGACTGCCCGGCGGCCGCAACAGCGGGGTCGAGGCGGCGACCGGTGAGCTGCTGGCGTTCTGCGACGACGACGACATCTGGCTGCCGACCAAGCTGAGCCGCCAGGTCGAGCAGCTCGCCGACCCGGCGATCGGCGCGGTCAGCTGTGGCCTGCGGCTGCGCGGGCCCGGCATCGACAAGGAACGCGTGCTGGACCGCGACCGGGTCGTGCACGGGGAACTGCTCGCCGACCGGGTGATGGAGGTGCACTCCAGCACCATGCTCGTGCGCCGGTCGACGTGGGCGGCGGCCGGTGAGGTCGACGAGGGTATCCCCGGTGGCTACAGCGAGGACTACGAGTGGCTGCTGCGGGTGTCGGCGACGACACCGATCGCCGTTGTCCGGGAGGCGCTGGTCATCGTCGACTGGCACGGCGGCTCGTTCTACTTCGGGCGCTGGGCGACCATCGTCGAGGCCCAGCGGTACCTCATCGGCAAGCACCCCGAGCTGGCCACCAGCCGGGCCGGGATGGCCCGGCTGCGCGGGCAGATCGCGTTCGCGCTGGCCTCGGGCAACCGGCGCACCGAGGCGATGAAGGAGCTGGCGGCGGTCATCCGGCTGAACCCGCGGGAGAAGCGCGTGCTGGTCACCGTACCCGTCATCCTCGGTCTGGTGACCGGCGAGCGGGTGCTGCGGATGGCGCAGAAGCGCGGCAAGGGGATCTGAGCGTTGGCCAGGACGGTCGTGCGTGGCCGGCGGACCGCGCGGGCATCCGCGCCGGCCCGGGCCCGCGCGGTCGCCCCGGTCGAGCCGGGCGTGCTGGAGCCGGGCGCCTGGGCGGTACGCCAGGCCAAGCTCCCGGTGTGGCCGATCGTCGGCATGTTCGCGCTGCTGCCGCTGTGGTGGGGTCTCGGGCTCTTCTACATCGCCTGGCCGCTGTTCGGCGCGGTGCTGCTGTCCCTGCTGACCTCGCGCGGCAACATCCGGCTGCCCACCGGAACCGTGCTGTGGCTGATCTTCCTGGGCATCGTCACGGTGAGCGCCACCCGCCTGAGCTATGTCACCAACCTGATCATCTTCGGCCTCCGGCTCGGGCACCTGGTCACCGGCCTGCTGGTCGGGATCTACGTCTACAACCTGATCCGCGACGGCGTGCCGTGGACCAAGGTGGCCAACCCGCTGGCGATCTTCTGGCTGTCGATGGTGGCGCTGGGCTGGCTCGGGGTGCTCCTGCCGACGTTCAGCTTCCCGAGCCCGTTCGAGCTGGTGCTGCCGCACGGCGTGCAGGCCGAGCGGTACATCCTCGACATCACCCATCTGGACTCGACGGAGTTCAACAAGTTCAGCCGCAACCCGATCTACCGGCCGGCGGCGCCGTACCCGTACACCAACAACTGGGGTACGGCGTACAGCTTCCTGGTGCCGTTCGTGCTCGCGTACCTGACGTCGGTGCGCCGCGGCCCGATGCGGATCGTGCTGCTGGTCTCGCTGCCGCTGTCGCTGGTCCCGGCGTTCCTGACGCTCAACCGCGGCATGTTCATCGGCCTGGGCGCCGGGGTCGCCTACCTGCTGTTCCGGGAGGTGATGCGCGGCCGGGTCCGGCTGTTGCTGCCCGTCGTCGGCATCGTGCTGATCGGCTGGATCGTCACGCTGTTCATCCCGGTCTTCGACCTGATCACCAACCGCACCTCCAGCACGGACACCACGTCGGACCGTTTCGACCTCTACGTGCAGACCTGGGCCGCGGTGGTGCACTCGCCGCTGCTGGGCTTCGGGCAGCCCAACTCGGTCGACACCACGCACGCGTCCGAGCCGCTGGGCACCCAGGGCATGATCTGGCAGCTGCTCTACAGCCACGGCATCCCGGCGACGATCTGCTTCTACCTGCTGCTGCTGGTGATCGCCCGCCGGCTGGCGGCGGCCGTGACGCCGTCCGGGCTGTGGCTGAGCGCGCTGCCGGTCATCGCCGCGATCGTGACGCCGTTCTACTCCTACATCGACCCCAACATGTCGGTGCTGTTCTTCGCCCTCGGCCTCGGGCTGGCGGCGGTGGACGGGCCGGTCAACCGCATCCCGAAGGAAGTGCCGGCATGACAGCGGTCGCCGCGCCCGGTCCCGCCGACACCGAGGTCCGCCGCAGCACCCGCAGCGGGGCCATCGGGCTGGTCGGTGCGGCGGTCAACGGCGCCTTCGGGTTCGTGCTCACCACCGTCATCGTCCGGGCCTTCGGCGCGGACGGCTCGGGTGCGCTGTTCAGCGTCATCGGCCTGGTCACCATCGCCGGGGCGATCTGCTGCTTCGGCGCGGACACCGGCCTGATGTGGGCGATCCCGCGGCGCCGGCTCGGCCCGCGGGGAGACGCGGCCCGGCTGCTGCCGCTGGCCGTGCTGCCGACGTTCGGCCTGGCTCTGGTGGTCGCCGCGACCGGGCTGCTGGCCGCCGGCCCGATCGCCCGGGCGCTGCTCGACGACCCGCACGGCGCGGCGCTGATCCGGCTCGCCGCCGTCGGTGTCCCGCTGGTCGTGGTCTCGACCGTGCTGCTCGCGGCGGTCCGGGCCACCCGGTCCGTGTCGGCGTACGTGGGGGTGCAGTTCCTGCTGGTGCCGATCGCCCGGCCGGTGCTGATGATCGCCGCGGTGCTGACCGGCGGCGGGGTGCTGCTCGGCTTCGGCGGCTGGCTGCTGCCGCTGGCCGCGGCCGTCGGGCTGGCGCTGGTGCTGGTCGTGCGCCCGCTCGGGCTGGGTGCGGGCGCGAGCCTGCGGTCCGTACGGGCCGACTGGCGCACGTTCTGGGGCTTCGCGCTGCCCCGGGCCGCCTCGGTGGCCGTCGACGCCAGCAGCATGTGGGTCGGCGTCCTGCTCACCGGCGCCCTCGCCACCCAGGCCGAGGCCGGTGTCTTCGCCGCCGTCGGCCGGTACGCGCTGGCCGGCCTGCTCATCATGCAGGGCCTGCGGGTCGCGATCGCACCGCAGCTCTCCCGGCTGCTCGGGGCCGACCGGCGCGCCGACGCCGCCCGGGTCTACCGGCGGACCACCCTGTGGATCGTCCTGCTCTCCTGGCCGGCCTACCTGATCCTGGCCGTGTTCGCGCCGGCCTTCCTGGCGCTGTTCGGGCGCGAGTTCAGCTCCGGCGCCACCCCGATGGCCGTGCTGGCCGTCGCGATGCTCGTCAACGTCGGTGTCGGCCTGGTGCAGACCGTGCTGCTGATGAGCGGCAACAGTCGCGGGCACCTGCTCGCCACCGTGGCCGGGCTGCTGCTCAACGTCGTCGCGTGCGTGGTGCTGATCCCGCGGCACGGTGCCCTGGGTGCGGCGGTCGCCTGGTCACTCGGCATCGTCTGCGAGAACGTGCTGGCCGCGATCCTGGCCCGGCGGGCGCTGGGCGAGCCGCTGTTCGGCCGTACCCTCGTGCTCGCCGCCGGGGTGGCGATCGCCGCGACCGGCGTCGCGGCCGTGACCGGCGTGCTGATCGCCGGCCGTGGCCTGCCCGGCCTGGCCGTCACGCTCGGCGTCATCGCCGCCGCCGCCCTCGCCGCCCTGGCCGACCGCCGCGTCCGCGCGGCCCTGCACAACGTCCGGACGCAGCTCCGGCCGGCACCGACTCAGGAGGTCTCGTCGTGACCGTGAAGGACCGGATCAAGAGCGTCGCCCCCAAGGGCGCCAAGGAACAGGTCCGTGAGCTGCTGGTCCGCTACGGCGAACGCACCAGCGACCAGCGGCCGCTGCCGGACTTCCTGGTGATCGGCACCAAGCGTGGCGGCACCACGTCGCTGTGGCGTTACCTGATCCAGCATCCGCTGGTGCCGCGGCTCTTCCCGGCGTGGAACACCAAGACCTCGCACTACTTCGAGGAGAACTGGCCGCGCGGGGAGGCCTGGTACCGCTCGCACTTCCCGACGGTGAAGCAACGCGCGGCACTGGAACGCAAGCACGGGGCACCGCCGAAGGTGGGCGAGGCCGCGCCGCTGTACATGTTCCATCCCCTGGTGGCCGCCCGGGTCGCGCGGCTGATGCCGCGGGCCCGGATGGTCGTGCTGCTCCGCGACCCGGTGGAACGCGCGTACTCGCACTGGAAGGAACGGCGTACCGAGGGTGTGGAGCCGCTGGACTTCGCGGCGGCGCTGGCGGCGGAGGAGTCCCGGACGGCGGGGGAGCGGGAGAAGCTGCTCGCCGACCCGAACTACTTCAGCGAGGCCTACGACTGGTATTCGTACCGGGCGCGGGGCCGCTACCTGGAGCATCTGACGCCGTGGCTGGACCACTTCGACCGGGAGCAGTTGCTGTTCGTGGCCAGCGAGACGTTGTACCGGGAGCCGGCGGCGACGTACGCGCGGATCCTGGACTTCATCGGGCTGCCGCCGTACGACCTGGGCGCCTACGACGTCTTCAACGACCGGCCCAGCAAGGGCATGGACGACGAGGTACGCGCGGAGCTGACGGCGTACTACCGCCCGCACAACGCGGCCCTCGCCGAGCGTCTGGGCATGACCTTCGACTGGAGTTAGTCAGGGCAGCCGCTCGCCGAGGATGTCGAGCAGGGCGGGGTGCAGCTTCGGGTTCCAGCCCGCACCCCCGCCCGACAGCTCGTACGTGCGCAGCCACAGCTCCACCAGGTAGGCGTCGGCGACGAACCGCTGCCGGACCGGATCGGCCAGGCCCAGCGCGGCCCCGTGACGTCGCAACGCCTCGTCCACGGCCGTCGCGCACTCGGCCGCGGGCCGTCCCCGGGTGGACAGCGCCGTCTGGAACGCCTGGTGGGCCAGGTCGAAACCGACCGGCACACCCGGCGCTCTGTTCTCCCAGTCCCAGACCAGCAGGCCACCCTTGTGCCGGGCCATGTTCCACGGGACCCAGTCGCCGTGCCAGTTGCCGAACTCCAGCGTCAGTTCCGGGTCGAGTTTGTCGATGGCGGCGTGGATGCGTGGATCGGCGCCCTCGGCCCGGGCCCGCCACCCGGCCAGCAGCGCCGTCACGGGCTGGGCCCCGCTGGCGGGTGCACCCCACCGGGCGACCGCCAGCATCGCGTCCAGGCGGGGACTGTCGGGCTTGCTGATCCGGCGTACCCGGCGGGGCATCGGCTCGATGACGGCGATCTCACGGCCGTTCCACCGGGTGTGCAGCATCAGCCGCGGGGCGGGTGGGAAGCCGTTGCCGGTCGGCAGCTCGGCCAGGGTGGCGGCCTCCGCGCGGACCATCGCGCGGGTGCCGTCGTTCCAGCCGATCTTCGCGTAGCCGCGGGGCCGGCCCTGGGCGTCGAAGAGCTGCAGGGTCGGCTTGTGGTGCGGGTCCGGTGGCCGGATGCCGATCGCCGCATGCAGCTCCGGCTCGCCGAGCTGATCGGCCAGGAACGAGGAGAGCAGCAGCTCGCGCTCCTGGGCGTGCACGGACAGGATCGGTGCCCGGGTCAGGCCCAGGGCGCCGACTCTGGCGAGCAGGCCGACGGCGGCGCGACCGGCCCGGACCTTGGGCGGGCGCAGGGCGTTGTAGGCCAGCAGGGACGCCGCGGTGACCTTGCGGGAGGCCAGCGGCAGCAGGAAACGGGCGTGCTCCAGGGACGGGATGACCGCGTACCGGACGGTGGCGGCCGGGTCGTCGCCGACGGTGACCCGCAGCCGGGGATCACCGAAGATGGCGCGGGTGACCCAGCCCAGCCCGTCCTGCCGCTGCCTCGGGTCGGTGTCCGCCCCGACCAGTGGATCGGATGGGCTCCGCTGGCCCGGGACGGACGTCCGTGTCGACTCGTTGACCACGGCGTCGACGATAGGCGATACGTGTCAGCGCTGATAGACCCGCACGTAGTCGACGACGAAGTCGGCCGGGAACCGCGTGCTCGCGTCCGGGTTGCCCAGCCAGCCGCCGACCTGGAAGTTCAGGCGCAGGTTGTACGGCTTGTTGAACGCCTTGTCGTACCACGGTGTGGTGCTGCTGTCGCGGGTCCACACCAGCTTGCCGTCGATGTACCACTTCAGCGACTTCGCGTCCCATTCGGTGGTGTACGTGTGGAAACCGTCGGCCGGGTGCGCACCGCCGGGCATGGCGATCCGGGTGTCCTGCTTGACCGGCGTGTAGTCCCAGAAGATGGCCGCGGTCGACTTGTCGTGCCAGCCGGGACCGCCGGGCAGCTCCGTCACGTCGATCTCACCGTTGCCGCCGTCGTCGGGGCGCAGCCAGAACGCCGGCCACAGACCTTTGGAGCTCTCGGGCTTGTTCGGCGACTTGGCGCGGATCTCGAAGCGCCCGTACTTGAACGAGGCCTTGCCCATGGTGTCCAGGTAGGACTGGGTGTACTGCCGGGTCTGCGAGCTGCACGTGGAGGACTGCTTCAGGGCCCGCAGGGTCAGGTTGCCGCCGCTGACGAAGGTGTTCTTCGGGTCGTCGACGTTGCAGCCGATATCGATCGACCGGCCTTCGCCGTCGCGCAGGTTCCACTTCGACTTGTCGATGCTGCCGGAGGTGAAGTCGTCGTTGAAGACCAGGCGCCAGCCGTCGGTGGCCGGCGGGGTGGGCGCGGCCGGCGGCTTGGTGGTCGCGGGGGCCGTGGTGGCCGGCTTCGTCGCGCTCGGGGACGTGGCGGTCGGCGCGGCCGTGGTCGGCTTGGTCGAGGGCGCCGGGGGCAGAGCCGTGCTCGGCGTGCTCTTGCCCGGCGTCGGCTTGGCCTGCGTCCGGTACGACAGCACCAGCTCGGGGTGCAGGTTGTCCTTCGAGTTCTCCCGCGAGGCCCAGTAGACCCGGGTGTTGAGGCTCTCCTGGGAGAGGGCGAACGTGTAGGTGCCGTTGCCCCGCACCGAGCCCGAGACGTCGAACTCGTTGTAGCCCTTGGAGACCTTGTCCAGCGCCTGCACACTGCCGACGGCCGCGAGCTGGGCCGGGCTGCTCGCCGCGGCCAGGTCACCCGGGACGGTGCGGGCCAGGATCCGGGCGGCGAAGTCGTGCCAGGCGTAGACGCGCAGGGTCGCCTTCACCTCGGTGGCGTTGGCCGGAAGCTTGTCCACGGCGAACTGCAGGGTGGCGTCCCGGCGTCCCCTGGGGTTGCCGTCGCACAGCGACGGGCAGCTCGCCAGGGTGGTCTTGCCGTTGGTGTCGCCGTCCTGCGGCACCTGGGTGACGGTGGTGTCGGCCACCGGCCGCAGGGTGAGACCGTCGTCGTCGCCCGCGAAGACGGGCACCAGCGTCCCGGCGGTGACGGCCAGCACCGCGGTGCCGATGATGGTGAGCGATCGGGTGCTGCGAATCCCCCGCCGCGGTGCCGGTGCATGGGCCGGCACGTGCGCCCTGCGCAACATCAACTGTCTACTTTCCTCGGAGATATTCCCTTGTGGTGGATCGACGGCCGAGCGTATCCGGAACACCGTGAAGATCACATCTTCGCAAAACCGCGCCTAATGCGGGCTTAAGACTGCACTAATGCGCGGCTGACCATTGCCCCCGTGTCCAAATCGGTCGTGTCCGCACATGTCCACCCGCCACGGCCTGCGCGAACGTCGTTGTGCCGGTTGGCATGAATGCGGGTCGACCTGCTGTTGTGCGGCCCCCGAGCACACCGAAACGGGCGATTCACCCGGGCGGCAGCGTGCTGACGAAATCGCGGGCCCGGATCAGCCATTCCTCGAGCACATCGTCGTCGAGTTCGGCGCCGTCCACCCGCACCCAGCCCCGCATGCGCCGGCCGCCCATCTCCATCAGCCGGGTCCCCGGCCGGGTCAGCGCCTCGTCGGCGGCCGCCGGCCCGACCCGGACCATCAGGTCGTCGCCGGTGACCCCGACGGTGAGCCGGCCCTCGGTCAGGAAGGCCAGCGAGCCGAACATCCGCTTGTCGGTCACCCCGGGCAGCTCGGCGAGCCGGTCGCGCACCCGCTCGGCCAGGGCCTCGTCGTAAGCCATGACCCGACCGTACCGCTGGCGGGCGATGCCTAGGCTCGGCGCATGCTCCGCCGGACAGCGGCCGTCGTGGTCACCCTGATCGCCCTGGTCGCGGCCGTGCGGCTGGTCGCCCCACCGGACACCTCGGGGGTACGCCGGCAGCTGACGTTCCTGCGCGCGCAGCTCGACGCCGGCGCCGCCCAGCAAGCCCAGGAACTGTTCCCGGAGGGCTACTTCTTTCTGTACGCCCTCTACGGCCTCGCCCGCGTCGACCTGGGCCGTACCGCCGTGGACCCGGCCGAGGACGCTCGCGAGGCCCGCTGGGCGCTGGCCCGGTTGGAGTCACCGGCCGGCCGCCGGCCGTTCGACGCTGCTCTGACTCCCGCGTACGGCGTCTTCTATCAGGGCTGGACCAACTGGCTCCGCGGCGGCGTTCTCTCGCTGGGTCCGGACCCGGCGCTGCGGCGGGACTTCGAGTCCGCGTCCGCGGCGCTGGCCACGGCCCTGGACGCGGCGGCGACGCCGTACCTGGCGGCCTATCCCGGACAGGCCTGGCCGGTCGACTCGACGGTCGCGGTCGCCTCCCTGCGCCTGCACGACAGACTCCTGACACCCCGGTACGCCGGCACGACCGGTCGCTGGCTGGCGGGAGTCCGGCAACGCCTCGACCCGGCGACCGGGCTGCTGCCGCACACTGTCGATCCGGTGTCGGGCCGGCCCACCTCGGGCGCCCGGGGCACGTCGCAGAGCATCATCCAGCGGTTCCTGGTCGACATCGACCCACCGTTCGCGCGCGAGCAGTATCTGCGGTTCCGGTCCCTGTTCGTGGTGCGGCCACTGCGGTTGGGGCCGGCGGTACGGGAGTATCCGCGCGGGACGGACGGGCCGGCGGACGTCGACTCGGGTCCGCTGCCGCTGGGTGTGAGCCTGTCGGCCACCGCGGTGACGCTGGGCGCGGCCGCCGTGCAGGGCGACGGGCAACTGGCCGGGGCGCTGGCCAACTACGGGGAGCTGATCGGCGTACCGGTGTCGACGCCGTGGTCCAAGCGCTATGTGGCCGGCGCGCTGCCGATCGGTGACGCCTTCCTGGCGTGGTCGAAGACCGCGCGGCCGTGGGTGGCCGACCCGCCGGCGCCGCTGCCGGGCGCGATCGACCGGTTCTGGCGGTTGCCCTTCCTGGCGTTGCTGGCGTTGGCCGTGCTGCTCGCCTGGCTCCCGGTTGCCCGCGCCCGTCTTGCCGCCGTCTAGATCCGCCGTACCGATGCATTTCTCCTGGTAGAGGGTCCGCTCGGCCGAGACGAAATAGACACAAGACCGTACCCACGGGGCTATCCGGCCTAAAAGTCCAATTCCCCCACAACTCAGCAATCCGCTGGTTACAGTACGGACGGCGCAGTTCCGAAGTGCGAGCTATGTCCCCGCGCTAGGTGCCCGCGCCAACCGGTTCACGCCGGCGCACCACAAGCCGTCGCGTGCGGCACCGAGAAAGGCAAACCCGTCGAGAGGCGGGGACGCAAAGCCAGGGACCTCCCGAGCGGGAGGCGGCCCAGCCGCCGAAGGAGACAGAAACACATGCGCTATTCACCAGCCCATGCGGCCAAGAGCGGCTCGGTTCCGTTCATGCTGCGTGGCCCCAAGTCGCTGCGGACGGCAATGACGGCCGCGGTCGCGGGAGTCGTCGGCCTGGTGCCGACCATCCTGATCGCGTCCCCCGCGTCTGCCGCGCCGAACGACGTGACCGTCACCGCGCCGAGCAACGTCATCGAAGGCCAGGACGTCGTCTTCACCATCACTCGCGCCGCTGGCGGCACCGGGCCGGTGACTTATGCCCTCAGCACGCAGAACGGAAGCGCCACCGCTCCGGCCGACTACGTCGCCAGCCCGCAGCCCTCCACCGTGACGCTCGCGCCGGGCGCCAGCGCGACGGTCACGGTGAAGACCAAGGTTGACGGGGCGAGTGAGTCGGACGAGACGTTCGACCTCACTGCCACCAGCCAGAACGTTGCTCCCATCGGGACCGACACGGCGACGGCAACCATCGAGGACGGTAACGACACGCCGACGTACCGGCTGACGACTGTCACCCCGGTGGACGAGACGGCGGTGGGCACCAAGCCCCAGGGCGTCGCCCCCAACATCACCTATGTTCCGGATTTCCGTAAGGTGCGGATCACTGCGACCCTGTCGGGTCCGGCCGGCAGCCCGATCGACATCCCGGTCGAAACGGTCGACGGCGACGCCATCTCCAACGTCACCGATGCGGCGCACGCGGACTACACGGCGCTCACCGGCAGTGCGGCGCTGATCAAGGTTGCGGCCGGCCAGACCAGCGGCTACACCGAGGTCGAGATCATCGATGACAAGCGCTACGAGGACACGCTGCAGGACTTCAGGGTCCGGGTCGATCCCGCTTTCACCGACGCCATTCCGCAGAACGCCTCCGCGGACGCGGTGACGATCAACATCAAGGACGACGACAGCGCGCCGACCGTCAGCATCGGCGGTGCCGGCCAGGCGGTGGAGGGCGACCCGCTCGGGTTCCCGCTCCTGCTCAGCGCGGCGGCGGAGAAGCAGGTCACGGTCACGGTCAACACCACTGACGGGCCGGCCTCGGCCACTGCGGCCAGCGCCACCGCGGGCAAGGACTACAACCCGCTCGCCGGGGCGACGGTCGTGTTCCCGAGTGACTCGGTCGCCCAGACGGCGCTCGTCGACACCATCGATGACAACGACGTGGAGAGCAGCCCCGAAGCACTGACGGCGACGATCTCCAGCCCGGTCAACGCCGGCCTGGGTGCGACGACGTCGGCCAGCGGAGCGATCAACGACAACGAGGCGGCGCCGACCGTGTCCCTCAGCGCCAACAGCGTGCTCGAGGGAAACACCGGCACGACCAAGACGGAGATCACTCTCACCCTGGACAAGGCTTCGACGATTCCGGTCATGGTCGACTGGACTCTCGGCGGCGGTACCGCTACCAGCGGTGTCGACTACAAGCCGGCCTCCGGCTCGATCACGATCCCCGCGGGTGCGACCTCGCTGGTCATCCCGGCCGGCTCGACCCTCGGCAAGATCGTGGTCGAGACGATCGGTGACACGATCTACGAGCCCGGCAACGAGGTTGTGAACATCAACCTGTCGAGCCCCAACATGTCCGTCAACACCGCCAGCCTCGGTGCGCGGGCGTTCACCATCACCGACGACGAGTTGAACGCGCCGACCTTCACCGTCGGCAACATGTCCGTCGACGAGGGCGACACGACCAACAAGGTCAGGTTCCCGGTCAAGCTCTCCGGTCAGACCAACGGCGACGTCGACCTCATCGCCACCGTGACCGGCGGCACCGCCGACCCGACCGCTGGGGCAATCGGTAGCCGGGACTTCGATCTTCCGACTGCCGCGGTGACGATCCCGGCCGGCAGCACCACGGGCTACGTCGATGTCACCATCAACGGCGACAAGGTGTTCGAGTCCGAGGAATCGATCACGATCGGTGTCGCGCTGGCGCCCGGTGAGCTCCTGGCCGACGCCTCTCCCGCGCCGGGCGGATCCCACAGCGCCTCGCTGGCGATCAAGAACGACGACGCCGTCCCGACGCTGAAGTTCAACGGCGGCTCCGGGACCGAGGGCACCAGCCTCAAGGTGACCGCCACCCCGGTGGGCACGGCTCAGGAGGACATCCCGCTCACGCTGACCCTGGGGTCCACCGGCGAGGATGCGGCGGAGAAGGCCGACTACGACGAGTTCGTCTCGGACACCTACACCCTGCTCGCGGGTACCACCAGCGAGATCTCGCTGGGCACGCTGGACCTGAACAACGACTCCATCGACGAGCCGGTCGAGACGATCGAGCTCACCGCGACGGAGACGGCGCCGAGCACGGTCGGCTACAAGACCAACGTCGGGGTCTACCGCATCAACGACGACGCGGGTGACCTGCCGCCGGCCGTCAAGGTCAGCAGTGAGTCCATCAAGGAGGGCGAGGGCTCGGTCGACCTGGACATCTCGCTCGAGTTCGACGCGGACACGACCTCCACCGAGCAGACCATCTCGGTGCCGTGGTGGACCGTCGACGGTTCGGCCAAGGCCGGCAGCGACTACACCAAGTCGGGTGGCACCGCCACGATCACGCCGACGCACGACTCGACCACGATCAACGTGCCGATCCTGAACGACAAGATCAAGGAGTCCGACGAGGACTTCGAGGTCATGCTCGGCAAGCCCGGCCCGGCCGGTGTGGTCGTCAAGCAGGGCACCGGCTCGGTCACGATCATGGACGACAACGACACCGTGACGCCGGTGGCCACGACGCTGACCGCCAGCACCACCGTGCGGGTCGGCCCGGGCGCCGTCACCCTGAGCGGCAACGCCACGCCGGGTTCGACCGTGGTTCCCATGGCTCAGACGCTCGGCAGCACCGCCGGCCTCCAGCCGTACGGTGAGTCGTTCGAGGTCGGCGCCAGCGGCAAGTTCTCGTTCGCGGGCTCGCTGACCAGCCGGGGCACCCAGTTCGCGGTCGAGGTCGACGGTGTCCGGTCGAAGCCGGTCACCGTGTACCTCAAGGAGACCCCGGTCATCGGCGGTTCGTCGCCCCGCAAGGGTGCCGCCACGCTCACCGTGACCGGCAACCCGAAGGTCCGTGGCCTCACGGTGCGCCTCGAGCGCCGTAACGCCAACGGCACCTGGACGACCGTCGGCACCGGCATCCTGAACGCCAACGGTCAGTACAGCCGGACCGTCACCGGACTGCGGTCCAAGTCGGCCTACACCTTCCGGGCGCTCGTGGGTTCCAACGCCAACTTCGGCATCCTGAGCAACTGGACCGGCACCAAGCGCATCGTCAGCAAGTGATCCGGTCCGGTCGCTAGCGACCGGGTCAGACAGCACGAAGGAGGGGCGGCCCCACACGGGCCGCCCCTCCGCTGTTCGCCGGGGGTCCTACAGCCCGCTCACCGTGACGTCGGTGAAGCGGAACCGCGTGTTGTCGCCGCGGATCCCGATCGGCGCCGCCGCGCGGATCGGCGCGCACCCGATCCCGGTGTCGACCGCGCTGACCGTCGCCTTGCCGTCGACGTACAGCACGATGGTCACCGAGCCACCCGGGTTGTTCTGCACGGTCGCCGCCATCGGGCGCCACTTGTCGCGCACGATCGGCATCCCTGGAATCTCCGCGCCCAACGTGTAGTACGTGCCGCCGTTCACCGGTCCGCCCGGGCACTTCTTCTTGATCAGCACCTTGCCGTCGCGGCGGGCGACGCTGGCCGCGTACAACTCGTACTGCGTCCGGTGGCGCAGCCAGATGTGGACGCCGTCATAGCTGCTCTTCGGGGTGTACGACGTCGAGGTCTGGTAGGCGATGTTCAGCCGGAACGACACTTTGACGTCGGTGAAGTCGTGGCGTACGGAATGCATCCGGAAGACCGACGAGCCGGTGTTGACCGACGAGCGGGGACCCGGGGCGCCGTCGTCGATCTTTCCGGTGTCCCCGCTGCCGCGCGTGGCGAACAGCGAGCCGGTGGTCACGTGCCAGACCGCCGAGCGCACCGCCCGCTTGTTCCTCGGGTTGTGGTAGGCGAAACCGTTCGTCACCAGGCCGGTGCCGCGCCCGAGCGCCGGACGGTATGCCTGTCGGCGCTGAGCCGGCGCGGCCGCCGCGACGGCTACCTCGCCGACCGCGGTGGCGCCCGGGAGGTCGACGCCGAGCCGCTCGGTTCCGGCCGGCACCGCGGGTGTGGTCGTCGCCAGCGGCGCCCAGGACACCGACGGCCCGTAGGGCGTGCCGGTGAACCACCGTCGCCAGCCCGTGGCCGCGCTGTACGTGTACGCGACCGCCCGGACCGTCGAACTCGCCTGGTAGGCCGACGTGATCGTGTAGGCCCGCCCCGGGGTGACGGCGAAGCCGCAGTCACCCGCCGGCTGCGGGCAGACCGCCGGAGGAGTATCGGGCAGGGCGGCGGGGGCGGGAGCGGCTCCGAGCAACCCCGGCAACGCCGTCGCCAGCACGGCCCACTGGGCAACGTTCAACACCGTGACGACCTCCGGTCCAGCGTCACACCGCGCCGAGCCGGGCGGCATCGCCGGAACCTTCGGAAACCGGGCCACGGAGCTGAGGAGTCGCCGCCCCGCGACCCGGAGCACAACCGGACGGCACCCTCAGTCGACCTCCACGGCGGCCTGGGCGAACTGCGCCGAGTACAGCCGGGCGTACGCGCCGTCCGCGGCGATCAGGTCGTCGTGGGTGCCCTGCTCGACGATCGCGCCGTGCTCCATCACCAGGATCACGTCGGCGTCCCGGATCGTCGACAGGCGGTGGGCGATCACGAACGAGGTGCGGCCCGTCCGCAGCCTGTTCATCGCGCGCTGGATCAGCACCTCCGTACGGGTGTCGACCGAGCTCGTCGCCTCGTCCAGGATCAGGATGCTCGGCTCGGCCAGGAACGCCCGGGCGATCGTGATCAGCTGCTTCTCGCCCGCCGACACGTTCGAGCCCTCCTCGTCGATCACCGTCTCCATGCCGTCCGGCAGCGACCGGACGAACCGGTCGACGTGGGCCGCCTCGGCCGCCTCGGCCACGGACTCCGGCGTGGGGTGGTCGGCCCCGTACGCGATGTTGTCGAAGATCGTGCCGCCGAACAGCCACGGGTCCTGCAGCACCATGCCCATGTGCTCGCGCAGCTCCTCGCGGGGCATTGTGGCGATGTCGACGCCGTCCAGGGTGATCCGGCCGCCGGTCACCTCGTAGAAGCGCATCAGCAGGTTGACCAGCGTGGTCTTGCCGGCGCCGGTCGGGCCGACGATCGCCACGGTCTGCCCGGGCTGCACGGTCAGCGACAGGTTGTCGATGAGCGGCTTGTCCGGCAGGTAGCGGAACGACACGTCCTCGAAGGCGACCCGGCCACGGACCGGGTCACCGAGCACCGGAGCGGGCGCATCCGCGGACTGCTCCGGCGCGTCCAGCAGCGCGAAGACCCGCTCGGCCGACGCCACCCCGGACTGCACCAGGTTGGCCATGCTGGCCACCTGGGTCAGCGGCTGGCTGAACTGCCGTGAGTACTGGATGAAGGCCTGCACGTCGCCGAGCGACAGCGAACCCGTGGCCACCCGCAGCCCGCCGACGACCGCGACCAGTACGTAGTTCACGTTGCTGATGAACATCATCGCGGGCTGGATCAGGCCGGAGATGAACTGGGCGCGGAAGCTGGACGCGTACAGCTTGTCGTTGTGCTCCCGGAAGGTCTCGGCCGCCTCCTGCTCGCGGCCGAAGACCTTGACCAGCGAGTGGCCGGTGAACATCTCCTCGATGTGGCCGTTGAGCCGCCCGGTCGTCGCCCATTGGGCGACGAACTGCGGCTGCGACCGCTTGCCGATCCGGGTCGTGACCCAGACCGACACCGGTACGGTGACCAGCGCGATCAGTGCCAGCAGGGGCGAGATCCAGAACATCACGGCCAGTACGCCGATGATGGTCAGCAGGCTGGTGACGAGCTGGCTGAACGTCTGCTGCAACGTCTGCGCGATGTTGTCGGTGTCGTTGGTGGCCCGGCTCAGCACCTCGCCGCGCGGCTGCTGGTCGAAGTAGGCCAGCGGCAGCCGGGCCAGCTTGGCCTCGACCTGCCCGCGCAGCCGGGACACGGTGGCCTGCACCACCGTCGCGGTCAGCCGGCCCTGGAACACGCCGAAGGCCCACGCGGCCACGTAGAGCGCGAGCACCCAGAGCAGCAGGTGCCCGAGGCGGGTGAAGTCGACGCCCTGGCCCGGGATGACGTCCATCGACGCCAGCATGTCGGCCCGGTTGGTCTCGCCCTCGGCGCGCAGCCGCTCGACGAGCTCGGCCTTGCTGACCCCGGCGGGCAGGCCCTTGCCGACGATGCCGTCGAAGATGATGTCGGTGGCGTGGCCGAGCAGGCGCGGGGCGATGACCGACAGCGTCACGCTGGTGATGCCGAGCAGCAGCACCACCCCGACCAGGACCCGCTGCGGGCGCAGCATGCGCAGCAGCCGCAGGCTGGAGCCCTTGAAATCCTGCAGCTTCTCGGCCGGCATGCCCCCGCCGCCCATCATCCGGGCCCCGGGCCCGCCCATCGGCGGTCCGGCGGGACGGCGAGTTGGCGCAGTCATGCGGCAGCCTCCTGCTCAGTCAGCTGAGAAAGAACGATCTCGCGGTACGTGGGATTGGTGTCCATCAGTTCGGTGTGCGAGCCGGTGCCGACGACCACGCCGTTGTCGAGCACGACGATCCGGTCGGCGTCGCGGATGGTGCTGACCCGCTGGGCCACGATCACCACGGTCGCGTCGGCGATGTGCGCGGTCAGCGCCGCCCGCAGCGCCGCGTCGGTCGCGTAGTCCAGCGCCGAGAACGAGTCGTCGAAGAGGTAGATCTCCGGCCGGTGCACCAGCACCCGGGCGATCGCCAGCCGCTGCCGCTGACCGCCGGAGACGTTGGTGCCGCCCTGCGCGATCGGCGCCTCCAGCCCGCCCTCCATCCGTTCGACGAAGTCCCGGGCCTGGGCCACCTCGAGTGCGGTCCACAGCTCCTCGTCGGTCGCGTCCGGGTTGCCGTAGCGCAGGTTCGACGCGACGGTGCCGCTGAACAGGTACGGCTTCTGCGGCACCAGGCCCACAGTGCGGGACAGCAGCGCCGGGTCGAGCTCGCGGACGTCGACCCCGTCGACCAGCACGGTGCCGCCGGTGGCGTCGAACAGTCGGGGGACCAGGTTGAGCAGGGTCGTCTTGCCGCTGCCGGTACTGCCGATGACGGCCGTGATCTCCCGGGGCCGGGCCGTGAGGTCGATGCCGGACAGCACCGGCGCCTCGGCGCCCGGGTAGTGGAAGTCGACGCCGCGCAGCTCCAGGGAGCCGTGCCGGCTCAGCTCGGTGACCGGCCGCGGCGCGACCACCACGCTGGACGGCAGCACCAGCACCTCCTCGATGCGCTCGGCGCAGACCTCGGCCCGGGGGATCATCACGAACATGAAGGTGGCCATCATGATCGCCATCAGGATCTGCATCAGGTAGCTGAGGAACGCGGTGAGCGCCCCGATCTGCATCGAGCCGTCGTCGATGCGGTGCCCGCCGAACCACAGCACCGCCACGCTGGAGGCGTTCACCAGCAGCATCACGGTCGGGAACATCAGCGCCATCAGCCGCCCGACCCGCAGTGACACGTCGGTCAGCTCGGCGTTGGCCACGCCGAAGCGGGCCTGCTCGCGGTCGTCGCGGACGAACGCGCGGATCACCCGGATGCCGGTGATCTGCTCGCGCAGCACCCGGTTGACCTTGTCGATGCGCACCTGCATGGTGCGGAACAGCGGGCGCATCCGGACGATGATCAGCGTGACCACGCCGACCAGGACGGGCACGACGACCAGCAGCAGCGAGGACAGCGGCACGTCCTGCCGCAGCGCCAGCACGATGCCCCCGACACACATGATCGGAGCCGAGACCATCAGCAGGAACGTCATCAGCACCAGCATCTGGACCTGCTGGACGTCGTTGGTGGTGCGGGTGATCAGCGAGGGCGCGCCGAACTGGCCGACCTCGCGGGCCGAGAAGTCGAGCACCCGGGAGAAGACGGCGGCCCGCACGTCGCGGCCGACGGCCATGGCGGTGCGGGCGCCGAAGTAGACGGCGGCGACCTGGGCGGCGATCTGCACCAGCGTGATGCCGAGCATCTCGGCGCCGACCATCATGACGTAGCCGGTGTCGCCGGGCACCACGCCGTTGTCGATGATGTCCGCGTTCAGCGTGGGCAGGTAGAGCGTGGCGAGCGTGGCGACGAACTGGAAGAGCACGACCATCCAGATCGCTTTCCCGTACGGTCGCAGCCGCGCGCGCAGAAGTCGGACGAGCACCGGTCAGACACCCCCGTGTGAATGGTCTGGTTGGACGAGCAGCCCGTCGAGCAGCAGCGACACCAGCTCGTCGCCGTCGAAGCGCCGGTCGGCGAACGGGCCGTAGGTATTGGCTCCGCAGAAGAGCAGAACCAGCCGGGCGACCTCGGCCGGTGAACGTCGCAGCTGGGCGGCGTCCGGCTCGATCAGCTCGGTCAGGGCGGCGAGCAGTTGCTCGCGAGCCCGGTTCATCCGCATGATGCCCGCCGGATCGTGGGCATGATGGGCGTGCCGGACCGCGGCCATCAGGCGGGCGTTGTGGGCGAACCGCTTCATGATCAGGGTGGTGGCGGCGGCCAGCCGGCCCCGCAGATCCCGGCCCGGACCGATCGCGGCGACGGCGTCGATGGTGGGCGCGGGATCGAAGGCCTGCACCATCGCGGCGGTGAGCAGTGATCTCTTGTCGGGGAAGACACCGAAGATGGTGCCCTCGGCGACCCCGGCCGCCTGGGCGATCTGCTTGGTGCTGACGTCGAGCCCGTGCTCGTGCAGCAGCGGGATGGTCGCGGCGATCAGGGCGGCCCGCCGGTCCTCGGGGGCCATGGCGGGCACCCGTCGGCGTCGCGCACTCCGGTCCGGGTTGGTCACTCCGTGGAGCTTAATGAGCGAGCACTCACTCAACCACTGATATTTGTCATGGGTGGTTGCTCAGTCCAGGAGGAAATCGATCATGATCGGGGCCAGGGCGTCCGGCCGCACGTCGTGCGTCTGGCCCGCCAGCGAGCGATGCTCGGCCGCCGGGAACGCGGCCGCCGTCGCCTGCGCCGCCTGCCGCATCTCCGCCGGGCTTGCGGTCCCCGAGACGACCAGCATCGGTACGGTGACCGGCAGCTCGCCCGGCACTCGCCCGTCATCGAGCAACGCGTCGTCGTAGGCCAGCGTCGGGGCGATCGCCTCCAGGGCCGACCAGCCCGGGCCTCTCCGCATGCCGGCGATCACCGGTGCGGGCACGCCGACGGTGGTCATGAACAGCTCGACCGCGTCCCCGCGCCGGCCCGCCTCCAGCAGCTCACCGAGCCGCGCGGTGTACTCCTTGTCCCCGCCCAGGAACGGCGGCTCGTACAGCACCAGCCCGGTGACGCCCGGATCGGCGGCGGCGGTGGCCAGGGCCAGGGCACCGCCCGACGACATGGCGTAGAGCGCGGCCCGGCCACCGGCGGCCCGCACGATCGCCCGCAGGTCCTCGACCTCGCGCTCCGTCGCGTACGGCTGGGTGTCGCCGCTCTCGCCGCGGCCCCGCCGGTCGTAGGTGAAGACGGTGAAGGCGCTCGTCAGGAGGGCGGCCAGCGGCCGCATCGGGCCCGCGGCCCGGTAGCACATGGCCCCGTCGATCAGGACGAGCGCGGGCCCGCGGCCGGCGCTGTCGTAGGCGATCTCGGTGCCGTCGGCGGATGTCACGGTGGTCATGTGGGCTCCTGGCTGGTCAGCTGGGCCACGTAGGCGGCGTAGCGGTCCAGGCTGGTGACGAACCCGGCCTGGGCCTCGGCGGCGAGATACGCGGCGGGCACATTGCTCTGGTGGGTGACGACCTCGGTACGCCCGTCGTGCAGGTCGGTGAAGGTGACCGTGGTCCGCATGCCGCCCTCGACGCCGGCCTCGACCCAGACGAGCCGGTGCGGCCGGTCGATCTCGGCGAAGACCGCCCGCATCGTGTACGTGCTGCCGTCGGCCTCGTTGACCATGGTGGTCTCGAAGGCGCCGCCCGGCCGCAGGTCGACCACGATGCCCCCGACCGGTGTCGTGGTGCCGGCCGGGCCCCAGAAGTGCACGAGATGGGCCGGCTCGGTCATGCAGGCGAAGAGCAGCTCGGGGGAGCCGCGGTGCACCCGGGTGAAGGTGAGCTCGCCGGTGCCGGTCACCGGGTGCCCTCCGGCGCGCTGCGCAGCTTGCTCAGGTGCTGCTCCAGGCGATCGTGCCGGTCCGCCCAGACCTGCCGGTGCCGGGCCACCCACTCGACGGCCTCGTCGAGCCGCCCGGTCTCCAGCACGCAGGGGCGCGACTGCGCCGTCCGGGTGCGGGAGATGAGCCGGGCCTGCTCCAGCACCTTGAGGTGTTTGGAGACGGCCTGCTGGCTCATCGGCAGCGGCTCGGCCAGCTCGTTGACCGTGGCGTCGCCGTGGGCCAGCCGGGCGAGGATCGCGCGCCGGGTGGGATCGGCGAGCGCGGAGAACACCTGGCTCAGGTCATCCTGCAGAACGGGCATGCGCCGAACAGTACGCACAACTCGGTCGTTGTACAACCCATAGGTTGTCGTCGGTCCGAGCGGGGTCCCGGTGCCGGGCCGCTATTCCCTGAGCGTATACTCTCAGCGTATAGTCCTTGGCATGACGGTGCCGCTGACCCTTCTGGGGCTTCTCGAACGTGAACCCAGCCACGGCTATGACCTCAAGCGCGACTACGACGCATACTTCGGGCGTGGCAAGCCGCTCTCGTTCGGCCAGGTCTATGCCACGCTGTCCCGCCTGGCCCGCGACGGCAAGGTCGTCATCAGCGACCTGGAGCCGGGCGAGGGTCCCGACCGCAAGCGCTACATCATCACCGATCTCGGCGCGACCGAGGTGGACGGCTGGCTGACCGAGCCCGTCGCCCCCGAGCCGCACCTGCAGACCGTGCTCTTCGCCAAGGTGACCCTCGCGCTCATGCTCGGGCGCAACGCCGAGGGCTATCTCGACACCCAGCGCGCCGCCCACCTGCAACGGATGCGCGAGCTCACCGAGATCAAACGCACCGGCGGCCTGGTCGACGCCCTGCTCGCCGACCACGGCCTGTTCCACCTGGAGGCCGATCTGCGCTGGATCGACCTGACCTCGGCCCGGCTCGACGCCCTGGCCAAGGAGGTCCGGTCATGACCGTCATCGAGGCGCGCGACGTCGTCCTGTCGTTCGGTGAGACGCCCGCGCTGCGCGGCGCCGACCTTGCCGTCGCCGAGGGTGAGCTGCTGGCCATCATGGGTCCGAGCGGCTCCGGCAAGTCCACGCTGCTGCACTGCCTGGCCGGCATCCTGGTGCCGGAGTCCGGCGAGATCCTCTTCGAGGGCCGGCGGGTGGACCGGCTCGGCGAGACCGAGCGCAGCCGCCTGCGGCGGGACAAGTTCGGCTTCGTCTTCCAGTTCGGCCAGCTCGTGCCCGAGCTCAGCGCGCAGGAGAACGTCGCCCTGCCGCTGCTGCTCAACGGGATGCGGCGGGCGGCGGCGGTGGCCGAGGCCCGGGCCTGGTTCGGCCGGCTCGGCCTCGACGGCCTCGAGGAGCGCCGCTCCGGCGAGCTCTCCGGCGGTCAGGCCCAGCGGGTCGCCCTGGCCCGGGGGCTGGTGGCCCGGCCGCGGGTGCTGTTCGCCGACGAGCCGACCGGCGCGCTCGACTCGCTCACCGGCGAGCAGGTCATGGACCTGCTGGTCAACGCGGCCCGGGCGGAGGGCACCACGGTCGTGCTGGTCACCCACGAGCCGCGGGTCGCCGCGTACGCCGACCGCGAGGTCGTCGTCCGTGACGGCCGGGTGCACTCGCTGACCGCCGAGGCGATCGCATGATCCGCTTCGGGCTGCGGCTCACGCTCGCCGGTGGCCGGGAGGCAGCGGTACGCCTGATCGTCATCGCCCTGGCCGTGGCCCTCGGAGTGGGCATGCTGCTGCTGGCGCTCACCGGGCTGAACGGCGTGACCAGTCAGAACGACCGGTACGGCTGGGCCAACTCGGCGGACGCGCCCGGCGCCGAGCAGGGCGTCGATCCCCTGTGGTGGCAGTTGCGGGTGGACGGCTTCGACAGCCGTACCGTCGGCCGGGTCGATCTGGCCGCGACCGGTCCGCTCTCGCCGGTGCCGCCGGGCCTGCCCCGGCTGCCCGGCCCGGGGGAGTATTTCGCGTCGCCGGAGCTGGCCAAGCTGATCGCGGACACCCCGGCGGCCCAGCTGGCCGACCGCTTCCCGGGCCGCCGCCTGGCCGGCACGATCGGCCGCGACGCGCTGCCCGCCCCGGACTCGCTGGTCGCCGTCGTCGGCTACACCCCCGCGGAGCTGGCCCGGCGCGCCGGTGTCACCCGGGTCGGAACGATCGCGGCGACCCCGCCGGAGCAGTGCCCGAACGGCTGCTGGCGAGGCATCCCGACCTCCGGCCTCCAGCTGATCCTGGCGGTGGTGGCGGCCGCCCTGATCTTCCCCCTGTTCATCCTCATCGGTACGGCCACCCGCCTCGCCGCCACCCGCCGCGAGCAGCGGTTCGCGGCGATGCGGCTGGTCGGCGCGACCCCGGCGCAGGTCTCCACGGTGTCCGCGGTGGAGTCCATGGTCTCCGCACTCGCCGGTACGGTCCTGGGTTTCGTCCTGTTCTTCCTCGTCCGGGACACGGTGGCGGCCATCCCGTTCACCGGCGCCCCGATGTTCCCCGAGGACCTGGCGCTCGACCCGGTGACCTTCGTCGGCGTGGCGCTCGGGGTGCCCGTGGTCGCCGCGCTCGCGGCCCGGCTGGCTCTGCGCCGGGTGCGGATCTCCCCGCTGGGCGTCACCCGGCGGGTCACGCCCCGCCCGCCCCGGGCCTGGCGGCTGATCCCGCTCGCGGCCGGCCTGGGCGAGCTGGCGTACTTCGTGGGCCGCCGGCCCGGCACCACCAACGGGCAGATCATGGCCTTCCTGCCGGGCATCTTCGTCGTCATGATCGGCCTGCTCGTGGCCGGCCCGTGGCTGACCATGGCCGGCTCCCGGCTGGTCGCGCGCCGGGCCAAGCGGCCGGCCGCGCTGATCGCGGCCCGCCGCCTGGCCGACAACCCACGGGCCGGCTTCCGCTCGGTCAGCGGCCTGGTGCTGGCGCTGTTCGTCACGAGCGTGGCCGTCGGGGTGATGGGTTCGATCGCCGCCGACCGGGGCACGCCGAGCCGGGCGCCTGATGCCGCCAACCTGATCACCCTGTTCCGGGATCGGGATGCGGCGCCGATCGGTGATCCGGTCCCGGCCGGGCTGGCGGCGCAGCCGGGTGTCCTGGGTGTCGCCGTGACCCGGATCCCGCCGGCGAGCGTGCCAGTGCCCGAGGCCCCGCCCGGTTCCACCACCTTCTGGCCTTACGTGCTGGCCTCATGCGACGACATCGCCGGGCTGCCGGGCGTGACCCCGTGCGCTGCCGGGGTCCGTACCGTCTGGGTGTGGCCCGACCTGACCGGCCCGGACGAGTGGACCGGACCGTGGCCCGCCGCGGACGTCGACCCGGCCCGGTTGAGCACCTTCAGCGCTCAGTCGGTCGTGACCGTGACGGACGGCTCGACGCCCGCGCTGGAACGGGCGCGGACGATCCTGCAGCTGGCCCACCCGATGCTCTACTCGCCGTATTCCAGCGTGGAGTTCATGGCCGAGACGGCCAAGGTTTTCGAGGGCTGGAAGCGGCTGGCCGACGTGGTGATCCTGGCCAGCCTGGCCATCGCCGGGTGCAGCCTGGCGGTGAGCGTGGCGGGTGGCCTGAGCGAGCGCAAGCGCCCCTTCAGCATGCTGCGGCTCACCGGCGTCCCGCTGGGCACGCTGCGCCGGGTGGTCGCGCTGGAGAGCGTCACCCCGCTGGTGATCGCCGCGACAGTGGCGCTGGGCTCCGGTCTGCTGGCCGCCCATCTGTTCCTGACCGCGCAGATGAGGTTGTCGCTGAGCCCACCCGGGATCTCGTTCTATGTCATCGTGGTCGCCGGGCTCGCGGCGTCGCTCGCCGTGATCGCGTCCACGATGCCGCTGCTGCGCCGGATCACCGGCCCGGAGGCGGCCCGCAACGAATGAGGGGCCTGTGCAGGACGACCGGATAGACCCACCGCTGCTCGGCGGGGAACGCGAGACACTGCGCGCCTACCTGGACTACCACCGGGCGACGCTGGCGATGAAGTGCCAGGACCTGTCGGACGAGGAGCTGCGGCAACGCTCGATGCCGCCGTCCACGCTGACTCTGCTGGGCCTGGTGCGGCACATGGCGGAGGTCGAGCGCACCTGGTTCCGCCGGGTCATCAACGCCGAGGACATCCCGCTGCGCTGGTCGGCCGAGGGTGACTTCCAGGCCGCGTACGACGCGTCGGCGTCCACCCGGGCTGAGGCGTTCGGCGCGTGGCAGGAGGAGGTCGAGCATGCCCGCCGCATCGAACGGGCGGCCGAGTCGCTGGACGTGACGGGCTACCAGGCGCGGTGGGGCGAGCAGGTCTCACTGCGCCTGGTGATGCTGCACATGATCCACGAGTACGCCCGGCACAACGGCCACGCGGACTTCCTGCGCGAGGGCATCGACGGCGAGGTCGGCGCCTGAGCCACACGCCCGGCCGTCGTCACGCGGCGCCGCGTCGCGTCGGCTACCCCGCGCGTCGGCCACCCGGCGCGCCGGGGATCGGGGAGTCTTCGGCCCGGCCGGGCGGTGGGGCAGACTGATGGCCATGGTGCAGCCAGGTCCGGACCCGGACAACTACCCGCCGATCGACCCGAGCGAGCCCGTCCCCGACGATCCGGGTGAGCTGTCCCCGGACACCCCGGAGACGTTGCCCCCACCCCCGGTCGAGCCGATGCCCGGCCCCGACGACCCGGGCAACGTGCCCGAGGGCGATCCCGGCAACGTGCCCGAGCCCGCCTGAGCAAGCGACGGCCCGGCTGATCACTCAGCCGGGCCGTCGTCGATCAGAGGAGGCCGGAGGGAGTCAGCCGATCAGCGAGCGGATGATCACGATGGCCAGGAAGACCACGATGAAGGCCAGGTCGATGGACATCCCGCCGAGACGCAACGGCGGCACGACCCGGCGGACCGGGGCCAGGATCGGCTCGGTCACCGCGTGCACCCCGGCGGAGAGCCGGGAACGCACGGACCCGTACGCGGACGGCCCGGCCAGCGCCACGGTCCAGTCGAGCACCGCCCGGGCGATCAGCAACACCTGCAGCAGCAGCAACACCAAGCTCACGATGGCGAGCACGAGACCCATGAAGACCTCCAAGGCCGGACGGGGGCGTTCTCCACTATGCGCGTTTTTGTTGTGAATTCGCTGAGTGGCGGTTGCGGATGCGGCTGACCGTGCTGGGGGCCTGCGGCGCGTGGCCGGAGCCGGGCTCGGCCTGCAGTGGCTACCTCGTCGAGCACGACGGCTTCCGGCTGGTGCTCGACCTGGGCTACGGCACCATGCCGCGGCTGCCCGGGCCGGTCGACGCGGTCTTTGTCAGCCACGGCCACCCCGACCACTGCGCGGACCTGAACCCGCTGTTGCGCGCCCGGGCGCTGAGCGCGGATCCACCGGCACCGTTACCGGTCTTCGCGCTGCCGGGCGCGCTCGACGCGGTCCTGGCGCTGGACCGGCCGGGGATGCTCGACGACGCCTACGTGCTGCACGAGCTCACGCCGGGGGAGCCCTTCCGGGTCGGCCCGTTCACCGCGTCGACCCGGCTGCTGCCGCATTTTGTGCCGAACGCGGGGATCCGGCTGGCCGCCGGTGGGCGGGTGCTGGCGTACACGGGGGACTGCGGCCCGAGTCCCGAGGTGGTGGCGCTGGCCCGGGACGCGGATCTGCTGATCGCCGACGCGACGCATCTGGGCGGCGTACCGCTGGATGATCGGGGTCTGCTCAGTGGTCCGCGGGATGCGGGCCGGCAGGCCCGGGAAGCGGGGGCGCGGCACCTGCTGCTCGCCCATCTGTGGCCGGGCACCGACCACCGTGCCGCCGTTGCCGAGGCGGCGGCCGAATACCCGGGCCGGATCGGTGTCGCGGTGCCCGGACTCGTCGTCACGCCTGGGTAGGCTGCCGGGATGTACGCGATCGATCTTGGCGGGGGAGCGCAGCTGCGGCCCCTGGAGCCGTGGCAGGCGCCGGAATTCCTCGCCCACATGGACCGGGCCCGGGCCACCGTGGACCCGTGGATCCCGTGGGCGGGCCTCAGCACCGATCTGGAGTCCGCGACGGTGACCCTGCAGCGCTACGCGGACAAGGCGGCCGGTGACAGCGGCCGGCTGCACGGCATCTGGCTCGACGGCACGCTCGTCGGCGGCGTCATGTTCGTCCACTTCGACGTGGCCGCGGGCACCTGTGAGGTCGGCTGCTGGCTGGAGCCGGCCGCCCAGGGCCGCGGCCTGATCACCCGCGCCGCCCGGCTCCTCATCGACTGGGCGATCGAGGTGCGGGGCATCTTCCGCGTCGAGTGGCACTGCCGTACGGACAACACCGCGAGCTCGAACGTCGCCCGCCGCCTGGGGATGCGCCTCGACGGCGTGCTGCGCGGGGAGTTTCTCTATCAAGGTGTCCGCCACGACACCGAGGTGTGGTCGCTCATCGCCCCGGACCGGCCGGCAGCGAGCTGACCAGGTAGTCCTCGATGCTGGTGGCGGGCCGGCCCAGCAGGCCGGCCAGGGTCGGGTCGGCGGGCCCGAAGTCGCCGTGCCGGCTCGCGGCGAACAGGCCCACCAGCATGTCGGCGGCCGCCTCGGGCAGGCCCGCGGCGAGCAGTCCCTGTCGGTATTCCTCGTCCGAGACGACCACCCGGCGGATCGGCCGGCCGGTGCGCTGCGCCGCGATCTCGGCCACCCGGGTCATGTCGACCGCTGCCGGGCCGGTCAGCGGCGGGGTGAAACC
Organism: Actinoplanes sp. NPDC048967; assembly: GCF_040649415.1. NCBI lineage: Bacteria > Bacillati > Actinomycetota > Actinomycetes > Micromonosporales > Micromonosporaceae > Actinoplanes > Actinoplanes sp. NPDC048967. The sequence goes on from NZ_JBEZFL010000007.1 coordinate 61,461, forward strand.
GTCGAACCCGCCGTCGATGAGGATCCGCGCGGCCGCCGCGGCCAGGTCGGCGTGGGTGGTCCAGGCGACCGGGCCGTCCGCGGGCACCCGCAGCTCGCCCGTCTCCAGCGCGTGCCCGAGCAGCAGCGGGACCGTGCTGGCGTAGAAGCCGTTGCGCAGCGAGGTGAACGCCACGCCGGCCTGCCGCAGAGCCTCCTCGGTCGCGGCGTGGTCGGGCATCGGCGGGAACGGCGAAGCCGGGTCGGCACCCATGTGGCTGGTGTAGACGATCCGCTTGGCGCCCGCCGCGACGGCGGCGTCGACGGCGTTGCGGTGCCGGCGCACGGACTCTTCCCCGGTGCTGTTCACCGAGACGACGAGCACGGTGGACGCTCCCTCGAAGGCGTCGCTCAGGCCGGCGGGGTCGTCGAAGTCGCCTGGCCGGACCCGGACGCCGCGCTGTTGCAGGCCGGTGAGCTGCTGTGGATCGCGGGCGCTGGCCGCGAGCTGATCGGCCGGCACCTGCTCCAGGAGGTTGTCGAGGACGGCGCGGCCCAGCTGTCCGCCGGCTCCGGTAACGATGATCATGTGAAGTCCTTTCCAGTGATAACACAGAGACCGTACCACTGGAAATACCAGTGGAATCAAGTCTGAGATATCATTGGAATTGTGAGTGACAACACGCGTGACCGCATCGTCGGCGCGGCTCTGGAGCTGCTGACCGCAGGCGGCGAGGACGCCATCTCCACGCGGGCCGTCAGCGCCGCCGCCGGGGTGCAGCCGCCGACCATCTACCGGTTCTTCGGCGACAAGCAGGGACTGCTCGACGCGATCGCGACTCACGGGCTCCAGCAGTATCTGGCCACCAAGTCCACGGCGCCGCTGTCCGACGACCCGGTGGCCGACCTGCGCCGCGGCTGGGACCTGCACGTCGAGCTGGGGCTGGCCAATCCCGCGCTCTATACCTTGATGTACGGCCGGCCCCGCACCGGGCATGCCGCCTCGGCGGCCACCCACGCGGCGGCCGACGTGCTGGCCGGGCACATCAGGCGGATCGCCGAGGCCGGCCGGCTGCGGGTCTCCGAGGCGCTGGCGGCCTCGCTCGTGCACGCGGCCGGTTCCGGCGTCACCCTCGCGCTGATCGCCACCCCGGCGGATCAGCGCGAGCCGGCTCTGTCGGTCACCGCCCGGGAGGCGGTCATCGCGGCGATCAGCACCGAGCGGCCCGTCGGCCGGGAGCCCGGGCCGGTGACCGCGGCCGTGGCTCTGCACGCCGCCTTGCCCGCACTCGAAAGCCTCTCGACTGGCGAGAAGGTGCTGCTGGGCGAATGGCTGGACCGCATCACCGCCTGACCGTGGTGGTCATCCGCTGGGTGCCGATGACCGAGAGCAGATGCAGGGCCGCCTCGGACGGCGAGCCGGGAGCCGCGGTGTAGATGACCACCCGCTGGTCCCGGTCCGCGATGTCCAGCACGTCGCAGTTGACGGTGACCGGGCCGACCTGCGGGTGTTGAAACGTCTTGATGAGGGCCGGCACCGTGCGGATGTCGTTCGAGCTCCACAGCCGGGCGAAGTCCTCGCTGCCCGTCAGGAGGTCGTGGATCAGCTCGCTCACCTCCGGGTCGCCGGGATAGCGGGCGGCGGTGGCCCGCAGGTGCAGGGCGGACATGCGGGCGAACGCATCCGCGTCGGAAACTCCGTACAGGCGGCGGCCGTCGAGGTGCGGGCCGAGGAAGACGCGCCGCACCAGGTTGCGGTCCCGGCGGGAGCGCGCGGAGAAGTCCTCCATCAGCGCGGCGGCCAGGGCGTTCCAGGCGATCACCTCGTAGGTCGCGGAGGTGACGATCGCGGCCGTGAGCGGCAGGCGTCGCAGCAGATCCAGGATGCTCGGCCGGACCTCGCGGGACGGGCCGGGTGGCGGACCCGGTGGCTGCCCGGCCAGGTGGTGCAGATGGTCGCGTTCGGCGTCGGCCAGGCGCAGGGCCCGGGCCAGGCCGGCGAGCACCTCGCGGGACGGGTTCGGGCCGCGGCTCTGCTCCAGCCGGGTGTAGTACTCGGTCGAGATGAACGCCAGCTGCGCCACCTCCTCGCGGCGCAGCCCAGGGGTGCGGCGGCGCGGGCCGGCCGGGAGCCCCACGTCGGCCGGCGTGATCCGTTCCCGCCGGGAACGGAGGAAATCCGCGAGCTGTCGCTTGTCCACCCGCCCAGTGTCGTCGCGTACGACGGTGGCTATCCAGGCACCGACGATGCCTGGATAGGGTCCCGGCGGCGGGCGCAGGGTCGCAACCATGAACAACACCAATGAGGGCCTGCTGGCCGGCAAGGTCGCCTTCGTCTCCGGCGCCGGGCGGGGCATCGGCGCCGCCGCGGCCCGCCTGTTCGCTCGCGAGGGCGCCCGGGTGCTGCTGGCCGCGCGTACCGGGCAACAGTTGAAGGCCGTGACCGAGGAGATCCGGCGGGACGGCGGCCGCGCGGACCACGTGGTCTGCGATCTGGCCGACGCCGACAGTGTGCGGGCCGCCGTCGCGCGGACCGTCGAGGTCTTCGGGCGGCTCGACGTCGCCTTCAACAACGGTGCCACCATCACCCCACCGGTGCCGTTCGACCAGGTACGGGAGGAGCACTTCGACGAGCTGTACGCGGTGAACCTCCGAGGTGTGTGGCTGGCCATGGTGGCCGAGATCGGTGCCATCCGGGAGACGGCCGGCGCCGGGGCCATCGTCAACAACTCCAGCGTGGGCAGTCTGCGGGGCAATCCGGCGCTGCCCGCGTACGGGGCGATGAAACGCGCGGTCAACAGCCTCACGGAGTCGGCCGCCGTCACGTACGGGCCGCAGGGCATCCGGGTCAACGCGATCGCGCCCGGCAACACGAGCACCGAGATGATCCGTACCTGGGAGGCGGACTCGCCCGGCCTGACGGACCGCCTCATCGCCGCGACGCCGCTGCGCCGGTCAGCCGATCCGGCCGAGATCGCCGAGGCCGCGGCGTGGCTGCTCAGCGACCGGGCCGCCTTCGTGACCGGCGCCGTGCTCCCGGTCGACGGCGGCGCCCGGGCGTGACCCGACCGGGCGGGGACGGCGCCGGATGATCCATTCCGCCACCGCCAGGTTGATCGTCCAGGCGGCGATCATCAGCACCGCCCGGGTGCCCACGCCGGGCTGACCGGCCGTCAGCACCCACGGCGCGTGGGTCAGCGCCTGGGTGCCCGCGCCCTGGCCGATGGCGTACGCCCGGATCATCCACGCGCGGTGCCGGGCGATGTCGCGCCGCCGGATCGCCAGGAAGCTGAGCACGATCGCCACCGCCATGACCGTCCCGAAGCCCAGCCGGGCCAGCCCGAGGACCCCGAAGCGCGGGCCGTCGAACGCCGGCAGCGGGTAGTACAGGGTCATCCACACCCCGGTCACCGCCGCGGCCAGGCCGCACGGCACCAGGACACGACCGGCGATCCGGTGCCATCGGGGTCGGCGCCGGCGCAGCCCGCGGTGGAACTGGAACGCCCCCAGCAGGCAGAACAGGGAGGCGCCGATGATGTGCACGACCACCGGCAGCGGCACGGCGAGGAAGCGGGCGTTGGCCGGTGTGGCCTCGGCGCCGGCGGCCAGTTCGGTCACCCGGACGCCGCCGGCGAGCACCGGTACGGCGCTGAGCAGCAGCAGACCCGCCGTGACCCGCCACTCGGACCGGGGGGAGGAATTCGTCATGGCCTGATGGTGCCGAGCGGCGCCGGCCGGCTCATCGGTCCCAGGTCCGGTGGCCGGACCGTACTTTCGGCGTCAGCGCCCGTGCACCCGGTGCGTCTCGTAGGCCCAGATCGCGATCTCCACCCGGTTCCGGGCGCCGAGTTTGTTCATCAGGCTGGTGACGTGGGTCTTCACCGTGCTGAGGGTGATGCGCAGCTCGGCGGCGATCTCGGCGTTCGTCCGCCCGCGGGCCACCGCGCCCAGCACCTGCTCCTCGCGGTCGGTCAGCGGGTCGACGGGCTGCACCGCCGCCGCGGGCCCGGAACGGGCGAACGTCCGCAGCAGCCGCGCGGTGATGCTCGGCGCGATCAGCGCCTCCCCGTCCGCGGCGGCGTGCACGGCCTGGGCCAGCATCGCCGTCCCGGCGTCCTTGAGCAGGAAGCCGCGGGCCCCGGCGCGCAGTGCGGCGTACACGTACTCGTCGAGGTCGAAGGTCGTGATGACGACCACCGCGAGCGGATCGGTGACGTCCGGCCCGGCCAGCGCTCGGGTGGCCGCGATGCCGTCGACGCCGGGCATCCGGATGTCGAAGAGGCACACGTCGGGCCGCAGGTGCCGGGCCAGTTCGACAGCCCGCCGGCCGTTCCCGGCCTGGCCGACGACCTCGATGCCCGGCTGCGAGTTGAGGATCATCGTGAGCCCGGTCCGGACGATCTCCTGGTCGTCGGCGACGACCACCCGGATGCTCACGCCGGCGCTTCGCCGCGGGGCAGCACCGCGGTGACGGTCCAGCCGCGGCCCGGGCCGGGGCCGGCCTCGCAGGTGCCGCCGAGCAGCCCGGCGCGCTCGGCCATGCCGATCAGGCCGTAGCCCGGTGCGCCGGTCCGCGGCGGGCGGCTCTCGCCGTCGTCGCTGACCCGCAGCCGCACCGCGGTGGGATCGGCGCTGACCCGGACCTCGATGCGGGTCGCGTGCCGGGCGTGCCGCCGGGCGTTGGTCACCGATTCCTGGGCCAGCCGGAAGATCGCCGCCCCGACCGGGGACGGGATGCCGGTGAGGTCACCGGTGAGGCCCACGTCGACCGGTGGGCCGGTGCGGGAGCGGCCGGCCAGCGTGGCCAGGTCCTCCAGGCGGGGACCGGGGTCGGGCTCGGGCTCGGCCGGCCGGTCGTGCCGCAGCACGCGGACCATGCTGCGCATCTCGGCCAGCGCCCGGGAGGCCTCGGCCTCGATGATCCGCAGGGCGTCGGTGGCGGCGGCCGGGTCGTTCGGCGCGGTGGCCAGGCCGGCCTGGGCCCGGATGGCCATCGCGGACACGTGGTGGGCCACGGTGTCGTGCAGGTCCCGGGCCAGCCGTTCGCGTTCGAGCAGGGCGACCTGCTCCAGCTCGCGCTGCCGGGCCCGGGCCCGGTACCGCGCGGCCAGGCCGAGGGCCACGGTCGCGGAGATGACGGCCGGACCGGCGACCAGGTCGGCCCCGCCGAGCTGCCCGGCGGCCGCGGCGAGCACGCCCTTGGCCAGCACGACGGCCAGCCCGAGCACGGCCTCGCGACCGGAACCCCAGCGCAGCAGGGCGTAGAGCAGGATCAGCACGAAGGCGACCGTGTACATCTCCAGCGCCGGGAGGAGCCCGCTGACCCCGAAACCGATGGCCACCATCAGCAGCGGCCGGGTCCGGCGCCACAGCAGAGTCGGCACCAGCGCGACGACCACGGCGACCGAGACGAACCGCCACGGCAGTTCGGGACGCAGCAGCCCTTCGAGCACGGCGAGCGGCACCAGCACGGCGACCAGCGCCCAGTCCCGCCACACCCGCTCCGGCGGGTGCGGGGAGCGGGGCTCGTCCCGGATCGAGCGCAGCAGTTCGAGCACGTACTGATCGTACGGACGGCCCACCGCCGCCAGATCGTCCCAAAGTACTAGGAGCTCAGGGCACGATGACCTGAACGCCGGCCGGGGCGGCGCCGTCCATGGCGGCCAGGGCCGCCGGGGCGTCCGGGAGCGCGAGCTCACCGGTGATCAGCTCGCCGGGGCGCAGCGCGCCCGTCTCCACCAGCGACAACATTTCCGGGTACGCGTGCGCCGGCATCCCGTGGCTGCCCAGGATCTCCAGCTCGTGCGCGACGACCAGCTCCATCGGCATTGTCGGGCGGCCGGTCACCGCGGGCAGCAGTCCCACCTGCACGTGCCGCCCCCGCCGGCGCAGCCCCTCGATCGAGGCGGTGAGGGTGACCTGGCTGCCCAGCGCGTCGAGGGAGACGTGCGCGCCGCCGCCGGTGAGCTCCCGGATCGCCTGGACCACCGGAGTCGTGGCGTCGACCGTGGCGGTCGCGCCGAAGTGCCGGGCCAGGGCCAGCGCCTCGGCCGACACGTCGACGGCGACCACCCGGGCACCCGCCGCCGCCGCGATCATCACCGCGGACAGCCCGACACCGCCGCATCCGTGCACCACGACCCACTCGCCGGGCCGGACCCGGCCCTGGGTCACCACCGCCCGGAAGGCCGTCGCGAACCGGCAGCCCAGGGTGGCGGCCGCGGCGAAGCTGATCCGGTCGTCCAGGCGCACCAGGTTGGTCCCGGCGTGCGGCACCACGACGAGGTCGGCGAACGAGCCCCAGTAGGTGAAGCCGGGCTGTTCCTGCCGGTGGCACACCTGCTGGTCGCCGGCCAGGCAGGCCGGACAGGTGCCGCACGCGCAGACGAACGGCGCGGTGACGCGGTCGCCGGCCTGCCAGCCCCGGACGCCCGCACCGACCGCGGTGATCTCCCCGGCGAACTCGTGACCCGGGACGTGCGGCAGCCGGATGTCGGTGTCGTGGCCGCGCCAGCCGTGCCAGTCGCTGCGGCACAGCCCGGTCGCGCGGACGGCCACGACGACCCCGCCGTCGGGTGGCTCCGGGTCGCGGACGTCGCGAAGCTCGGGCAGTTCACCGAACCGGTCGTAGATCACCGCACGCATGGCCTCATCGTCGCAGCCGGCCGTACGACTCCAGCGTGCGGAGCGCCTCCACGGTGACCCGGCCGCGCCACGCCAGCCGGGACGCGGTGCTCGGCGGTTCCCAGGTGAGCGCCCAGCCACCGTCCGGCTGCTGGGCCTGCAGCAGGTGGTCGAGGTGCCCGTCGAGCTGGGCGTCGGTGAACAGGGACCGCCAGCGCGAGTCCGGGGTCGGGGCGAAGTGCAACGGGGTCAGGCCGTACCCCTCGGTCTCGGGGTCGAGGTGGAACATCGAGGTGGTCATCAGCCGCTCGGTCACGGCGGGGACCAGCTTGTCCGCGCGATCCCGGTCGGGCACGTGGGCCAGGAAGGCGAAAACCTCCAGCAGGGCGTGCGCGTCGTCGGGTGGCGGGTTCTCGTCCAGCGCCTGCCAGCAGTAGCGGGTGGCCGCGTCGCGCCACGGGTGGGCGACGTCGAGCTGGTACAGCAGACCGGCCAGCCCGGCGGTCGGGTTCAGCCCCGGCACGTAGGTCCAGTCCGTCATGTGCTCGGCGCGCGGGTAGGCCTCGATCACCGGCGCGGCCAGGGAGACCGCGCCGTCGACCGCGACACTGTCGAGGAAGCCGGCCGCCCGCCGCAGCATCTCCGGATCGGTGGTCCGGGCGGCCACGAGGGTCTGCAGGGCGATCTCGACGTCCAGGGGCAGGCTGGCCGGGCAGCGCTTGTCCGGCTCGAGCCCGTGGCCGAAACCGCCGTCCTCGTTCTGGTAACCGCGCAGGGCGTCGACGACCCCACCGGCCGGTGCCCCGTGGAAGAGCGTGTCGAACAGGCGTTGCTCCAGCAGCCGGGCCTCGGCCCGGACGAACCGCTCGGCAGCGGCGAAGACGTCATCCATGGCCGAAGCGTAGGAGCCCGGCGGCGGCACCGTCTTGAAGAAATCGGACGCGTGGTCAGTGGTACTTGAGCTCGCCGGCGGTGATCGCGGTGGTCAGCCTGTTCTCCGGGGGCGCCAGGGGGCAGAGCCACTGGTCGTCGTACGCGCAGCTCGGGTTGTAGAGGTAGTTGAGGTCCAGCAGGACGCGGGTGCGGGAGACCATCTCCAGCCCGCGGCCGTGGGTGCCCTTCACCGTGTCCGTCAGGTACCGGCCGCCGCCGTACGACTGGGGGCCGCAGGTCGCGTCGCGGACCGGCAGGAACAGCCCACCCCCGTACGCGGCCAGCCACCACAGCGACAGCTCGCCCCACGGGGTGTCCAGGATGCCGACCCGGTCGTAGTGGCACACGCCGTCCGGGCCGCCCGTGTCGATGTCGATCTCGCCCGGCGCCGGGCGCAGCTCCACCTCCGCGCGGAACTCCTCGCTGGGCGGGAAGTAGGACAGACCCTCGAAGTCGCCGGTGCTCGGGATCGGTGACTGGGGGTGGTACGCGAACAGCTCGTCACGCCGGGCGCGGAAGTCGGAGAGGTCGGTCGCGGTCAGGTAGATCCGGGCCACCGCCGCGCGGTAGTCGGCGAGTTCGAGTGCCTGCACGCGCACCACCGTATCCCGCACCCCTTGAGTGGATCTTGTGGTTCGCCCTACGCTCGAAAGGTCAGCGCATTGAAACGTTTAAATGCGTTGATCCGCTGCCCCGCGCACCTCCCCCCACCGAGGAGAATCGCATGGCCAAGTCCCTGTCCCTCCATGCCCGCAGACCGCTGCTGCTCGCCGCGGCCCTCCTGCTGCTGCCCGGCTCCCCGGCCGCCGCGGCGCCTCCCGTCTCCCGTCCCGCCGCCCTGATCACCGCGCCGGTCGGCCTCGCCGGCGCGCACTGGATCTGGTTCGCCGAGGGGGAGCCCGCGCAGAGCGCCCCCGCCGCCACCCGCTACCTGCGCCGCACCTTCACCGCCCCGGCCGGCCCCTACACCGACGCCCAGCTGGTCGTGACCGGCGACGACACGGTCGACGTCTGGCTCAACGACACCTACCTCGCCGGTTCCACCCGGGCCGCCGACTCCTGGAAGACCGCCCGCTACGTCGACCTGGCCGCCGCCCTCAAGCCCGGCGGCAACACCCTGACGATCGCCGCGCGCAACACCAGCGCGGGTCCGGCCGGTGTCCTCGGCCGGATCCGGGTCGCCACCGCGGAGAGCGCTGTCGACCTGGTCACCGACGGCAGCTGGCAGGCGGCCGACTCGGTGCCGCAGACCTGGACCGCGGCCAAGGACCTCGGCGCGTACGGCACCGGGCCGTGGCGCAGCGACGTCGCCGGTCCCGACCCCGGCGCCGGCTCACCGGTCACGCTCGCCGGCCTGACCACCGAACGCCGGACCGACCCGGTCGGGCTCGACACGGCGAAACCGCGCTTCGGCTGGCGGCTCGTCTCGGCCGCCACCGGCCAGCTGCAGGGCCGCTACGAGCTCACCGTCGGCACCACCCCGGGCGCCGCGGACCTCTGGGACAGCGGCCAGGTCACTTCCGGGCAGAGCGTGGACATCCCGTACGGCGGACCGGCGCTGGCCAGCAACCGCACCTACCACTGGCGGGTACGGGTCTGGGACGCCCAGGGCCGGCCCAGCCCGTGGAGTGCCGCCGCCCGCTTCGACACCGGCCTGTTCAACCCGGCGGCCGAGTGGCAGGCGGACTTCATAGGCGGCCCGGCCACGGTCGACCTCACCGGCGCCGAGTGGATCTGGTATCCCGAGGGTGACCCGGCGACCACCGCCCCGGCCGAGCAGCGGTTCTTCCGGCGCACCTTCGACCTGGCCGCGGTGGCGAAGTCCACCCTCGTGGTGACCGGGGACGACACCGCCGACGTGTGGGTCAACGGTTCCCGGGTCAGCACCTCGCGCCGCGTCACCGACTCGTGGAAACGGGCGACCACAGTGGACGTCTCCGCGCAGCTGCGCGCCGGGACGAACACCATCGCGATCGCCGCGGCCAACAACGTCGCCGGGCCGGCCGGTGTCATCGCCAAGCTGACGAGCGGCACGACCACCGTGGCGACCGGTAGCGCCTGGAAGGCCGCGCAGTCCGGTCCGGCGGGCTGGGAACAACCGGGCTTCAACGACGCCGGCTGGGCCGCGGCCAAGGTGACGGCCGCCTACGGGACCGGCCCGTGGGGCGCGCAGGTCACGGTGCCGAATCCGACGCCGTACCTGAGCAAGGGTTTCAGCGTCGGCAAGCCGGTCGCCCGCGCCCGCCTCTTCGCCACCGCGCTGGGGCTGCACGACACTTATCTCAACGGCACCAAGGTCGGCGCCGAGCGGCTCGCGCCCGGCTGGACCGACTACAACGACCGCCTCCAGTACCGCGCCTACGACGTCACGGGCAGCCTCAAGCAGGGCAGCAACACCCTGGGGGCGCTGGTCGGCAACGGGTGGTACTCGGGCAACATCGGCTTCGCCGGCAGCCGGCGCTACGGCACCTCGCCCTGGTACTCGGCGCAGCTGTCCATCGAGTACACCGACGGGACGCGGGCTGACGTGCGTACCGATGGCTCCTGGTCGGCGACCGCCGGCGTGATCGTCGCCGACGACCTGTACCACGGCGAGGATCAGGATGCCCGCATCCGGCCCGGGGCCGGCACGGCCGTCACCGTCCGCACCGCCGCCAAGCCGAACCTGGTCGCCCAGGTCGACCCCGGCGTCACCGTGCGGCAGCAGCTGCGGCCGAAGAGCATCTCCCAGCCGAAGCCCGGCGTCTTCATCGCCGACCTCGGGCAGAACTTCGCCGGCTGGAACCGGCTCACCGTGACCGGCCCGGCCGGCACCCGGGTGACCCTGCGGCACGGCGAGATCCTCAACGCCGACGGCACGCTCTACACCGCCAACCTGCGCGCCGCCCAGGCCACGGACACCTTCACGCTCGCCGGGACGGGCGCGCCGGAGGTCTTCGAGCCGCACTTCACCGTGCACGGCTACCGCTACGTCGAGCTGACCGGCTTCCCGGGCACACCCACCGCGGACAGCCTCACCGGGCTCGCCGCCTGGACCGACGGCGCCGAGACCGGCACCTTCACGACCAACGATCCGCTGGTCAACCAGTTGCAGCACAACATCCTCTGGGGTGCCCGCTCCAACATGCTGTCCATCCCGACCGACTGCCCGCAGCGCGACGAGCGGCTCGGCTGGACCGGCGACATCGCGGCGTTCGGGGCCACGTCCACGTTCAACTTCGACACCCACGGACTGCTCACCAAGTTCGCCGACGACCTGGTCGACGCCCAGCGGGCCGACGGGGCGTTCACCGACGTGGCCCCGGCCGTGATCGACGGCGCGGGCAAGGCCGGCTGGGCCGACGCGGGGGTGATCGTGCCGTACACGGTGTGGCAGCGCTACGGCGATCTGTCCGTCGTGGACAAGCACTTCGCGGCCATGGCCCGCTACGTCGACTACCTCTCCTCGACCGCGGGCGCGGACCTGATCCGCGACCACGAGACCTTCGGTGACTGGCTCAACGTCGACGACAACACCCCGAACGACGTCTCCAGCACGGCGTTCTTCGGCTGGTCGGCGCGCCTGCTGTCGCGGATGGCCGCGGCGACCGGGCGTACGGCCGAGGCGACCCGGTACGGCACGCTGGCCGACCAGATCGCGGCGGCGTTCACCAACCGGTTCGTCGCCGCCGACGGGACCGTGGGCAGCAACAGCCAGACCGGGTACGTGCTCGCGCTCGCCTTCGGCCTGGTGCCGGCCGGCCGTACGCAGGCGGTGGCGGACAAGCTCGCGGCCAAGGTGGACAGCCGCAACGGGCACCTGTCGGTGGGGTTCATGGGCGTGGAGAATCTGCTGCCGGTGCTGGCCGAGCACGGGCACGCCGACACGGCGTACCGGATCCTGCAGCAGCCGGACTATCCCGGCTGGGGGTACATGAACTCGCGCGGGGCGACCACGGTCTGGGAGCGCTGGGACGGGATCCGGCCCGACGGCTCGCTGCAGGACGTGGGGATGAACTCGTTCAACCACTACGGCCTGGGCTCGGTGGGGGACTGGCTCTACCGCACGGTGGGCGGGGTGGCTCCGGCCGCGCCGGGCTACCGGCAGGTGCTGATCGCCCCGAAACCCGGCGGTACGGTCACCTCGGCGACCGCGTCGCTGCAGACCCGGTACGGCCAGACGCGCTCGGAGTGGACCCGCACCGGCTCCACACTGACGCTGAAGGTGGTGGTCCCGCCGAACGCCACAGCCACGGTGCAGGTCCCGGCCTCGTCCGCGGCTGCTGTCACCGCCCCGCCGGAAGCCGTGCCACAGGGCTACAGCGGCGGTGCGGCGTCCTACAGCCTGGCCTCCGGTAGTTACACCTTCACAGCGGGGTAGGTCGTCGCCTCGGTCGCTTTGAGGCTGGCCCAGACCTCACGACCGGGCTCGAGTCCCAGCTGCACGGCGGCCGCCGGCGTCACGTCGGCGGCCACCGTGATCCCGCCGGTCAGCTCGATGCGCAGCGCGTCCCCGTGCCGGGAGACGGCCGCCACGGTCGCCCGCCAGGTGTTGCGGGGACTCCCGTCGGGGCGGGCCGCGTAGAGGGCGACAGCGGCGGGCGGGAAGGCCACGAACACGTCGCCGTGCAGCGGCGTCGCCGTGGTGAGGGCGAAGCCGTCGGTGATCCGGACCAGCCCGCCGTCCGCCCGGCCGCGGTAGAGGTTGAGTCCCACCAGCCGGGCCACGTAGTCGGTGCGCGGCCGGGAGGTGATCGCGGCGGCGTCGCCGGTCTGCACCACCCGGCCGTGCTCCAGGATGACGAGCCGGTCGGCGAGCATCATCGCGTCCAGCGGATCGTGGGTGACCAGCACCGTCGGCCCGGTGTGCGCCGCGAGGTGGCCGCGCAGGTGGGCCCGGGTGTCGAGCCGGGTCCGGGCGTCCAGCGCGGCGAGCGGCTCGTCGAGCAGCAGCAGGCGCGGCCCGGTGGCGAGCGCCCGGGCCAGCGCCACCCGCTGGGCCTGACCACCGGAGAGCTGCCGCGGCTTCTTGCCGATGTGTTCGGCCAGCCCGACCCGGCCCAGTAGCTCGGTTGCCTCGGCCCGCGCCCGCGCTCGAGGGACGCCCCGGCAGCGAGGCCCGAAGGCCACGTTCTCCACTGCGGACAGATGCGGGAAGAGCAGGTAGTCCTGGAAGACCACGCCGATGTGCCGGTGCTCCGGCGCGATGAACACCTTGGCCGCCGGGTCGTCCAGGCGTTCGCCGGCGAGCTCGAGGTGGCCGTCGTCCAGGGCGACGAGTCCGGCGAGGGCCCGCAAGGCGGTGGTCTTGCCGGCGCCGTTCGGGCCCAGCAATGCCACCACCTCGCCGGCCTCGGCGCGCAGCACGGCGTCCAGCGTGAAGCCGTCCCGCCGGACGACGAGGTGCGCGTCCAGGCTCACGGCGCGCCCAGCCAGCGGTCGCGCAGTCCGGCCAGGATCACCACGCTGACCACGAGCAGCACCAGGCTCAGCACGATGGCCGCGTCCAGGTCCTGTTCCAGGGCCAGATACACGGCCAGCGGCATGGTCTGGGTGCGCCCGGGGAAGTTGCCGGCGAAGGTGATCGTCGCGCCGAACTCACCCAGCGCCCGGGCCCAGCACAGCACCGCCCCGGCCGCCACCCCCGGCCCGATCAGCGGCAGCGTGACCCGCCGGAACGCCGTCCACCGGCTCGCCCCCAGCGTCGCCGCCGCCTCCTCGAAGCGCGGGTCCGCCCCGCGCAGCGCCCCCTCGACGCTGATCACCAGGAACGGCATCGCCACGAAGGCCTCGGCCACCACCACCCCGGCGGTGGTGAAGGGCAGGCTGAAACCGAACGTGGCGTCCAGCCACCCGCCGACCAGGCCGCGCCGGCCGAAGACCAGCAGCAGCGCGACCCCGCCGACCACCGGAGGCAGCACCAGCGGCACTGTCACCAGCGCCCGGACCAGCCGCCGGCCGGGAAACCGGGCGCGGGCCAACAGCCAGGCCAGCGGTACGCCGAGCAGCAGGCACACCACGGTCGCCAGGGTCGCGGTCAGCAGGGACAGCCGCAGGGCCGCCAGCACGCCGGGCTCGGTGAGCCGCTGCGGCAGGGTCGTCCAGGGTGCCCGGATCAGCAGCCCGGCCAGCGGCAGCACGAGGAACGCCAGCCCGATGATCGCGGGGATCGCCAGGGCCAGCGGCGCTCGGGACGGTGACCGGCTCAGGGCTGCTGGAACCCTGCGTCGGTGAGGATCCGCTGCGCCTCGGGGGTCCGGAGAAAAGCCAGGAAAGCGGTCGCGCCGGCCGGATTCGGCGCGTCCTCGAGCGCGACGACCGGGTAGTCGTTGACCGCCCCGGCGGACTCGGGGAACTCGACGCCGTCGACGTCGGCCGCCGCGGCCCTGGCGTCGGTGCGGTAGACCAGTGCGGCATCCACCTCGCCGAGCTTCACCTTGGCCAGCGCGGCCTTGACGTCCTGCTCCAGGGTCACCGGCGTCAGCCGTACGCCGGCCGCGGACAACGCCTTCCCGGCGGCCGCACCGCACGGCACCTGCTCGGCGCAGAGGGCCACTTTGACGCCGGGGCCGGCCAGGTCGGCCAGTGTGGTCAGGCCCTCCGGGTTGCCCTTCGGCACCGCGATGACGAGCTGGTTGCGCGCGAAGGTGACCGGGGTGCCGGTGGCGGCGCCCGCGTCCGTGACCGTCTTCATGGTGGCGGCACTGGCCGCGGCGAACACGTCGGCCGGGGCGCCCGCGGTGATCTGCTGGGCCAGGCCGGCGCTGCCTCCGAACGAGAAGCTCACCTCGGCCGACGGGTTGAGCTGCTCGAACTTCGTGCCGATGGCGGTGAACGACTCGGTCAGCGAGGCCGCCGCCAGCACCGTCACGGGTCCGGCGGCGTCGCTGCCGGGGCCGGCTGAACCGGGCGAGCCGCCGCTGACCGGCTCGTCCGGGACCGGGGAACTGCACCCGGAGAGCGCCAGGAGTGCGGCCACCGCGACCGCGGCCAGCCGTCGCGCCCTCATGCGTCGTCCCCTCTTTCCACGACCACGGTCGTGGACTTGATCACCGCGGTCGCCGGGGAGCCGACCTCCAGGCCGAGGTCGTCGACGGCCTCCCGGCTCATCAGCGACACCAGCCGGAACGGTCCGGCCTGGAGGTCGACCTGGGCCATCACCGCGTCCCGGGTGATCGCCGTGACGATGCCGCGGAGCCGGTTGCGGGCCGAGGAGCGCCGGGAACCGGTGTCGGGCTCGTCGGCCAGTGAACGCGCGAACGCGGCCAGGTCGGCGCCGGCGACCGTGCGGTGCCCGTGGCCGTCACGCTCGGCCGTCAGCCGGCCGGCGTCGATCCAGCGGCGCACCGTGTCGACGCTGACCCCGAGCAGCTCGGCCGCCTCACCGATCCGGTACGTCGTCACGACCGCCAGCCTAGGCCGCAGATGCCAGGGCGTCGAGCCGTTCCGACTTGCATCTGCGTCACTTCAGGTCGCGCAGCTCTCGTTCGAGCAGCACGGTCAGATAGTCGTGCCGTTCGCTGCCGACCGGGATGCCGCGGCTCGGACCCTCGGCCAGCATCAGCGTGTAGAGGTGGACGCGGTAGAGCCCGAGCCGGGTCCGGGCGGCGTCGTCGAGCACCAGGCCGGTCGCGGCGGCGTACCCGCGCAGGAACGGATGCCCCGGCTCCTCCTCGATGCGGTGGAACAGGGCCGGCGACACCAGGTCCAGCAGCGGGTCGCCCCAGAGGAAGCGTTCGCCGTCGACCAGCCCGGTCAGCCGGCCGCCGGCGGCCAGCACGTTGCCGTCCCAGAGATCGAAGTGCAGCAACGCGGGCCGGGTGACCTGGGCCAGGTTCGCGTGGTGCCGGGCGGCGAGCGCGTCGATCCCCGGTGGCAGCGGAACCTCCCAGTCGGCCGCGTCGGCCAGCAGGGCGGCGATGATCGCGGCGTACGCGGTGGGCCAGTCGGTGCCGGCCGGACGGTCACCGGTGTAGCCGAAGTGCGGGCCGGTGAGCCGGTGCAGGCCGGCGATCGCGGAACCGAGCTGCTCGCGTACCTCTGCCGCCGCGGCCGTCCCGGCGGCGTCCGCCGGCTCGCTCAGGCTGCTGCCGGGCAGCATGGTCGTGACGATCCAGTCGTCCGCGACATGCAGCACCTCCGGCACGGGCACCCCGGGCGCGCCGGCGCGGACGGCCCGGAAGTACGCCGCCTCGGCGGGGATGAGGTCACGCTCGTACCGCAGCAGCCGGACGCCGGGCGGGGGACCGACCTTGACCACCATGTCGCGTCCGTCGGCCAGGCGGGCGCGCCACACGGCCGCGAAGCCGCCGCCGGACAATTCCCCGGCTTCGCTGACATTCACCCCGAAAACGCCGCTGAGCAGGCTGTCGACCAAGGAAAAGTCGAGATTGCGTTGGGTCGGACTGCGCATGCCGCATTGTGCATCTCTCGTGGTTGGGAAAACCTTGGGGTCCACGAAGGATCGAAGCCCGATCGATGGTGGGTCGGACGCCCGGAAGGGTACACACGCTTGCATGACCGTCAGTGACGAACGGCCGGGGTTGGCGGACCTCGGCCGGGACATCACCTCAGGTGACAACGCCGTTCCCCCGGCAACCCGCCCGGTGCCCCTGGCGCCGCCGGTCGGCGTGGACGACCTGCCGCGATACCTGCATGCCCTGCGCCGGCTGGCCGACGCGGACGACCTCGCGGCGGCCCACTCCGGCTGCACCCTCGCGATCGACGTGGCCGGCCGGGACGGCTCGGCGGCGGGCCTCGCGATGGCCTACTCCCAGCGCAGCTCGGTGGCCCGGCGGCTCGGCCGGCTGGCCGACGCCGCCCGCGACGCCGACGCGTCGGCGGAACTGCTCGCGGTCTCGGGCACCGAGCAGGCCGGCCCGGCCGGCTCGCTGGTGCTGTCGCGGCGCCTCGCGGTCCTGCTCGACCTCGGCGACATCGCGCTGGCCGACAGCCTGCTGACCGCGGCCGGGCTGGACGACGACCTGCCCGACGACCCCGAGTTCCTGCTGCTGCGCTACGTCCGCGGCAAGCTGCACACCGCGGCCGAGCGGCCCGGCGAGGGGCTGGCCGACCTGTACAAGTGCGGCGAGCGGCTGGCCGTGCGGCGCTCCGACCACCCCGGCGTGCTGCCGTGGCGCTCAGCGGCGGCGTCCGTCCTCGTCGGACTCGGCGCTCGGGAGGCGGCCGAGCGGCTCGTCGCCGAGGAGGTCGCCCTGACCCGGCGGCACGGGCTCGCCTCGGCGCTGGGCCGGGCGCTGCGGATCCAGGGGCAGGTCCGCCCGGGCGCGGCCGGAATGGCCGCTGCCGAGGAGGCGATCCGGGTGCTGCGGGGCACGCCGCGGCGCTTCGAGCTGGCCACTGCCCTGGTCGACCACGGTGCTCTGCTCAACGCGGCGCGCCGCCGGCCGCAGGCCCGCCGGGTGCTGCGCGACGGGCTGGAGCTGGCTCAGGAGTGCGGCTCGCCCGCCCTGGTCGCCCGCGCCCGGGCCCTCTTCGCGGGACGGAACCATCCCTAGCGCTCCCACCCGTACGTGCGGGTCAGGTGATGTCGCGGCGCATGGGCAGAATGATGGCGATCAGGGAGGCGGCGAGCGCGTACCCGGTGAGCAGCAGCGCGCCGGCGGCTGGTGACAGCAGCCGGACCGCGGTGCTGCCGACCTCCTGCGACATGGCGTCGGCCAGGTAGGTGAAGTCGGTGAGGGCGGCCGTGGCCCCGCCGGGCAGGACCGGGTAGAGCGCGTTGACGCCGGGGATCATCATGAGCAGCGGCTCGCCCAGGTACAGATAACCGATCACGACGCCCACGGCCACCACCTGGTTGCGGAGCAGCGCGCCCACGCCGACACCGATCAGCAGGTAGACGACCATGGCGAGGCCGATCCGGGCGAGCAGCGCGAGCACGAGGCCGGACGGCAGGCCGAGCGGGATGCCACGGGCGGCGGCGACGGTGAACAGGGCCGCGGCCGCCGTGCCGGCGAGGACCAGCCCGTAGACCAGTCCGGTGACGCCGTAGGTGGCGAGTTTGGCGACGAGCACCTGCCAGCGGCGGGGAGCGAACAGGAACGTGACGGCGGCCGTGCGGTGCCGGTATTCGGATGAGACGGCGAGTGCGCCGACGGCGGCCGGCACGAACGCGGTGTAGCCCAGCATGCCGAGAACGGCGCGGAGGCCGGCTTCGGTGTCCAGGCCGGGCATGGGTGGGTCGAAGTTCTCCGGCCCGACGAGCGCCATGGCCCCCATCAGGCCCCCGCCGAACAGGACGGCGGCCAGCAGCAGCCCGGTCCCGACGCGGGTGGCCGACAGCCGGCGGAACTCGGCCTTGATCAGGTGATTCATGAGGTGGCCGCCTTGTCGCTGGTCAGGTCGAGGAAGAGCTGTTCCAGGCTGGACTTCTCGGTGACCAGCTCGTGCACCCGCAGCTGGTGCGCGGCGGCGAGGTCGGCGACCCCGGGCGCGTCCAGTCCGCGTACGCGCAGCCCGCCGTGGCCGGCCGCCTCGACCTGTGGTGCGTCGCCGTCCGGCCGGCTGTCCCGCAGGGCGGCGGCCAGCCGGTCGGCGTCCGGGGAGCGCACCAGGACCGCCGGTGGCCCGGCGAGCCGGGACCAGGGTCCGGCGGCGACGAGTTCGCCGCGCCGGATCACCACCACGTCGTCGACGAGCTGCTGGACCTCGCTGAGGACGTGGCTGGAGATCAGCACGGTACGTCCCTCGCCGGCCAGCCGGCGCAGGAAGCCGCGCAGCCACAGCATGCCTTCCGGGTCGAGGCCGTTGCTCGGCTCGTCCAGCAGCAGCACCCGGGGATCGCCGAGCAGTGCGGTGGCGAGATTGAGCCGCTGACGCATGCCGGTGGAGAATCCGCGGGTGCGGCGGTCGGCGGCCTCGGTGAGGCCGAGCAGGTCGAGCAGCTCGGTGACCCGGGTGTCCGGACAGCCGCCCATCGCGGCGTAGACGCGCAGGTGGTCGCGGGCGGTGTGACCGGGGTGGAACGCGTCGGCGTCGAATACCGCGCCGACCGTGCGCGAGGGCTTCGGCAGCCGGGCGTAGGGCCGGCCGCCGATGGTCGCGGTGCCGGACGAGGGCGAGACGAGGCCGGTCAGCATGCGCATCGTGGTGGTCTTGCCGGCGCCGTTGGGCCCCAGGAAACCGGTGACCACGCCCGGTTCGACGGTGAAAGTCAGCTCCCGTACGGCGGTGACCGTGCCGTACCGCTTGGTCAGCCGTGAGACCTCGATCGCCTGCCTGTCGTCGGTAACCGTGACTGATGCCATCAGTCGATCCCTTCGTGGTGTGGCCCCGATGGCGCCGGCTGCTCGGTGGGCAGCAGGATGGTGGCGAGCAGGCGGGGCACCCTGCCTTCGCCGGGCTCGTTGCCGAGCATCGGCCCGATGACCCGGTTGAGGTCGGCGGCGAACTGCGCCAGCTCGGTGTCGTTCAGGTGGAGCACGATCTGCTGGTAGCCGGCCCCGTCGGCGGCGAAGTCGATCCGCTCGCGGGCGAGGTAGCGGGAGAACTCGGACAGCAGGCTCGAGACGAATGCCGTGAAGTACCGGGCGTGGTCCTGCGGCGTGGCCGTGGCGAGAGCCGCCGCGTCCAGCGTGGCGCCGTGGGCGGGCAGGGCGTAGACCCGTTCGACGGCACCGCGGACCCTGCGCTGGTCCACCACCTCGATCAGGCCGGCCTTGGCCAGCGTGGCGAGGTGCCGGTACAGCGTGGCGTGCGGGATGTCTGGCAACAGCGCCACGAGGTCGTGCGTCGTCAGCCGGGCGCCGGCCAGTGCCCGCAGGATCCGGATGCGCACCGGATGCAGGGCCAGCTCGGCCCAGCGTTCCCGCGGAAGCTCCATGACGCGAATGATATCAGTATCGATACTGATAACAAAGGGCAGGTAAGGGTAGCCTTGGCTTGCCTGTGCTCCCGTACCGATCGGACCGGTCTCTTGACGACGACATCGCGCGCTGCCGCACCCGTCCGGCGCCCCGCCGCCCAGCCCTATCGGCCGTTCCCCCTGCGGGTGGCCCGAGCGGTCCGGTTGAGCACCACCTTCCTGCGGGTCACGCTGACCGGTGAGTCCCTCGCCGAGTTCGCCGGGCACGGGCTCGACCAGCGCATCAACCTGCTCCTGCTGCCGGCGGACGCCGACCACGAGGAGTTCGCCCGCCGCCCGGACTGGCTGGCCGCCTGGCGTTGCGGCCCACCGGCTTCCTGGGCGCCGCTGCGCGTCTACACGGTCCGGGCGTTCCGTCCCGCCGCCCTCGAGGTGGACGTGGACTTCGCGCTGCACGGTGACAGCGGTCCGGCGTCACGCTGGGCGTCGGCGGTCCGGCCCGGTGACAAGGTGGTGATGATCGGTGCCACGCACGGCCACCCGGTCACGGACATCGCCTGGCGCCCGCCGGCGAGCGCCACCCGGCTGCTGCTGGCCGCCGACGAGACGGCGCTACCGGCCGCCGCGGCCATCCTCGAGAGCCTGGACCGCCCGGCCACCGCGTTCCTGGAGGTGCCGAGTCGCGACGACTGCCTGCCGATCGGCGGCCCGGCCGCCGTAACCTGGCTGGTCCGCGCGGCCGGGCAGCGGCTGGAGCCGGTGGTCCGGGCCCACCTGGACGTCGCGGCGCCGTGCGGGCCGCCCGTCGCCGTGGATGCCGCCGAGGACGAGGTCTGGGACGTGCCGGAGGAGCCGGCGGGCGCCTTCTATGCCTGGCTGGCGGGCGAGGCGGGCACGGTGGTGGCGCTACGTCGGCACCTGGTCGGCGAGCGGGGCGTGGACCGCGCCTCGGTCGCCTTCATGGGCTACTGGAAACGCGGCCGCGCCCAGCGGAACTAAACGGTCAGCGGCTCGCGGGGTGCCCAGGTGCTGTGCTCCGCGAAGGCCCGGTAGCGGTGCAGGGCCAGGAACAGCCAGCCCAGGCTGATGATCGCCAGGATGACGAAGGCGATGGCCCCGCCGAAGGTGTCCCAGGCGGTGTGCATCGCGACGGCGCCGATGAAGGTGGCGATGAACGCCAGCAGCTTCCTGGCCGACGGGCTGGCCACCAGCGCCCACAGGGCCCCGCAGGTCAGCCCGGTCCAGGCGGTGTGCCCGGCCGGAGCCGTGAGACCGCGGACGAACAGCGTCTCCTGAACCGTGCCGATGTTGCCCTGCGACGACAGCAGGGCGGTGAAGCCGTAGCCCATGGTCTCCAGCGCGGCGAAGCCCATGCCGGACGCCACCCCGATGACCAGGCCGTCCGACGGCAGCCGGCGGCCGTGCCGGGCCAGCAGCGCGAACAGCAGCACGATGGGCACGATCATCTTGGCTGATTCCTCGATGAGCGCGACGAACACCATCGGCAGCGCGCCCAGCCCGCGCAGGGCGTCGTACTCCAGGGTGCCGGCCACGACGACGCCGATGACGCCGCCGAAGAAGGCCGCCACCACGAGGGCCGACGGCGGCACCTGCCAGTGGCCGGTACGGGCCTGCGCGAACGTCAGGAAGGCCAACGGCACCACGGTCGCGCCGAGCAGCAGCAGGGACGGGATGAAGTTGGGGTTCTGGGTCCGTACCAGGGTGCGCAGCACGATGACGTAGAGGACCAACCCGATGACCAGCACGCCCAGCCACGCCCACCGCCGCGAGAGATCACGCATGCTGCGATCCTCGCGCACCCGGTGGCCGGTGCGCCAGACGCCGCGATGTTGATCACGCAGAGTACTGAAATGGCCCTTGACAGTGACCAGGGGCTAGACAATCATCGGCTTCGATGTAGCGCAGCACCACGGGGGATTCATCGCGCGCTACCCGGCCGAGGCGGTATGCCCGGCCTCTTTCGGCATGCCCCCGTGGTCGACGCACGGGGGAGGCACCGTGACCGCGTCCTATCCGGATCTCATTCCACTGCTCCTGCTCGCCGCCGCCGTACCCGTCCTGTTCCTGCGGGGCCGGCGAAGAAGCACGCTGCCACACCGGATCGCCCTCGCCATCGGGGCCGGCATCTGGATCTCCGTCACCGGCGGGGCGGTGTGGCTGGTCAGCCAGGCCACCGCGGCCCAGTTGCCGGCCCCGCCGGTGGCCACGTCACCGGGCAACCCCTGCGTCGCGGGGCAGACCGCCCGGACCTTCAACGTCTCGCTGATCAACCTGCCGCTGTTCCTCAACCGCTTCGGCGACGTCGTCCCCGAGGGCCGGATGTACGTCCTCGACGAGAACATCGCCAAGGTGCGGGCCGGCTTCAAGGACGCGGCCAACCCGGCCAAGGCCAACGAGAACGACCTGATCGAACCGCTCACCCTGCGGGTCAACCAGGGCGAGTGCGTGGAGGTGCGCTTCACCAACCGGCTGAACGAGCCGGCGCCCGCGGTCAACCAGCAGGTCCGCAACTCGGCGATCTTCACGCTGCCCGGTGAGACGCTGCGCGCGGCCGGCACGGTGACGCCGACGCCACGCGAGTTCGCCCCGGCGGGCACGGTGCCGGACAACGACTTCGACCCGGCCACCGCGCCGAACGCCTCGATGCACTTCGACGGCCTCGACTACGACGTCAAGGGCTCCGACGGCTCGGTCGTCGGCAACAACCCCGACTCCACGGCGGCGCCGGGCGCGGCCCTCACCTACCGGCTGTACGCCCAGACCGAGGGCGAGTTCCAGTTCAAGGACGGCGCCGACCTGTCCTCGCAGCAGACCCGGCCGGTGGACAGCAACGGCAAGGTCCGCTTCATCGGCTCGCACTCGTTCGGGGCCTTCGGCGCGATCCTGGTCGAGCCGGCCGGCGCCACCTGGGTCGACGGGCGCACCGGCGGCGCGCTGCCGTCCGGCACCCGGGCGGTGATCAAACTGCCCAACAACAAGGACTTCCGGGAGAACGTGCTGTTCATGCACGACGAGGTGGAGGCCGAACCGGGTGTGCTGACCCGCTTCTGCCGTACCGACTCCGGCGACGAGCAGGGCGGCAACGAGTGCCGTCAGCCCACCTCGGCCGAACTGGCCAAGCTGACCGCGGGCACGCTGCCGGACCTCGGTGGCGGCGACGCCGACGCGCTGGTCCAGGGCGAGATCCCGGTCAAGCTGGAGTGGTTCGGGTTCAACTACCGCTCCGAGCCCGGCTTCAACCGCGAGGAGGTGGGCTGCTCGGCGGCCAACCGTACCGGGCAGGGCTTCGACGCCGAGCGGTGCATCGGAGAGGAGACGTCGCTGTCCTCGTGGGCGTACGGCGACCCCGGCGGCGGTGACCTCGTCTTCGCCAACTACCGCGGGGAACCGGCCCAGGTCCGCCTGCTGCACCCGGCGGAGTTCGAGACCCACACCTTCCACTGGCATGTCAACCGGTGGATGTTCGACCCCAAGGACGAGGGCGGGGTCGACGAGATCAGCAAGTCCACCCACCTGACCAAGGTCACCAACGTGCTGGACGTGCAGGCCGTGTCCCCGGGCAGCCACTACAGCCTGGTGGTGCAGGGCGGGGCCGGCTCGGCGCACAAGGACAAGGCCGCCACCTTCGGCGACATCATCTTCCACTGCCACCTGTATCCCCACTTCGCGACCGGCATGTGGGGTCTCAACCGGACCCTGGACAAACGCGAGGACGGGACCCGGGTGAACCCGGACGGCACGCCGATCCCGCGGCTGGAACCGCTGGCCGACTTCGACTACCAGCCCGCCGTGGCCGGCACGAATCCGCCGTTGTCACCGAACCCCACCACACCGGGCTTCCCGCTGTTCGTACCGGGCAAGTTCGGTTTCAAGGCGCCGAAGCCGCCGCTGGGCGTGCCCGAGCGCGGCACGGCCGGGGTCTTCCCGCCGACCGCGGCCGAGAAGGCCGCCGCCGATCCGGGCGCGCAGGTGGCCGGCGGCTTCTTCCAGAATCCGTGTCCGGCCGGGCGGCCGGTGAAGACGTACGACGT
The DNA here is from genome assembly GCF_040649415.1 of Actinoplanes sp. NPDC048967. NCBI lineage: Bacteria > Bacillati > Actinomycetota > Actinomycetes > Micromonosporales > Micromonosporaceae > Actinoplanes > Actinoplanes sp. NPDC048967. Next base: position 84,854 of record NZ_JBEZFL010000007.1, read on the forward strand.
CGCGGCCATCGAGATCAGCCAGCAGTACAGCCCGGACCTGCAATGGGTCAATCCGCAGTCGCGGGTGTACGTCCTGCAGTCGGAGAAACAGGCGGTGCTGGGCGGGCGAAAACCGGAACCGTTCGCCCCGATCCTCAACGTCGGTGACTGCGTGGTCTACAAGCTGACCAACGAGCTGCCCCGGCAGTTCGGCGGCAACGTCTTCGACCGGGCCCAGGAGACCAACGAGGTCGGCATCCACCAGCACATGGTGCAGTTCGACGTGCTGTCCTCCGACGGCGCGGCGAACGGCTGGAACTACGACCAGGGCGCCGACATCAACCAGACGATCACCTACCGCAACTTCGTGCACGAGAACACCGCGACGAACTCGTTCCACGACCACTTCTTCCCGAACGTGCACCAGGACAACGGGCTGTTCGGCGGGTCGACGATCCATCCGGCCGGCTGTGCGCCGTCCCCGCCCAAGACGGTCGGCACCGTCTTCGACATGGTCTGCACCACGGCGACCGACTACAACGGCACGGTCTCCGACGGCGTGGACTACCGCAGCTTCTCGTTGTTCGTCGAGGACCACGTGCCGATGTTCCAACCGGCCAGCGCCGCGACCACCAACGACGACCGGGTCATCACCCCGGACGGCGTGCCGATCTTCCCGGCCAAGTTCCCGTCCAGCACCGACGACGCCGGCGTGATGGGCGTCAACTACCGGCTCGAACCGTTCGAGGGCCGAAGAAACAGCGATCCGGCGAACCTGTTCGACTCCGGGGTGCACGGTGATCCGTTCACGCCGTTACTCCAGGCCTTCACCGGTGACAAGGTGAAGTTCAACCTGTTCCAGCTGTCCCAGGAGGAGTCGCACGGCTTCAACCTGGACCGCTTCAGATGGAAATTCGAACCCAAGGATCCACAGTCGAACGTCGTGCAGGCCCAGCACATAGGCATGCTGGAGTACTTCGAGGCGACAGTGCCGCTCGACGACCAGGTGTCCGAGAACGCGACGCTCAACTATCACGACTATCTCTACAACTACAGCGGCACCGACGACTTCTTCCTCGGTGCGTGGGGGCTGTTGCGCTCGTACGGCTGCAAGAATCCGCCGAAGGGAGCCGACGCGCCGATCAATGAGCTGCCGGACAACCAGGTCCCGTGCCCGCAGTTCGCCGCCCCCGCGAAGGGCAAGACCGGCACAGCCGCGAAGGCCGCGATGATGTCCGACCCGTGCGGCACCGCGGACACGGTCAAGAACTTCACCGTCGTCGCGATCAACAAGGACATCACCTACAACAACGCCGGCGACCACGATCCCCGCGGGCTGATGTACGCGCTCGAGGCGGACCTGCCGGCGCTGGCCAACGGCACCAAGAAACCGGAACCCCTGGTGATCCGGGCCAACGCGGGCGACTGCCTCAACGTCACGTTCAAGAACCAGCTCGATCCGGCCAAGATGACACCCGGTTGCCACGAGGCGACCGAGCCGGGGCAGCTCGGCTTCAAGACGGGTGTCGTGGCCTACCCGGCCTGCATCGACCAGCCGCCGCGCAACGAGCACAACGTGCCGGGCTTCCAGCCGTTCCCGGTCAGCGCCCGGGCGTCGATCCGGCCGCAGTTCCTGGAACACGACAAGTGGTCGGCCGGCTCGAACATCGGGGGTAACCCGGACACCACCGTCGCCCCCGGCGGCACCCAGGTGTACCGGTGGAAGGCGCCGGCCACCATGACCGGGATGGCCCTGCTGCAGGACCGTGCCGACGTGCAGAGCCATCTCCAGCACGGCCTGTTCGGTGCGCTCGTGATCGAACCGGCCGGGTCGACGTACCTCAACCCGGCCAACGGCCAGCCGCTGACCAGCGGCACCAGCGCGGTGATCAGCAACCCCGGCCAGGCCGACTTCCGGGAGAACATCGTGCTGCTCAACAGCGACCTGGCGTTGTTCCGCAAGGACACCAACGCCAACCCCGCCGACGACCAGCCGGTGCCGGACAACTTCGACCTGGTCAAGACCCCGAGCCGGGAGGCCGACGACCCGGAGGACCAGGGCGAGGTGGCGGTGAACTACCGCAACGAGGCGTGGGCGCACCGCTATGCCAACGATCAGAACATCACCAACATCCTGAGCTCGACGGTGCACGGAGACCCGTCCACCCCGCTGTTCGAGGCGTACGCGGGAGACAAGACGGTCTTCCGGGTGGCGCAGGCGGTCGGCAAACCCCGATCGACCAGCTTCACCCTGTACGACCACGTGTGGCGGCGCTCGCCCAACGACCCGCAGTCCCAGGTGGCGGCGAGCCAGGGCCAGTTCAACCCGGGCGTCGGCTACGACGTCGTGCTCGACCCGGCTGTGCTGGGCGGTGCCGGTGGCCGCCGGGCCGCGGCGGGTGACTACCTCTACCGCTCCAACACCCTGGCCCGGCACCTGACCGGCGGGCAGTGGGGGCTGTTCCGGGTGCACGCCACGGCCCGGACCGGCCTGATCGCCCTGCCTGACCATCCGATCTCGACAGTCAGGGCGGCGGAGGGGCCACGGTGAGCAAGTTTCGTCTCTCCGACGAGATGTTGGGACGGCCCGAGCGCACTGCGAAGCGCGCCCGGGCCCCCCGGGGCCCGTCACGGCGGCCGGGTGCGCCCTCGCCGTTCCGGCAGGGACTGCTGCTGGGCATCTGCGTAGGCATGACGGCGGCGCTGGCCCTCGGCGTGGTCGGCTTCCTGGTGACCCGTCCGCAGGCGGCTCCTCCGGCAGCGGCGCCGGCCGCTTCACACGCTGCCGCGGCGGGAAACGGCAAGCAGCCACAGGCCTCCATCGACGTGGCGGCCGAGCACCTCGGTGACCTGCAGATCCGGATCGACGCCCGGGTCAGCGCGCCGGGCTCGTACAGCCCGATCACCAAGGGCCAGGTCGTCGCCTACACCGACATGGTGGCCATGCCGCTGTCACACCGGCAGGGGCCCATCGTGATGGCGGAGGTGTCCGGGTCGCCGGGCACGTACCAGGCGGTGTCCCAGGTACCGATGATCGGCGAGTACAACGTGACGGTGGAGGTGCGCCAGCCGATGGCGGCCCAGGCGGACCACCGGATCGACGTGCAGAACGTGAAACGTTCCTGAACCGGACGCGGGACCGCGCTGTCGCCGTGCGGTCCCGCGTCCAGCACCTTTGTCAGAGCTGACCAGCTTCCGGCCACCCGGTCGACGCCGGGCGTTTCCACGGGGAGAGAGCAATTCCCGGTATCGGGCGATGACTCGTCTCGCAGGCCGGCCGAAAGGGATAACGTGTCTGCGACCGGCGCCCCCTCGGGGCGCCGGCCTTCACGTGGAGGTCATTTGCTTTGATCATCTCTCTCGGCGAGGCCACGGCGACTGGTCGCGAGTGGGCGGACTCCACCGACGCGGAGATCGCGGGGCCGGCGGGAATGACGATGCTGAGCAGTCCGCTTTCCGCTGACGGTTCCTTCTTCACGGTGCAAATCGGCCCCCTCACAGGGCCCGGGAGCATCATCAGCCTCGGGCTGCACGGGGCCAGGCCGTCGAATGCGCCGACTCTGCTGGGACGCACGCGGGCGGATGCGGTCTGGATAGCCGAATGAGTGAGTCTGAGCGTCAAGTTCTGCGAGATCTGGTCGGCGGCCGCATCGAGCGGGTCCGGCTCTGGGTGCCCGAGGGAGCCGTACCGTCCGGCGACGAGCTCGCCGGGGTCGTGGACGTCGATCACGGCGTCGTGGTCTCGACCACGGCGGGGGAGCTCGCGCTGGCCTGGCGGATCGACGGCTACGACGAACACCTCAGTGCGGTCGGTGATCCCGCCGCCAGCCCGGCGGCCCGGGTGAACCGGATGGTCGACGTTTCCGATGGCCGGCCGTGGTGCGTGCTGATCGGCGCGACCGTCACGGGTGTGGGCACAGCCACGGCTGAGGCGGAGGACGGCAGCAAGCTGCTGTGGTCGGTCCGGCTCGAAACCGGCGCCGGGCACAGCCTGACGGTGGCGCTCGGCGAGACCGGGAACGGCGCGGTCGAGTATCGGCCCAGCAACCTCGTTGCCGTTTTCGACCGCGGGGTCGCCGAGGCCTATGCCGTCGAGCCCGGCGGCGAGAGCGCCTGGGGCACCGACCTCGGCTGATGGTCCGCGAACACGGGAGCCATCGGAGCAGCACAGCTCCGATGGCTCCCGTCGTCGAGCTTGGTGGGACGACGGTCAGTGGGCGGTGGCGAGCGCCGGGTTCGCGTCCTCGACCGGGAGCTGCCAGGGGCGGACCACCAGCAGCAGCACCACGTTCGCGGCGAGCATGCCGCCGGCGATCACCAGGGCCATGCTGACCGCGCCGGTGCCCAGGACCCCGACCAGCGGTGCGGCGAGGGCGCCCACGCCGAACTGGACAGCGCCGAGCAGGGCCGCCGCCGTGCCCGCGGCCTCGCCGTGGCGGGACAGGGCCAGCGCCGGGGCGTTGGGCAGGGCCAGGCCGGCTGCGGCCAGGACCAGCCACAGCGGGACCAGGACGCCCGGCAGGCCGCCGAAGCCGGTGGCCGCGAAGAGCAGCAGGACCAGGCCGGCGAGCGCCCCGCCGGCCAGGGAGCTGATCAGGATCTGCGACGGGGTCCAGCGGCGCAGCAGCCGGACGTTGAGCTGGGTGGCGGTGATCAGGCCGACCGCACCCGCGCCGAAGACGTAGCCGAACTCCTGCTCGTTCAGGCCGTACTGCTCCTGGAAGACGAACGAGGAGCCGGAGACGTACGCGAACAGCGCCGCCATCGCGAGCCCGGCCACCAGGATCAGCCCCAGGTAGGCCCGGTCGCCGAAGAGCCGGCCGTAGTCGCGCAGGGTGCCCACCACGCCGCCGTTGCGGCGTCGCTCGGCGGGCAGCGTCTCGGGCAGGGCCAGCGCGGTCACCGTGAGCATCGCGATGCCGAACAGGGCCAGCACCACGAAGACGCCCCGCCAGGACGTCCAGTTCAGGGTGATGCCGCCCAGTGTCGGGGCCAGGATCGGCGCGGCGCCCATGACCAGCATCAGGCGGGAGAGCAGCTTGGCGGCGGCCAGACCGGTGAACAGGTCACGCACGATCGCCATGGCGACGACCGCGGCCGCCGCGGCGCCCAGGCCCTGCAGGACCCGCAGCGTGCCGAGCAGCGCCAGGTTGGGCGCGATGACGCAGAGGACCGAGGCCAGGATGTGCACGGCCACACCGGCCAGCAGCGGCGCGCGGCGCCCGACGGCGTCGGAGACCGGGCCGATCAGCAGCTGGCCCAGGGCCAGACCGGCCAGGGTGCCGGTGAGGGTCAGCTGGACCGCGGCGGTGGTGGTCTGCAGGTCGTCGGTGATCGTCGGCAGCGACGGCAGATACATGTCGATGGTGAGCGGGCCGAGGGCGATGAGGAAGCCGAGCACCAGCACGAGCTGCAGCCGCTCGCGCGGGGACATGAGCTCCCCGGGCGTCTGCGCCGTCGGCGGTGCTGCGAGGCGTTCGGGCGCCTGGGTCATGAAAGTGGATCCCATCTCGTCGTCCGGTCGGTCGCTGTCCAGCGTCCGACACAGGTATGACAAGTTCGGGCTTCCGGTGGTGATTCCCCGGGCGGCAATTTGGTGCCGCCCGTCACAGTCAAAAGAAATTGCGGAAAAAGGGCCGGCGCGCCTACCGAAGAATGGTAATTCGGTTGACGCGCCGGGCCCGGTGCCGACTATCGAAGGGATCAGAACGGCGTCAGCACGATGCCGGCCTGCCGCGGGTCGCCGTCGTGCACCAGCGACTCCTGGTTCTGCACGTCGTCGAAGGCGAAGCCGTACGCCTTACCGTCCACCATCTGCTCGTGGATGATCCGCGAGTAGTGGTTGGTCAGCGTGCCCTTGTAGAAGTCCGCCGCGCTCCCGCTCGGCTGGGTGTCCAGCGTGCCCAGCGTGCTGCGGTGCAGCGCCGCGCACAGCGTCCGGGCGATCGGCCCGACGACCTGGTCGTTCGGCGCGCCCAGGGCCCCGTCGCAGCCCCACACGTTGGCCGTCGAGGGCTTGGTGAAGGAGGCCACCGTCCGGCCGGTGGTGTCGGTGAAGTTCATGACGTTGCCGGAGGTACGCCCGAGGAACTTGGTGTCCGGGCGGTCGCCGAACGGCACCACGGTCAGCGTCCGGCCGGCGTACGCGTTCCACGCCGACGTGATGTACGGGTCCAGGTACGTCGCACTGAACTGTCCGCCGTCAGCCGCCTTGCCCGGGGCGAGCACCCGCAGCACGGTCCCGTCGGCCCGGGTGTAGACGGTCTTCTCGAACCCCGGCTGGGCCTTGACCCGGTCGATGACCCGCTGCCGCCCGCCGGCCTTGAGCTCGCCGGTCTTGCTGGTCGCCCCGTTACCGCCCTGCACCGAGACGATGTGCGGCACGGCGAACATGTCCACCTGTGAGCTGTTGAGCCACAGGCCGGAGTCGTTGAGCGTGAACTCGCTCCAGTCGAACAGGATGTCCTTGTTCGGGTCGGCGCCGGCCCACGGTGCGGGCTGGACGAGGCCGTCGGTGCTGAGGCGGAAGTCGAGCTTCTTGCCGAAGGACATGTAGAGCCGGCCGGAGAGGTTCTTCGGCATCTTGATGGTGGTGCTGGCGCCGTTGGCCGGTCCGGGGATCGACACGTCGGGGGCCGGGACCGGGGTCGGCTGGCCGCCGGTCCAGTTGGTGAACGTGCCGGCGCCGTTGACGTAGCCGAGCTTGCCGGTGCTCAAGTTGACGCCGAGCAGGTAGAGGTACACCGCGTCGGAGCGGCCGGTGTTGTTGGTGACCGTGACCGGCAGCAGGTTCGAGGCCGGCGGCGGTGCCGGGTTGCCGGTCGGGGCCGTGGTCGGGGCCGTGGCCGGCGGCCGGGTGGTCGGTGCGGTCGTCGGCGGCCGGGTGGTCGGCGCCACGGTGGGGTTCCTCGTGGTCGGCGCGACCGTGGGGGCGGTCGGTCCGCCGCCGCAGGGCTGGCCGTTGAGCAGGCAGTTCAGCGGCGCGCCGCCCGCGCCGACCATGCCGAAGGAGACCTTGGCGCCGGCCGCGACGGTGCCGTTCCAGGCCCGGTTGGTGAAGGTCCGGTGGCTGCCGGCGGCGACCATCTCGGCGTCCCAGAAGCTGCCGATCGTGGCGCCGGCGGGCAGGTCGAACTCGACCTTCCAGGAGGTCATCGCCGACGAGCCGCCGTTGGTGATGGTGACGTCGCCCTGCCAGCCGGAGCCCCAGTCGGACGTCTTGGTGAAGGCCGCGGTCGACGCGGCGGCGGACGCCGGCAGGGCGATCCAGGTCGTCCCCGCGGCCGCGAGCACGGCGGCCACGGAGAGGATGAGTGTTCGTTTGCGGCGCATGGGGGACTGCCTCCGGAGGGGGATGTGCGGGGATGCGCCTAATTATTAGGACTCCTAACTGCGGATCCGTTAATTAAGATCGTCATTAAAGTTTTTCTAACGGAAGCCGCACACAAAGAGTCGCCCGCCGATCGCGGACAGCGCGATCGGCGGGCGATAACAGTTATTCGCTATGCGCGACGCCACTTCTGGTTCGCGCCGCCGGTGCAGTCCCAGAGGATGAGCCGGGCGCCGTCGTTGGCGTTCCAGGCGTCGATGTCGACGCACTTGTTGGCCTGCGGGTTGACCAGGTCGCCGGCCGCCGACAGAACGAACTGCTGGGCCGGGTTGCCGCTGCAGGTGACGATCTGGATCACCGCCCCGTTGGCCGTCGAGCCCCAGGCGACGTCCATGCACTTGTTGTTGGAGGTCTGCAGCGTGCCGTTGACGAAGGTCCACTTCTGCGCCGCGGTGTTGTTGCAGGTCCACATCTGCAGCCCCACGCCGTCGGCGAAGTTGGCGTTCGGCACGTCGATGCACTTGCTGTTCAGGTTGCTGATCAGCGAGTTGCCCCCGCTGCCGCCGCCGCTCGTGGTCAGCGACAGGCCGTAGACGCCGAGGATCTCGTTGACCGGCTGGAACCACATGGTGCCGCCGGACGAGCAGTTGCCGCTGCCGCCGGAGGTCACGCCCTGGGCCTGGTTGCCGGAGATCCACGAGCCACCGGAGTCGCCCGGCTCGGCGCAGGCGTTGCTGCGGGACAGCCCGGACACGGCGCCCTGGGAGTAGACGATGGTCTCGTTGCGGCCCAGGATCGTGCCGCAACGCCAGCCGGTGGTGCGGCCCGAGCGGCAGACCGAGCTGCCGATCGCGGCGTCCTGCGAGCCGGCCACCAGCACGTTGCCGCCGGCGTAGTTGTTGACCCACGGCTGCGGGGTCCAGTTGCCGTTGGTCCGGACCCAGGCGTAGTCGTTGCCGGGGAAGGAGGAGCCGGCGAAGGTGCCCTGCGCGACGTTGTTGTTGCCCAGGGTCGGGCTGTTCACGCCGCCGCAGTGCCCGGCGGTGACGAACCCGCCCGCGACCGAGAAGCCCACGGAGCACAGCGTGTTGCCGTTGATCACGTACTGGTCACCGCCGCGGATGTCGTACATCGGCTTGGGCGCCTCGGCCGACTCGACGACGGTGACCGCCCCGGCTCCGCTGCTCTCGGCGAAGGCACGGGCGGCAGCCGCCCGGCCCGGGGCCGCGGTCACCACGACCTGGTTGGCCGCGACGTCGACGTACCAGCCGCGTACCACCGTGTTCTTGATCTTCGCCGCGTTCTTGTCGAGCTTGCGGCGGGAGGCGGCCAGGTCGGCGTCGCTGTGGGCGACGACCTTGGGGGTCGCGCCGGCCGCACGGACCGCGTCCGCCGCCGCGGGGTCGGTGACCGCCACGGTCAGCCGGGAGCCGTCCGCGGGGATCCAGGCGCCGCCGAAGCTCGAGCCGAGCCGGCTGCGCAGCTGCTTCTCGACCACCGGGGCGCCGGCCTCGGTGGCGAGCCGGGCCGCGATCTGGTGGTCGGTCAGCCGCAGATCGCGGCGCATGGCGGCGACCATGCCGGGGGCCATGTCGAATCGGGCGGCCGCGGTGGGTGCGGCCGGCGCGGGTGTGTCGGCGGCGAAGCTCGTGGCCGGTAACAGGCCCAGCACGGTGAGCGCCGCGGTGGCGACGCCCAGGGAACGGACAGCACGGGACATGGGGGATCCTTCCGCTGAGCAGGGGGAACTCCGGGGAACGGAGAGCGCTCTCTGGATCGGAGTCTGTCGATTTGTTAACGAAGTGTCAAGAAACTTCGCTGGTCGTTGTCCATCGATGTCAGCGCGTCGCGTGACGCCGTCCGGCGACGGAACGTGCTAGCTTTGTCAAGTTGCCGTTCCGATTTCTCATATTTGCCAGAGCCTGGTGGGTATCCGAACCCACCGGGCTTTTGTCGTATGAGTCCGGTTTCCTGATCCTCTACGGGCGGCGACGGAGTTCGCGAGGTGCGTGCTCCCTGTGGTTTCGAAAGGGTTCAGCATGGCTGTCGGCACAGTGAAGTGGTTCAACGCGGACAAGGGCTTCGGCTTCATCACCCAGGACGGCGGTGCGCCGGACGTGTTCGCTCACTTCTCCGCCATCGCCTCTGACGGGTACCGCACCCTCGAGGAGAACCAGCGGGTCGAGTTCGACATCGAGCAGGGCCAGAAGGGCCTGCAGGCGGCGAACATCCGTCCCATCTGACGAACGTCGGCGAGGGCCGTACCTTCCGCATCGCAGCGGAAGGCACGGCCCTCGGTCGTTTTCCCCCCGGCTCGACTCCTGCTATGAAACGAGTTCTGTGAAGACGTACTCCGGAGCCCCGTACGCGGCCGCGACCCACAGCGCCCTGCAGCGACGCCTGCTGCGTAACGCCTCATTCCCGCCGCGCACGGTGCAGCAGGACGCCCTGAAGATGGGCCCTGTGCCGATGGTCCCGGAGGTCCACCTCTTCCTCGCCGAGGACTCCGTACTGCTCTGGGCCCGGCTCGAGGCCGAGGACGGCGGCCCGCTGCCCGCGCCGTACTGGGCCACCCCGTGGCCGGGCGGTCAGGCCCTGGCCCGGTACGTCCTGGACAACCCGGAGGTCGTCGCCGGCCGCCGCGTCCTCGACCTCGCGTCCGGCTCCGGCCTGGTCGCCATCGCCGCCGCGCTCGCCGGTGCCGCCGAGGTGACGGCCAACGACACGGACGGCTACGCCATCGCCGCGATCCAGGCGAACGCCAACGCCAACGGCGTGCAGATCGCCACCGTGGCCGACGATCTGACCGACGGTGACGGTGCCGACTTCGAGGTGATCCTGGCCGGGGACTGCCTCTACACCGCCGAGGTCGCCGCCGTGATGCTGCCCTTCGTCGGGCGTGCGATGCAGCGGGGCGCGACCGTGCTGCTCGGCGACCCCGGGCGGGGCTACGCGCCGCCCGGGCTGCTGCGCACCCTCACCACCTACGAGTCGGCCCCCCTGGTCTCCGGCGAGGACGGCCAGCGCGACCGCACGAGCGTGCTCACCCCGGTGGCTGTGGCACTCACCAGCTGACGGTCCTCGCGGTTTCCCGGTCGGACGTGCAAGGCTGAACGCTGACACGCGTGCGACCGGGGGTGGCTGGATGATCGTGGGGTACAAGTCGTGGGCATGATCAAGGTGGTCGGGCTCGTCCTGCACCCGCGGCGGGACTGCGGTGCCGCCATCGACGCCATCGTCAGCTGGGCCACGTCGCGGGACGTCACCGTGCTCGGCCTGCACGACGAGATCAACCGGATCGACTGCGACGCCGTCGCGGTCGACGCCGAGGAGATGGTCGAGCGCGCCGGACTGCTGGTCAGCCTGGGCGGCGACGGCACCATGCTGCGCACGATGCGCCTGGTCGAGGGGCGCAAGACGCCCGTTCTCGGGGTCAACGTGGGCCGGCTGGGCTTCCTCGCCGAGGTCGATCTGCCGGACCTGCCGGGCGCCCTGTCCTCGATCGACGAGCACCGGTTCACCATCGAGTCCCGGACGGCCGTGCGCACGGTGCTGCCCGACGGCGAGGAAGTCTCCGCCTTCAACGACATCGCGCTGGTCCGGGTGCCCGGTGACGGCCTGGCCCACGTCGGCATCAACGTCGAGGGCAGCAACTTCGTCCGGTACGCGGCCGACGCCGTGATCGTCGCCACACCGACCGGCTCGACCGCGTACAGCTTCTCGGCGGGTGGCCCGATCGTCTCGCCCAACGTCGAGGGCCTGCTGGTCTCCGCGGCCGCCGCGCACTCCTCGTTCAACCGCTCGCTGGTGCTCTCCCCGGACGAGCAGCTCCAGCTCGACGTGCTGGCGACCAGCGGCCGGCTGGCCATCGAGGTCGATGGCATCATCCAGGGCTACGCCGAGGCCGGCCAGCAGCTCGCCATCATCCCGGTGCCCGGCGCCGCGCAGGTCATCCGCTTCGGCCAGACCTCGTTCTACGAGCGGGCCCGGCGCAAACTGCGGGTCGAGGGCAGCGCCCAGGTCGGCTCCGGTGACGCCACCGACGCGACCGTCGTGGACAGCTTCGAGCAGTCTCGCTACGAGATCCTGCTCGGCGGGGAGCTGGCCGGGGTCCTGCACTACCGCCGTCACAGCGGGCAGGTCGAGCTCGCCCACACCGAGATCGACCAGGCCTTCGAGGGCCGGGGGCTGGCCGGCCGGCTGGCCTCGGCCGCGCTGGAGGACGCCCGTGGCCGGTCCACGCCGGTCGTGGTGACCTGCCCCTACGTCGCCGGTTACGTGGAACGGCACCCCGAGTACAACGATCTGCTCGCCGCGAGAGGAAATCCCGGATGACCAAGCCTGTCTGTAGCCACCTCGACCAGGTCCAGGACGTCCAGCCGTCCGGTGACGGTTGCGTCGAGTGCCTCGCCGAGGGCGGCCGCTGGGTGCACCTGCGGGTCTGCATGACCTGCGGGCACGTCGGCTGCTGCGACTCGTCGCCCGGCAAGCACGCCACCGCCCACTTCCACGCCACCGGCAACCCGATCGTGCAGTCGTACGAGCCGGGTGAGAACTGGTGGTGGTGCTACCAGGACAACGTGGCCTTCGAGGTCGCGGACGCCCCCTCGTTCACGCATCCCTGAGGACTGAAGCATGGGCCACCCCGCCATCCTGACCGTCGACGACGATGCCTCGGTGTCCCGGGCGATCGCCCGGGACCTGCGCCGCCGCTACGGCGAGGCGTACCGGATCATCCGCGCCGCCTCCGCCGCCGAGGCCCTCGAGGCGCTCAAGGAGATCAAGCTCCGCGGCGGCCGGGTAGCCGTGATCCTGGCCGACTACCGGATGCCGCAGATGAACGGCATCGAGTTCCTCGAGCAGGCGATGGACCTGTTCCCGAACGCCCGGCGCGCCCTGCTGACCGCGTACGCGGACACCGACGCGGCGATCCAGGCGATCAACGTGGTCGACGTCGACCACTACCTGCTCAAGCCCTGGGATCCGCCGGAGGAGAAGCTCTACCCGGTCCTCGACGCGCTGCTGGACGCCTGGCAGGCCACCGGCGACCGCGAGGTCGAGGACATCCGGGTGGTCGGGCACCGGTGGAGCGAGCCGTCGTACCAGGTCCGGGACTTTCTGGCGCGCAACCTGGTGCCGTACAAGTGGCTCGCCGCGGACGACCCGGAGGGCCGCCGCCTGCTGGAGGCCGCCGGGGTCGGCCCCGAGTCGATCCCGCTGGTGGTGACCGCGGACGGCCGGGCGATGGCGCAGCCCAGCAACTCGGAGGTGGCCGAGGCGGTCGGGCTGTCGACGGCGCCGGAGCGTGACTTCTACGACCTGATCATCGTGGGCGGCGGGCCGGCCGGGCTCGGCGCGGCCGTCTACGGCGCCTCCGAGGGTCTCAAGACGCTGCTGGTGGAGCGGCAGGCGGTCGGCGGGCAGGCGGGGCAGAGCTCCCGCATCGAGAACTACCTCGGTTTCCCCGACGGCATCTCCGGCGCGCAGCTCACCGACCGGGCCCGCCGGCAGGCCGGCAAGTTCTCCGCCGAGGTGCTCAACACCCGCGAGGTGGTCGGGCTGCGCACCGACGGCTCGGCCCGCACGCTGCACTTCGCCGACGGCGGGGAGATCTCCGCGCACTCGATCGTGCTGGCCACGGGCGTCGCCTACCGGCCGCTGGCCGCCGAGGGCGTCGCCGAGCTGACCGGCTCCGGCGTCTACTACGGCTCCGCCGCGACCGAGGGGCCGTCCTGCGCGGGCAGCGATGTCTACATCATCGGCGGGGCGAATTCCGCCGGTCAGGCGGCGCTCTTCTTCGCCCGGTACGCCCGCAGCGTCACCCTGCTCGTGCGCGGTGACTCCCTCGAGGCGTCGATGTCGTACTACCTGATCCAGCAGCTCAACAAGATCGACAACGTGCGCGTCCGGACCCGGTGCGAGGTGGTCGGCGCCCAGGGCAACGGGCACCTGCAGGCGATCACCATCTGTGACAGCAAGAACAACACGGTGACCAGCGTCGAATGCGGCTACCTGTTCGTCTTCATCGGCGCCGAGCCGCGCACGGACTGGCTGGGCGGCGCCGTCGCCCGCGACGAGAAGGGCTTCGTCTACACGGGCCCGGATCTGCTCACAAATGGCACCCGTCCGGCGGGATGGGATCGGGACCGGGATCCGTTCTACCTGGAGTGCAGTGTTCCCGGCATCTTCGCCGCCGGCGACGTCCGGGCCAACTCGGTGAAACGGGTGGCCTCGGCGGTCGGCGAGGGCGCGATGGCCGTCACACTGGTCCATCGTTACCTGGAGGCACAGTAGATGTCCGCGCCCGTTGAGAGCGACAGGCTCACCCCGGCCGAGCTGAGGACCCTGTTTCTGTTCGAGAAGCTGACCGATGAGCAGCTGAGCTGGATCGCCGGGCACGGCAGCGTCCGGCACGTCGACGCCGGCCAGCTGGTCATCGAGGAGGGCGCGCCCGCCGAAGAGTTCTTCGTGCTGCTCAGCGGCACCATCGCGCTCACCCGCCGGGTCGGGCAGGACGACGTGCAGACCACCCGTACGGAGCAGCGCGGCGTGTACATGGGGGCCACCCAGGCGTACATCCGGGACGAGGGCCTCGAGCGTAAGTACATGGCGTCCATGCGGGCGCTCGACGACTCCGCCTTCTTCGTGCTCAGCGCCGCCGACTTCGGCTGGATGATGCGCGAGTGGTTCCCGATGGCGATCCACCTGTTGGAGGGCCTCACCCTGGGCATGCGCAGCACCCAGGCGGCGATCTCCGAACGGCAGCGCCTGGTCGCCCTCGGCGCGCTCTCCGCGGGCCTGATGCACGAGCTGAACAACCCCGCCGCGGCGGCGTCCCGGGCCACCGGCGCGCTGCGTCAGCGGGTCGCCGGCATGCGGCACAAGCTGGGCATGCTCGCCGCCGGCAAGGTCGCCCCGGAGCGGCTGGACGCGCTGGTGGAGCTCCAGGAGGACGTCATCGAGCGGGCCGCCAAGGCCCCCACGCTGACCGCCATGCAGGCCGCCGACCGCGAGGACGAGCTCGGCGACTGGATGGAGGAGCACCAGGTCACCGGCGGCTGGGACCTGGCGCCGGTGTTCGCCCAGGGCGGCCTCGACATCGAGTGCCTCGAGCTGATCAAGGCCAAGGTCGTCGAGCCGGGCCTGCTCGACCAGGCGATCCACTGGATCGGGTACGCGCTGGAGACCGAGCAGCTGATGAGCGACATCGAGGACGCGACCGGCCGGGTCTCCTCCCTGGTGGCCTCGGCCAAGCAGTACTCCCAGCTGGACCGGGCCGCGCACCAGTGGATCGACGTGCACACCGGGCTGGACAGCACCCTGGTCATGCTCGGCCACAAGATCGGCGACGGCGTCAAGGTGGTCAAGGACTACGACCGCAGCCTGCCCCAGGTGCCCGCGCACCCGGCCGAGCTCAACCAGGTCTGGACCAACATCATCGACAACGCGGTGCAGGCCATGCACGGCGCCGGCACGCTGACGATCCGCACGTACCGTGAGGACGACCACGTCGTCGTGTCGATCGGCGACACCGGGCCGGGTGTGCCCGAGGAGCTGCGCAAGCGGGTCTTCGAGCCGTTCTTCACCACGAAGGCGGTCGGTGAGGGCACCGGTCTGGGCCTGGACATCTCGTACCGGATCGTGGTCAACGGGCACGGCGGCGACATCGTCCTGCGGTCGCAGCCCGGTGACACCAGGTTCCTGGTCAGCCTGCCGCTGGCCGAGCAGGCGTCCCGTTAATGAGGTGAGCCGCGAGCTCCGGCTCCCTATGATCAGGCACAGCGGTGGGCGGCTCCCCGCGGTGCTTCCTTCTCCACGACTTCTAATGGCAACCTAGCGTCGCGACTCTCCGCCCACCGCTTCCGCATGTCCCGGGGAGGGTCGGACCATGGACGCATTCGCAGTCGTACTGCTGCGCCGTACCGCCAAGGTCGCGGTCTCCGCGGCCGGGCCAGCCACGACCGACGGCGCGGCCTGGGCCCGAGCTTTGGAGGCCGACCTCGCCGAGCGGGGCTGGCTGCTGCACCACGAGCTGCGGTCCGCCGCCGCGCGCCTGCCGCACCCGCTGCGGGTGCAGTGGGCGGACTGGCTGCTCGCCACGGTGGAGGAGATGGTCGGCGCCGACCGCACCATGATCCCGCTGTACCGCTCGTTCCCCGACACCCCGCGCGACACGGACGCGGTCTTCGTCCGCCGGCTGCTGACCCACCTGCTGGCCGTGCCCGGCGCGCCCTGCGTGCTCTGCGGCCGCGACGAGGGCGGCGAGCCGCTGGACCCGTGCGGGCACCCGGTGTGCCGGGCCTGCTTCTCGCCCGAGCAGTTCAGCGCCTGCCCGATCTGCGGCCGCCGGCCCGCGGCCGGCACGCCCTACCTGCCGATGGTCGCGCCGCGCGGGCACCGGCCGGCCGGACCCCCGATCCAGGTACGGCTGCTGCGCCTCGAAACGGACCCGGACGGCGCTGCGACCGCGCTGCGCGACGAACTCGTGGCCCGGCCCGCAGCACTGGGCGAGGCGGATCGGGCCGACCTGGCGGTGCTGGTCGCCACTGCCCCGACGGAGCTCGACTGGCTGCCCGAGACAGTGCCCGCGCGGGAGACGCTGGCCCTGGTCCTGGCGTGGGCGCTGCACGCGAGCGCGCTCACCGAGGCGTACCCGGCTGTGCTGGCCGAGGTGCGGCGGCGTTGGCAGACGGCCACCGATGCGGGGCGCACGCTGTGGGCGTACTCCGGGGGAGACCCGGGGCTGATCCTGCCCGCGCGGGCCGACGGGCCGTCCGCGCCCGGTGAGGCCTGGCGGCCGGTGGACGAGCCGGCCACGCCGGTGCCGGTCACCCGGGTGCGGGCCCTGCCGCGGGCGCTGCGCCGGGCGGTGCTCACGCACCTGGACGCGTGCGGGGCGGGGGCAGCGGCTGAGGATCTGCGGCGGCATGCCGCGGTGTGGAAGCGGCTCGGGGAGCGGCTGCACCCGTACGAGCGGGTGGCGGCCCACCCGGGCGCGGCGGTGGCGTTCGCGGCGCTGCGCGAGACCCGGACGGCACGGGAGTCCGCGCTCGGCGCGGCGATCGTGGCCGCCTGCGCTGCGGACCCGCGCCGCCTGGTCCTGACCGGGCATGACGACGGTACGGTCACCGTCCGCGTCCGCTCGCACGCGGCGCTGGTGGAGCAGGCGTTCGCCGAGGGTGATGTCGGCCGGGCGGCGCGGCTGCTCAGCGAACGCCCGGGTGAGCTGTGGCGGCGGGTGGATCAGCTGCTGCGGGCGTCCGGGCCGGATGGGCCCGGGGCGCTGACGGATGTGCTGCGGGACAGCGCGAGGCGGGTGTCGCCGGGGGTGCTGGCTGCGGCGGCCGCCGAGCTGAACGGGCGGGACGAGACGGTGGCGGCGACGCCGGAGCAGCTGGCGGCGGTGGCCGCGGCCCGGGCCGCGGGTGTGGTGCGCGCTCGCGGTGCGGCCTACACGACCGCCACGGCGGCCGCTCCGACCGCCGCCTCGGCCGGGGAGGGGCTGGGGAACGGCTTGGGGCGGGCGCTTCGGGCTGCTCTCGGAGCTGTCACCGGCCGCTCCGCCGCAGACGACGGACCACGCCCGGAGGTAGGTGCCGCGCGCCCGCTCGGCGAAGCCGCGCCGGTCGCGGACGCGGCCCCCGACGGTGGCGCCGGTCCTGACGGTGGCGCCGGTCCTGACGGTGGCGCGGGCGCTGACGGTGGCGCCGGTCCTGACGGTGGCGCGGGCGCTGACGGTGGCGCCGGTTCTGACGGTGGCGCGGCGGTTGATGGTGGCGTGGCGGAAGCCGGTGGCGGGCCGGGGGGCGGTGCCGCCGGGGTCGTCGGTGGGCGGCCCGGGCCGGGGATGCCGCGGCGTGTCTTCTTCCCGCGGGGCAGCACCGTCACGACCTGGACGGAGCCCGAGCGCCGCGAACCCCTGCCCGCCGCAGCGGTCGCCGCCGTGCGTACCGTCGTCGACGATGAGCTGGCCCGCCGGGCCGCGACCCTCGGTCGTTTCGACGTGGCGGTGATCGACGCCGCCCTGGCCCGGGTGCCCGCGCCGATGCGGGAGCGGGCCGCCTCGGCCCAGTTCGCGGGCTGGCCGCGGGGCAGCATCCGCGCGCTGCCCGGCGCCTCGGTGCTGCGGTTGTTCCTGCACTGGGAGGACACCGAGGACTCCCGGGTCGACCTCGACCTGTCCTGTGCGTTCTTCGACGCCGACTGGCAGCGGCTGGGGCACTGCGACTACACGGAGCTGCGGTTCGCCGACGACGCCGCCGTGCATTCCGGTGATCTCACCTCGGCGCCTGCCCCGCTGGGGGCCACCGAGTTCCTTGATCTGCGGCTGTCGCTGCTCGCCGAGCGGGGCGTGCGTTACGCGGTGCCGGTGGTGCTCAGCTACAACGCTGTGCCGTTCGAGCTGCTCACCGAGGCTTTCGCCGGGTTGATGCGGCCGCTCGACGGTGGCGCTCAGTTCGATGCCGCCCGGGTCGAGCAGCGGTTCGACCTCCGTGGTGACGCACGGATGCTGCTGCCGATGGTGCTCGACCTCGCCGACCGGCAGCTGCTGTGGACCGATCTCACCCTGCCGGGGCACGGCTACGGTCACAGCGTCGGCCGGCACGGCGATCAGCTGGCGCGGGCCGCCGCCGATCAGTGGGAGCACTTCGCCGGCGGCAACCGGGCGACCCTGCTCGACCTCCTCGCGTGGCAGGCGGCCGGCCGGGCGGACCGGGTGCTCGTCGCCCACGCGGACGGGACCTGCACCGAGGTCGCGCCCACTGTCGCAGCGATTCGTGCTGCCGCCGGCGCGGGCACCGGAGCGCCGGCCGCGCTGGACGGCGTTGAGGGTCGTACGGTGCTGGCCGCGACCACCGACGGGGAGGCGCTGGATCGTCTCGTCCCGGTCCGGGTCGCCGGGGGCTCGGTGGCGCTCACGGTCACCGGCCGGCCGGGAGAGCCCTGGACGCAGCTGCACGCCCCCGAGGCGATGGGCCAGCTCGCCGCTCCCCAGTAGACGAAGCCGTCGGCGCCTCCGCAGTTGCGGGAGCGCCGACGGCCGGGGTTCGTCAGTTCTCGAGCAGCCCGTGCACGTAGGCCGCCTGGCCCACGTGCTGGGTGTCGTCGTTCAGGATGCTCACCAGGCGCACGCCCAGCGTCACCGGCGGATCCCAGGACTCGTCCACCACCCGGTCCAGGTCGCCGTCCGTGAGGCCGGCGAGGTAGGACTGCGTGCGTTCGTGCACCGCCTGGTGGTACTCCACCAGCACCGCGGCGCTCTCCGGCCGGACGGCCAGGACCTGGGCGGCCGTGTGGGCGTAGCCGTTGTCGTCCGGGTCCGGCTGCAGGCCGAAGCGCGCGGCCCGGTCGCCGGTCACCCAGATCTGGTCCTGGCCGGTCAGTTCGGCGAGGTAGCCGTCCTGGATCCGGGTGAGGTGCCAGACCAGCCAGGCGACCGTGTTGGCCCCCTCGGCCGGGGGCGTCCGCAACTGCTCGGGGCTCAGCCCGTCGACGGCCGACCGTACGAGCTCGGGAAGCCGGTCGAAGGCCTCGATGAGCAGATCTTTGCTGTGCACTGACGCCCTCCGCGGTGCTACTCGGTCGCGCCCTGGTCCGGGGCGACGTCCTGGTTCGGCTGTTGCTGTTGCTGCTGGTCCTGCTCGCCGGAGCCGTCCGGGGTGGCCGGCTCCGTGCCGGTGTCCGTGGGCCCGGTCGTCGGGGCCGTGGTCGGCTCCGTCGTGGTGTCCGTCGGGGTCGCGGTCGGCTCCGTCGTCGCCGTGGGCTCCGGGTCACCGGTCGCATCCGTCGCCGGCTGCTCGCTCGGCGCGACCGACGGGCCCGGTGCGGGCCGGTCGGTGGACGAGTTGTTGCCGACGGCGTTGCCCAGGCTGGTGCCGGTGGTGTCGGTGACGCCGACCTTGGTGGACAGGGGCTCCCCGAAGGCCTTCTCGGACATCCAGATCGCACCCATGGCGAGCACGAACACCGCGGCGGCGAGCATCGCCGCCCGGCCCCAGCGAACCTGCCGCTTGCGGGCCGGCTCCGGGACCGTGTGCGAGGGCAGGTCCTCCTCGGTCGCCGCGGCGACCTCAGGGGTGCCCACCGCCGCCGGCGCCTTGATGAAGGTGGGCGCGATGGTGCTGAGCCGTGCGGCGCCCCGTTTCAAGGACCTCTGGTAGATCTCCGATCCGACCGAGCCGACGACACTGGCGACCGCGGCACCGGCGAGTGTGCCGGCTACTCCCAGGAAGGAGCCGATGACGGCTGCGGTGACTGCCGCGAGTGTGCCCGCGATGATTTTGGTGATCTCGATGCCGGACCAGATGCGGTCCGGTGCGTGCTCGCTCATGTCCTCCTCGCATCGAACTGCTGTAAGCGGGCAAAACGTCAATGTTTACCGATGCGCTCGCCGCTAAACCAACCCTTGTCGGCGAGCACCTCCCGCAGCGGCCGGATGATCAGCCCTTGCTCGTCGGCGAGGCGCTGTCGGGCCAGCTTGCGGGTGCGCAGGATGCCGATCAGGCCGATCGCCCCGATCGCATACTGCACCGACATCGCGATCTTGAAGTCCGCGATGCCGTACGTGGCCTGTCCGCCGGTGCGCGCGTCCAGGATCAGGCCGACGAGCAGGATCGACACCAGCGAGGCGACGAAGCCGCCCACGTTGACGATGCCGGTGGCGGTGCCGAGCCTGTTCGGCGGGTTGAAGGTGCGGGCGAACTCGAAGCCGATCATCGAGCCGGGGCCGCCGAGGCCGAGCGCGAGCACCAGCACCACCAGCACGGCCAGCGGCGCCCGCCCGGGCCAGGCGATGATCAGGCCCCAGCCCAGCGCGTTGGCCGCGATCACGCCCAGCACCAGCCACGAGCGGCGCAGCGGATGCCGTTGCACCAGCACCCCGACGACCGGACCGGCGGCCATCCCGGTCAGCACGAACAGGGTCAGCAGCACGCTGGCCGTGCCCCGCGACAATCCCTCCCCGGCCACCAGGAACGGATAGCCCCAGATCAGCGCGAAGACCGTGCCGGGGAACTGGGTGGTGAAGTGGGTCCACAACCCGAGCCGGGTGCCCGGATGCCGCCACGCGCTCGCCAGGTCGCTGCCGAGCTGGCGCAGCGTGAGCGCCTCACCCGAGCTGACCCGGCGCTGCGGGCTGTCGTGCAGCGCGACCAGCGCGACGACCGCCACGAAGATCCCGGCGGCGGCCGCCGAGATGAACGCGGTGGTCCAGCCCGGACCGGCCAGCAGGGCCGCCAGCGGTACGGCGCTGAGCACCTGCCCCAGCTGCCCGACGAGGCCGGTCAGCTGGGTCACCACGGGCACCCGCCGCCCGGGGAACCATTGCGGCACCAGGCGCAGCACGCTGATGAAGGTCATCGCGTCGCCGGCCCCGACCAGCACCCGGGCGACGACCGCCCCGGTGATCCCGTCGGAGAACGCCATCAGTGCCTGGCCGGCCGCCATGATGACGGCGCCGCCGACCACCAGCCGCAACGAACCGAACCGGTCCAGCAGCACCCCCACCGGCACCTGCAGGCCGGCGTAGACCAGCAGTTGCAGGACGGCGAACGAGGCCAGCGCGCCGGCGCCGATGTCGAAACGGACCTGCGCGTCCAGCCCGGCGACGCCGAGGGACGTGCGGTGCAGAACCGCGACCACGTAGGCCGACAGTCCCACGGCCCATACCGCCCAGGCCCGGGCACCGCCCAGCATGACAACAACTCCATCCGATCGCGTGCCCCCACCCTTTCTCCGAGGGCGGGGGCACGACAACGATCCGGGTCACAAAAGGGACGTGGGACCCGTCACGCCACTCGACCGGGTGGTTCCGCGGCGTCAGTCGAGCAGAGCCGGCGCCGGGGTGAGATGGGCGGTGAGCCAGCCGACCGTCTCCCGCAGATACTCCGCGCGGGAGGCCCGGTGTTGCAGCTCGTGACCCTCGCCCGGGAAGAGCAGGTACTTGTGCGGGACACCGCGCTCGGCCAGGGCCGCCGCCACCTGCTCGGCCTCGATCACCGGCACGTTGCTGTCGTTCTCGCCGTGCACGATCATCAGCGGCGTCCTGAGCTTGTCGATGTGCGTGATCGGGGACAGGTCGCGCAGCAGGTCCGCGTCGGCCACCGGGTCGCCGTACTTCGACACCGCCGCCGCGGCGATCCACGGCTCGGTGTGCTCGTAGAAGGTCGCGAAGTTCGACATGCCGCACACGTCGATGCCCACGGCGAACATCGACGGGTACGTCGTCAGCGCCGCCAGCGTCAGGTAACCGCCGTACGAGCGGCCCATGCAGCCGACCCGAGCCGGATCCGCCACGCCCTGCTCGACCAGGTAGCCCACGCAGGCCGCCACGTCACCGATCGCGGCGTAACGCAGAGCGCCGTTGTCGGCGTTGACGAAGCTGCGGCCGAAGCCGGACGAGCCGCGCACGTTGGGCGCGAAGACCGCGATGCCCCGGTCCACCAGCGACTGGAACAGCGGGCCGTGACCCGGGCGTTCCTGCGCCTCCGGGCCGCCGTGCAGCCACAGCACCGTCGGGTGCGGGCCGGTCCCGGCCGGCCGGAAGAGCCAGCCACTGATCTCCAGGCCGTCGTGCGAGGCGAAGCGGTGCAGCACCGGCCGGACCGCGTCCGGCGCCGGCTCCTCGATCGAGACCGGGTGCAGGTCGCCGTCGTACGTCCACACGCCGTGCGGCCGGCCCGGGCCCTCGGCGGTGAACGCCAGGGTGCTGCCGTCGAAGCACCAGGAGATGCCGGAGGCCACGGTCCCGGGCAGCTCGACCTTCGTGGTGTCGCCACCGCGCAGCACGGTCAGCTCGGACTCGCCGCCGCGGACGTTCCAGAGCACCGCGATCGCCCGGCCGTCCGCGGTCAGCGCGAACGACTCGACCTCGGCGGTCTCCGACGACGCCAGGATCTCGGCCTTGCCGTCGGCCACCCGGATCAGCACCGGGAGCTCGCCGGCGTCGCTGCGGGCGTACACCGCGCCATCGGGGCCGAAGCAGGCCTGCTCGCCGCTGGTCACGTACTCCTCGACGCCGGTCGCCAGGTCACGCACCACGATGTAGCGGCCGCTGCGCGGACCGTGGCGCAGCAGCGCCCGGCCGCGGTCGGGGGAGACGTCGAACAGCGACACCAGCTCGCCGGTGGTGATGACCTCGCGGGTGCCGTGCTCGGCGTCCACCAGCAGGGTGGTCTCCAGGTTTTCGGTGACCGCGAGCAGCGGGCGCCCGGGCAGCCAGCGCACGTTGTCGGCGCTGTCCGCGCCGAAGCCGGCCACCTGGTGCAGCGCCGAGCCGTCCGGGCGGACCAGCCACACCTCGGTGCGGGGCGCGCCGCCCGGAGCGATCAGACAGGCGAGCCACCCGCCGCCGGTGGACCACTGCACCGAGACGACGGGGTGCTCACCGGTGTCCACGAGGAAGGTCAGGTCGCTGCCGACCGGCTGCACCCACACCTTGGGCGAGCCGCTGCGGTCGGAGACGTACGCCGCGTGCCGGCCATCGGGCGAGAGCGCCCCTGACCAGCTGCCTGACACTTCCGAAGGGAGGTCCCCGGACTGCCGATTCAGCCACCCCACGGGCAGTACGGTGACGTCGACACGGTTCAGCTGACCGGTCATACGGGTCCTCCCTCGGTTTGCTAGATCCCCTTGTCCTGCAACCACATCTCGAGCAGCGCCAGCTGCCACAACTGGTTCGCCCCGAGCGTCGTACGAGCAGTGTTCGGGTCGGCCAGTAGCGCGTCAACGTACTCCTGCCGGAACAGTCCGCGCGCCCGGGCCGCCGGTGCGTGCAACGCGTCGCGGACCAGCTCCAGCATCGGCCCTTCCAGGTGCCGGATCCCGGGAACCGGGAAGTAACCCTTGGTCCGGTCGATCACCTCGTCCGGCACCACGCCGCGGGCCGCGTCCTTGAGCACGCCCTTGCCGCCCTGGGCCAATTTCAGCTCGGGCGGGCAGGCGGCGGCCAGCTCCACGAGCTCGTGGTCGAGGAACGGCACCCGCGCCTCCAGCCCCCAGGCCATGGTCATGTTGTCGACCCGCTTGACCGGATCGTCGACCAGCATGACCTGGGAGTCCAGCCGCAACGCCGCGTCGACGCTCGTGGTGGCCCCGGGCCGGGCGAAGCTCGCCGCGACGAACTCACGGCTGACGTCGGTGTCGAGCAGCCACTCGGGGGAGAGCTGGCGGGCCAGCTCACCGTACGGGCGGTCGAAGAACTCCCGGGCGTACGCGTCCACGGCCTGCGCGCGCGGGACGTCCGCCAGCGGCGGGTACCAGCTGTAGCCGGCCAGGATCTCGTCCGCGCCCTGCCCCGACTGCACGACCTTGACCTGCTGCGAGACGTCCTCGCTGAGCAGATTGAAGGCGATGCAGTCGTGGCTGACCATGGGCTCGCTCATCGCCGCGACCGTGCGCGCCACCGCGGGCAGGAAGCGGTCCTTGCCGATCCGGATCTGGTGGTGGGTGGTGTCGAACTGCTTGGCGATGATGTCGGAGTAGGCGAACTCGTCGCCGCTCTCGCCGGCCGCCGACTCGAAGCCGATGCTGAACGTGGTCAGCCCGCGCTGGCCCTGCTCGGCCAGCAGCGCCACGATGTAGCTGGAGTCGAGCCCGCCGGAGAGCAGCACGCCGACCGGCACGTCGGCGACCATCCGGCGCTCGACGGCGGTGCGCAGCGACTCGTGGATCGCCTCGGCCCACTCGGCCCGCGACTTGATCAGCGTGCGGGTGTGGTCGGCCGCCCAGTAGACGCGCTCGACCGACGTGCCGTCCGCCTCGATGATCCGCACCGTGGCCGGCGGCAGTTTGCGGATGCCGCTGACCATCGTGCGCGGCGCCGGCACGACCGAGTGGAAGGTCATGTAGTGCTGCAGGGCCACCTTGTCGATGGAGGTGTCGACGTCGCCGGCGGCCAGCAGGGCCGGCAGGGTGGACGCGAAGCGCAGCCGGCCGGGGGTCTCGGCCAGGTACATCGGCTTGATGCCGAGCCGGTCCCGGGCCAGCATGACCCGGCCGGTGGCGTGCTCGGCGATGGCGAAGGCGAACATGCCGAGGAAGTGCTGCACGCAGTCGGCGCCCCAGCGGTGGTACGCCTTGATGATCACCTCGGTGTCGGAGGTGGACCCGAAGGTGTAGCCGTAGCCGCGCAGCTCGTCGCGCAACTGCTGGTAGTTGTAGATGCAGCCGTTGAAGACCAGGGTGAGGCCGAGCTGGGAGTCGGTCATCGGCTGGGAGCCGGCCTCGGAGAGGTCGATGATCTTGAGCCGGCGGTGCCCGAACGCGATCGGGCCGCGCTGCCAGAGGCCCTCGCCGTCGGGCCCGCGGGACTGCAGGCACGGCATCATCCGCCGGACGGCGTCGCCGTCCGCTGCCTGGGCGTCGTACCGCAGTTCGCCGCCGATTCCACACATGGCCTGAACCTCCTTGGGGGCAGTAGGAGGCGCACCCAAGATTGACCAGGGTGTGCTGCTCCCGTTTCGATTGTGTATCGCAGCCGTAACGCTCTTTACCCGAACAACCAGGTGTCCTTCGAGCCGCCGCCGCGCGAGGAGTTGACGATCATGCTGCCGGCGGGGGCGACCCGGGTCAGCGCGGCCGGCGCGACCACCGACCGGCTGCCGGTGAACACGAACGCGCGCAGGTCGACGTGGCGCGGGGCGAGCTGCTGGCCGTCGAAGACCGGATGGGTGGAGAGGTCGACGACCTCCTGGGCGACCCAGCGGTGCGGCGCGGTACGGATCTGCCGGCGGACCGCGGCCAGGTCCTCGGGCGAGGCGTGCGGACCGATCACGATCCGGTCGCCGCCGTAGCCGTCGACCGGCTTGCAGACCAGCTCCTCCAGCCGGCCGAGCACCTGCTCACGCTGCTCCGGGATGCCGCACAGGTACGTCGGCACGTCCGCCAGCAGCGGCTTCTCGCCCAGGTAGTACTCGATCAGCCGGGGCACGTACGCGTACACGGCCTTGTCGTCGCCGATGCCGTTGCCCAGCGCGTTGGCCAGCACCACGGTGTCCGCGTGCAGGGCGGTGACCAGGCTCGGGCCCAGCGGCATGCCGTCCGCGCCGGGCGAGTGCACCAGGCTGTCCTCGCCCATCCGCAGGTAGATCACGTCGACCGGATACTGGCGGCCGTTGCGGACCCGGTGCACCCGGCCCTCGTCGACCACCAGCTCGGTGCTGCGGACCAGCGGTACGCCCATCTCCTCGGCCAGCATCCGGTGCTCGAACCAGGCCGAGTCGTCCGGGCCCTGGCTGAGCACCACCACCGCGGGGTTGTCGCCCGCCGCCGGGCCGGCCGCGTCGAGCAGCGCCCGCAGCAGCAATCGCGGGGTCTCCTCGATGCTGAGCAGATCGTCGGGGCGGGGCAGCTCCGGCAGCACGCTCTCGGTGAGCCGGCGGTTCTGCATCGCGTACCCGATGCCGGAGGGCACCCGCAGGTTGTCCTCCAGCACGCACCAGTTGCCCGCGCCGTCGCGGACCAGGTCCACGCCGGCCACCTGGGCGCGGACGCCCGGCCGGCTGACCAGGGCGCCGCTGGGGCGCAGCTCCGGGGAGCCGTCGATGACCCAGTCCGGCACGATGCCGTCCTTGACCACCACGCGGTCGGTGTAGACGTCGTTGACGAACGCGTCCAGCGCGCGGACCCGCTGGACCAGGCCGAGCCGCAGCTCCCGCCAGTCGGCCGCGGGGACCAGGCGGGGGACCAGGTCGAACGGGAAAAGCCGGGTCGCCGCCTCGCCGGCCACGCTGAAGGTGATGCCGCGGGCGCGCTGCTCGTCGTCCTTGGCGTCCTCGCGGCGGCGCAGCCCGGCCGGGCCGAGCGCGCTGAGCACGTTGACGATCCCCTGGTAGTCCGGCATGACGTCGCCGTCCGGGAAGGCCTCGTCGCCGGCCGCCGCGTACGGGGTGAGCCCGGCCGGGACGGTCTGCCCGTCCGGGCCGATGCCGGTCGCGCCGCCCCGGGTGTCGGCGATGACCAGGTCGACCACGTCGGAAATGCGGCCGCGGCGGGTCATCGCGCGGCGCTGACGGGCCGCGGAGCTGCCCCGGCTGAGCGCCTGCACGGACAGGTCGAACACCTGCTCCCAGTCGCCGAGCTCCTCCAGCTGGGGCCGCAGCTCGGCGATGAGCCGCTCGACGGCGACCGCCGCGGGCACCGGCACGGGGGAGCGGGGCAGGTCGAGCAGGTCGCCCTCCAGGCCGGACCGGGCGGCCCGCCACATCGCGGCGCGGTGCAGCGGTGGCCGGATCACCTCGATCGGCCGGCCCGCGCGGTAGTCCTGCCGGGCCCGCAGCACGAGCCCGCGGAACAGACCGGCCAGCAGCACCACGGTGTCGGCGTCCGGGCTGGAGTCGGTGACCCGCAACTCCACGGTCGGCACGTGGGCCGACGGCCGGACGTCGAAGTAGACCATCTTCGGGTCGGTGATCGTGCCCGAGGCGATCAGGTCGGCCACCAGGGCGTCGTGATCGGCGGCCGAGGTCACCACGCCGCTGTCGCCGGCGGTCGGCCAGCGCAGCCAGACCAGTGAGCGGACGCTGGCGTAGCCGCTGTCCTCTCCCATCCAGTAGGGCGAGCTGGCGGAGAGCCCCAGCAGCACCGGGAGGGCCGGGGCGACCCGCTGGGCGATCGACACCGCCTCGTCGCGGTCGGGGATGCCGACGTGCACCTGGGCGCCGCAGATGAGCTGCTCCCGGGCCAGCATCTGGTATTCGTCGAGCATCCGGCGGTACCGCGAGGTGGGGGTGACCGGCAGGGAGTCGAGGTCGACCAGCGGGACCGTGCCCGCGGCGACCAGGCCGAGGCCGAGCGACTCGGCGACACCGATGGCCCGGCGGCGCAGCGACACGATCCCGTCGCGCAGCTCGTCCAGGGTGGCCGCCACCGGGGTGTTCGTCTCCACCACCGACCGGTGCAGCTCGGCCGAGAAATGCGCCTCGTCGAGCTGGTCGAGCACCTCCGGGGCCCGGGGCACGAGCTCCCGGGTCTTGAGGTCGACGACGTGCAACTCCTCCTCGACACCGAGGGTGAGCTCGGTGCCGGTGCTGCTGTCCGCCTCCTTCGCGCCGTCGTCCTCCGAGACCCTGAGTGACTCCGTCATGCCTGCGACCGCCTATGTCCTCGTCCGTTGTCCGGAGCCTTGCCAGCTCATGTACCGAACCTGTGACGTGCCCATTTCCGGCGCCGACCAAGCATGACGATCCTGACACCCCGATGCTCGGCCGCCCAGCCGGCGTGCGCGATCGTGCTCGTGGCTGCGCGAAAAACCGGTTCACTGCGCCCGAGCGCGCTTGTGCTTGTGCAATTACTCACCGGTGCTATGGCGCCCGGTGGCGCGCCCCCTACTCTCCGGACACCATTAACGAACGTTCGAGCGCAGGCGTTCGATGACGCATCACCTCAGGGGAGGCAGTCGTGACAATGGCCGGCGAGAAGTACGTCTACGATTTTGCGGAAGGTCATCGGGGGCTCAAGGAGCTGCTCGGCGGCAAGGGTGCGAACCTGGCCGAGATGACCCGCCTGGGCCTGCCGGTGCCGGCCGGATTCACGATCACCACCCGGGCCTGCCAGGCGTACCTGGCGACCGGCAGCAACCCCGCCGGGCTGGCCGCGGAGATCGACGAGCATCTTGCCGCGCTGGAGTCCACGATGGGCCGGCGGCTCGGCGACCCCGGCGATCCGCTGCTGGTCTCGGTGCGTTCCGGGGCGGCCTTCTCGATGCCCGGCATGATGGAGACGGTGCTCAACGTCGGGCTCAACGACGCCAGCGTGGTCGGGCTCGCGGCTCAGGCCGGCGGCAACGACCGGTTCGCCTGGGATTCGTACCGCCGGCTGATCCAGATGTTCGGGAAAACGGTCTGCGACGTACCCGGCGAGGAATTCTCCGCGGCCCTGGACGAGGCCAAGAACAACCGCGGAGCCACCGATGATCTGCATCTGGACGCCGCTGATCTGCGGGCCCTGGTCGATCGCTACAAATACATTTTCGCCAAGCACACCGGCTACGACTTCCCGCAGGATCCGCGGGAACAGATGGAATTGGCGATGGCCGCCGTGTTCCGTTCCTGGAATGCCGAGCGGGCCGTTCTCTACCGCCGCCAGGAACGCATTCCGGCGGACCTGGGCACGGCCGTGAACGTGGTCGCGATGGTCTTCGGCAACCTCGGCGCCGACTCCGGCACCGGCGTGGCGTTCACCCGCGACCCGGCCAGCGGCGCCCAGGGCATCTACGGCGACTACCTGGCCAACGCCCAGGGTGAGGACGTCGTGGCCGGCATCCGCAACACCGTCCCGCTGCAGGAGCTGGCCACCCTCGACCCCCGCTCGTACGAGGAACTGCTCCAGATCATGGCCAAGCTGGAGGGCCACTACCGGGACCTGTGCGACATCGAATTCACCATTGAGCGCGGCAAGCTGTGGATGCTGCAGACCCGGGTCGGCAAGCGCACCGCCGGCGCCGCCTTCCGGATCGCCGCCCAGCTGGTCAACGAGGGCATCATCGACCGGGACGAGGCGCTGCGCCGGGTCTCCGGGGCCCAGCTGGCCCAGCTGATGTTCCCGCGCTTCGACCTGGAGTCCGAACCGGTCGCGCTGACCAAGGGCATCGGTGCGTCGCCGGGGGCGGCGGTCGGTAAGGCGGTCTTCAGCGCGGCCCGGGCCGTCGAGCTGGCCGCCGCCGGTGAGCCGGTCATCCTGGTGCGCCGGGAGACCAACCCGGAGGACCTGTCCGGCATGATCGCCGCCCAGGGCATCCTCACCGCTCGGGGCGGCAAGACCAGCCACGCGGCCGTGGTGGCCCGCGGCATGGGACGCACGTGCGTCTGCGGCGCCGACTCGCTGGAGATCACGGCGGACCGCTTCACGGTGGCCGGCCGGACGGTCGCCGAGGGGGACGTGATCTCGGTGGACGGCACCACGGGCTGCGTCTACCTGGGCGCGGTGCCGGTGCGCCCGTCCGAGGTCGTGCAGTACTTCGAGGGCACGCTGACCCCCCAGGAGACCGAGGATCCGCTGGTCGAGGCCGTACACGAGATCGTTTCGCACGCTGACGCCGCGCGGACGCTGGCCGTGCGCACCAACGCCGACACCGCCGACGACGCGGCCCGGGCCCGGCGCTTCGGCGCCGAGGGCATCGGCCTGTGCCGGACCGAGCACATGTTCCTCGGCGACCGGCGCGAGCTGGTCGAGCGGCTGATCCTGGCGGCCACGCCCAGCGAGCGGGCAGACGCGCTGGCCGCGTTGCTGCCGTTGCAGCGGGCGGACTTCGTGGACCTGTTCCGGGCGATGGACGGGCTGCCGGTGACCGTACGGCTGATCGACCCGCCGCTGCACGAGTTCCTGCCGTCGCTGGAGGAGCTCGCGGTCAACGTGGCCGTGGCCCGGGAACGCGGCGAGGACCACGCCGAGGACGCCGAGCTGCTCGACGCCGTCCGCCGGATGCACGAGCAGAACCCGATGCTGGGCCTGCGCGGCGTACGCCTGGGGCTGGTCATTCCCGGCCTGTTCGCGATGCAGGTCCGGGCGATCACCGAGGCCGCCGTGCAGCTGGCCGGCGAGGGCCTGGACCCGCACCCGGAGATCATGGTGCCGCTGGTCGGCGCCGTGCAGGAGCTGGAGACGGTCCGCCGCGAGTGCGAGCAGATCGTGGCCGAGGTCGTGGCCGGCAGCGGCGTCCGGGTGCTGATCGGCACGATGATCGAGGTGCCGCGGGCCGCGCTGACCGCCGGGCAGATCGCCGAGGCGGCCGACTTCTTCTCCTTCGGCACCAACGACCTCACCCAGATGGGCTGGGGCTTCTCCCGCGACGACGTCGAGGGCGCGTTCTTCTGGCGCTACCTGGAGCTGGGCATCTTCGGCATCTCGCCGTTCGAGTCGATCGACCGCGACGGCGTGGGCCGGCTGATCCGGATCGCCGCCGAGGAGGGCCGGGCGGTGCGCCCCGACCTGAAGCTGGGCGTCTGCGGCGAGCACGGCGGTGACCCGGAGTCGGTGCACTTCTTCCACGAGGTGGGCCTGGACTACGTCTCCTGCTCACCGTTCCGGGTGCCGGTCGCGCGGCTGGAGGCGGGCCGGGCGGCGATCACCGCGGGGGATTCGGACAGCCGCTGACGCCGCCGGCGCGTAGGCTTCCGGGCCGTGCGACACGCGCTCATCATCGGCAACACCGACGGCATCGGACTGGCGCTGACCCGGCGACTGCTCAGCGAGGGCTGGGCGGTCACCGGCCTGTCCCGGCGGTCCGCCACGATCGAGCACGACCGGTACGTACACGTTGCTGCCGATGTCACCGCCGCCGGCTACCCGCGGGAACTGACCCGGGCGCTGGCCGCGGCGGACCGCGTCGACCTGTGCGTCTACGCCGCCGGGGTCGGTGACCTGCTCGACCTCGACGACCTCGGGGCGCAGACCCGGGCCATCGAGGTGAACCTGCTCGGTGTCGCCCGGACGGTCGAGGTGGTCGTGCCGCACCTGCTGGCGGCCGGCGGCGGGCACCTCGTCGGCCTGTCCAGCCTCGCCGACGCGCTCATCACGCCGCAGGCTCCGGGCTATGCGGCGTCGAAGGCGGGCATGTCGGCGTACCTGCTCGCACTGGGGGCGACCCTGCGCCCGCGCGGGGTGGCGGTCAGCACCGTGCGGTTCGGCTTCGTCGACACCAAGATGGCCAAGGGGCCGGTGAAGCCGATGATGATCACGGTGGACCGGGCGGTCGAGGTGCTGATGCGCTGCGTGCGGACCCGGCCGGCGGTCGTCTCGTACCCGCGGCGGATGGCCCTGCTCGTGCGGGCGGCGGCGCCGATCGCCCGGGCCGGCGCCCGCCGAGCATACCGCCGGCGCTGACGCCGGTTCCGGGCCTCAGACGGCGATGCGCCCGCCGTCGGCCGGCAGGATCGCGCCGTGGATGAAGGACGCCGCGTCGCCGGCCAGGAAGACGATCGCTGCGGCGATCTCCTGAGCGGTGCCGGGCCGTCCGGCGGGCCCGGCCGACGCGAGCTGGTCGAGGGCGTCGCCCATCGCGGCGGTGCCTTCGGTACGGGTGGGTCCGGGGCTCACCGCGTTCACCCGTACGCCGCTGGGCCCGTACTCGGCCGCCCATGACTTGGTGAGCAGGACCATCGCGGCCTTGCTGGAGCCGTACAGGCCCATGCCGGCCGCGCCGAACTCGGCGACCATCGTGGTCACGTTGACGACCGCGCCGTGGCCGCGGGCCGCCATGGCCGGGGCCAGCTCGGCCACCAGGAAGTACGGCGCCCGGACGTTCAGCGCGTAGACCTCGTCGAACTGCTCCTGCGTGGTCTTCTCGGTGGGCCCGAACGGGAAGACACCCGCGCTGTTGACCAGGATGTCCACCGGTCCGGCCAGTTCCGCCGCGCGGGTCGCCAGCGCCCGTGCCGAGGCCTCGTCGCGCAGGTCCGCGGCGACGAAGAACGCGGTGCCGCCGGCCTGCTCGATCTGCCGGACCGCCTGCTCGCCGCGGTCCGCGTCCCGTCCGGAGAGGACCACTGTGGCTCCGGCCGCCGCCAGGGCCGCCGCGGTGGCCCGGCCGATGCCGCTGGTGCCGCCGGTCACCAGGGCGGTCCGGCCCGTGAGTGCTGTTGCCATGATGCTCACCTTTTCTGTTCCGGAAGCCCCGGGGTGGGGGTTCCGGCAGGTGCAAGCGCGCGGTCCGGCCCGGGCATCCCGGCCGCGATAAGCCCTCCTTATCGCCGGTCATCGGGCGCCGCGTGGTGCGATGGGTGGGTGGAACTACGGGAGTTCAGGGTCTTTCTCGCCGTCGCGGGAGAGGGCAGTGTCTCGGCGGCAGCGCGGCGGTTGCGGGTGAGCCAGCCGGCGGTCTCCCAGACCGTGGCCGCGCTGGAACAGCAGGTCGGGGCCGAGCTGCTCGTCCGCAGCAGCACCGGCGTGCAGCTCACCGAGGCGGGCACCGTGCTGGCTGCCGAGGCGCGTGCGGTGCTGGCCCGCTATGACCAGGCGCTCGTCGCGGTGGGCCGGTTCGCCGCCGCCGGTGATTCGGTGCTGCGTGTCGGCGTGCCGCTCGAACTGCCGCCCGACCTGTTGCCGGACGCGTTCGCCGGGCTGGCCTCGACGCATCCGCGGACCCGGGTGGTGGCCCGCCACCTGTCCTCGGCCGCGCAGCTGGACGCGCTGCGCGACGGTGAGCTGGAGGTGGGGCTGCTGAGGAGCCGTCCCGGCGACCGTGAACTCGACGCGACGGTGGTGGTGGAGGAGCGGCTGGGCGTCCTGCTGGCCGCCACGGGTGACCCGCCGGACCCGGACGGCGTACGGCTGGAGTCGCTCGCCGGGCTGGACTGGCTGGGTTTCCCGCGAGCCGACAGCCCGGTCTGGTACGACGAGATCGTCGCGATCCTGCGCAGCCACGGTCTGCAGCCCGGCCCGCCCGCCGAGCCGGGGCAGTCGCTGATCGCCGAGGTGAAGTTCGCGGCGGTCAGTGCCGGGCGGGCGTTCGCGTTCGCCCCCGCGCGCTGGACTCAGCCGCTGCCCGCGGGCGTCGTGCGCGTCCCTCTGATCGGTGCGCCGGTCGTCCGGCGTACCTGGGCGGTCTGGGCCGCCGATTCCCGCCGCCGCGACCTGGCCCAGTTGATCTCCCGGCTTGAGATCGAGGCTGAGAAGTGACTGAGAGTGTGGCCCAGGGGGCGAATTTGTAACGGCGCGTTCACGCAACGCGGCTAGGGTGGCCCGAAATACCCCAATTGCGAGCTTATTCGCAGATCCGGGAAGGGACCACCGCGCCGATGCGCACCTTGCTGCGACACGACGTACCCGCCTCCATCGTCGTTTTCCTCATCGCCATTCCGTTGTCGCTCGGGATCGCCGCCGCCTCCGGGGCCCCGCTGCTCGCCGGTCTGATCGCGGCCGTGGTCGGCGGCATCGTCGCGGGCGCCCTCAGCGGCTCTCCGTTGCAGGTCAGCGGCCCGGCGGCCGGCCTCACGGTGATCGTCGCGGGGGCCGTGACCGAGCTGGGCTGGGCCGGGACGACGGCGGTGGTGGCGCTGGCCGGCCTCGTGCAGATCGTGCTCGGCGTGTCCCGGCTGGGCCGGGCCGCGCTCGCTCTCTCCCCGGCCGTGGTGCACGGCATGCTCGCCGGGATCGGCATCGTCATCGCGCTCAGCCAGGTGCACGTGGTGCTGGGCGGGGATCCGCAGAGCTCCGCCTGGCGCAACCTGCGTGACCTGCCCGCCCAGATCGCCGGCAACCACGGCGTCTCGATCGGCATCGGCGTGCTGACCATCGCGATCCTGCTGATCTGGCCGCGCTTCGTGAAGATCTCGCTGCTGCCGGGCGCCCTGATCGCGGTCGCCGTGGCCACCGCGATCGCGGCGCTGGCCGGGCTGGACGTCGCCCGGGTGGACCTGCCGGACCGTCCGCTGGACGAGCTGACCCTCCCCCGCTGGCCGGACGCGCCGCCGCTGCGGGTGGCCGGCATCGTGCTGACCATCGCGCTGGTCGCCAGCGTCGAGTCGCTGCTGTCCGCCGTGGCCGTGGACAAGTTGCACAACGGCAGACGGGCCGACCTCAACCGTGAGCTGCTGGCCCAGGGCGCCGCCAACACCGTGTCCGGGGCGCTCGGCGGGCTGCCGGTCACCGGTGTCATCGTGCGCAGCTCCACCAACGTCGCCGCCGGCGCCCGGACCCGGGCGTCAGCCGTGCTGCACGGGTGCTGGATCGCGGTCTGCGTGCTGCTCTTCGCCGGGCTGCTGGAGCAGATCCCACTCTCCGCGCTGGCCGGGGTGCTGGTGGTGGTCGGGCTCCGGCTGGTCAGCATGGCCCAGATCAAGGCGTACGTGCGGCACCGCGAGCTGCCCACGTACCTGGTCACCGCCCTCGGGGTGATCTTCACCGACCTGCTCACCGGGGTGGCGCTGGGTATGGCCACGGCCGTGCTGCTGATGCTGGCCCGGCTGGCCCGCTGCGAGATCCACCGCTCGTCGCCCGCGCCGGGACGGTGGCTCGTGGTCATCACCGGCACGCTCGCCTTCATCGGATCCGGCCGGGTCGCGCGGGAGCTCGCCGCGGTCCCGCCCGGCGAGTCCGTCGAGCTGGAGCTGCACCTGGACTACCTGGACCACGGCGCGTTCGAGACGATCCAGGACTGGCGGGACGCCTACGAGCGCGGTGGTGGCCGGGTGCACATCGAGGAGGTCCACGACAGCTGGTTCCACCGGGCCACGTCCGGGCGGCTCGGCGTCAACCGTTCCCAGCCCGGCCGGCTGCCCCGCTTCCTCGGCTCCTGGGCCCAGTGGATCTCCCTGAACGAGCAGCGCCGCGACGCCATGGCCGCGGGCATCGACGAGTTCGAGCGCAGCGTCGCCCCGCTGGTCCGCCCGCACCTGGCCGGGCTGGCCCGCGAAGGCCAGCGCCCGGAACAGCTGTTCATCACCTGCGCCGACTCCCGGGTGGTGCCCAACATGATCACCACCAGCGGGCCGGGTGACCTGTTCTGCCTGCGCAACGTCGGCAACATCGTCCCGGCCCACGGCACCGGCGACTCCTCGGTCGGCGCGGGCATCGAGTACGCCGTGGACGTGCTCGGCGTCGCGACGATCACCGTCTGCGGGCACTCCGGCTGCGGCGCGGTGCGGGCGATGATGGACGGCGCGGCGGGTCCGGACACGGCGCTGGGCTCCTGGCTGGCGTCCGCCGGGTCGAACCTCACCGGCCGGGCCCACGAGGAGGACTGCATCGCCGCCAACGTGGAGCGGCAGCTGGCGAACCTGCGGACGTACCCGAGCGTACGGCGGGCGGTCGACGAGGGCCGGCTGGAGCTCACCGGCCTCTACTTCGACCTGGCCGAGGCCCGGATGTACAACGTGGCCGACGGCGTCCGGAGGCCGGTTTCTGCACCTTGAGTGACAACTTTGTGCCACATCTGTACAGGCCATTGAGCTGCGGGCCGGGACGGAACAGAGTTGATCGGGGCGTCACCCCACCCGGAGGTGACTGACGTGGCGGCTCTCGAGCGGATGGTCAGCGCCGGCGACGTGGTGGTCGTCGGCCGGGCGGCGAGCGTGCAGTTCGCCGGGCGGCTCGGTTTCACGTTCCGGGTGGTGGCGGTGGACGCGCGGCCGACGTACGCGGGCTGGGTCTGGCTGGACGGCTACCAGCTCGACAACCGGGGCCGCGCCGTGGCCCGGCGCCGCATCTTCGTCCGCCTGGCCGGCCTCGGCCGCATCCGCGCCGGCTGAGCCCGACATCCCTATGCGACGTCGGGCCGGGTCATCAGCGGCGACCGCAGGTGCAACCTCAGGTCCGAGGTGGTCATGGGCACGGTGCTCCAGGTGGCGATGGCTACGCCGGCGCCGGCGTCGAGCACCAGCCGGACCCGGTGCGGGCTGGTGATGACGAAGAGATCGGCGATGAACGTGTCGCCCTGCCAGGCGCCGGCGGCGACGACCGGCCGGCCGAGCGGCGAGCTCTCCCGCCAGTCACCGTGACCGGCCGCGAGCTTGAGGGAAGGCCCGAGTCGCAGATGCCACCCGCCGTCGACCGGCTCGACGGTCACCGTGGTGCCGTCGGGCAGAGCCGAAGCCTCGGCCGAGGCGTCGATGTCGGCTGTGGCGGAACGGGACGGATCGGCCGAACCGCGCGGCAGCGGGAACGACAGCCGGCCCAGCCGCTCGGCGAGGACCTCGTCGTCCCGGGCGCTGCCCGGGTCGTCCAGGCCGGGCAGCAGCAGCTCCCACAATGCGCCGGGCATTTCCTGGTGGGGGTCGCCGCCGGCGGTCACCGCGACCACGAGATCGTGGGCCGGAACGACCACGCACAGCTGGCCGTAGGCACCTTCACCGCGATAACCGTGCCGCGACATCCAGAACTGGTAGCCGTACCCGGTCAGTCCGTCGGGATTGGGCAGGAGCTCCGGGTCCTGCTGGGTCGCGATGTGCCGGCTGGTCGCGAGGTCGACCCAGGCGCGCGGGATCAGCTGCCGGTCGCCCCAGACGCCGCCGTGCAGCAGCACCTGGCCGAACGCGGCGACGGCCTCGGTCGTGAGGTGCAGTCCGTGGAAGCCGAACACGGCGCCGCTGGACAACCGGTCCCACTCGGCGTGGTCGATGCCCATCGGGTGGAACAGGCGCTCGTCGAGCAGCTCCGGCAGACCCCGGCCGGTGACCCGCTCCACGATCCGGGCCAGCACGCCGGTGGTCGCGTTGTCGTAGGCGTGCCAGCTGCCCTCGGGCTCCGGGAACGGCACGCGCAGGAAGCCCTTGACCAGGTCGTCCGGCTCCAGCTCCCAGGCCTCGGCGAGGCTGTCCCTGGTGTGCCCGGTGGTCATGGACAGCAGGTGGTGCACGGTGAGCCGGCGACCCTGCTCGCCGAGGCCGGCCGGCACGTGCTCGGGCAGCACGTCCACCACCCGGTCGCCCAGCGAGAGCAGCCCGTCGGCGATCGCCAGCCCCGCGGCGACCGAGGTGAACGACTTGGTCAGCGAGTAGAGCAGGTGCGGGCGCTCGGCCGCGTACGGTGCCCACCAGCCCTCGGCGGCGACGTGACCGTGCCGCACCACCATGATGGAGTGCACCTCGACGGACCGCGCCTCGAGCCGGTCCAGCAGCGCGCCGATCGCGCGGGACGACACCCCCGACGCGGCCGGTGTCGAGCGTGGCAGCAGCGCGCGGTGGGAAGACACCGGGGCACCCTAACAAGGCGCACGCGTGAGGCCCGCACCATTATCGGTGCGGGCCTCCTCTCGCCGCGGTGGCTAGTTGCGGACGATGGTGAACGTGCTGGTCGGGTTCTCGATGTCCTTGAAATTGTTGCTCAGGCGCAGGTTGGTGAAGGTGGCCGAGCCGACCGCCGGCCCCTGCCCGCTCTCCGGCATCGGGTTGGCCCAGATGCCGTAGCCGGACTTGGCGTCGTACGCGTCACCGCTCTTCTGCGCCCCGGTGATCGAGACGTTGGTGAAGACGGTGTCCTTGATCGGGTTCTGCGGGCAGGTCGGGCACGTGTAGTTGGTCTGGAACATGATGCCCGAGTAGGTCGGGTCGACGATGTCGACGTTGCTCACCCGGATGCCCTGGAAGACCTTCGACGCGGAGAAGACCCAGATCGCCGGGAACACCTGGGCGCCCCAGAAGTGGCCGCCCGCCCGGACGATCGAGATGTTGTCGAACACGGTCGGCGGGTCGGCGCCGAAGCCGTTCATCGGGTAGCCGAAGTCCAGCGAGCTGATCGTGATGCCCGAGTAGACCAGGGTGTCCGCGATGTAGATGTTTTTGAACGTGTTGGCGTAGCCGCCGTAGACCGCGATGCCCGCGGCGCGCCAGGTCAGCGTGCTGGACAGGTTGGAGTAGACGTTGTTGATCTCGTCGGAGCCGCCCGCGTCGATCGCCGAGAACAGCGCGAAGCTGTCGTCGCCGGTGGCCCGCGCGTCGTTGTTGTCGACCAGGTTGTCGGTGCTGCCGTTGGTCATGTTGACGCCGTCGGCGAACAGATTGCGGATCCGCGAGTTCTTGATCGTCATGCGGTCGGTGTTGGCGCCCCAGTAGAGGCAGACCGTGTGCTCGGCCCAGATGTTGTCGATCGTGATGTTGGAGACGTTGGCCAGGTCGAAGACCTTGCCCGGGCCGTCGATCCGGATCGTGTAGTTGCCGAAGAACGCGAAGTTCTTGAACGTCGAGCCGTTGGCGGTGGCGTCGGCCCGGAACCCGGCGTCCGTCTCCGTCTGATTCTGCGGCGTGAAGAACCTGGTGTACCAGGGGCCGGCCCCGACGACCTGGATCGCCTTGCCGTACACCTGGAACTTGTTGGCGGTCTGGTAGTCACCGGCGGGCAGGTAGACGCCGACCTTGCCGCTGTCCATCCGGGCCGCGTCGAACGCCGCCTGTACCGACTGCTGGTCGAAGCCGGCCGGCACCACGTACGTGGCCGGGTTGGGGTTGGCGACCGGCGCGACCTGTTCGGTGTTGATGAAGTCGATGGCGATGTTCCCGCCGTTGCCGGAGTCCTTCTGCAGCTTGATGACGCTGCCGGCGGCGACCGTGCCGGCCAGCATGATGTTCGCCTCGTCATAGATGTGGCGCGGGCCGGTGCCGGAGTTCTGCGGCGCCGTCTCGTTGCCGTAGAGCCACGCGTACTTCGAGGTGAGCGGGAGCGTCTTGTTCAGCGTGCCGTTGACGTAGACGTTGATCGAGCTGGTGGTGTTGTCCGGGATGGAGAAGCGGGCCACCAGCGTGTTCGTGCTGGCCCGGGTCGTCCACTGCACGTAGCTTCCGGTCGAGTTGAGCGTGACGGCCTTACGGCCGGACGCCTCACCGGCCAGGTCACCGACGGTACGGTTCGGGCCGACCACGGCGGCACCGCCACCGGTCTGGCCGTCCTCGGCCTCGTACATGTCGTACGGCATGTTCGCGCCGCGACCGACGAAGAACGGCTTCTCGCTGCTGTTGTTGGCCCGCTTGACCGGCAGTTCGTTGCCGTCGTCGGCGAGCACGGTCCGCACGGTGTACTTGCCGTTGACGGCGGTCCAGGTGCCCAGGTTGATCGCCGGCGAGGACGCGCCGGCCGCCAGGGTGCCCGAGTACGAGCCGGTCAGCGTCCTGATCGTGGCGCCCGAGTCGGAGAGCACGGTCACGGTGACCCCGTGCGCGCCGGCGGCCGAGGCCTGGGTGCCCTCGTTCTTGATGGTCACCGAGAAGGTGACCGTCTGGCCCGCGGACGGGTTGCCCGGCGACCAGCTCACCACGGAGGCGACCAGGTCCGAACTGCTGACCGGGGCCACCACCAGGTTGGTGGGGCTGGTGTAGGAGTTGTTCGCGTCGTTCTGCTCGACGACCGTGTTGGCCTCGTCGACCTTCGCGCTGACGACATAGGTGCCGGCGTTACGAGCGCCGATGGCCGCCGTGACCGTGGCCGAGGCTCCGGCCGCGAGGGCGCCCACGTTCGCGGTGCCGACCTTGGCCGTACCCAGGTAGAAGTTGACGTTGCTGGCCGGGCTGGCCGCGGAGCCGGCGTTGCGCACGGTGGCCGACAGGGTCACCGTGTCGGTCTCGACCGGCGCGGCCGGCGAGGCCGACACGCCCGTCACCGTGAGGTCCGGGTTCGGTGCCGGGTTGCCGATCACCTGGAACTCCGCGACCTGGCCGCTCGGCGCGCCGGTGTTGGCGGTGAAGCTGAGCCGGATGTCCGCGGCGGTCGCGCTCACCGGCACGGTCACCGTGTTGCCGGTGCCCGGGTTGAAGGTGTACGTCGCTGAGCCGACGAGCGTGGTGAAGCCGGTGGCACTCTGCTCGCGTCCCTGGACCGAGAAGGTCTGCTGCCGGGTGCCCCACGCGGTGTCGGGGTTGAGCTTGACCACCACGGACTGGGTGGTGGCGTTGGCGCCCAGCTTCACGGTCAGGTTCGCCGGGTACGCGCTGCCCTCCCAGTAGGTGGCGGTGTCGTTGTCGTTGGCGTTGGCGGCCACGAAGGTGAAGATCGACGAGGACGCCTCGATCGGCTTGCCCACCGCCAGGTTGGTCCCGTTGGTCACCGTGCCGGTACGGGTCACCGTGTTGCTCGCCGCCGACTCGTTGCCGGCCGCGTCGCGCGCCTTGACGTAGTACGACACCGTCGCGCTCTCGGGCTGGCTGTCGGTGTAGGTGAGCCCGGTGACGGTCGTCTTCAACGCGCCGTTGGCGTAGACGTTGTAGCCGGTCACGCCGACGTTGTCGCTGGAGGCGCCCCAGGCGAGCCGGATCTGCCCGGTGGCCGGCTGGGTGTAGGACAGCGTGCCCGGCGTGGACGGCGCGGTGTTGTCCCCGCCCTGCCCGGCGCGGGTGACCGTGTTGCTGTTGCCGGACGCGTTGCCGGCGGCGTCCCGGGCCCGCACGTAGTACGCGACCGTGGCGCTGTCGGGCTGACTGTCCAGATAGGTCAGCACGTTGCCGGCCACGGTGGTGCGCAGGGTGCCGTTGGCGTAGACCTCGTAGCCGGTCACGCCCACGTTGTCGGTGGACGCGTTCCAGGTGAGCCGGATCTGCCCGCTCGCCGGCTGGCTGAGGGCGAGCCCGCCGGGTGCGGAGGGCGCCTGGGTGTCGCCGGCGGTGGGGCCGTACACCTCGAGCTCGGAGATCTGACCGGCCGGCCAGCCGGAGTTGGCGGTGATGTTCAGCCGGAGGTAGCGGGCGGTGGCCGCGCCGAAGTCGATGGTCACGGTGTTGCCCGAGGCCGGGTTGAAGGTGTAGCCGGCGCTCGCCTTGAGGTCGGCGAAATTCGAGCCGGTGGTGCTGCCCTGCACAGTGAGGGTCTGCGTGCGCGTCTGCCAGGCGGCGGCCGGCGGCAGCTTCAGGACAGCCTGGTTGACGCTGACGGACGCGCCCAGGTCCACCTGCAACCACTGTGGGAAGGCGTTGTTCCGGCTCTCCCAGTACGTGTTCGCGTTGCCGTCACCCGCGTTGCCGGCGCCGTACACGTCGGCGACGCTGCTGGCGGTGAACGTCTTGCCGGCGGCCAGGTTCGGGCCGGCCGCGGCGGCGGAGGAGGCGGGCAGGACGAGCTGGATCAGGGTGGTGGCTATGGCGGCGGCTAGCAGCTTTCTGACTCTGGACATGTGGGAGCGCGCCCTTCTTGGGTGGGGGATCGGGGAGGGCGGGCTCGGTGGGTCCCGCCCTCCCCGGCTCGCTACGAGGTGTAGGCCTCGAACTCGGAGATCTGGCCCGCGGGCCAGCCGGTGTTGCCGGTGAACGTCAGCCGCAGGTAGCGCTGCGAGGTCGCGGGGAAGGCGACGGTCGCGGTGTTACCGGAGGACGGGTTGAAGGTGTAGCCGGCGGATGCCTTGACGGTGCTGTAGGACGAGCCGTCGGTCGAGCCCAGCACGGACAGGGTCTGGGTCCGGGTGGCCCAGGCGGCCGCGGGCGGCAGCTTGAGCACCACCCGGGAGACCGACCGGGCCTGGCCCAGGTCCACCGTCAGCGACTGCGGGAAGGCGTTGCTGCTGCTCTCCCAGTAGGTGTTGGCGTTGCCGTCGACAGTGTTGGCGGGGGTGTAGACGTCGGCCTGGCTGGTCGCGGTGATCGGACGGCCGGCGGCGAGGTTGCCGGTGGGAGCCGGCGGGGTCGTGGTCGGCGGCGGGCTGGTCGTGCCGCCGTCCGCGTAGGCCTCCAGCTCGGCCAGCTGACCGGCGGGCCAGCCGGTGTTGGCCGAGAACGTCAGGCGCAGGTAGCGCCGGTTACCGGTGGGCAGGTTGATCGTCGCCGTCGGGTTGAAGGCGTAGCCCGTCGCGCCGACCAGGGACGAGTAGGACGACCCGTCGGCCGACCCGGCGACCGCGATGGTCTGGGTGCGAGCCTCCCAGCCGGACGGCAGCTTGAGCACCAGCCGGCCCACGGCCTGCGGGGAACCGAGATCCACCGTGAACGTCTGCGGGAAGCTCCCGTTCGCGCTCTCCCAGTACGTGGCCGCGTTGCCGTCGACCGCGTTGGCCCCGACGAAGCCGCCGGAGGTGCTGGAGGTGGTGACAGCCTTGCCCCGCGCCAGGTTTCCGGTGGCCGGGGGCGTGGTCGGCGGGGTCGTCGGGGGAGTGGTCGGCGGGGTGGTGGTGTTGCCCCACTGCGGGGCCGGCCACGGGCCGCAGTCCGGCGCGTCGGTGTACCAGCCGGTGTTGGTGCCGGTCCGGGTGATCTGGAAGCCCGCGCCGACGCAGTTGTGCATGGGTTTCGGCTGGGCGATGCCGCTGGCCCGGACGTTGTTGAAGCTCACCTGACTGGGCGCCTGCACCTGCAGCGCGTACGTGCCGGCGCCCTGGATGTTGACGTTGTCGAAGTGGATGCCGTTGGTCTGGCCC
This sequence comes from Actinoplanes sp. NPDC048967, assembly GCF_040649415.1. Classification (NCBI taxonomy): domain Bacteria; kingdom Bacillati; phylum Actinomycetota; class Actinomycetes; order Micromonosporales; family Micromonosporaceae; genus Actinoplanes; species Actinoplanes sp. NPDC048967. The sequence goes on from NZ_JBEZFL010000007.1 coordinate 126,922, forward strand.
TCGATCCACATCAGCGCCGCGTACGAGCTGTCCAGGATGTCCGTGTCGGTGATGTTGATCGTCGGGTTCTGGAACGCCTCGTTGAGCGCGGAGAACCAGATCGCCCCGACCCCGAAGTTCCAGTTGTAGTCGGAGTTGCCGGCCCGGATCAGGGTGTTGCGGGCCAGCGTCCAGGTGCCCTGCACGCCGGTCGCGCCGTTGACGCCGGGGTAGCGGTTGGCGACGTGGATGCCGCCGCCGTTGGTCACCGTGTCCGAGACGACGTTGTCGGTCATCACGATGTCCCGGCCGCCGTAGCTGACCAGGTTGTTGGCCAGGATCGGCGCGACCACGGTGTTGCGGGTGAACGAGTTGCCCACGTTCGGGACCCGCTCGGCCCACATGGCCAGCCCGTCGTCGCCGGTGTTGCGGACGAAGGTGTTGGTGACCGTGGAGTTGGTGACGCCGATGTGGAAGTTCACGCCGTCCGCGGTCTGGTCCAGGATCCGGCTGTTCCGCAGAGTGAACCGGTCCATCGGCCCGTCCATCCAGGCACCGACCTTGGTGTGCTGCATCCACACGTTGTCGATGGTCGAGTTGGACATCGCCCCGCCGAACGCGTTGACCTGGTCGTCGTCGACCCGCTCGCGGATGTCGCCGATGATCGCCAGATCCTTGACCGTGACGTTCTGGCTGGGTCCGCCCTGGCCGTTGTACTTGCCGTAGATGCCGGCGGCCAGGTTGCGCTGGGTGGGATGCCGGCCCCCGAGCACCGTGTACCAGGGCCCGGCGCCGACCAGGTTGACCCGGTCGACGATGACGTGGCTGTAGAGCGTGTAGTTGCCCGGCGGTAGATAGACCGTGCCACCGGCGTTCACCGCGGCCTGGATCTTCGCCGTGGAGTCGGTGGCGCCGGTCGGGTCCGCGCCGAACTGGGCCACGGCGTCGACCGCGCCGGCCGGTTTGCCGATCGGGTCCGGGACGTTCTCGAAGTCGGCCAGGTCGATGGTGAAGCTGGGCGACTGCGCGGTGGAGCTGACCTGGAGCCGGACCTTGGTGCCGGCCGGGTACGTGGTCCCGAACATGGTCCGGGCCTCGTCGTAGAAGTGGTGCGGGTTGGTGTCACCCGGGTTGTTGTTGAACGGGTAGCCGCCGTAGAACCAGCTGTACTTCGAGGTCACCGGCACGGTCCGGACGACCGCGTTGCCGACCCTGACGTCGATGGTGGCGTCCCGGCCGGCGCCGTTGTTGCCGTCGGGCAGGCTGTAGCGGAAGGTCACCGCATTGGCCGGCTTGGTCAGGGTGAACTCGACGTACTCGCCGGCGCTGTCCAGGGTGACGGCCTCGCGGCCGGACGCCTCGGAGGACAGCTGGCCGTAGTAGCGGCTGGTGCCGGTCCTCGTACCGGTGGTGGCGGCGTTCTCGGCCTCGATCTCCGTGAACGGCACGGTGGCGCCGCGACCGGCGATGTCGAAGGGGGACAGTCCCGCCGCGGCGGCCGGGGCGGCCGCCGCGGTGATGACGGCGGTGACGGCCGAGGCCGCCGTGAGTATCGCGAGGGACAGGTAGGCGGTGCGGTTGGCCATGGGGATCCCTTTCATCAGGTGGCCAAGCCCCCTCGGTGGTGCTACTTCCTCTCGGTGCGCAGGTGCAGCCACACGGCGGTGTCCCGGGGGAGGAGGACACCGTCGAGCGGACCGCTCGCGAGCAGGCATCGGTGATGGTCCGGCAGCGCGACCGCGACGTCGGACATGTTGAGGACACAGGCGAACTCAGGTCCCCGGGTGTAGGCGAGCACCCCGGGGGCGACGCTCAGCCAGGCCATGTCGCCGGTGTGCAGACCCGGCTCGGCCCGGCGCAATGTGATCGCGCCGCGGTAGAGCTCCAGCATCGAGCTCGGGTCGCCGGTCTGGGCCTGGACCGTGCGGTCCTTCCACTCCGGCGGCTGCGGCAGCCACGGCGTCGCGGTGGAGAAGCCGAACGGCGGCTCGTCATCGCTCCACGGCAACGGCACGCGGCAGCCGTCCCGGCTGTGCCCGCGACGGGCCCACATCGGGTCCTGGAGCTGCTCCACCGGGATGTTCTCGTTCTCCCAGAGGCCCAGCTCCTCGCCCTGGTAGACGTAGGTGGCGCCGGGCAGCGACAGCGACAGCAGCGCGGCGGCGCGGGCCCGCCGGGTGCCGAGCTCCAGGTCGACCGGGCTGCCGTCGAGGTTGTTCTCGAAGCTGAAGGTGGTCATCTGCCGGCCGTACCGGGTGACGTGCCGGGTGACGTCGTGGTTGGACAGCACCCAGGTGGCCGGGGCGCCGATCGCCCGGTGCGCGTCGAGGGTCCGGTCGATGCACTCGCGCATCAGGCCGGGTTCCCACGCACAACCGAGGAAGTCGAAGTTGAACGCCGCGTGCAGCTCGTCCGGCCGCAGGTAGTTGGCGAACCGGTCGACCTCCGGCATCCACACCTCACCGATCAGCGCCCGGTCGGGATAACTGTCCGAGATCCGGCGCCAGGCCCGGTAGACGTCGTGCACCTCGTCCAGGTCGTGGAACGGGTGTGGCCGGCCCTCGACCACGGCCGGCAGGTCCCGGTCCTTGATGAGCAGCGCGGCCGAGTCGATCCGGATGCCGTCCACGCCCCGGTCGAACCAGAACCGCAGGATGTCCTCGAACTCGGCGCGCACCGCCGGGTGCTCCCAGTTGAGGTCGGGCTGCTCCGGGGTGAACAGGTGCAGGTACCAGTCGCCGGGAGTGCCGTCCGGGTCGGTGGTGCGGGTCCAGGTGCTGCCGCCGAACTCGCCGACCCAGTCGGTGGGCATCTCGTCGCCGGCCGGCCCGCGCCCGGGCCGGAACCAGAACAGCTCCCGCTCCGGGGCGGCCGGGTCGGCCAGCGCTTTTCTGAACCAGACGTGCTCGCTGGAGATGTGATTGGGCACGATGTCGACGATCATCCGGATGCCGGCGGCATGCGCCTCGGTGATCAGGGCCTCGGCGCCGGCCAGGGTGCCGAAGACCGGGTCGATGTCGCGGAAGTCGGCCACGTCGTAGCCGGCGTCGGCCATCGGGGACGGGTACCACGGGCTCATCCAGATCGCGTCCACGCCGAGGTCCGACAGGTGGCCCAGGCGAGCACGGATCCCGTCGATGTCCCCGATGCCGTCGCCGTCGCTGTCGGCGAAGCTGCGCGGGTACACCTGGTAGATGACGGCGTCCCGCCACCAGGGATCCTGGTCGGAATTAGCCACGATGACCTGCTTTCTGTCTGTCTCGACGAGTGAGGAGGGCGCACGGGTCCCGGCGGTCGGCGCTGACCGCCTCAGGGACCGGGTGGGGATCAGCCCTTCATCGAGCCCGCGGAGAGTCCGCCGATGATGCTGCGCTGGAAGATCAGGAAAACGACGATCATGGGTACGCTCGCGATGGCCAGCCCGGCCATGAACTCGGTCGGCGGCACCTGACTGGTGTTGGCCAGCCGGCTCAGCGCCACGCTCAGCGTCTGCGCCTCCGGGTCCGGCAGCACCAGCAGCGGCCAGAGGAAGTCCTTCCAGAGCGCGATGATGATGAAGATCGAGACCACGCCGAGCACCGGGCGCGACAGCGGCAGCATGATGGACCAGAGCTGGCGCAGCTTGCCCGCGCCGTCGATCGACGCCGCGTCGAGCAGGTCGTCGGGGATCTGGTCGAAGAACCGCTTGAGCACGTAGACGTTGAACGCGTTGGCGGCGGCCGGCAACCACAGGGCCCAGGGCGTGTTGAGCAGGTTGACGTGGACCAGCGGCACGTCGACCACGGTCAGGTAGGCCGGGACCAGCAGGGCCGAGGCCGGCAGCATCAGGCTGGCCAGCACCGCGCCGAGCAGGATCCTGCCGAAGATCGGCTTGAGCTTGCTGAGGGCGTACGCGACCCCGACGTCGAAGATCAGCGCGATGAGCCAGCCGCCGGCCGCGTACAGCACCGTGTTGGTGAAGTACTTGGCGATGCGCATGTTGTCCCACGCGGTCGCGTAGTTCTCCGGGTGCCAGGAGTGCGGGACGAAGGTGGGGGTGCTCAGGGCGTACTCGGCCGGCGACTTCACCGCGCTGGCGAACATCCAGTAGAGCGGGACCAGGAAGACCAGGACGAAGACCGTGATCGTCAGGCCCAGCACGGTGAAGTAGAGGCCGCGGTGGCGTTGCAGGTCGACGCTGGAGATCAGCGTACGGGTGGCCGGGTTGGTGCCGGCCAGCCTGCGCTTGCGGCGCGGCGGCACCGGCACCGGGGTGGCGCCGCTGATCGGGGTCTGCGGCGGGGCGGTCAGTGTCATCGGAAGTCCCCTCAGTCCGCGGTCCGGGTCAGCCGCAGGTAGAGCGCCGAGAAGGCGCCCAGCACCACGAACAGCAGCATGCTCATCGCGGCCGCGAGGCCGAAGTCCTGGTTGACCGTGAAGGCGTAGCGGTAGACGAGCACCAGCACGGTGATGGTGTCCGGGTTGGAGGTGCCGGTCAGCGCGAACGGCTCGATGAAGACCTGCATCGTCGCGATGATCTGGAGCAGCAGCAGGACCAGCATGATGAACCGCATCTGCGGGAGCGTGACGTGCCGCAGCCGCTGCCAGACGCTCGCGCCGTCGAGCTCGGCGGCCTCGTAGAGCTCACCCTGGATGCCCTGCAGTGCGGCGAGATACATCAGCGTCGCGCCGCCCAGGTTGGCCCAGGTGGACACCAGGACCAGCGAGATCATCGCGGTGCCGGACGACTGCGTCCACTGGGATTCCGGCAGGCCCACACTGCGCAGCAGCGAGTTGAACAGGCCGTTGCCGGGGTCGTAGAAGTAGCGCCAGAGCAGCACCGCCACGATCGGCGGCAGCATCACCGGCAGGTAGACCAGGATCCGGAAGAAGCCGCTGAAGTGGCGGAACTCGTTGAGCAGCACCGCGATGAAGAACGGCAGGACGAAGCCGAAGACCAGCGCCAGCCCGGTGAACAGCAGGGTGTTCTTCCAGGCCGTGTAGAACAGCGGGTCGTCGAAGAGCGCCCGGTAGTTCTCCAGGCCCACCCAGTACGGCGGCACGACGAAGTTGTTCTGCTGGAAACTGAGGATGACGCCCCGGACCAGCGGATACCAGGAGAAGAAGGCGAAGCACAGCAGCCCCGCTGCCATGAACGCGTACGCCAGCAGATTGTCCTGGATCCTGCGGCGCAGCCGGTCCGTCAGAACCGCCATCGTCACTCCTTGTCTTGAGGACGGGCCGCCGGCGGATGGCCCGCCGGCAGCCCGTTCCGAATTACTTGACGCCGGCCAGGATGGAGTTGGCCTGGGTCTCCGCGTCGGTGAGCAGCTTGGTGATGTCGGCGTTCTTGTCGGTCAGGACCTTCTGCATGGCCACGTCCAGCGCCGCGTAGATCTGCTGGGCGTTCGGCGGCTCCAGCTTCACCGGGATGGTCGGCATGGCGGCCACGAACGCGGCGTAGTTCTCCTGCGGGACGTTGGCGTACTTCTTGTCGGCCGCGGCCTGGGTCTGCGCCGCCGCGCCGGTGAAGATGGCCGGCTCGGGCAGGCCGACCGGCTGGTCGGTCTCGCTCGACCACTTGTTCTCGGCCTCGTAGCGCTCGGCCGAGGTGAACCAGAAGGTCAGCCACTTGAGACCGGCGTTGATCTTCTCCGGGCTCAGCCCGGCCTTGAACATGTAGCCCTCGCCACCGCCCAGGGTGCCCTTGCCGTCCGGGATCGGACCGAGGCCGTAGGTCGCGTACTTGCCCTTGTACTGGTTGACGATGGTCGGGATGTTGTCGGCGGTGGCCAGGTACATGCCGAGCTTGCCCGAGCCCATCTGCTGCAGCAGGTCGGCCCACTCCAGCAGCTGCTTCTGGCCCATCGAGTTGTCGGTCCAGCGCATGTCCTTGAGCTGCTGCAGGACCTGCTGACCCTGGGGGCTGTTGAACGCGGCCTTCCAGGTGCCGCCGTTGTTGACGGCCATCTCGCCGCCGATGGAGTAGAGCTCGGTGGTGAAGTGCCAGCCGCCGGTGTTGTTCTTGCTGTAGTCGCCGTAGCCGACCGTGCCGTTGCCCAGGCCGGCGATCTTCTTGGCCGCCGCCCGCACGTCGGCCCAGGTCTTGGGCGGGCTGTTCGGGTCCAGCCCGGCCTTTTTGAACAGGTCCCGGTTGTAGAGCAGGCCCATCGAGTAGTTCTTGTACGGCAGCCCGTACGTCTTGCCGCCCTCGTCCTGGAACACCCGCAGCACCTCGGGCTTGATCTGCGAGGTGACCGGGTAGTCCTTGAGGTACTTGCTGATGTCCGACACCTGGCGCTTGGCGATCAGGCTGGCCGGGTCGGTGAAGTAGACGTAGAAGACGTCCTCGAGCTGGCCGCCGGCCAGCTTGGCCGGGAACGTCTGCGGGTCCATCTTGCCCTCGCGGGCGTCGATCTTGATGTTCGGGTTGGCCTTCTCGAACTCGGCCACGTTGGCGAGGAACCGCTCGTGGGTGGCCTTCTCGGTGGCCGGCGGGAGGCCGTTGACCACCAGCGTGACCTTGCCGTCCTTGGTCGCCGCGGGGGCGTCGTCGCTGTCGCCGCACGCGGCGGCGGACATCGCGACCCCGGCGACGAGCAGCAGCCCGAGGGCACTGCGCAGCCTGGTTCTGAACATGGGAAATAGACCCCTTCCTGGGGGTGGGGTGCGCGCCTAAGGGGGTTCACTCATCGGTGCGATGTTTCGTGGAGGTGACGATACAAAGTCCAACCGCGTCCCGCAAGAAGTGAACCAACAACAGAAAAAACTCGACGATTGTGGGCCAGGGCACAAAGAAGGGCGGACCCGCCGGGCCCGCCCTGATGATGGTGATGAATGTGCTGGTCAGCCCGCCTTGACCGGCACCGGACCGGTCGAGCCGCGCACCACGAGCTCCGGTTCGAAGAGCAGCTCGTCGGTGGTGGCGGCGGCGCCCTCGATCTGGTTCACCAGGACGTCGACGGCCGCCTGACCCATCAGCTCGATCGGCTGCCGCACCGTGGTCAGCGGCGGATCGGTGCACGTCATCAGCACGCTGTCGTCGAAACCGACCACCGACACGTCCCGCGGCACGTCGAGGCCGAGCCGGCGGGCGGCCCTGATCGAGCCCAGGGCCAGCACGTCGCTGGCGCAGATCAGCGCGGTGACGCCGCGCTGGATCAGCCGGGTCGCGGCCAGCCGGGCACTCTCCATCGAGAAGTTGGTGCGCTCGACCGGCCACTGGGCCGCGGGGCCGGTCCACTGGGCGACCTCCTTGACCGCGGCCAGCTTGCGGCGCGACGGCACGTGGTCCTCCGGGCCCATCACCATGCCGATCCGCTCGTGCCCGAGCGAGCGCAGGTGCCCGAAGGCCTGCTCCACCGCCACCGCGTCGTCGGTGGAGATGTGCGGGAAGCCGAGATCGTCCACGCCGCCGTTGACCATCACCACCGGCATCCGGCGGTCCAGCAGCTGGCGGTAGTGCCCGTGCTCGGCCTCGGCCAGCGCGTACGAGCCGCCGGCGAAGACCACTCCGGACACCTGGTGGTCCAGCAGCATCTCGATGTAGTCGCGCTCGGGTACACCACCGATCGTGCGGGCGCACAGGGCCGGGGTGAAACCGCGCTGGGCCAGCGACGCGGTCACCACCTCGGCCAGCGCCGGGAAGATCGGATTCTGCAGCTCGGGCAGCACCAGGCCGACCAGCCGGCCGCGCTCACCGCGGAGCTTGGTGGGCCGCTCGTAGCCCAGCACATCGAGGGCCGTCAGCACGGATGCCCGGGTCGCCTCGGACACGCCGCTGCGGCCGTTGAGCACCCGGCTGACGGTCGCCTCACTGACGCCGGCCTTCTTCGCCACTTCGGCGAGACGTTTGGTCACGTCCGGAATACTACGTCAGGCTTCTGCAAAATCCTGTACTGGACCTTGCAGCGGCGGACGAACTGCTGACCGGTCTTGCGGATACTGTCAGTTCGCCGTTGCAACGTTGGCGTACGCGGCGACCCGCCAGCCCGCCGGCGTCCGCCGCAGCGTCCACGTCGCCCGCCGTTCCCGGTCCGCCGGCAGCGCGGTCTCGCCCACCATCAGGAAGCCGGTCCGGCTGACCACCACCGCGCTGTCCCCGGCGACCCGCACCAGTTCCGGCTCGTCGATCCCCCGGGTGCCCTTCAGCGGCCCGTCGAAGCCCGCGGCCAGGTAGCCGCGGATCTCCTCCCGGTCACGGTGGAAGACGCCGCCGGTCAGCACCACCGTCGCGTCCGGGGTGTAGCAGGCGGCGAAGGCGTCGGCGTCGTTGGCGTCCCAGGCCGCGGTGATCGAGCGCAGCACCGCACGCACCTCGTTCTCGTCGGTCATGATCGGTCCTTTCGAGGGTGTCCGATGGTTCCGGCCGTACCTACCGCGGGTGCCACGGGAATTCATCGCGGGACGGGCGATGACTTCCGGGCCGCCCGGCGGTATCCATGGGCGTGGAGTTCGAGGCACTGACCGCGCCGTACCGCCGGGAACTGCTGGCGCACTGCTACCGGATGTCCGGCTCGGCGCACGACGCCGAGGACCTGCTGCAGGAGACGCTGCTGCGGGCGTGGCGGGCCTTCGGCACGTACGACGAGACCCGCGCGTCCCTGCGCACCTGGCTCTACCGGATCGCGACCAACGCCTGCCTGACCGCGCTCAAGGGCCGGGCCCGCCGCCCGCTGCCGTCCGGTCTGGTCGGCGCCCTCGACGACCCGCAGGCGCCGATGACGGCCCGGCCGGAAGTGCCGTGGTTGCAGCCCTGGCGCACCGATCCGGCCGACGTGGTCGCCGCCCGCACCCGGCTCCGGCTGGCGTTCGTGGCCGCCCTGCAGTTCCTGCCGCCCCGCCAGCGGGCGATCCTGCTGCTGCGCGACGTGCTGGAGTTCTCCGCCGCGGAGGTCGCCGCGACCCTGGGCACGACCACGGCGGCGGTCAACAGCGGCTTGCAGCGGGCCCGGTCCCGGGTCGGCGACGTGGCCGAGGACGACCTGCGGCCGCCGCCCGATCCGGCCGTGGTGGAGCAGTACGTGGCGGCCTTCGAGAACGCGGACCTGGACGCGCTGCGCCGGCTGCTGGTGGCCGACGTGGTGCTGGAGATGCCGCCGGTGCTCAACTGGTACGTGGGCGCCGACGCGTACGCCGATTTCATCGCCCGGGTCTGGGCGCTGCGCGGCACCGGCTGGCGGTTGCTGCCGATCGAGGCCAACGGCGGTCTCGCGGCGGCGGCCTACGTCGACGGCCGCGCCCACACCATCCAGGTCTTCGAGGTCGCCGGCGCTGCTGTCACCCGCACCGTCGTGTTCATGGACGACAGCCTGTTCACCGCCTTCGGGCTGCCGCTGATATTGCCGCGCTGACGGGCGCCGGGGTTGACACCATGGCCCGATGACCGACGCCCTGACCGCCGCGCTCGAGACGCCTGCCTACGACGACGAGGCCATGCTGCGCCTGGTCGAACTGCTCGCGGAGGCGGACTCCGGCGACGACGACCACGCGGCCCGGGCGGCGCTGGCCCGGCTGGGCGAACGGCCGCGGCTGCTGGTGCGGCTGGACGAGAGCATCCGCCGGATCACCTGGCGGTACGCGGACCGCCCGGCGCCCGCGTTCGGCCTGCTGCTGAAGCGGTTCGCCCAGGGGCGCCGGACACCGATCGCCCTGGCCTGCGCCGCGCTGCACCGGGACGGCCGGATCCGGGAGAGCGCCGTCACTGCCCTGGCCGCACGTCCGTTCCCGGAAATGGGAGCCCTGCTGGTGCTGCGGGCCGACGACTGGGTCCCGCAGGTGCGCAACCCGGCCCGGGCGGCGCTGACCCGGCTGCTCAACGACGACCCCGGGCGGTTCCTGCCGGGTGCCGTACCGATGGCGGTCAAGCTCGCCGACCGCTACCGCGGGCGCTTCGCGCGGGAGCTGGTCATCGCCGCGGTGCTCGCCGCGCCGGACCACGTGCGGCGGCAGCTGGCCGCGTCGCCCGGTCGCGACCTGCGGCGGCTGGCCTTCGACGCCGACCTGCACCAGGGCCGCCTCGACCTGGCCGCGCTGGCGGACCTCGCAGTGCGGGAGGGGGACGCGCAGATCCGGAACCGTGCCGCGCAGGTGGCCTACGAGCAGGCGGTTCTCCGGCAGCACCGGCCCACCCTGGAACGGCTCTTCGCCGCCCGGCCGGCCGGGGTGCGGGCCCTCGGCCTCACCGGACTGCTCCGGCTCGGACCGGCGGCCGAGGCGGTGCCGGCCCTGGATGACCCGGCGCCGCTGGTCCGGGCGATCGCCCGGGACGCGGCCCGCCGTGCCGGTACGGACGTCGTCGGGCACTACCGCACCACCGAGCCGTCGCCGGGAGCGGTGGCCGGGCTGGCCGAGGCCGGCTCCGACCGCGACGCCCCGGTGCTCGTCGCGCTGCTGAGCCACCCGTCGGGGCCGGTCCGGGCCGCGGCGGTACGGGCGCTCGGCCATCTCGGTGCCGTACCGGTGGAGCTGGTGGTGCCGATGTTGCGGGACCCGGCCGCCGCCGTGGTCCGGGAGGCGGCCCTGGCGCTGCGACCGTTCCACCGGCGGGTGCCGCCCGGCCTGGGCTGGGAGCTGCTGGGGGACAGCCGGCCCGAGGTACGCCGGGCGGGCTACCGGCTGCTGAACGGCCGGGACCCGGTCACCCGCCGGCAGGCGGCCCGGCGGCTCGCCGACGACCCCGACTCCAGGCTGGCGGCGCGCGGCCGGGCCGACGCGACCCGATAGCGGGAATTCGCCGCGAACGGCAACCGCGGGGTGCGATGTTGGAGGTAGGGCCGGCGAGGGGTGGAACGCGATGACGGACTGGCAGAGCGGTGCGGAATACCCGGACAGCACGGCGGCCGGCTCCGCGCACCGGCTCGCCGACGTCAGCAGCGACATGGCGACGGCGACCCGGTCGGCGGTCCGCGCGGCCCAGACCGCCGTCGACGTGATCCAGCGGCTGGAGGCCAGCAGCACCGAGATCGGCAAGGTCGTCGAGCTCATCGCCACCATCGCCAAGCAGACCAACCTGCTCGCCCTGAACGCCACCATCGAGGCGGCCCGGGCGGGCGAGGCCGGCCGGGGCTTCGCCGTGGTGGCCAGCGAGGTCAAGGACCTGGCCAACGAGACCGCCGTGGCCACCAGCGAGATCGGCGGGCAGGTCGGTGGCATCCGCAGCGACACCCGCAACGCCGTCTCGGCGATCGAGGAGATGCGCGGCCTGATCGAGGAGCTGGACCGCTGCCAGCAGGTGATCAGCGCGATCGTGCTGGACCAGCCGGCCCGCTGAGCCTCACGCGGCCCGGTCGAGCCGGTCGCGCTGGACGGCGTCCAGCTTGATCTCGTACGCGTCCAGCGCCTCGTCCAGCCGGGCCACGGTGGTCGCCCCCACGATCGGCCACACTCCGGGGCCGCCGCCCAGCAACCAGGACAGCACCACCTGGTGGCGGCTGGCCCCGAGCTCGGCGGCGACGGCGTCCAGCGCGGCCAGCCGGCGCGTGGTGCCGCGGTGCTCGTACGCCTCATCGAGCCGCTCCGGCAGCACGTAACCCCCGTTCAGCAACGCCGTGTACGCCCACAGCGCCACATCCTCGTTGTCCCGTACGAAGTCCAGCACCTCATCGGTCACCACCCGGTGGGCCGACGCGGGCAACGCCGCCCCCGGCCGCGGCCGCAGGTACGAGTGCCGCAACTGCAAAGCGGTCCAACCCGCGACACCCTGGGCCGCGGCCAGCTGCCGGCCCCGCTCGACCCGCCACGCCGGGTGGTTCGACGCGCCCAGCCGCCCCACCACGCCCCGCGTCACCAGCTCACCGAACGCGGTCACGGTCTCCTCCAGCGGCACCGACCGGTCCTCGATGTGTGCCCAGAGCAGGTCAAGGTGCTCGATGCCCAGCCGGGTCAGGCTCTGCTCGGTGGCCCGGCGGATCACCGGTGCGGACAGGCCCTCGGCCGACGGGAAGCCGATGGCGGGGTCGGTGGGCTGCGCGCCGAGCTTGGTGCTGATCCGTACCCGGTCACGCATTCCGGGCCGCGCGGCCAGCCAGCGGCCGACGACCTGTTCGCTCTGCCCGCCGAGGCCGCTCTCGTGCAGCCAGAAGGAGTAGTTGTTCGCGGTGTCGATCCACCGCCCGCCGCGCCCGACGAAGTGGTCCAGCAGGGCGAAGGACTCACGCTCGCCGATCCGTGTGCCGAACAGCATGGCCCCCAAGACGATTTCGCTCATGGCGGCACGGTGCCACCTGGAGCGCGCTCCAGATCAAGGGCAGAATCGCGGGATGCCGACCTACTCCCCGGGCGAGATCGCCGACAAGACCGGCTTCAGCCTCGACACCCTGCGCTACTACGAACGGATCGGGCTGCTCGACGACATCGCCCGTACCCCCGGCGGGCAGCGGGTCTTCGACGACGACGACATCGCGTGGCTGGGCATCCTGCGCTGCCTGCGCGACACCGGCATGCCGATCGCCCAGATGCGCCGCTACGCCGACCTGACCCGCGACGAGCGCACCCTGCGGGAACGGGTGGAGCTGCTCGAGGAGCACGACCGCGAGATCGGCCGGCGCCTGGCCGAACTGGCCGAGCAGCGCGAGCACATCCGCGGGAAGATCCGCTACTACCGGTCGCTCGACCCCGCCGGTGAGCAAGAATGAGGGCATGGCCCGACGCGCATCCCGCCGCACCACGACGCTGACCGGCTTCGACGACGCGAAGCCGTGCCCGTGCGGGCTCGGCCAGCCGTACGGTGAGTGCTGCGGCCCGGCGCACCGGGGCCATGCCGCCGCCACCGCGGAGGGGCTGATGCGCTCGCGCTACGTCGCCTTCGTGCTGGACGACGCGGCGTACGTGCTGCGGTCCTGGCACCCGGACACCCGGCCGGCGGACGTCGAGCCGGACCCGGGCCTGCGCTGGACCGGGCTCGACGTGCTGGGCACCAGCCGCGGCGGGCTCTTCGACGCCGAGGGCGTGGTGGAGTTCCGGGCCCACTATCGCGACGCGGGCCGGCCCGGGGAGATGCACGAGCGCAGCCGCTTCGTGCGGCACGACGGTCAGTGGGTGTACTGGGGTCCGATCCTTACCGACGGGCCGCTCGCCAACATCTGACGGGTGTGATCTCCTTCAGGTGAATCATCTGAGGAGGGCAGGCACGTGTCGTCGAATCAACGGCCCCTGGAGAGCGGCATCGTCCGCGACTTCAAGGTCAACATGTCGTACGGGCGGTATCTGCGGCTCGACCAGGTCCTCTCGGCGCAGCACCCGGTCAGCGTCCCGGAGCACCACGACGAGCTGCTGTTCATCCTGCAGCACCAGACGTCGGAGCTCTGGCTCAAGCTGATCCTGCACGAGCTGCGCGCCGTGCAGCGCAAGCTCGCCGCCGACGACCTGCGGCCCGCGCTCAAGGGCCTGGCCCGGGTCAAGCACATCCAGCGCTGCCTCACCGAGCAGTGGTCGGTGCTGGCCACCCTCACGCCGTCGGAGTACGCCGAGTTCCGCAGCTTCCTCGGCACGTCCTCGGGCTTCCAGTCGTACCAGTACCGCGCGGTCGAATTCCTGCTCGGCAACAAGGACCGCCGGATGCTCACCGTCTTCGACGACGACCCGGCGGCGCAGGAGCTGCTGCTGGGCGCGCTGGAGGCGCCGACCGTCTACGACGAGTTCCTGCGCTACCTGGCCCGGCACGGCCACGACGTCCCGGTCTCGCTGCTGGAACGGGACGTGACCGAGGGATACCGGTACCACGAGGACCTCGTCCCGGTCTTCACCAAGATCTACGAGAACGCGGACGCCAACTGGGAGGCGTACGAGGCCTGCGAGGAGTTCGTCGACCTGGAGGAGAACTTCCAGCTCTGGCGCTTCCGCCACCTCAAGACCGTGGAGCGCACGATCGGCTTCAAGGCCGGCACCGGCGGCTCCAGCGGCGTGAACTTCCTGCGCAAGGCGCTCGACCTGACCTTCTTCCCGGAGCTGTACGCGGTCCGGACCGAGATCGGCGTGGCGGGCGCATGAGCGACGACCTGCTGGCCCGGGCCGAGGCCCTCGACGCCGCTGACCCGCTGGCCCACCTGCGCGAGCGTTTCCTGACCCCGGACGGCTTCGACGTCGTCTCGTACCTGGACGGCAACTCGCTCGGCCGGCCGCTGCGGGCCACCGCCCAGCTGCTCGACGAGTTCGTCCGCGAGCAGTGGGCCGGCCGGCTCATCCGCGGCTGGACGGACGGCTGGCTGGAGTGGCCGCTGCAGCTCGGCGACCGGCTCGGCGCGGTCGCGCTCGGGGCCGCCGCCGGCCAGGTCGTGGTGGCCGACTCCACGACGGTGCTGCTCTACAAGCTGTCCCGGGCCGCGGTCGACGCCCGGCCCGGCCGGCGCAACATCGTGCTGGACACCGACAACTTCCCCACCGACCGGTACGTGCTGGAGGGCATCGCCGCCGAGCGCGGCCTGAGCCTGGTGTGGATCGAGACGGACCCGGCCATCGGTATCACGCCGGCCCAGGTCGCCGAGGTGGTCGACGGGGACACCGCGCTGGTGCTGTTCAGCCACGTCGCGTACCGATCGGGCTGGCTCGCCGACGCCGCGGAGATCAACCGGATCGCGCACGCCGCGGGCGCCCTGACGCTGTGGGACCTGAGCCACTCGGTCGGCTCGGTGCCGGTGCGGCTCGACGACTGGGGCGCGGACCTGGCCGTCGGCTGCACCTACAAGTACCTCAACGGCGGCCCGGGCGCGCCCGCCTTCGGCTACCTGCGCCGCGAGCTGCAGGGCGAGCTGCGGCAGCCGATCCAGGGCTGGATGGGCCACCGGGCGGCGTTCGAGATGGGCCCGGGCCACGAACCGGCCGAAGGGGTACGGGCGCTGCTCAGCGGCACGCCGCCGATCCTGGCCATGGTCCCGCTGCACGCCAACCTGGACATGCTGGCCGAGGCCGGCATCGAAGCCGTACGGGCCAAGTCCGTGCTGCTCACCGGCTATGCCCTGGAGCTGGCCGACCGCTGGCTGGCGCCGCTGGGCGTCGAGGTGGTCAGCCCCCGCGAGCCGGAGCTGCGCGGCGGTCACGTCACGCTGCGCCGCCCCGGCTTCGAGCAGCTGCTGGAAAGCCTCTGGGACAACGGCGTCATCCCGGACTACCGGCGTCCCGACGGCATCCGGATCGGGCCGGCCCCGCTGAGCACCAGCTTCGCCGAGGTGCACCGGGGCCTGGCCGTGCTGCGCACCCTGCTCGAGAAACAGTCGTGAGCCCGGCGGGCCCGGACTGGCTGCTGCCGGACTCGTTGTGGTGGGACGGCCGGCTGCGGACCGGCGTGGCGCTGGGCCCGGCCCGGCCGGCGGCTGGGGCCGGCTCGGTCACTGAGGCCGGGGCGGTCACTCAGGCCGGGGCCGCTGAGGCCGGCTCGGTCACTCAGGCCGGGGCCGCTGAGGCCGGCTCGGTCACTCAGGCCGGGGCCGCTGAGGCCGGCTCGGTCACTCGGGCCGGCCCGGTCGCTGGGGCTGGGGCGGTCGCTGGGGCCAGCGCGGTTGCTGGGGCCGGGGCGTTCGGCGGCCGGGTGGTCGTGCCGGTTGCCGAGGTGCCGGCCGGGGCGGCGCGGCGGCGGTTGCCCGGGACGGTGCTGCCCGGGCTGCGCGACGCGCACGTGCACTCGGCGCTGGTGGATCTGCCGACGGTGCGGGCCGGGGGCATCTCGTCGGTCTGGGACCTGGGCGGGGTGCCGGCCAAGGTCGCCGCCGAGGCGGCGCGCGGTGCTCCGGCCGTACGCTTCGCTGGTCCGTTTCTGATCGCACCCGGAGGTTATCCCGGCGACCGGTCGTGGGCGCCCGCCGGCAGCTGCCGCGAAGTGCTGTCGGCGGCGGACGCGGCCGCGGCGGTCGACGAGGCGCACGGCGGCGGGGCGACGCTGATCAAGGTGACCGCGCACGCCGGCGGCCCGATGCTCAGCGACGCGACGCTGGCCGCGGTGGTCGAGGCGGCCCACGCGGTGACGCTGCCGGTGGTCGTGCACGCGGAAGGGCCGGGTACGGTCGCCGCCGCCCTGGCCGCCGGGGCTGACGTGCTCGCGCACACCCCGTGGACCGAGGCCCTCGACGACGGCCTGATCCGGGACTGCGCGGCCCGGATGACCTGGATCAGCACGCTGGACATCCACGGCTGGGGCACCGCGACGCCCGAGCGTGAGGTGGCGCTCGGCAACCTGCGGCGATTCCTCGGCCACGGCGGAAAAGTGCGCTACGGCACCGATCTGGGCAACGGCCCGTTACCGCCAGGGATCAACCCGCGGGAGCTGGCCGCGTTACTGGAGGCGGGTCTGAGCCCGGCCGATGTCCTGGCCGCGGCGACCGATCCGGATCAGGGTGAACCGGCCTGGCTGCCGGCCGGTCTGGACCTGGAGCCGGCCACCTTCGCAGGGTCCCTGGCCACGGCCCGCGTTCTGGGCCCGCACGTGCGGCCGCGCTAGAGCCCGACCGCGCGTCCTGGGCCGCCGGTGCGGCCGCGCTAGAGCCCGACCGCGCGCCTGGGCCGCCGGTGCGGCCGCTTCAGAGCCCGACCGTCTCGCCGGTGGTCGCGCTGATCCGGGCCGCGTCCAGCACGTCCATGTTGCGGACCGAGTCCCACGGGTCGACCGGGACCGGCGCCTCGCCGCGGACAGCCGCCGCGAACGCCGGGTAGAACGTGTCCCACCGGCCGCGCTCACTGCGGACCGGCGCACCCGTGGCCCCGCGGTAGAGCCGTCCCCACACGTGCTCCGGCTCGGCTCCCCAGCGGTCGCCGAGGCCGGCGGGGGAACGGCCGGCCTTGAGCGCCGCCTCCTGCCCGTCGATGCCGTCGACGATGTACGTGCCCGTTGTGCCGCTGACCCGCAGGCGGGGACCCGGTGCCGCCTGCCGCCAGCTGCCCCACAGGTGCGACTCGACGCCGCTCTCGTGGTGCAGGGCCACGAAGACGTCGTCGTCCAGGTCGCCGTCGCCGCGCAGTTCCGCGTACACCCGGGTGGCCGGGCCGAAGAGCAGGTGCGCCTGGTCGACCAGGTGCGCGCCGAAGTCGAGCAGCGTGCCACCGCCGGCCGCGGGCGGCTCCCGGTCCGGCGCCCAGCGCTCGAAACGCGACTCGAACCGGCGGACCTCGCCGAGCGCCCCCTCGCCGATCAGGCGCCGCAGGGTCAGCAGGTCGGAGTCCCAGCGGCGGTTCTGGTAGACGCTGAGCAGCACACCCGCGTCGGCGGCCAGCGTGGTGACCTCGCGGGCGGCCTCCGCGTCCAGCGCGAACGGCTTGTCCACCACCACGGCCAGGCCGAGCGCGATCGCCTCGCGGGCCAGGGCCGCGTGGGTGGCCGCCGGGGTGGAGATGGCGACGGCTTCGACACCTGCCGCGGCGAGGTCGGCGAGCGAGTCGAAGGCGGGCACGCCGGGGTGGCCCTTGGCCAGCTCGGCGCGCCGCTCGGCGGAACGCGTCACCACACCCGCGAACTCGACACCCTCCGCCGCCGCGAGCAGGGGGGCGTGGAAGATCCGCCCGCCCGAGCCGTACCCCACCAGTCCGATCCGTGTAGCCGTCATGGACCGGATCCTACGTCCCGCGATCTTCACCGCTGCCGCGCACCGGACGGCCGGGCCGCTCAGGCGGGTTGCAGCCGGTCGGGGTCGTAGCGCTCGACGCGGTTCTTGCCGTGCGCCTTGGCCGCGTACATGGCCTGGTCGGCGTGCCGGGTGAGCTCGCCGGCGCGGCAGCCGGCGGTGGCCGCGGCGATGCCGATCGAGGCGCCGACCGTCACCGTGGCGTCGGTCAGCCGGACCGGGGCGACGATGGCGGCGCTCACCGCGCAGGCGGTCGCGTCGGCGTCGCCCGGGGCGCCCAGCCCGGTCAGCAGCAGGGCGAACTCGTCGCCGCCGAGCCGGGCGGCCACACTGCCGGGCCCGCCCGCGCCGACGATCCGGCCGGCCAGCTCGACCAGCAGCTCGTCGCCGGCCGCGTGCCCGTACGTGTCGTTGACCGCCTTGAAATCGTCCAGGTCGATGAGCAGCAGCGCGACACTGCCCGGCGGCCCGGCCGCCGTCGCCGCGTCCAGTTCGCGGAAGAACTTGTCGCGGGTGGGCAGCCCGGTGAGGTGGTCGTGGTGTGCCCGGTGGTCGAGCTCGGCGTGCGAGACGCAGGCCGCCTCCCCGAGCACCACCTGGTTGGACACCGTACGGAACGCCGCCACGACGTCCTCGGCCACCGGGTTGCGCCCGCCGACCAGCAGATGCAGGTCCGCGGAGAAGGTCTCGACCCGCCAGTGCCGGAACCCGGGGGCCAGCTCCTGAAGCCCGGCCGGTCCGGTCACGATCGAGTCGGGCACGGGCTGTTGCAGCAACGACTCCGGCAGACCGGCCACGGCCTTGATGAACAGGCCCCGCTCGTCGCGGCGCACGATCGCCATCGCGACCCCGGGGGTCAGGGCGACGATGGCGTTCGCCGCTTCCACGCCCAGCCGGCGCACGGCGGTGACCTCGGTCAGGCTGATCATGCGGCTGCCGGTCCGGGCCAGCACCGCGTCGCGCGCGCTGACCCGTTCCTGGTGCCGCAGCGCCAGGTAGATGCCGCGCATCATCGCGCTCGTCAGCACCAGCAGCGGCAGCATGCCGAGCACGGTGGGGGAGTGCCACGAGACGACCCGGCCGAGCGAGACCGGCGAGATGGCCAGGGCGGCCGGGATCGCCGCGAACCCGCCGATCGTACGCACGATCCACAGGCTCGACGGGCCGTACAGGCTCAGGGCCAGGGCGACCGCGAAGGCCAGCCCGATGGTCGCGAGCGGGTCCCGCAGACCGGCGCCACCGATGGTGATCAGCACCGGCAGCGTGATCGAGTCCCACCACGGCGCCCGGCCGCGCCGGTGGGTCAGCCCGACTGCCACCATCACGAGCAGGATGGCCAGGAACGACGCCAGGTGCCAGCTCGGCGACCGCTCCTCGTTGCCGACCTGGGCCAGGGCGGCGGCCAGACCGAGACAGCCGAGGATCGTCGCGGCCAGCCGGGTACGGTCCAGGTTGCCGGCGGGCAGCAGCTGCCTGATGCGGGTCACAGTCACCCGATCGGTGAAAACTTCCGGAATCCGAGCCTTCCCGTGTCGGAAGGTTGACCGCTGCCCACAGCGTGGCCCGCGCCGCGCGACGATCGGAGCCATGGAGCCCGCACAGCTGGACCGCACCCCCTTCGCGGACCTCGACGCCATCCCGCCGGACATGTTCGCCATGCTGGTGGCCGCCCTCGAGGGGATGTCCCGCCACCCGGAGATCCGCCGGGTCCGGCACACCGCGTGGCAGGCCCTGCGCCCGGCCGCCGGGCAGCGCCTGCTGGACGCCGGCTGCGGCGCCGGTGATGTCGCCCGGGCCCTGGCGACGGCCGTCGCGCCGGGCGGCGAGGTGATCGCCCTGGACCATTCCGCGGCCACGCTGGCCGCCGCCCGCGACCGCCACGACGGCGGCGACATCCGGTACCTGACCGGCGACGTCTCCGACCTCGACCTGCCCGACGACAGCTTCGACGGCGTGTGGTGCGAGCGCGTGCTGCAGCACGTCGACGACGCGGACGTGGCGATCGGCGAGCTGATCCGGGTGATCCGCCCCGGTGGCCGGCTCTGCCTGCTCGACACGGACTGGGACTCGCTGGCCTTCGACGGTGTCGACACCGGGCTGGCCGAGACGATCGTCGCGCACCTGCACGGCCGGCTCACCCCGCGCCGGCTCGACATGGGCCGCACGCTGCGCCGCCGGCTCGTCGGCTACGGCCTGCGCGACATCAGCGCCACCCCGGTGACCTGCTACTTCCCCGACCCGGACTCGGCCGCGGTGGTGCTGCCGATGGTCAATCCCCAGGTGCCGCAGGAGTCGTGGATGACCCCGACCGGGCTGCGCGAGCGCTGGTTCGACCAGGTGGAGCAGGCCGGCGCCGACGGCGAGTTCCTCGCGGTCCTGACGATCTGGGTGGTCGCGGCCACCGTCTAGAGCCCTTCCACCCGGCGGAAGTGCTGACGCTTCTTGCGGTCGTGCAGCACGAAACCGAGCCGGGCCAGCTCCTCGCGCAGGTCCCGGGCGTCGTCGCTGTCACCCTTGTCCAGCGCCTGCTGCCGGGCGGCGAAGAGCGCCGCCGCCTCAGCCGGGACATCCGGTAGGTCCGGCACCCAGCGCCGATAGGAGCCGGCGTACGGGTCCTGCGCCGACCACACGGTGCCGAAGGCCGCGGCGAGCCGC
Source organism: Actinoplanes sp. NPDC048967 (assembly GCF_040649415.1). Taxonomy (NCBI): domain Bacteria; kingdom Bacillati; phylum Actinomycetota; class Actinomycetes; order Micromonosporales; family Micromonosporaceae; genus Actinoplanes; species Actinoplanes sp. NPDC048967. Next base: position 147,081 of record NZ_JBEZFL010000007.1, read on the forward strand.
GCGACCGACAGGTGCGAGGGCTCCCGGGCCACCTCCCGCCCGCTCGGCCCGAGCAGCACGAGCTGGTCGCCCTCGCGGTAGGCCACCGCCACAGCGCTGCGCGGCAATGCGCGGGTGGTGCCCGGACGGGTCAGCGTCACCTGCGTGCCCGAGATGCGCACGGTCAGGGACTCCCGGTCGACGAGCCCGGCCAGCACCAGGCCGGCGATCGTGCCGAGCACCATCGCGCCGAGCGTCGCCCACGGCTCGTCGAACCGGTCCACCAGGCGCAGCGGCCCCCGTACCGGCACGAACGGGATGCGCAGCACCCAACCCGGCACCTCGCGTATCACCCACCCCAGCCCGGCGCCGGCCGCCGGCAACGCTGTCCACACCGCCACCCGGGCCCACCACGGGGTCGCCACAATCGTCTCGTCCACGACTGCCGAGTCTTCGGGCCGCCGCCGGGCTCCCGCCAGCGGCGGTGGTCGCACCCGCGTCGACCAAAGTCGACGCCGCGGCCGCCGACCGGCCACTGCGCGAGCCGGCCCCGGCACAGTACGGTCCAGTCATGAGGCGCTGGCTCGTCGAAGCGGCCCTGGCCGGCACCGCCCTGGCCCTGGGCAGTTTCTTCCTGGCGTCGACCCTGAGCGAGGGCGACGGCTGGCCGATCGGGGTCGAGCTGGCCGCCGGCGCGGTCGCGGTCACCGCTTTGATCAGGTACCGCCGCAGCCGCCCGGTGGCGCTCGCCCTCGTGCTGATCGTGCTCGGCCTGCTCTTCGGGCTGCCCATGGGCGCCACCCCGATCGCCCTGTTCGCCGTCGCCCTGTACCGCTCGGCCGCGGTGGCCGTCGCCGTCACCGCGGTGCACGCCGTCTCCCTGGCCACCGTCTACCTGATCGCGCTCGGCCCCACCCGGACCTACTGGGAGGCGACGACGTTCCTGGTGCTGCTGCACGTGATCCTCGTCGGGATCGGCATGCTGGTCCGGGCCCAGCGCCGGCTGGTCCGGTCCCTGGCCGAACGGGCCCGCGAGGCCGAACAGGGCGACGAACTGCGCGTCGGGCAGGCCCGGCTGGCCGAACGGGAACGGATCGCCCGGGAGATGCACGACGTGCTGGCCCACCGGATCTCGCTGCTCGCCGTGCACGCCGGAGCGCTGGAGGTGCGCCGGGACGCCCCGGCGGGCGAACGGCTGGCGGCCGGGGTGATCCGGCAGAGCGCCCACGACGCGCTGGAGGAACTGCGCCAGGTGATCGGCGTGCTGCGCGAGCCGGCCGAGGACCGTCCGCAACCGACCCTCGACGACGTGCCCGCGCTCGTCGCCCAGTCCCAGGAGGCCGGAGAACGGGTGGAGCTGCGAATGGCCGCCGACGGGGTGCCGGCCGGGGTCGGCCGGCACGCCTACCGCATCGTGCAGGAGGCGCTGACCAACGCTCGCAAACACGCGCCCGGCGCGCGCGTACGGGTCGCGGTCACCGGCCACGCCGAGCAGGGACTGGTCGTGGAGGTCGGGAACCTGCTGCGGGCCGGCGGCTCCGGGCTGCCGGGCTCGGGCACCGGACTGGTCGGGCTGCGCGAACGGGTGCAGCTCGCCGGCGGCCGGCTGGACCACGGCCCCACCGCGACCGGCGAGTTCCACCTGCGGGCCTGGCTGCCGTGGACCCCGTGACCGCGGAGCCGCAGCCGGTCCGGGTGCTGCTCGTGGACGACGACGCGCTCGTGCGGGCCGGCCTGACGATGATGCTGGCCGCGTTCGACGGCATCGAGGTGGCCGGCGCGGTCGCCGACGGCACCGAGGTCGCCGCCGCGGTCGGCACCCACCGCCCGGACGTGGTGCTGATGGACATCCGGATGCCCGGCCTGGACGGCCTCACCGCCACCGAGTCGCTGCGCGCCCGCCGCGAACCACCCGAGGTGATCGTGCTGACCACCTTCGACACCGACGCGCACGTGCTGCGGGCGATGCGCGCCGGCGCCAGCGGCTTCCTGCTCAAGCACACCCCGCCCGAGGAGATCGCGCGGGCCGTGCGCCGGGTCGCCGCGGGCGAGCCGATGCTCTCGCCCGAGGTGCTGCGCCGGATGATGAACCACGTCGCCGCGGCGGCGCACGACCCGGGACGCGACCGGGCCCGCGCGGCGCTCCAGCAGCTCAGCCCCGGCGAGCACGATGTCGCACTGCTCGTGGCCCAGGGCCGCACCAACCAGGAGATCGGTACGGCCCTGCGGATGAGCACGGCCACGGTCAAGGCGTACGTGTCGCGCATCCTCACCAAACTGGACCTGACGAACCGCGTCCAGGTCGCCCTGCTGGTGCACGACGCGCGCTAGACGACCGGCACCATCGCGGCGAGCAGGTCGTCGAGCGGGATGCTGGCGAAGCCGACCCGGACGTCACTGGCCCCGTACGGCAGCCAGAACCGCCCCGCGTGCACCAGCCCGCCACAGGAGTAGACGACGTTGGGGACGTACCCCTCGCGCTCGGTCTCGTCGGGCTCCAGCAGCCCGTGCGGCAGGTCGGCGATGACCCGCTCCGGGTGGTCGAGGTCGAGCAGCATCGCGCCGATCGCGTACCGCCGCATCGGGCCCACGCCGTGGGTCAGCACCAGCCAGCCCGCCTGGGTCTCCACCGGGGACCCGCAGTTGCCGACCTGGATCAGGTCCCAGCCGCGGTGCGGCATCAGCAGCGGCACCGCGTCCTGCCAGCGGTTCTGCTCGTCGCGGACGCTCAGCCCCAGGGTCTCGCCGTCGGAGCGGCACAGCGCCAGATGCCGGCCGTTCACCGTACGCGGGAACAGCGCCATGCCCTTGTTGCGGGCCGCCGGGCCCCGCAGCGCGGTGACCTCGAAGTGCCGCAGGTCGCGGGTGTGCATCATCCGCCCGCCGATGTGCCGCCCGTCGTACGCGGTGTAGGTGGCGTGGTACGCCGTCCGCCCGTCCGCCTCCTCGACCTGCACGAAGCGGGCGTCCTCCATGCCGTTGCTCTCGGCCGGGGTGGCCGGCCACAGCACCCGCTCGTGCAGCGGCACAGTGGCCGGGAAGGTCACCGCGTAGTCGCTGGCCACGATGCGCCGGATGGCCTCCAGCGACTCGTTGGCGGTGGGCCGGGCCAGCAGCTCGCCGGGCAGATGGCCGAGGACGTCCTCGAACTCCTCGTCGTCGTAGCGGTCGGGCAGCGAGGACAGCACCGTGGCGGTGATCTCGTTGTCCAGGTCCTCCTCGGCCAGCCCGGCGGCGAGCAGGTCACGGTGGTGCTTGGCGCCGACCCGCTGGCCGATCATCAGCGGCCCGTCGCGGTCCTCGAGCCGGAACTGGTCGTCCGGGCCGAGCACGGCCGAGCAGAAACCCACCGAGGAGATGTGCCCCTCGCCGATCTGGCGCAGGCTGATCGCCGCCCGCAGCTCGCCCGGGGCCAGGTCACTCTGGTCCGGGTGCGGCACCATCGACGGATTGCACAGCGCCGCCGCCTCGACGGAGAACTCGTGGCTGAAGTAGGCCCCGATCAGCGCCCGGGCGCTCGGGGAGAGCTCGATGTCCGGCGGCACCCGGTGCTGCACCAGGTCGTAGTGGTGCTGGAAGGTCGCGCAGATGTCGTGGTGGCGCCCGGAGAAGCGGGCCAGCACGTCGTCGAGCAGCCGGGTGATCTCGTCGTCGTCGAGCTGCAGGATCCGCTCGATGATCAGCGAGGCCCGGTTCTGCCCGAGCTGGGCGTCCTCGCCGGGCACGAACAGCTTGATGACGACCCGCCGGCCGTCGGGTTGCATGGTGAGCGCGTGCCGCTTGGCCAACGTGGTGGTCCGGACGTCCTGAGGGTCCATCGTTGCCGTCATGACTGTGCCTCCTTCGGCATGCCCTCATGGCCCTCCCGGTCGCGGCCGTGGCGGGCCGCCGGGGGGTGACGCTCGGTGCAATCGGTCATGCCGGGCCGCCTGAGGGTCGGGTCGCGCTCCGCCCGGCCAGCGCGCGGGCGTGCTGGAGGGTGGAGACGAGTGCGAGCGTGGATTCGGCGCCTTGGTTCAGGTTCGGCCCGGTCGGGGTCAATCCGTCATACCCGCCACCTGTCAGGGGGTCGTACATGACGGTGCCGGAGTCGTTGTCACCCAGAAACCAGGCGATGGCCTGGAACAGCGGCGCGTCCCAGCGGTCGTCCCCGGTCACCGCGCCCGCGGTGGCGCAGGCGTCGGCCGTCGCCGCGGCCTCGATCGGCTGCTGGTCGTAGCGGTGCCGGGGCACGTCCGGCCGCCAGCCGCCGACCGGCACAGTGGACAGGTGGCCCTGGTGCTCCTGCGTCCGGCACAGCCAGCTCAGCATCCGCAGCCCGTCGGTGAGCAGCGGCTCGTCGCCGAGCAGGTCACCGGCGGCGATGAGGACCTCGGCCAGGGCCGGGTTGGCGTAGGTCAGTTCGCGTTCCGGCCACACCCATTCGGGGTCGGAGTCGGGCAGCCCGACCACGGTGGCGGCGTCGCCGAGCAGTTCGGCCGCCGCGCCGGCGCGGGGGTCGGCGCGCAGCACCTCGGCCGCGCCCAGGCCGGCGAAGGCCATCGCCCGGGGCCAGGGTGAGCGCTTGCGCACGGCGATGGTGAACGCCGTACGGGCCTCCGCCCGGATCCACGGCACCGGGCAGCGACCGGCCGCCGTGCCCAGCCCCCATACCGCCCGGCCCCACCAGTCGCCCAGGTCGGGCTCGTCCAGCCAGCGCCGGTCGTAGCTGAGCCGGTTGTGGCACCGGCCGTCCGCGGTCAGGGCATGGGTGAGGAAGCCCAGGTAGCGTTCGGCCAGCCCGGCCACCAGGGCGGTGGGCTGCGGTTCCCGGCTGGCGACGAGCAGCCCGCGGGCCACGTCGTCGACGCAGTAGCCGTGCTCGCGCCGCGGGGTGGCGTGCCGGGCGTGTTCGAGCAGCCCGGTGTCGTCGGAGAGCCGGGCGATCTGGGACCAGTTGGGCTCGGGTGCGTCGACGAGCCGGATCGGCGGCGGCACGAGCCGCAGCGAGACGCTCACGCGGGTACGGGGGCGGTGGCGGGCGTGCGGTGCTGCACCAGGCGGGTGGCCAGCGCCTGGTAGCGGGCGGCGACGGCCGGCCAGCGCAGGGTCGGGGCGCCGCCGAGTCCGTTGAGGTGCGGCGCCGTGTCCGGGGTGGACAGCAGGTGCCGGATCGCGGCGGCCATGGCCGGCGGGTCCTGGTGCGGTACGAGCAGGCCGGGGCCGTCGGCGAGCAGCTCCACGGCGTGCGGGAACTCGGTGGCCACCACGGGCACGCCCGCGCCGACGGCTTCGATGAGCACACCGGAGGTCACCTGCTCGGTGGAGTCGTACGGCAGCACCACCACGTCGGCCGAGCGGATCAGCCGGCTCAGCGTCGCCTGGTCGTGGTAGACGTCGTCCCACCGGACGGCGTCGGCAACGCCCAGTTCGGCGGCCAGCGCCTTGAGCGACTCGCGGTAGACGTCGCCGTGGTGTTCGAGCACCTTGGGGTGGGTCCGTCCGGCCACCGTGTACGCCGGCATCGGGCTGAGGTCGCGCAGCAGGGCAAGCGAGCGCAGGGCCCACTCGATGCCCTTGCCGGGCCCGAGCAGTCCCCAGGTGAGCAGGTGCGGGACGTCATGGACCTCGCGCGGGGCGCTGGAGTGGCTGCCGGCGCCGTGCGGGATGACGGTGACCTTGCGGGCGTCGATCCGGTAGCCGGTGCTCAGCCGCTGCCGGGCGGTGTCCGTCATGGTGACCACGGCGTCGGCGGCGGCCACGATGCGTTCCAGCACGATGCGCTGGGTGACCGAGGGGGTGCTGAGCACGGTGTGCAGGACGACGATCGTCGGCACCTTGAGGGCGCGCAGCAGCGGCAGCACCTCGTCGCCGTCGAGGCCGGGGTAGATGCCGTACTCGTGCTGGACGATGGCGACGTCGAAGCGGTTGAGCACGTTGGCCGCGGCCATCCAGCCGCCCGGGGTGTCGGTGTGCCAGGTGTGCGCGACCCGCGGCGCCGTACGGTCGACCGCCAGTCCGCCCCCGGCGGCGTCGGCGGAGAGCAGCCGGACCACACCGCTGCCGGGCGTGCCGCCCGTCAGGTGACTGGCGAGCGCCGCGTTGAACGTCGCCAGACCGCATTGGGTGGGGGGATAGGTGCTCAGGAAGCCGTAGGTCGCGGGCATGACGGACCTTTCTGATCAGAGGCTGCCTCCCCGCAGCACAAACCGGCGCGCGCGGGCGTGGAGCGTGAGCGCACGCTTCAGCTTTCGGCGGCGACTGACTGTGAAAATGCCGCAATTCGGTAATGAGACATTAACAAGAACGGCTGTTCAGCCGACCAGATCGCGGTAAATCGCCAGGTAGTCCTCGACCATGCGGTCCGCGCCGAAGCGCGAGCGGGCCCGCGCCCGGCAGGCCGAGCGGTCCAGCCGCGCGACGTCGGCCACCGCGGCCACCGCCTGGTCGACGTCGTCGGCCAACCGGCCGGTGAGACCCTCGTCGACCACCTCGGGCATCGATCCCTTCCGGTACGCCACCACGGGCGTCCCGCAGATCATCGACTCGACCACGGAGAGCCCGAACGGCTCGGCGAACAGGATCGGGTGCAGCAGGGCGGCGCTGCCACCGAGGATCTCGGCCCGTTGCGCCGGCCCGACCGAGCCCAGGTAGACCACCCGGTCCCCGTCGATGTGCGGCTCCACCTGCTCGGCGAAGTAGCGCCGGTCCTGCACGATGCCGCAGAGCGTCAGCCGGCGGCCGGCCCGGCGGGCGATCTCGATGGCGGTGTGCGTGCCCTTGTCCGGGTGGATGCGCCCGAAGGCCACCAGGCCGTCCCCGCCGACCGGGTCGAACGGCAGCCCCTCGAGGTCGACGCCGTGATAGACGGTGGCCAGGTAGTCCAGGTCGGGGGAGCGGTCGGCGTCCGAGATGGAGACGTAGTGCGAGCGGCCCCGCCGGTACGCCGGCAGGATGTTCGGCCCCGAGAAGCCGTGCACCGTGGTCAGCATGGGCGCCCGGCAGTGCGCGGAGAACGCCAGCGGCAGCCAGTCGAGGTGGTTGTGCACGAGGTCGAAGTCGCCGGAGCGCTCCAGCGCGTACGCGACGTGCAGGGCCTCCCAGACCCGGCCGTCGAGCTCCGGGGTGTCCTCGTAGCCACTCGGGCAGACGCCGTCGAGAGTGGCCTTGGTGACCGAGTCGAGCGTCGCGAACAGTGTCACGTCGATCCCGCGCGCGGTCAGCCCCTCGGCGAGCAGACTGGTGATCAGCTCCCAGGGTCCGTAGTGAACCGGCGGGGTGCGCCAGGCGACCGGTCCGAGCAGTGCCACTCTCATGGGCCCCAGTATGGGAGCGGATCCGATGTTTCGCGGGAGGTTCCCGTGTTAAGGAGTGACTATGCAGAACCCCTGGTGGCACCGCGCCGTCGTTTACCAGATCTATCCGCGCAGCTTCGCCGACGCCGACGGGGACGGCATGGGTGACCTGCGCGGGATCAGCGCGCATCTGGACCATCTCGCGGGTCTGGGCGTGGACGTGATCTGGCTGTCCCCGGTCTATCCGTCGCCGCAGGACGACAACGGCTACGACATCAGTGACTACCAGGACATCGATCCGGTCTTCGGCGACCTGGCCGGTTTCGACGAGCTGCTGGCCGGGGTGCACGCCCGCGGCATGAAACTGATCATGGACCTGGTGGTGAACCACAGCTCGGACGAGCACCCGTGGTTCGCCGAGAGCCGCTCGTCCAAGGACAACCCGAAGCGCGACTGGTACTGGTGGCGGCCGGCCCGCGACGGCATGGAGCCCGGTACGCCCGGCGCCGAGCCGACCAACTGGGGCGCGGCGTTCGGCGGCCCGGCCTGGGAGTTCGACCCGGCCACCGGCGAGTACTACCTGCACCTGTTCAGCCGCAAGCAGCCGGACCTGAACTGGGAGAACCCGGAGGTCCGCGAGGCGGTCTACACGATGATGAACTGGTGGCTGGACCGGGGCGTGGACGGCTTCCGGATGGACGTCATCAACTACATCTCCAAGGACACCACGCTGCCCGACGGACCGGTGCGGCCGGGGATCACGTACGGGGACGGCTCGGCGTCCTACATGAACGGCCCGCGGATCCACGAGTTCCTGCACGAGATGCACGAACGGGTCTTCGCCGGCCGCCCGCAGGAGCTGCTGACCGTGGGCGAGATGCCGGGCGTGACGATCGACGAGGCGAAGCTGTTCACCGACCCGGCCCGCGGCGAGGTCGACATGGTCTTCCAGTTCGACCACGTCTGGGTCGACCGGGGCGAGGACCCCTGGCTGCTGTACCCGTTGCGGCTCACCGACCTCAAGGCGATCCTGGGCCGCTGGCAGGCGGGGCTGGCCGAGAACGGGTGGAACAGTCTCTACTGGAACAACCACGATCAGCCGCGGGTGGTCTCCCGCTTCGGTGACGACTCACCGCGGTACCGGGTCCGGTCGGCGCAGATGCTGGGCGCGGTGCTGCACCTGCATCGCGGGACGCCGTACGTCTACCAGGGCGAGGAACTGGGGATGACGAACGCGCCGTTCGCCACCATCGCCGACTTCCGGGACATCGAGGCGCTGGGCCAGTACGTGCAGGCCGTCGACCAGGAGGGCCGCGCCCCGGAGGACGTGCTGACCGTGCTGCGGGCCCGGGGCCGGGACAACGCCCGGACGCCGATGCAGTGGGACGCCTCGCCGCACGCCGGCTTCACGACCGGCACACCCTGGCTGGCCGTCAATCCGAACCACGAGCAGGTCAACGCCGAGGCCGCGGTCAAGGACCCGGACTCGGTCTACCACTTCTACCGCAAGCTGATCGCGCTGCGGCACGAGGAGCCGGCGGTCGTCTACGGCGACTTCACGATGCTGCTGCCGCACGACGAGCGGCTGTACGCCTTCACCCGTACCCACGGCGACACGACTTTGCTGGTCATCGGCAACTTCTCAGGCGAGGCCGTCCGGGCCGAGATCGACGACGCCGCGGCGTGGGAGGCAGCCGAACTGCTGCTCACCAACGCCGCGGCGCCCGAGGATCTGGTCCTGCAACCGTGGCAGGCCGTCATCTACCGCCGGGTCAGCCGGTGATGGTGTCCCAGGAGAAGGCCAGCAGGGCGAAGGCCGCGCCGAGCAGGGCCAGCGAGATGCCCCGGGTGCCGATCGGCAGCGCGGCGAGCACGAGCAGGATGACGGCGATGAGGTAGAAGAGAGCCTGGATGCTCATTGGTGTTCCTCAATTCGTGTGGGGGATGCGGCGCGGCATGTACCCCCCGGTCGAGTCGAGCTAAACAACCGTGACCATCCCGTTGTACGCCTCAGGCCGTGCTGGTCTGCCGCATCCCGGCCTGCTCGCGCAGCGCCCAGCGGCGGGCCAGCACGGTCGCGCCGGCCAGGGCGGCCAGCACCAGCAGCATCTCGGTGAGCACGACGGGCGCCCAGGTGCTGAAACCGGTCAGCGCGGCGAAACCCATGGTGATCGGCGTGATGACGATGCCGGCGAGGGGCAGCAGGAGGCACATCGCGTGCACGGTCGCCCGGATCCGCGGCAGCGCACGCAGGTGGTAGCGGACGGCGGTCACCGCACCGACGACGACGATCACGGCGGGGATGCCGTAGAAGACCGCGACGGCGACCTGCACCGGCACGTGGGTGCCGCGCGGCATGTCGAAGGTGCGGGCGGCGACCTGGAAGAACAGCACGAAGAACGCGTAGCCGACGGCGGCGCCGAGCGCAGCGCCGGTCAGGGTGGTGCCGATCAGTCGCCCCAGCTCCGGTGGCTCGCGCCGGACGCCGGCCTCGTCGGCGAGCCGCCGCGCGAAGGTGGACACGTCCTCGCCGAGCAGCCGCTCCGGCGCGACCCCGTCCGCGGCCGCCGACTCCAGGTCCAGGCGCAGGTCGGCGGCCAGCGCCTCGCGGTCGGCCCGCTGCACGCCGTGCTGCCGCCAGGCGCGGTCGGCGGTGGCCAGCGCGTCGTCGATGGGGTCCACGGTCAGCTCCTCGGGCTCTCGGTGACGGTGTCGCTCAGCATGGCGTCGACGACGCCGACGAACCGGGCCCACTGCTGCTGCCACGACCCCAGCCGGGCCCGGCCGGCCGCGGTGAGCGCGTAGACCTTGCGCGGTGGCCCGGCCGGGCTGGCCTGCAGCTCGTCGGCAACCAACCCGAGCCGGCGCATGCGCGTCAGCAGGGGGTAGACGGTGCCGTAGCCGACCCCGTCGAAGCCGGCCGCCTCCACCCGGCGGACCAGCTCGTAACCGTGGGCGGGCTCGCGGGCCAGCAGTGCGAGCAGGCACATGTCGAGCGCCCCCCGCAGCAACTGGGTCTGCCGCTCGGCGTCCCCCGGATCGGTCGCTATCATGCGTCACATAATAGCGCCGGTATTAGGCGGCGCCAAGTACCACCCGGTGCTGGGGCAGGATCACCGCGGACGGACGATCCGGATCGTGGTGCAGGGTCGTCCGGGTGGCGACCAGCTCGGTCGCCGTGGCCAGCGGCTCGCCGGTGCCGTAGTTGCGGGCGAAGCGGGGATGGGCGCCCCCGCTGACCTGCAGGCGGATCCGGTGACCGGGCTCGAAGCGGTGACCGGCCGCGCCCAGGGGCACCCGCACGAGATCGGCGTCCGCGTGGTCCGGGGTCAGCCGGGTGAAGCCGTCGCACACGTTCACCGAGCGGCCGTCGGGGTGCACGTCGCACAGGCGGACGAACAGGTCGAAGTGGCCGGTGCTGCCGCTCGCGTACAGCTCGGCGGTGGGCGTACCGATGATCTCCAGGGCCGAGGTCAGCGGCGCGGTGGTGAAGGTCCGGACGTCGGACCGCGCCTCCAGGGTCTTGTTGTCCCGGGCCCCGGCCGTGCGGGACTGCAACTGGCCGGCGAACGACGGCGTCGGGTCGGCCGGGTCGTAGTCGAAGGTGGTGCGGCCGGTGTCGAGCTCGCCCAGTTCGCCGTCCGGTCGCAGGTGGAAGCGGATCGGTGTGCTCGGCGGCGGCCAGGAGTTCAGCTCGCGCCAGGCGTCGTTGACGTGCACCCGGATCCGGGTTCCGCGGTCGCCCTCGCCGCGCAGGTGCACCCGCAGATGCTCCAGGGCGTCGGCGAAGACCTCGGGCCGGCCCACCTCGAACAGCGAGGTGTGGGTCCAGGGGCCGATCATGAGGGTCGGCTCCCGGCCGGCCCGGCGCAGGCGGGCATACTGCCGCAGCGTCTGGTCCAGGGCCAGGTCGTGCCAGCCGGAGACCAGGCTCACCGGCACGGTCATCCGGTCCGCCGCCGGCCCGGCGTCGGCGCCGGCCCAGAACAGGTCATCCTGGTACGGGTGGGTGATCCACTCCTCGAACTCGGGCCGCCGACCCCCGAGTGCCCGGCGGTAGGAGTCGAGGAGTGGCACCCCTCGCACGGCATGCCGCAGATGCCGCGCCAGTCGCAGCAGGGCGCGGAGGTATCGGCCCGTGCCCGCCCCCTGATGGAAGAACGTCACGCCGGCGACCAGGCCCAGCTCCAGCCGGAAGGCGCAGTGCTGGTCCGGGTACATGGCGTCGTAGAAGTCGTGCACGGGGACCTGCATCACCGCCGCCCGCCACTCCGGTGGGGGGTCCAGGCCGAGGGCCCACTGCGCGTAGCTGAACTGGCTCGGCCCGAGCGTGGCGAAGGCGCCCGGGAACCACTCCTGCTTGCGCAGCCAGTCGACCGCGGCCTGGCCGTCGGCAGCCTCGTTGCGCCAGATGTGGAAGTCGCCGCCGGAGCCGCCGGTGCCCCGGGTGCTCTGCAGGATGACGCGGTAGCCCTGGGCGGCGAAGGCGGCGCCGAACAGCGAGTTCCACGGGAAGCCGCGGCCGTAGGAGCTGCGGATCAGCAGGACCGGGCATTCCTCGTCGGTGACCGGGGCGTAGTGGTCGGTGATCAGCGGGCTGCCGTCGGCGGCGGGCACTTCGATCCCGGGCTCCCACCGCACCTCGTACGGCACGGCCTCCCGTGCGCGGCGGCTCAGCAAGCGAAGGAAAAATGGCAGTCGTTCCATAACCGGACCCCTTTCCCGTACGTTGTACTGAAAATAGCACCCCGGAGGATCCCGTGCCACGAGGCCGCCCGCCCAAGCACTCGCGTACGCAGGTCGTCGCGGCCGCGATCGCCGTCGCCGACGCCGAAGGGCTGGACGCGCTGACCATGCGGCGGCTGGCGGCCGAGCTCGATGCCGGGGTGATGTCGCTGTACACGTACGTGCGGGACAAGGACGACCTGGTCGACCAGATGGTCGACCAGATCAGCGCCTTCGATCCGGAGCGCGCGGGCACGGACCTGCTCGACCTGGTCCGCTGGCAGCGGCAGCTGATGCTGCGCCACCCCTGGCTGCCCACCGCCCTGCCCAACCGGCAGCTCACCGGCCCCAACATGCTCGGCTACCTGGAACGCGCGCTGGCCGCCCTGGCCCCGACCGGGCTGCCCGGCGGCACGAAGATGGAGATCCTCGCGCTGCTGACCGGCTTCGTCGCCAGCTACGTGAGCCACGAGCTGGCCCAGGCGCAGGCCGGCCGCACCGACCCGGAACGGATCGCGGCGCACGTCGAACAGCTGCAGGCGGCGGTGGCCACCGGCGCGTATCCGGAACTGGCCCGGGTGCTGGCCGAGAACGCGCCCGCCGCCGAACCCAGCTTCGACGCGATCGCCCAGCGCATGATCAAGGGCCTGCTCAGCGGTTAGGCCGGCCGGTTCAGCCACCCGTCGAGACCGTCGAGCAGCCGCGCGAGGCCGAAGCGGAAGAGCAGGTCGAGATCCAGGTCGAAGTCGTCGCTCTGGACCAGCTCGGCGAAGTGCGGCAGGGCGTCCGTGCTCAGCGCGGGCGGCGATGCCAGTGAGGCCATCCACTCGTCGCTGCCCACGCCGGTCTCGCGCACGGCCTCCGCCTCCGGTTCCAGCGCCGTTGCGATACCGCGGGCGAAGCTGAACAGCAGGATGTGCACGTACAGGCGTTGCCGCCGGTCGAGCCGGGTCGGGGCCAGCGTTTCCAGCACCCATTCGACCAGCCGCAGCCCGTTCGGTGCCGGTTGCGGCCGGGTCAGCGACATCGCCGGGGCCAGCCACGGATGCCGGCGGAACAGCCGCCACAGCAGCGTGGTGGAGACGATCAGCCCGGCCCGCCACCCGGCCGGCCGGACGGCCGGCAGCCGCTCCTCGCCCAGGGCCGCGTCGATCATCAGCAGGATCAGGTCGTCCTTGCCCGGCACGTGCCGGTACAGCGACATCGTCGCCACCCCCAGCTCGGCCGCGACCCGACGCATCGACAGCTCGCCCAGGCCGTGCCCGTCGGCCACCGCCGTCGCCACCCGCACGATCCGCTCCCGGCTCAGCTCGCCGTCCGCCGCGCGGCTCAGTGCGACCGTCGCCTGTGGTGCCACCACCGTCCCCACGCCGGGCCGGACGACCGTGAAGCCCTGCTGTCTCAGGACCGCGAGTGCCTTCGTCGCGGTGGCGATCGCCACCCCGAAGTCGGCGGCCAGCCGCCGCGTCGACGGTAGCCGGTCGCCCGGCGCCACCTCGCCGGCGATGATCCGGCGGCGCAGTTCCTCCGCGATCCGGCGATACGGCGGCACGGCATCCGTCACCGCGCCTCCCCAGTCCTAGTACACCGGCGTCGGCAGCACCGACCGTACTAGGGCAGTTTGCTTGTTTCCGCTGGGCTGAGCAAGCTGCGCGTACACAGTACGCATAGAGCGGGGGAGAAGCATGCGGGTACTCATCTCGGGCGGCGGGATCGCCGGACCGGCCCTGGCCCACTGGCTCGGCCGGCACGGTATCGGTGCCACCATCGTGGAACGCGCGGTCGCGCCCCGGCCCGGCGGCCAGACCGTCGACATCCGCGGGGCCGCGCGCGGCGTCGTCGAGCGGATGGGGCTGCTGGCCACGATTCGCGCGCGGTGCGTCGATGAACGGGGCGTGGCCCTGGTCGACAGCTCCGGCCGGCGGCTCGCCGAACTCGGCGCGGACCTCTTCGGTGGCGAGGGCATCGTCGCCGAGCTCGAGATCCTGCGTGGTGACCTGGCCGCTGTCCTGCGCGACCACGCCGGGCCCGAGGTGGAGCACCGGTTCGGTGACCACCTGGTCGCGCTGGCCCAGGACGAGCGCGGGGTCGATGTGCGGTTCGCCTCCGGCCGCACCGAACGCTTCGACGTGGTGGTGGGAGCGGACGGCGTCCGTTCGGCCGTACGCCGGCTGGCCTTCGGCCCGGAGCGGGAATTCGTCCGGCACCTCGGTGCGTACACGAGCTATTTCACCGTGCCCGATCCCGGCGATCTGGACCACTGGTTCCTCCTGCACAACGCCCCGGGCGGACGGGTCGCCGGTCTGCGCCCGGCCCGTCCCGGCACCGCGATGGCCTCGCTGACCTTCACGTCGCCGCCCCTGCCCGTCTCCCGGGAAGTGCTGGCCGAACGCATGACCGGCGTCGGCTGGCGGGTGCCCGCACTGCTCGCCGCGTTGCGTGACGCCGACGACTGCTACCTGGACGCGATCAGTCAGGTACGGGTCGAACGGTGGGCGCGCGGGCGGGTCGTGCTGCTCGGCGACGCCGGGTACTGCGGATCGCCACTGGCCGGGCAGGGCACCAGCCTCGCGTTGGTCGGCGCGTACGTCCTCGCCGGTGAACTGGCCGGGAATCCCGGTGATCCGGCCGCGGCGTTCGCGGCGTACCAGCGGGAGCTCAGGCACTACGTGGCGGCGGGCATCCGGCTGCCACCGGGCGGCGTGCGGGCGTTCGCCCCGAACTCGGCGGCGATGATCGCGGTGCGGGCCGGGTCGATGCGGATGATGACCCGGCCGCCGCTGCGGGCGCTCATGACCCGGCAGTTCGGCAAGGCCGAGCGGATCAGCCTCAAGGACTACGCGGTTGCACCGAGTTAGCGGAGCGTCGACTACGGGTATCTCCCGTCCATGACCACTGCGCCCGCTGTACACCGGCCCTCCTGGTGGGGTCTGCTCCCGTTCGCCGCCGCGGTGGCGGCCGCCGCACTGATCGGTGGCCTCGGCGTCGCCGGCACGGCCGCCGAGTACCAGAACCTCGACCAGCCGTCGTGGGCGCCGCCGTCCTGGCTGTTCGGCCCGGTGTGGACGATCCTGTACGCGATGATCGCCGTCGCCGGCTGGCTGGTCTGGCGCCGTACGGGGTGGAACCGCGCCCTCACCGTCTACGCCGTGCAGCTCGTGCTCAACGCACTGTGGACACCGATCTTCTTCGGCTTCGGCCGGTACGGCCTGGCCCTGGTCGACATCGTGGCGATGTGGCTGCTGATCGGCGCGACGATCTTCCTGTTCCGGCCGATCTCCCGGGCCGCGGCGTGGCTGCTGGTGCCGTACTGGGCCTGGGTCACCTTCGCGACCGCCCTGAACGCCGCCATCTGGTCGGCCAACTGACCTCACGCCCGCCATGCTCGCGGGCCCCCACTGAGAAGTGGCTGAGAAGCCGGGCTGCTCAGGCCAGCGCCGCGCAGGCCCGGGCGATGGCCGGCCGCAGGCCCGCGTCGCCGCAGTCGATGCTCGCGCCCCGGCCCACCAGCGTCCAGGCGCCGTCCACCAGCCGGAGGAAGAGCTGGTCACCCTCGAACCGCCGGGGTGTACGGGCCGGGACGGTGAACACCCGGGCGTACCCGTTGCGGCAGACCGGGACCTGCACGGCCTGCACCTTCAGTCCGGCGGCCGGGTCGTCCACCAGCCGCTGGGCCGTCGGCAGGATGGCCGCCGGCGCGCACGCCGGATCGGTCGGCGGGGGCCCCGGATCGAGCGGGCGGGCACCGGTCGCCGCCTTCTTCGCCGGCGCCTTCTTCAGTGGTGCCTTCTTGGCCGGGGCTGTCTGCACGGGCTCGGCCGCCGCCGAGGTCGCCGGCGCCGCGGCTGATGCTGCCGGCGCCGCAGTGGTGGACATCGGTGCCGGGGCGCCGGCCGGGGTGGCGGCGTCGCTCGAACAAGCCGCCGCGGCAGCGGTGAGGCAGAGCGTCGTCGTGACCAGGGACAGCTTCGCAAGTCTCATCGAGGTCTCCGTTCGGGTGCGGTGCGGCGCGGTCACGCTACGAACCGGCACCTACAGGAACCTGGAACGTTTCTTGCAGGCCTGTCACGGACGCGAGGGCAGGGTGCGCTCGACATCGTCCCCGGTGAGCCAGACGTGGTCGCAGTAACAGCCCCACCTGCGGATCCACCAGTTCAAATCGCCGGCCTCGCGCAGACCGAGCCGGCTGAAGGTGGTGAAAGCCGATTGCCACGCCTGGTGGGCCGACCCGCAGTCACCACCCAGAACGTGTGCCGCGCCGATGTCGCGCAGGGTACGGGCCCGGCCGAGCTCGTGTCCCAGCTCGGTCCACACCGCGAAGGCCAGGAAGAGGTCGCGCAGCGCGTCGTCCGGCCGTCCGGCGGCCAGATGCATCTCGCCGAGCGTGCGGCGCAGCAGCGCGGCACCGAAGCGGTCCTGCGCGTCGACGCAGAGCTGCAGGCTGCGGGCGAGCGGCTCGGCGGCCTGCTCGGGCCGGCCCTGCCGGATCCACAGCTTGGCCAGGCTCTGCGTCGTGTAACAGGCCAGCAGCCGGTCACCGCGGCGCAGCACCATGTCGTGCGCCTGGACGAACCACACCTCCGCGGCGTCCAGGTCGCCGCGGGCCCGGTGGACCAGCCCGATGCCACGGACGGCGATCGCCTCGCCGCGCCAGTGCCCGGCCGAGCGGTACAGGTTGCGCGCCCGTTCCAGGTATCGCATCGCCTGGTCGTCGTGGCCGAGCTCGCGGTGGGCGTGCCCGAGGCCGTAGGCGGCGTGGGCGGCGCCGGCGCGGTCACCGACGCGTTCCAGGACCGGCAGGGCGCGTTCGAGCATCGGCACCGCCTCCTGGTGCCGGCCCACCTCCCGCAGCACAGTGCCCAGACCACTGACAGCGGCGGCCCGGCCGTGCTCGTGGCCGACGTCGCCGAAGAGCTCGATGGCCGCTGTGAAGTGGCGCTCCGCGTCGGTGAAGCGGTCCTCCTTGTACCTCAGCAGGCCCACCCCGCAGGCCATCACCGCCTCGGCGACGCGGTTGCCGCTCGCCCGGGCGGCGGCGTGCGCGGCGGCATGCGCGCGGTTCCACCGGCTGAAGT
This sequence comes from Actinoplanes sp. NPDC048967, assembly GCF_040649415.1. Classification (NCBI taxonomy): domain Bacteria; kingdom Bacillati; phylum Actinomycetota; class Actinomycetes; order Micromonosporales; family Micromonosporaceae; genus Actinoplanes; species Actinoplanes sp. NPDC048967. Next base: position 164,134 of record NZ_JBEZFL010000007.1, read on the forward strand.
CGTTGTTGAGCGCGAACGACGAATAGACGAGGGCGTCGGCGAGCACGCAGGCCTCTTCGACGAGGCCCGCCCCGGCGGCCCGCACCACGGTGGCCACCAGCGCGTCGGCCTCGGTGGCCAGCCAGTCGGGGCCGCTGCAGTCGGTCTGCAGGACCGTCGGGTGCACGCCGGCCACCGGGCTGATGCCCTGGTAGGACCGGGCCACCGCGTACGGCAGCGACTCGCCCAGCCGGTCGACGATCTCGGTGGCGGCCGCGACCGTCCGTCGTACGGCCTCGGTGAGCTCGGCTTCGCTGTCCTCCTCGAGGGCGCGTTCGCGGGCGTACAGGCGCACCAGCTCGTGCATGCGATAGCGCACGACCGAGTCGGCCGGGCTGTCGTCGATCTCCACGAGCCGGGCGTCGAACAAATGCTCCAGCAGATCCCCGGCGTCGCCGACCGATTCGCCGAACAGGGCCGCCGCCATCCATTCCGCGAACGTGGCGCAGCCGAGGAAGCCCAGCAGCCGGAACGCCCGGCGCACGGCGGGCGGCAGCCCCTCGTAGCTCACCCCGACGCTGATCCGTACCGCGAGGCCGTCGACCGCCATCTCGTCGAGCCGGCGCTCCTCGTCGCGCATCCGGTCGAGCAGCCGGGTGATCCGCCAGTGCGGCCGGGCCGCCAGCCGGGCCGCCACGATGCGCAGCGCCAGCGGCAGTCCCGCGCACATCGTGACCAGGGCGGCGGCGGCCTCCTGCTCGCGGGCGACCCGTTCCGGTCCGATGATGCGGCGCAGCAACGTCAGTGACTCGTCCCGGGAGAACAGCCGCAGCTCGACGTGCTCGGTGCGCGGGATCGTGGTGAGCCGGGCCCGGCTGGACACCACGAGGGCTGTGCCGGGTGCGCCGGGCACCAGGGGCCTGATCTCCGCGGCACCGGCGGCGTTGTCGATGATGATCAGCACGCGCCGGTCGCGGATGGTGGCTCGATAGCGGGCCACCTTGTCCTCGATCGTGGCCAGCCGGTGGGCGTCCTGCACGCCCAGGGCCCGCAGGACCCGGTCGACGAGCTCGCTGCTGTTGTCTTCCCGGCCCTGCGAACCGACCAGGATCTGACCGTCCGGGTACGCCGGGGCCAGCAGGTTGGCCAGGTGGACGGTGAAGGACGTCTTGCCGATGCCGCCGGGGCCGGTGACCACCACGACCTGGCGGTTGTCGGCACCTGCCGGGCGGCCCAGCGTGGTGACCACCTGGGCGATCTCCGGCTCGCAACCGGTGAAGTCGTCGAGGCCGACCGGGAGCTGCCGGCCGGGCACACCCTCGTCGGAGCCCGCGGTGGCGGCGCCGGGCGGCGGGCCGACCTCGGGTGCGGCCGGCGCCGGGGCCTCGGCCGGTGCGGGTGCGGGCGGCGGGACCGGCCGTTGCGCGGTGCCCCGCAGGATCCGCTGGTGCAGCTCCTGGAGCTCCGGCGAGGGGTCGATGCCCAGCTCGTCGGCCAGATGGTGACGCGTGCGGGCGTACCGCTCCAGGGCGCCGGTGCGGCGGCCGTCGAGATGCAACGCCCGCATCAGGTGCAGGATGAGCGGCTCGGCCAGGGGATGACTGTCGACGACGGGCGACAGCCGGTCGACCACCACGGCGTACCGGCCGGCGCTGATCTCGGCCTCGGCCCAGTCGGTGAGCAGCCCGTGGATCTGCTGACGGACCCCCTCGCGGATCCGGGCGACCCATTCGCCGCCCAGCCCGGCCAGCGGCTCACCGTGCCACAGGTCGACGGCACGCCGGAGCGCCGCCAACCGGACCGGATCGCCTTCCGGGTGCTCGCGGGCCTGCGCGGTGAGGCGGCGCAGCAGGTGCAGGTCGATCAGCGCGGGGTCGACGTCGAGCAGGTAGCCGCCCGGCTTGCGCAGCAGCGCCGGCGCGTCGGCGGACGCCGCCAGCAGCACCCTCCGCAGCCGGGCCATGTAGGTGTAGAGGACGTTGCGCGCCTCCGCCGGCGGGGCATCGTCCCAGACCCGGTCGATGAGCGTGTCGGTCGGCACCGAACTGCCCGCGTCCACCAGCAGCGCGGCCAGGACCGTCCGCTGCTTGAGCGGTCCCAGCGCAACCGGGTGGCCGGACACCCACAGCTGGACCTCGCCCAGCAGCCGGAACTCGATCATGCCGGCGTGGGATCAGGCTCGGTCAAGGATCGGTCAAGGTTCGTTCCCGTCCGCTGCGCGATGGTCCTGGCAGCCCAGACGTCCGGCCGGAAGCCGGGAAAGAGGACGCACCCAGAGACGAGCACTGCACACCCCGTATGTGAGTGAGGCCGCCGACTGGCTCCTCACACGGTTGCTTGCTGCCTCACGCCACCTTAAGCGCGCCCCGGCACCGTCGCCAGTAGCCGCCGGTGTCAATTGCCTTCCACATTCGACTGTCGCTCGACCGAGAGAGGTATCCAGTCATGTCCCAGCCCACCGCGTCCACCTCCCTGCCAACCGCCCGGCTCCGCCGTTTCGCCGCCACCACAGCGACCGTGCTCGCCATGGCCGCCGCCGGTGCCGGCCTGGGCGCCGGCTCAGCTGTCGTGACAGCCCCGCAGGCCGCGCACGCGTCCGTGGTCAACGGGCCGATCGGCCGTTCCGAGGTGCTCGCCCGCGCTCAGTCCTGGGTCGATGCCGGCATCACCTACACCCAGACCGGCACCTGGTTCCGCGATCCCTGGGCCGACAAGACCTACCGACGGGACTGCTCCGGCCTGGTGTCGATGGCCTGGCACCTGGGGCAGAGCTACGTCACCGGCGACTTCCAGGGCTCGTCTCCATACTGGACCCGACTCGCCAGTCGGGACCTGCTCGCGCCGGGCGACGCCATCGTGCGCAACGGCCACATGGAGCTCTTCTCACACTGGAAGAACATCGGCGACCACAGCCAGGGCGCGTACGTGTACTCCTTCAACACCGACGGCGAGACGGTGCAGAACCCGTGGGCGAACAGCAACTTCCGCAACCTCGGTTTCGACAGCGCGGCCGACCTGACGTCGTACACCCCGATCCGGCGGACCGGACTGGCCGCCACCAATCGCGAATCGCTGTCCGCCGACGGGCACGCGGAACTGATCCGCAAGGACACCGCGGGTGACCTGTACGCGTACTACAACAACGGGGTCAGCGGGACCGGCGCGGTCAACTGGGGTGCCGCCACCAAGATCGGCAACGGCTGGACCGGGTCCGACAACGCGCTCTACTTCGCCGACCTGGACGGCAACGGCCAGACCGACGCCATCCGCAAGGACCCGAACGGCGGCCTGTTCGCCTACTACAACCACGGCATCACCAGTTCGCTGGGCGTGCGCTGGAGCACGGCCAAGCAGATCGGCATCGGCTGGACCATGCCCGACGACGCGGTGTACTTCGCCGACCTCACCGGTGACGGCTACGCCGAGGCGATCCGTAAGGACGCCAACGGGGAGATCTTCGCCTACTACAACAACGGCGTGCACGGCACCGGCGCGGTGATCTGGGGCAGTGCCGTCCGCATCGGCACCGGATGGCCGGCCGCCGACAACGCCGTGCAGTTCGCCGACATCTCGGGCGACGGCTACGCCGAGGCGATCCGCAAGGAGAACGGCGCGCTGGTCGTCCGCTACAACAACGGCATCAACAGTGACATGACCGTCAGGTGGGGCGACCCCGTCGAGGTCGAGTCGGGGCTGACCGTGGCGGACACCGCCGTCTACTTCGCCGACCTGAACGGCGACGGACGCGCCGACCGCTTCACCAAGCAGAACGGCGAGCTGATCGCCCGCTACAACAACGGCATCACCTCCGACCTGAAGGTCACCTGGAGCAGCCCGATCGTCGTGGGCGACGGCTGGACCATGCCTGACACCGCCGTCTACGTCGCCTGAGCCTTCTCCGCACCGGACGGGGCCGGTGGGAGATCGGCCCCGTCCGCACCCTTCGATCCCACCGGGAGCCTCTCATGAAAATGTTCACCCGTAGCCTGCTGACCTGCGCCGTGGCCCTGCTGGCCGGCACCGGCGCCGTCGTGGCCGGCGCCGCACCGGCCCAGGCGTACGCGACCGTGGCGTGCGACCCCGCCGGTGTGTCCAGCAGCGACACCGCCCTGGCGGCCCAGCTCAGCCCTCAACTGACCGGACAGCTACGAAATCGGCTGACACCGTACAAAGTGTCATGTGCCCGGATGATCGTGGCCGCCGTACGGGCCCGGAACCTGCCCGTGCACGCTGCCACCATCGCGGTCACCACGACGATCCCCGAGTCGGCCATCGAGAACATCTCGCAGGAGGTCGACCACGACAGCCTCGGCCTGTTCCAGCAGCGGGCCTCCTGGGGCACCCGTGCCCAGCGGCTCGACCCGACCTGGGCGACGAACGCGTTCCTCGGCAAGATGCTGTCGCTCTATCCGAACGGCAGCTGGCAGAACGCGGTCGTCGGCGACGTCTGTCAGCGCGTTCAGGTCTCCGCCTATCCGGCGCGGTACCAGCCGGAAGCGGCGGACGGCGCGCGCATCGCCGCGGCCCTGTGGCGGCCGCGCGGCGACTCGCTCTCCGGCGACCGGCACGCCGAGCTGATCAGCAAGGACAGTGGGGTGCTGCGGGCGCGTTACAACAACGGCGTCAATGGTGATCTGACTGTCCGGTGGGGCAGCGCCGTGCAGATCGGTGCGGGCTGGACCGGCGCCGACAGCGGGGTGTATTTCGCGGATATCTCGGGTGATGGCTACTCCGAGGTGATCCGTAAGGAGGACGGGAAGCTGTTCGCGTACTACAACAACGGCATCAACAGTGATCTGACTGTCCGGTGGGGCAGTCCCGTGCAGATCGGTGCGGGCTGGACCGGCGCCGACAGCGGGGTGTATTTCGCGGATATCTCGGGTGATGGTTACTCCGAGGTGATCCGTAAGGAGGACGGGAAGCTGTTCGCGTACTACAACAACGGCATCAATGGTGATCTGACCGTCCGGTGGGGCAGTCCCGTGCAGATCGGCGTCGGCTGGGCGGTCGCTGACAGTGCGGTGTATTTCGCCGACATCTCGGGTGACGGTTACTCCGAGGTGATCCGTAAGGAGGACGGGAAGCTGTTCGCGTACTACAACAACGGCATCAACAGTGATCTGACCGTCCGGTGGGGCAGTCCCGTGCAGATCGGTGCGGGCTGGACCGGCGCCGACAGCGCGGTGTATTTCGCCGACATCTCGGGTGACGGTTATTCCGAGGTGGTCCGCAAGGACGACGGCAAGCTGTACGGCTACTACAACAACGGCATCAACAGTGATCTGACCGTCCGGTGGGGGAGCCCGGTGGAGATCGGTGCGGGCTGGACCGGTGCCGACAGCGCGGTGTACTTCGCCTGAGGGACGTCACGACCGGTCCCGGGCGGCGAGGTAGCGGCCGAGATGCGGCTCGAAGCGAGCCGGATCAGCCGCCGCCAGCTCCGCCCGGGACCACCACCGCACCCCGGCGAACTCGCGCTCGTCCACCCGCAGCGGCTCGTCCCGGCCCACCACGGCTGGGAACCACAGGCTCACATCCGTGTGCCCGGCGTCCACGCCGACGGTCTCCGTCACGGTCAGGAAGACCGGCTCGGCCGCCACGCCGGTGCAGCCGAGCTCTTCCTCCAGTTCGCGAGCGGCCGTCAGCGCCGGATGCTCGCCCGGTTCCACGTGGCCGCCCGGCGGCAGCCACAGCATCGCGTTGCGGTGGTCCACCAGCAGCACGTCGCCGGTGGCCGGGTCGGTCGGCACCACGTAGGACACCAGGTGCTTCGGCGGCGTCGCGGGCTTGACCCGGCGGTACACGTCGTCCGTGCCGGCCAGCCAGGCCAGCGCGTCGGCCCGGTGCGCGGCGGCGAGGTCGTCGTACGGCGTCAGGGCGGTGATGAGGTCGGCGAGCATCGCCTGATGATCTCAGGCCGCGAGCCGCCGGCCGTGCCCGCCGCTCAGGAACGCAGGCAGATGTCGAACGGGTGGCCGCCCGGGTCGAGCAGCACGCGCCACCGGTCCGGGGTCGGCTGCTCGTCCGGCTTGGTGGCGCCCAGGGCCAGCGCCTGCTCCTCCGCCTTGTCCAGGTCGTCGACGTAGAAGTCCAGGTGGAAGCGCTTCGGGGCGGTCTCCTGGGGCCAGCCGGGCGCCGAGTAGCCGGGCAGCCGGCCGAAGCCGATGCTGGTGGAGCCGTCGCCGATCATGGCGTACTCCGCCTCGCTGTGCAGGATGTCCCAGCCCAGCACTCGCGAGTAGAACGTCGCCAGGGCGGGAGGATCCGCGGCGTCAAGATTGATCATGGCGAGGGAGGCGAAACCGGGCATGGCGGGAGCCTTTCGGGTACGGGCGGCGCTGATCGTCGCCGACGCACCGATCCTGCCCCAAGTAGCTGACACCTTCTGTCAGGTAGCGCGTTGCGCCGCCAGCCAGCCCGCCACCTGCGCGCGGGACGTGAAGCCGAGCTTGCTCAGGATGTTCTCCACGTGGCCCTCCGCCGTGCGCTGGGCCACCACCAGCCGCGCCGCGATCTCCCGGTTGGTCAGCCCCTGCGCGATCAGCGTGATCACCTCGCGTTCGCGCCGGGTCAGGCCCAGCTCGGCCAGCCGGGCGTCCGGGGTGGGAGCCGGCTCGGCCGCTGCCGTACGCGGCGCCGGGACATTGGGAGGAGCCGAGCGTTCCAGTGCCATCGTCAGTGCCTCGGCTGTGCTCAGCTCGCTCCCGCGCCGGAAAGCCGCGTCGAACGCCCGGTCGCCGAGCCGCGCCCGGACCGTGGCGACCGCCTCGTCGTGGTGGTCCTGCAGACCGTGGAACGACGCGAGCGACGCGTGCATCGCCTGCCACACCCGCTCGGCCGCGCCCAGCAGTTCGGCCGCGCGCTGGTCGCGCCGTTCGGTGGCGCACACCCAGCCCAGGCTCTCCAGCGACAGGCCCACGCTGAACTGCTCGTCCTCGACCAGCTTGCCGATGGCGAGGCTCTCCTTGGCCGCCTCGGCCGCGCCCGCCAGGTCACCGGCCAGCCAGCGCAGCACACTGAGCGCCCACATCGCGAACGAGCGCCACCACACCTCACCGTTGGCCGCCGCCAGGTCCCGGCACGCCAGCAGGTCCGGGTAGCCGTCGGTCGGGTCGTCGTCGGCCAGCCCACGAGCCAGTCCCAGCACCGCCAGCGTCCACATCTCGCCGCTGAGCGAGCCCAGCTCCCGGAACCGGGTCAGGGCCTGCTCGAACAGCGGCAGCGCCTTGGCGTGGTCGCCGCCGAACATGGCGATGTTGCCCTCGATCAGCGGAATGAACGCCAGCTCCGGCGACGGCGGCAGCGTCATCGCCAGCGACCGGGCGTCGGTCAGCAGGGTCTCCGCGCGTGACGCGTCGCTCTGCACGCAGGCGATCCAGCCCGCCACCCGCAGGGCCTTGACCCGGGTCCAGTGCCGCGGCGCGGGCATGGCCAGCGCCCGGTCCAGCCAGTGCCGGCCCTCAGAGAGGAAACCGCGGACGAACCAGTGGTTCTGCAGGTCGGCCGCGAAGCGCAGGGCCGTCTCCGGGGCGGCCGAGGTGACCGCGTACTCCAGGGCGACGCGCAGGTTGGCCTGCTCGTGGCGCAACCGCAGCATCAGCGCGGCCTGGTCCGGGCTGACCCAGTGGGTGTCGCCGTACGCGGCCAGCCGGGCGAACCAGTCGCAGTGCCGCCGCGCGACCTCCGCCTGCTCACCGGCGGCGGCGAGCCGGGCGACGCCGTACTCGCGGATCACCTCGAGCATCTTGTAGCGGGCCCGCGGACCGTCCCCGGTGCGCACGATGATCGACTTCTCCACCAGTGACGCCACCACGTCCAGGATGGCGTCGGCCGGCAGCTTCTCGTCCGCGCCGACGTATTCGGCGGCGTCGAGCTCCAGGCCGCCGGAGAAGACCGACAGGCGCGACCAGAGCAACTGCTCCGGCTCGGAGCAGAGGTCCCAGCTCCAGTCGATCAGGGCGCGCAGCGTCTGCTGACGGGCCGGCGCGTTGCGGGCACCGGCGGTGAGCAGCCGGTATCTGTCCGTCAGGCGGTCCAGGATCTCGTCCAGCGTCAGTACCCGCAGCCGGGCCACGGCCAGCTCGATCGCCAGCGGCATGCCCTCCAGCGCCTGGCACAGCGAGCTGATGGTGGCGCAGTTCGCGTCCGTGACGGCGAAGCCGGGCAGCACCGCGGTCGCCCGTTCCACCAGCAGGCTGGCCGACTCGTAGCGGGACAGGTCGGCCGGGGTGCAGTCCTCGTCCGCGTCGGGCACGGAGAGCGGGTGCACGGTCAGCGTGGCCTCGCCGGCGATCCGCAACGCCTGCCGGCTGGTCACCAGGATGCGCAGCCCCGGGCAGCTGCGCAGCAGGGTCTCGGCCAGATCCGCGCAGGCGCCGACCAGGTGCTCACAGTTGTCCAGGATCAGCAGCGCCTGCTGGTCGGCGAGGAACGTGACCAGTCCGGGCGCGCCCGGGCTGACCGACTCCTCGCGTACCCCGAGGGCCTCGGCCACCGTCACGGCGACCAGGTCCGGATCGCGCAGCTCGGCCAGCTCGACCAGCCACACGCCGTCGGCGAAGGCCCGCCGCATGTCCAGCCCGATGCGCTGGGCCAGCCGCGTCTTGCCGACGCCGCCGGCCCCCGTCAGGGTCACCAGCCGGCTGGTGGCCAGCATCCGCCGGACCCCGGTCAGCTCGTGCCGCCGGCCGACGAAACTGGTCACCTCGGCGGGCAGGTTGCCGGGGGAACCACGCGCGGTCGTGGCGGTGCTCATAGGAGCACGTTAGTGGGTGTGACCTCCGGTTGCCGTCGCGTGGATGCCCACGGACACCTCGGGTCGCGCCGCGAGGGCGAGCCCGGCGCACCCCCGGGGCGCGGTGACGCGGCCGTCGGGGAGCAGCTCGCCGTTGTCGTCGAAGGTCACCACACCGTTGCAGAGCAGGCTCCATCCCTGCTCAGGATGGGTGGCGACCACCCGCGCGGCCTCGTGGTCGGTCTGGGTCGCCCCGGGACAGGGCGGCACGTGCACGCACAACATGTCGGTCCTCCAGCGACCAACAGTTCCCCTCGGCCCGGCGCGCGGACACGGGGGAACTACCCGACCCGTACCCGAATACCTGATCGTGGGTACTTCTCCCGTGTCCGCGGGCGGCCCGGCGGCCCAGCATGGAGGCTCACCGCATCAGAGAGGGGCACCCATGGGCCGCCACGCGGCCGACCGGCCTCGTAATCCTCCGCTGCACGCGGACCTGTTCGTCCCGACGCCCGGCAGCGCCGCCGCCCGCACCGCGCAGCAGCGCGCCGGCTCGGCGTTCGACACCCTGGTCGAACCGCACCGGGAGGCGCTGGAGACGTACGTGCTGCGGCTGACCGGCGGCGACGAGGCGGCCGCCGAGAGCCTGCTCAAGGAGACTCTCTACCGCGCCGCCCAGGACCCGTCGCGCTACCCGCAACGGGCCTCGGCGGTACGCCCGTGGCTGGTGCTGACCGCTCGGACGATCCTGCGCGACAGTGCCCGGATGGCCGGCCACGACGACCGGCAACCGCTCGACACCCCGCCGTCCCCGCGGGCCGGCACGACCATCGTCCGGGCCATGGACGACCTCGCCGCGGCCCACCGGGACGTGCTGATCGAGCTCTTCTACCAGGGTGTCTCGCTGGAGGACGCGGCGGCGGCCCGGGGCGTACCGGTGGAGACGCTCAAGTCGCGGCTCTACTTCGCCATGCGGTCCCTGCGGGTCGTGCTCGATCAGCAGCTCGCCGACCGGCCCGACCCGCAGGGCGGCGGTCACCGCAGGTAGACCAGCCCGTCGGTGATCACGCCGGGGCGGCCCGCGGTGCCCTCGACGACGATCCGGACCGTGTGCTGCGTGCTGTCGGGCCAGGCCCGCGTCCACACCGCGCGCCGGTGCAGTGTCTCGGGCGAGCGCAGGTCGATGATCCCGGCCGGCGCGTCGTCGACGAAGACCTGGACCCGGCCCGACACCGCCGTGCGGGACACCGCCAGTGCCGCCGAGCGGCCGGTGAAGGTCCAGCTCAGCGAGGAGGCCGCGGCCGTGCTGCGCAGCGCCTGACCGCCCAGGTACGCCGTCCCGGTCACGGTGCTCCAGGTCCCGGTCCGCTCGCCGGCCGTCTCCGCGGTGACCGACGCGGTGCGCTGCACGGCCACCGACCTCGCGTTCCCGGCCCGGTCGGTGGCGCGCAGCCCGTACGAGGTGTCGGCCTCGGGCTTGACGCTGCCGGCCCAGGTCGTCGTGGTCGTGGCCAGCTTGACCGGCGTCGGGGCGGTCAGGGCCAGGCTGCCGAGCCCGCCCGCGTCCGTGACTCCCCAGCGCACCCGCACGGGCACGATCCCGTTGAGCGACCCGGTCCGCAACGACACGCTGGGTCCGCTGGTGAACTCGGGCAGCGTCCGGTCCACCACCACGGTCGCGCTGGTGATCGACGTCTTGCCGTTCAGGCCGACCGCCCGGACGCGCAGGGTGTGCCGGCCCGAGGGCAGCGTGAGCAGGCGCTCCCGGTCGCCGCGCGGCGCCGATGCGGTGACCACGTCGTCGACGAGCAGGTCGAACCGGTACAGCATGGTGGTCGCGGTGCTGACCTGCCAGAACGGCCGGATCGTGCCGCGGGTGTAGTAGGTGGTGCCGACCTTGGTGGCGCCGTTCACCTTGGTCACCGCGAGGCCGCTGGGCGCGGCGCCGGCGATGCTGCGGATGGAGCCGAGCTGCGCGTACAGGGTGTTGCCGGGGCACTCCGTCTTGCCGGTGTCGCGGTGCCCGGAGACCCGGTTCAGCATCGCCGTGCTGCCCTTGGCGTAGCGGTCGCTGCCGCTGGAGGTCATCGCGACCCGGCCGGTCGGCGTGTTGCCGTACGCCCCGATCTTGAACGCGGCAACCTGCGCGATCACCCGCTTGACCCGGGCCGGCACGCCGGTGCCGGAGTAGTTGCCGAGCACCGCGATGGCACTGCTGCGGGCGTTGAAACCGAGGGTGTGCGCGCCCAGCACCGGCCGGGTGACACCACCGGCGCGGCCCTCGAACAGGGTCCCGCACTTGTCGACCAGGAAGTTGTAGCCGATGTCGTCCCAGTGGTTGCTCTTGACGTGGTACGCCTGGATGCTGCGGACGATCGCCGCGGACTGGGCGCAGCTGTAGTTGTTGGTCCCCGCCGTGTGGTGCACGAAGACCACCTGCACGTCGGTGGAGTATTCGGGCGCGCCCTGCACGATCTTCTCGTTGGCTCCCCACCGCGCCCGGCTGACCACTGCCGGGGCGGGTCGCGGCGGCACGGTGACGTCGGCGCGGGCGCGTCCGGCCGGCGCCGGCAGTGCGTAGGCGGCCGGCGTCGTCCGCGGCGCCGGGGTCGCGGGCTCACCCGGGTTGACCAGGTCCATCCGCAGTCCGGCGGGCAGCGGCCGGGTCCGGCCGGCGTCGGCGATCCGCGCCTGCACCCCGTTCGACTCGCCGACCCAGAGCGGGTCGGTGCTGCCCCGGGCCGCTTCCGCGTCGCCCGAGCCCGGCTCGGCCGGCGACGCGCCGTCGGACTCCAGCCGCTGCCAGCCGGTCCAGGCGCCGTCGGCGGCCCGCCGGGTGCGGATCTCCACGACGCCGTCGAGCTTGCGGTGCGGGTCGCTCCAGGTGACCCCGACCATGCTGAACCGCCCGGTGGTACGCGGCGCGACGGCCCGGGCACCGGCGGCGGACGCGCTGCGCCCGGTCACCGAGGATCCGGTCACCGGGGTCAGGTCGATCGTCTGCAGAGTGGGCTCGGTGGCGGGCGCGGTCAACGCCTCCGGGCGGGCCGCCGCACCACCTCCGGCGGCCAGTACGGTCACCGCGCCGCTCATCGCCATCGCCGTGCCGGCAACGGCGGCCATGACTCGTCTCTGGGTCTTGTTCTCCACGCGTTTCCCCCCGCGAAAGGCTTCGGACCAGGCCAGATCAGGATGAAACGTATGCGGCTCTCATGTGTGGGGTTGCCGATTCCCGTGACACCGGTCACTCTGTTCCGGGTGCCGGGCACGGGGTTCGTTAATGCGTCGCGCCGTTCTGCCGAAGGTAGGACGTGACCTCTGTGCTGGCGCCCGTCCGAGCCGGCGGCGACGTGGACGCGCCGACCGCGGCGTACCCGGTGCTGCCCCGGCGCAGCGCCGTGCTGGCCTGGTCATACATCGCCGCGGCAGGCGTCGCCATCACCCTGTTCGCGGCCGGGCCGGCGTCGTTGCAGCTGCCGCTGATGCTGACCGCGATCGTGGGCGGGCTGTGGGCCACCACGTACGCGGTCCGCCGGATCGCCGTCCCCGCCCACCGCAAGCCCTGGCGCCTGCTGCTCTGGTCGGCCGGGATGTTCTTCGCCGGCATCGTGCTGCGGGTCGTCGTGCCCGGCGCCGGGGACTCCCCGCCGACCTCGATGGCGCTCATCCCGGACGCCTTCGTGCTGCCGGGCTACCTGCTGATGGGCTACGCCTTCGCCGACATGCTGCGCCGCCGGCGGGCCGCGGACGACGACCCGGCCCGGGTGGACGCGCTGCTGGTCGGGCTGGCCGCGGCGTTCATGTGCTGGACGTACCTGATCGTGCCGTCGATGGCGCAGACCGACCTGACCCCGCTGCGCATCGCCAACTCGTTCTTCCCGGTCATCGACGTCGTGCTGGTGGTGCTGGCCGCGCAGCTGGCGATCTCCGGCGGCGCCCGTCAGCCCTCGTTGTGGCTGCTGCTGTCGGCCTCGGCGACCATGTTCGTCGGTGACTTCCTCTTCATGCTCCGCGACGGCGCCCTGGCCGACGTGCCCCAGCACGCCGTCGACGTGCTCTTCATGGCGACGTTCCTGCTCGTCGGCGCGGCCGGTCTGCACCCGTCCATGCGCACCCTGACCGAGCCGCAACACGTGGTCGTCACCGACCTCAGCAAGATCCGCACCGGCCTGATCGCCCTGATGGTGGTCGTGCCGACGATCATCACCACCATCGTGCCGGCCGGCTCCACCCTCAACGGCGTGGTCCGCTCGATCCTCTGCGTGCTGCTCATCCTGGCCGTGTTCGCCCGCGTGGTGCGCTCCAACAACTCGCGGGCGCGCGCCGAACGGGCCACCCGCCGCCGCGCCACCCACGACGCCCTCACCGACCTGCCCAACCGCGAACTGCTGGCCGAGACGATCGCGGAGTGGGGCGACCGGGCCGCCGCCGCCGAGCAGGAGATCAGCCTGCTCTTCATCGACCTGGACCGCTTCAAGATGGTCAACGACCACTGGGGTCACCAGGTCGGCGACGAGCTGCTCTGCGCGGTCGCGGGCCGGCTGAGCGCGCAGATCCGCGGGGCCGACCTGGTCTGCCGGATCGGCGGGGACGAGTTCGTGATCGCCTCGGCCAGCCCGTCGCACTCCGCGCTGGCCGAGTCGCTGGCCGACCGGGTGCTGGCCGAGTTCGCCCGCCCGTTCGAGCTCTCCGTCGGCAACGTGGTCATCTCCGCGTCCATCGGGGTGGCCAAGTCGCTGGGCGGGGCGCAGGCCCTCGAGCTGATCCGCGACGCCGACACCGCCATGTACAAGGCCAAGGGCAGCGGGCGCAACGCGTACGCGCTGTTCGACACGTCCCTGCGCGACGAGGTCCGGGACCGGATGAACCTGGAGCAGGCGCTGCGCCGGGCCCTGCCGCGCGGTGAGCTCTCCGTGCACTACCAGCCGATCGTGGACCTGGCCACCGGCGAGCTGGACGGCTTCGAGGCGCTGATGCGCTGGCAGCACCCGACGCTCGGCGCGGTCTCCCCGGTGGACTTCATCCCGGTGGCCGAGGAGACCGGCCTGATCGTGCAGAGCGGCGCCTGGCTGCTGCGCGAGTCCGCGGCCCAGCTCGCCGCCTGGACGGCCGAACGCGGTCCGGACGCCCGGCGGTTGCACGTCTCGGTCAACGTCTCGGTTCGCCAGCTGCGCGACGGTGCCCTGGTCACGGTGGTGCGGGACGTGCTGGCCGACACCGGGCTCGCGCCGGAGCAGCTGTGGCTGGAGATCACCGAGTCCGGCGTGATGGAGGACATCGACACCGCGCTGATCACCCTGAACCAGCTGCGCGGCCTCGGCGTGACGCTGTGCATCGACGACTTCGGCACCGGCTACTCGTCGCTGAGCTACCTGAACCGGCTGCCGGTCGGCATCGTCAAGATCGACCGCTCGTTCGTCAGCCGGGTGGGCGAGGACGGCGCCAACGAGCCCATCGTGCGCGCGGTGCTGGCCATGACCCGGGCGATGAACCTGCGCGTGGTCGCCGAGGGTGTGGAGACCGAGGTGCAGCGCGACTGGCTGCGCGAGCAGGGCTGCGACCTGGGCCAGGGCTGGTTCTACGGCAAGGCGGAACTGCCCGCGGACCTGAAGAACTGGGTTGCCGGGAGCTGAGGAGAGGAGAAACCACTCTCCGCCACTTCTAACGTATATCGCACCCCGGGGCTTGTGGCAAGACCCGGTGCCTGGCGCAGAATCGTCCGCCGAGCCCGGAATCTGCGCAATCGAGGTGTGAATGAATCCCTTGGCGACCAGCGCCTTCGATCTTCCCGACCGGCTGGCTCAGAAGGCCGACCCAAAACTGATCGCTGCCGACGAGCGGCACTTCGCGGCCATCGCGGAGAGCCTGCGGCAGTCCATCGCCGACCTGTCCGACCGGCTGGAGGCCGAGCGCCGGGCCCCCGCGGGCAAGGGCCGGCAGGCGGTGGACCGCGACACCGAGGTACGGCGCCTGTCCGCGCGGCTCCGTTCCCTGCGCCGCTTCGGGCTGGACCTGTGCCTGGGGCGCATGGTCAGCGCCGACGACGCCGAGCCGGTGTACGTCGGGCGGTTCGGCCTCACCGACAGCGCGGGCCGCCGGCTGCTGCTCGACTGGCGGTCGCCCGCGGCCGAGCCGTTCTTCGGGGCGACCCACGCCAACCCGATGGGGCTGGCCAGCCGCCGCCGCTACCGCTGGACCCGCGGCCGGATCAGCGACTACTGGGACGAGGTGTTCAGCCCGGACGGCTTCGAGGGGCACGCCGCGCTGGACGACCAGTCGGCCTTCATCGCCAGCCTGGGCGGCAACCGGTCGGCCCGGATGCGCGACGTGCTCGGCACCATCCAGGCCGACCAGGACGCCATCATCCGCGCCGGGTCCGGCGGCGCTCTGGTCGTCGACGGTGGCCCGGGTACGGGCAAGACCGTCGTCGCCCTGCACCGCACCGCCTACCTGCTCTACGCCGATCCCCGCCTCGGTCACCGCCGTGGCGGCGTGCTGTTCATCGGCCCGCACCAGCCGTACCTGGCCTACGTCGGCGATGTCCTGCCCAGCCTCGGCGAGGAGGAGGTGCAGATCTGCACCCTGCGCGATCTCGTCACCGAGGGAGCCGCGGCCGCACCCGAGACCGACCCGGCGGTGGCCCGGCTCAAGTCGTCGGCGCCCCTGGTACGGGCGATCGAGGCAGCCGTCCGGTTCTACGAGGAGCCGCCGGCCACCGCCCTGACGGTCTCCACCGGGGAGGCCGACATCCGGCTGAGCGCCGACGACTGGGCCGAGGCGTTCGAGGCGCCCGGACCCGGTACGCCGCACAACGAGGCCCGGGACGAGATCTTCCAGGAGCTGCTCACGATCCTGGTGGAGAAGTACGACGGTGACGAGCCGGAGACCTTCGTCCGGCGGTCGCTCGGGCAGAACCGGGAGCTGCTCGCCACCTTCAACCGCGCCTGGCCGGTGCTCGAAGCGACCGACCTCGTCGCGGACCTTTGGTCGGTGCCCGCGTACCTGCGCAAGTGCGCGCCGTGGCTCACCCCGGACGAGGTCCGCACGCTGCGCCGGGACGCCGGACGGCCCTGGACCGTCGCCGACCTGCCGTTGCTGGACGCGGCCCGGCGGCGGCTCGGCGACCCGGAAGCGTCCCGGCGCAACCGCCGGCACGACGCCACCCTCGCCGTCGAACGCGAGCGCATGTCCGCGGTCGTCGACGAGCTGATCCACGCCCACACCTACGACGACGGCGAAGGGGTGCTGTCCAGCCTGCGCCAGCTCGACCTCCAGGACGCGCTGGTCGACGAGACCGCGGTGCCCGCCGCCGAACCCGACCGGCTGGCCGGCCCGTTCGCGCACATCGTCGTGGACGAGGCCCAGGAGCTGACCGACGCGGAGTGGCAGATGCTGCTGCAGCGCTGCCCGTCCCGCAGCTTCACCATCGTCGGGGACCGGGCCCAGGCCCGGCACGGCTTCACGGAGTCCTGGCCGGAACGGCTCGAGCGGATCGGGCTCGACCGGATCACCATGTCGTCGCTGACCATCAACTACCGGACGCCGGAGGAGGTCATGGCCGAGGCCGAGCCGGTCATCCGGGCCGCGCTGCCGGACGCCAACGTGCCGACGTCCATCCGCAGCAGCGGCGTCCCCGTACGGCACGGATCCGGGGCCGAACTGCAGTCCATCCTCGACACCTGGCTCGCCGCGCACGCCGAGGGGATCGCCTGCGTCATCAGCACCGGGGGCGCCACCGTCCCGGCCACGCCCCGGATCCGGTCGCTGACCCCGGAGCTGTCCAAGGGCCTCGAGTTCGACCTGGTCGTCCTCATCGACCCGCAGGCGTTCGGCCCGGGCATCGAGGGCGCGGTCGACCGGTACGTCGCGATGACCCGCGCCACCCAGCAACTCGTCATTCTCACCACCACCGAGGGAGCTCGATGACCTCAGTCACCACCCCGCCCGCCACCCGGATGTCGCGCCGGGAGGTCGTCCAGGCGCTGTCCGGCCTCATGCTCGGCCTCTTCGTGTCCATCCTGGCCTCCACAATCGTGTCCAACGCGCTGCCGCGGATCATCGCCGACCTGGGCGGCTCCCAGTCCGTGTACACCTGGATCGTCACCACCGAGCTGCTGGCCATGACGGCGACCGTGCCGCTGTGGGGCAAGATGGCCGACCTCTACAGCAAGAAGCTGCTGATCCAGCTCTCCCTGGGCCTGTTCGTCGCGGGCTCGCTGATCGCCGGGCTCACCCCCGACGTCGGCATCCTCATCGTCAGCCGGGTCGTGCAGGGCATCGGCGCGGGCGGCATGGGCGCGCTCGCGATGATCGTGATGGCCGCGATGATCCCGCCGCGCGAGCTGGGCCGCTACTCGGGCCTGTTCGGCGCGGTGTTCGGCGTCGCGACCATCGCCGGGCCGCTGATCGGCGGGCTGCTGGTGGACACGTCGTGGCTGGGCTGGCGCTGGTGCTTCCTGATCGGCGTGCCGTTCTCGCTGGCCGCGATCGTGCTGCTGCAGAAGACGCTGCACCTGCCGCCGACGCCGCGCCGACCGGTCTCGATCGACTGGCTCGGCGCGTCCCTGATCACCGCGGGCGTGTGTGACCTGCTGATCTGGTCGACGCTGGCCGGCAACCACTTCGCCTGGGGATCCTGGCCGACCGTCCTGTTCGTCGCGGCCGGGCTCCTGCTGCTCGCTCTCGCCGTCCGGGTGGAATCGCGGGCCAGGGAGCCGATCATCCCGTTGAGCATCTTCCGGAACCGCACGGTCTCCCTGGCCATCCTGGCCAGCGTGCTGGTCGGCCTGGCCATGTTCGGCGGCACGGTGTTCCTGTCGCAGTACTTCCAGATCTCGCTCGGCAAGACCCCGACGGTCGCCGGCCTGATGAGCCTCCCGCTCATCTTCGGCCTGCTGGTGTCGTCCACCCTGGCCGGCCAGCTGATCACGAAGTACGGCCGGTGGAAGGCGTACCTGGTCGCGGGGGCGGTGGTGATGACCGCCGGCATGGTGCTGTTGAGCACGATCGACGCCCACACCAGCGTGCCGACGCTCGCGCTGTCCATGGCGGTGCTGGGGATCGGCGTCGGCATGCTGATGCAGAACCTGGTGCTGGCGGCGCAGAACGACGTACCGGCCCAGGAGCTCGGGGCGACCACGTCCGCACTGACGTTCTTCCGCAGCATGGGCGGCGCGATCGGGGTCAGCGCCCTGGGCGCGGTGCTGGCCTCCCGGGTGACCACGATGCTGGCTGAGCGCTTCGGCCCGCCCGCCACCGGTGGCACGGCGAAGGTGCCCGACCTGGCCGCCCTGCCGCCGGAGGTGCTGACCGTCGTCCGCGAGGTCTACGGCGAGGCCACGGCCGGCCTGTTCCTGATCGGTGCCCCGATCGCCGCACTGGCCGTGCTCGCCGTCCTGTTCATCAAGGAGAAGCCGCTGCACACGCTGAGCGGCGACGAGCGCCGCGCCCAGGAGGAGGCCGCGGCCGGCGCGCCGCCGGCCTGATCAGCTCCCTCCGGACTGATCCGGCTCGACGATCAGGACCACCTTGCCGCGGCCGTGCCCGGCCTGCACGGCCGCGTGCGCCGCGGCGACCTGGGTCAACGGGTACGCCCGCAGCGGCATCGCCAGCACCCCCCGTCCGGCCAGCGCGACCACCTCGGCGAGCCGGACGGGGGAGCGGGGCGCCCGTACCACCGGGGTGCCGAACTCGGCGGCCCCCTTGTCGTCGGCGATCGTGCCGATCCGGTCCCGGGGCACGCCGAGGGCCACGGACGCGGCGACGGCCCCGCGCCCGGCCGCGTCCAGGGCCACAGTCACCGGTCCGGGTGCGACCGCCCGGACCGCCTCGACCATGCCGTCGCCGTACGCGACCGGAACGGCACCCAGCTCCCGTAGGTAGTCGTGATTGGCGGGGCCGGCTGTGCCGATCACGGTGGCACCAGCGAGCCGGGCCAGTTGCACGGCCAGCGTGCCCACCGAGCCCGCCGCCGCGTGCACCAGCAGTACGTCGCCCGCGGTGACGCCCAGCTGGGTCAGCGCCCCGGAGGCGGTCTGGCCGGCCGCCACCAGCGCGGCCGCCGCGGGAAACGACAGCTGCGGCGGCTTCACGACGAGATCCGCGGCCGGCACGACCACGTGGGTCGCCTGACCGTTCATCATCGTGGAACCCAGCACCGCCGTACCCGGGACGGGGCCGGTGACACCCTCGCCGAGCAGGTCGACCACCCCCGAGAACTCCTGGCCGACCTGATGCGGGAAGTGCCCCGGCCCCCGTCTCATCCACCCCGCCCGCACGGCGACGTCGAAGGGCTGGACGCCGGCCGCGCGTACCCGGACCCGCGCCTGGCCCGGACCCGGCACCGGATCGGGCAGCTCAGCCACCCGCAACACCTCGGGCGGGCCGTACCGGTCGAACACCGCTGCTCTCATCCGGCCACCCTGCAAGCTGAAGCCGGGTTGAGGTCAAGTGCCGCACGCGGGCTGCACGCGAACCGCACGCGGCCCGGTCCACGGTGGTCCCATGACGACCACGGAGAAGACCGCCGAACGCCTGCTGGGCGCGCTGACCGCCGCCGCCGAGCTGTTCACCGTCGAGCTGGGCCGCGAACTCGGCCTCTACCGGGCCCTGCGCGGCGCCCGGCTCACCCCGCCCGAGCTCGCCCGGACCGCCGGCATCGACGCCCGGTACGCCCGCGAATGGCTCGAACAGCAGGCCGCCGCGGGACTGCTGACCGCGTCCGCCACGGCCGGAGCGGACCCGGACCAGCGGCGGTTCGCGCTGAGCGAGGAGGTCGCCGCCGTGCTGCTCGACGAGACCGGGCCGGCCTACCTGGGTACGGCCGGACAGTTCGCGCTCGGGCTCGGGCTCACGTTCCCGGCGGTCACGGAGGCGTTCCGGACCGGGTCCGGCGTCTCGTACGCCGACTACGGGCGGCACCTCCGGCACGGCATCGCCGCGTTCAACCGGCCGATGTTCACCCACCAGCTGACGGGGGAGTGGCTGCCCGCCGTACCGGAGGTGGACCGGCGGCTGCGGGCCACGCCGGGGGCCCGGGTGCTCGACCTGGGTTGCGGACTGGGACATTCGTCGGTGGCGCTGGCGCTCGCGTACCCGGCGATCACCGTACGCGGGGTGGACCTGGACGAGAACTCGGTGGCGGAGGCGCGGCGGAACGCGGCCGCGGCGGGGGTGGCTGACCGGGTGAGCTTCACGGTCGGTGATGCGGCCGGACCGGCCGGCCCGGATGTGGACCTGGTGACCATCTTCGAGGCCCTGCACGACATGGCCGACCCGGTCGGTGTGCTGGCCGCCGCCCGCGCGGCGCTCACCGAGGGCGGCAGCGTGTTCGTCGGGGACGAACTCGTCGCCGACGAGTTCACCGCCCCGGCCGGGGAGATGGAGCGACTCCAGTACGCCTTCAGCGTCCTGCACTGCCTGCCCGCCACCCGCGCCGAGGGCTCGGCCGACGCCAACGGGACAGTGCTGCGCGCGCCGACGATGCTCGGCTGGGCCCGTGCGGCCGGCTTCGCGCAGGCCGAGGTCCTCGACATCCCGCACGATTTCTGGCGTTTCTACCGGATGCGGGGCTGAACGGCGACTCTTCGCTGCCGGAAATACGACGGCGCCCGCCCGGCCGGCCGCCCTAGGGTCGTCGCATGCGGGTGCGGGTGCTCGGGCCGTTCGAGGCGGACGGCCCGCACGGTCCGTGCGTCGTGGCCGGCGCGCGGCAGCGAACCGTGCTCGCCGTCCTGGCCCTGCACGCCGGGCGCCCCGTCGCGATCGGACGGCTGATCGACGCCGTGTGGCCCGACGACCCGCCACCCTCGGCCCGCAACAGTCTGCAATCACACGTGGCCCGGCTGCGGACGGTGCTGCCGGACGGCGTCCTCCGGCACGAGCCCGCCGGCTACCGCCTGATGCTGGCACCGGAACAGGTCGACGCGCTGTGCTTCGAACGGCTGCTCAGCGAGGCCCGGGCCGCCAGTCCGGCCGGGCGCGCCGGGCTGCTCGACCGTGCGCTGGCGTTGTGGCGCGGGCCGGCGCTGCCCGAGTTCCCCGCCGGGCCACTGGCCGGCTGGGCGGCCCGGCTGGGCGCGGCCCACCGCACGGCGCTGGCCGACCGGGCCGAGCTGGGCGGCGGCAGCGACCGGTTGGCGGCCGAGGTGGCCGCCGACCCGTGCTGGGAACGCGGTGCGCTGGTGCTGGCCCGGATGCTGCCGGCGGCCGAGGCGGCGGCCGTGCTGCGCGGGCACGCCGAGGCTGTGGTGGAGACGCTCGGACTCGACCCGTCACCCGGAGTCCGCGAGCTCCAGGCCGAGCTCGCCCGCGGCGGCCGCCGGCCCGCCGCCCACACGACGAGCACGGGCGGTGGCCGTGCTCGGGCCGGAGTTGCCGGGGTCGCGGGCACGGGCGGTGGCCGTGCGGGGGCCGGAGTTGCCGGTGGCGCGGGTGCGGGCGCTGGGGGTGGTGACGTGGCGGCCGGGACGGGCTTCAGCCCGGCGGGGGCGCAACGGCCTCGGGCCGGTCCGGAGGTCGCTCTGTCGGGGCGGGACATGGCTGTGGGCGTACCCCGATATGTCTCGTCCTTTCTCGGTCGCGACCGAGAGCGGGCCGCGTTGCTCGCCGCCGGCGGGTTGGTCACCGTGGCCGGGCCGGGCGGGGTCGGCAAGACCCGGTTGGTCGCCGAGGCCGTGCGGGGGCTGGCCGTTGCCTGGGTCGACGCGGCCGCGGTCCGGGGCCGGGACGATTTCCTGCAGGCTGTCGCCACCGGTACGGGAGTGCGCCCGGCCCCGGGCGACGACGTCGTGCGGGCTGTCGCCGCGGCCTGGACCGGAAGCGACGTGCTGGTCCTGGACAACTGTGAGCACGTCCTGGCCCCCGCCGCCGAGGTCGTCGAGGCCGTTCTGGCCGCCGCGCCCGCCGCCCGGATCGTCGTGACCAGCCAGGAGCGGCTGCGGATCGACGGTGAGCGGGTCCTCGTCCTGCCTCCGCTGTCCGCGGTCGCCGCCGCCGCGCTCTTCGCCGACCGGGCCGACGGCGCGGTCGACCTCGACGATCCGGCCCAGGCCGAGGCCGTCGGCGCGGTCGTCGCGGCCCTCGACGCGCTGCCGCTGGCCATCGAGCTGGCCGCCACCCAGGCCCCCGCGCTCGGGGTCGCCACCCTGCGGGACCGGCTCGACGACCGGCTCGACCTGCTGACCCGTGGCCGGCGCACCGGTGAGCCCCGGCAGCGGACCCTGCGCTCGGTCGTCGACTGGTCGTTCGGGCTGCTCGGTGACGACGAGCAGCGGGTGCTGGCGCGGCTCGGGGTGTTCGCCGGCTCGTTCACCGTGGCGCTGGCCGAGGCCGTCGTCGCCGATGCCGGGCTGCCGCGTTCGCAGGTCGCGCCGGTCCTGGCCGCGCTGGTCGACCGTTCGCTGGTGAGCCGGGCCGGACCCGGCCGGTTCCGGCTGCTGGAGACCGTGCGGGCCTACGTCCGGCAGCAGCCGGCGAGCGCCGGCCTGCGCCGGCGGCATGCCGAGGCCGTCGTCGCGGCGGCCGAGGAGCTCGACCTCGCGCTGCGCGGGCCGCGGGAGGCAGAGGCCACGCGGGACCTGGACGCTCTGCTGCCCGACCTGCGGCAGGCGGTCGAGACCGCCCGCGACGATCCCGCGCTGATCGCCCGGCTGGCCGCCGCCGTCTACCGGTACGGCTACCACGGCCAGCGCTACGAGGTGCTGGCCTGGGGTTACGCCGCCGCCACCACGGGCTCGGCGGGTGCCCTGGCGGCGGCCGCGACCCACGCCTGGGGTCGCGGGGACCTGACCGCCGCCCGTGAGCTGCTGGCCGCGGCCGGGCCCCATCCCGCCGCGCAGGAGGTGCTCGGCGACATCGCGCTGGTCTCCTGCGACGGCGCGGCCGCACTCACCCACTACCGGGCCATGACCGCGTCGGCCACCGACCCGGCCGTGCGCGCCTCCGGCCTGGCCTGCCAAGCGGTGGTGCTGGCCTGGACCGACGAGCCGGAGCAGGCCGTGGCGCTGGCCGAGGCCGCGGTGGACGTGGCCGACCTGACCGGCAACCCGACCGCCCGCGCGATCGCCCGGTACGCGCTCGGCGAGGCGCTCGGTGATCTCGACCCGGCCCGGGCCGTCGCCCTGCTCGACGAGTCCGCCGCGCTGGCCCGCAGCGTCGACGGCCGGCTCTTCGTCGGCGCGTCCACGGCCGCCGCCGTCGCCATCCGGTCCCGGCACGCCGACCCGGCGGCCGCGCTGCGCAGCTTCCGCGAGGTGCTCACCCTGTGGCGCGAGGCGGGCAACGACACCCTCCAGGTGGCCGCGCTGCGCAACCTGGTCGTGCTGCTCGCCCGGATCGGCGCCGACGACACGGCCGCCCTCGTCGACGCGGCGCTGCCCGACGCCCAGGTCTATCCGGCCGAGGCCGGCCGCCTGCTCCGGGCCCGGACCGCCGTCGCCGAACGGCTGGGCCCGGCGAGGATCACCGCGGCCCGGCGCCGGGCCGCGGTGCTGACCGGTGGCCAGGTGGTCGAGGCGGCGCTGGCCGCGATCGACGCCGACCTGGCCCATCGGCCGGAACCGGCGGACGCCAGGTCACGATCCGGCCCTCGCCCGGGACCCGGCGGACCGGCATCGCTACCGTTGGCGGGTGTCTGAGATCCCCTGGTGGGCGTTACCCCTGGTCGCCGTCGTGTTCGCGCTGGCCGGGGCCGGTGTGACCCTGCTCGTGTCGGCCCGCGACGAGTACGCCCGCAGCCGCGCCAAGCGCACCAAACGGTGGTACGCCGAGCGCAAGGAGGCCTACATCGCCCTGATGACGGAGTTCGAACGGGCGACCTACCGGCTGCGCGCGGCGTACGACAGCGGCCAGCCCCCGCCCGGGCCGTTCACCTACGTCGACGCCGTCGGACCCGCCCTCATGCAGGTCCGGTTGCTGGCCTCGGGGCAGGTCCGCAGCGCCGCGCTGGCCGTGCACCTGCTGATCGAGAAGCTGTACGGCGAACGCCCGACCCCACCGCCGGGCGTCGACCCGGAGAAGTCGGTCCGGGAGATGCTCGGGCACGTGCCGCTGGTGATGCAGCAGTTCGAGGCGGCGGTCCGCGAGGAGCTCGGCATCGAGGCCACTCCGCCCCTGCCGCCGGTGGAGCCACCGTCGCGGGGACTGCGCTCGTACATCCGGCGCGACGCGACGCCGGCGGAGTCCCGCGTCACTGGTTGATCTTGCCTGGCCCGGGGAGTATGGAGGCAGCGATGGATCCTGGGGAGGCCTCCATGTCGGACAAGTCGGTCACTGAGGCGGTAGTCGGGAGCGGCGTCGTGGCCGTGCTGCGCGCGCCCACCGCGGATGCCTTCGCCGCGGTCAGTGATGTGCTCGTCGAGGCGGGCATCACCGCCCTCGAAGTGACCCTCACCCCCCGCGGGGCACTGGAAGCGATCGCCGGGTTGCGCCGCCAGCTGCCGGCCTCGGTCGCGGTCGGGGCCGGGACGGTGCTCACCCTCGACGACGCCAAGGCGGCCGTGGACGCGGGTGCCGCCTTCCTGGTGTCCCCGGTCGGGGTGGCCGCGCTCGACGGCTTCCCGGTGCCGGTCTATCCGGGGGCCTTCACCCCTACGGAGATCTTCAATGCCAGCCGGAGCGGGGCGCCGCTGGTCAAGCTCTTCCCGGCCGGTGCCGTCGGGCCGCGCTTCCTCAAGGATCTGCGGGGGCCCCTGCCCGACGTGCGGATCATGCCTACCGGGGGGATCGAGATCGCTGACATCGCCACGTGGTTGAGTGCGGGGGCCTCGGCGGTGGGGCTCGGTGGTCCCCTGATCGGGGACGCGGCCACCGGGGGCAGTCTGGCTCAGCTGGCGGTGCGCGCTCGGCGGGCCGTTGACGCGGTTGCGTTCGCCCGCTCATGAACGGCGGTCTCGTCACGCTCGGGGAAACCATGGGTCTGGTCGCCGCTGAGGGGGTCGGGCTGCTGGAGCACGCGCGCGGCTTCCGCTTCGGCATCGGCGGCGCGGAGAGCAACGTGGCGATCGGCGTGGCCCGCCTCGGCGGCCGGGCCACCTGGGTGGGCCGGATCGGCCCCGACGCGACCGGCGACTTGATCGAGCGCCGCCTGCGCGCCGAGGGCGTGCACACCGTGGCCATCCGCGACGATGCCTACACCGGCCTGATGGTCCGGCACCGCCGCACGGGCGCGCTGACGACCGTCGACTATCACCGCGCGGGCAGTGCGGGCTCGCGGCTCGGCCCCACCGACGTGCCCGTCGACCTGCTGCGGTCGGCCGGGATTCTGCACGTCACCGGCATCACCCCGGCGCTGGGCGACACGGCCCGGGCCGCGGTCTTCCAGTCGGTCGAGACCGCCCGTGCGGCCGGGGTGACGGTGTCGGTCGACATCAACTACCGGGCCAAACTCTGGTCCCGGTACGACGCCGCGCCCGTCCTGCGCGACCTGGTCTCGCGAGCGGACGTGGTCTTCGCGGGACCGGACGAGGCGGCCCTGGTGCTGGGTGGGAATGAGGCGGTGGCCGTAGGACTGGCGGCGCTCGGTCCCGGCGAGGTGGTGATCAAGGACGGTCCGCGCGGCTGCACAGGGTTGATCGAAGGCGAGCGGTATGCGCTCGAGGCCCTCGACGTGACGGTGGTGGACCCGGTGGGGGCGGGGGACGCGTTCGTGGCGGGATATCTGGCGGACCGGCTCGCCGGGGCGGCGCCGGCTCAGCGGCTGGCCACGGCTGTGACGGTGGGCGGGTTCGCGGTCACGGTCCCCGGGGATTGCGAGGGGCTGCCGTCCCGGGCTGATCTCGCCGCTCTGCTCTCGGCCACCGACGACGTGACGCGGTAGCCGGGCCGGGGATCCGGCCCGGCGGCGCGACCGGTCAGTTGAAGAGAGCGAAGCGTTCCCGCCCCGTACCCCCGATCCGGGTGAAGGCCCCACCGGCGGCAATACGATGCCGCGGCGGATAGGTGGTCAGCACATGCGTCCCGATCGTGCCGTTGGCCCGCGGGTTCCACCCGGTCAGCCGCCCCCGCCCGTCCAGCGCGGCCAGCTTCACCCGCGCCGTGTACCCCCCGGGGCAGCCCAGCTGCCGCACGGTGCTGGTCCGCCGGCAGGCCCGGTCGAAGTGCCCGCCGACGTAGGCGATGCCGCCCATGACAGCGATCGTGTGCACATCGCCGTCGAAGAGGTGGGTCCAGCGGATCGCCCCCGAGGCCGAGTATCCGACGGCCCGGCCGCCCGGTCCGCCGGTCGCCGTGTACACCCCGCGGGCGTCCGCGGCCACGTCCATCACGTTGGCCGGGGCGTGCGGCCGGAAACCGCGCACCAGCGACCCGGTGGCCGGGTGCACGGCCGCCAGCCGGTCCGCCGCTCGTGAGCCGTTGACCTGGTGGAACTCCCCGCCGAGGTAGATCCGGCTGCGGGTGACGGCCAGCGAACGGACCCGTCCGCCGGTGCTCGGCCGCCACGAGCGGTCCAGGGCGCCGCTGCTGTGCGAGAAGGCGGCGACGTTGCGCCGGGTGACGCCGTCGACGGCGGAGAAGCTGCCGCCGACGTACACGCGTCCGTTGCCGACCGCGAGCGTGGCCACGTCGCCGGTCACGCGGTGGGCGAAGCGGGTGGGACGGCCGGTCGAGGCGTCGATCCGGGCGACCGCGTCGCGGCTCTGCCCGGAGATGCTGTCGAAGTCGCCGGCGGCGTAGACCGCCGGGCCGGCGACCGCGAGGGCGCGGACGGTGCCGTCCGCGGCGGGCTGCCAGCGCAGGACCGCACCGGTACGGGCATCGAGCGCGGCCAGCCGCCGGCGTTCGAAGCTACGGCCCCGGTAGGTGACCGCGGTGAACGACCCTCCGACGTAGACGACGTCGCCGCGGAACGCGATCGCCCACACCGTGCCGTTGAACGAGGGGGCGGCCTGGGCGCGGGCACCGACGGCGGCTGCTGGTGTCGCAGCCGGGACGGCGCCGCCGACGAACGCGCAGACCAGTGCCAGGAAGACCGACAACTTTCGCATACCGTGATCAACTGAGTGGGGCGCGGAAAGTGTCGGCAGTGGAACCGTCGTACCTCCGGCACCGTCGCAGGAGAGGGCGTAGACGCG
The DNA here is from genome assembly GCF_040649415.1 of Actinoplanes sp. NPDC048967. Taxonomy (NCBI): domain Bacteria; kingdom Bacillati; phylum Actinomycetota; class Actinomycetes; order Micromonosporales; family Micromonosporaceae; genus Actinoplanes; species Actinoplanes sp. NPDC048967. The sequence continues at coordinate 190,918 of NZ_JBEZFL010000007.1, forward strand.
GCGCGGAGGTGCGCGATGGGTCGTTGTGGTGTGTCATTTGTGATCGCGACAGTGCTTGTCGGGGCGGTCGCCGGGTGCGCGGGCCAGGCGGCGGAACCCGGGAAGCCGGCGATCGAGCCGGCCTGGACCTCGTGTGCGGCAGCGGGCGCGGCGTCGTCCGGTCCCGCCTCGGGCGGCGGCGATCTTGCCGGGCTCCCGCCACTCGACGACAGCTTCCAGCCGGTGGCGGCGGTGGTCTGCAACTCGGCGCCGCTGCGCCGGGCCGACGGTGGTGAGGACCTGACCGCCACGGAGAGCCGCGCCGACGACGTGACGGCACTGGTCGCCGCGCTGCGGCTGCCGGACGAGCCGCTCTCCGGCGGCGCCTGCACCCTGGAGCTGTACCTTCCGCCGTTCTTCGCCCTGCTCGACGCGCAGGGCCGCTGGGTGCGTCCCGGCGTACCCCACGACAGCTGCGGCAAGGTCCGCTCCGAGGTGCGTGAGGCCCTCGGCGGGCTGCGGCTGACGCCGGTCTCGTCCCGGCCGATCCTCCAGATCGAGTCGTCGGAGGCGGCGGCGGCCGGCTGCACCCAGCAGTGGGCGGACATGGTCTGGGTCTCGGGGCAGTGGGGGATCAAGGGTGAGCCGGCCGTCGTGCCCGCGGGCTTCGACGGGCCGGTGCGGGTCCGGCTCTGCGCGTACCGCGTGCCGGCCGATCAGCAGCGCACCGGCAAACCGGCCGGTGAGTTCGCCTCCGGTCGCTACCTGAGCGAGCAGCAGTGGGCCGCCGTCCGGAAAGAGGTCGAGGCCGCGGCGCCCGCACCCGCGTGCACGAGCCCGGCGAGCGGGTTCGTCGTGCTGCACCTGGGGTCCGGCCAGCTCTATGTGGAGCGGGACGGCTGCCACCGGTTGCTGGCCCAGGCGGCGGACGGGCACGACACCATCCGGCAGGCCTCGCCGAAGCTGCTCGCCCTGCTCGCCGACTGAGGCTCAGGCCAGGCCGCCGCCGGCGTGGATGTTCTGGCCGGTGATCCAGCGGCCGTCCGGGCCCGCCAGGAACGCGACCACGTCGGCGATGTCCGCCGGTTGACCGAGCCGGCCCAGCGGCGTCATCCCGGCCGCCATCTCCAGTGCCTCGGCGCTGTTGGTCGAGCGCAGGAGCTCGGTGTCCGTGGCGCCGGGCGAGACCGTGTTCACCGTGATGCCACGGGCGCCCAGCTCCCGGGACGCCACCGCGCTGAACTGCTCCACCGCACCCTTGCTGCCCACGTAGAGGCTGCCGCCCGGGGCGGGGGACGTCGTGTTCAGGGTGGAGATGGTGATGATGCGGCCGTGGTCGCGCATGTGCCGGGCCGCGTACCGGATGGCCTGGAATGTTGCCTTGGCGTTGACCGCGAAAATGCGGTCGTAGTCCTCGTCGGTCACCTCGGCGATCGGGGTCGGTGCGAAGCTCGCCGCCGCGTTGGCGACCAGGATGTCCAGGTGGTCGGCGCATTCGAGCAGCTCGCGGACCGCCCCGGGTTCGGCCAGGTCGGCCCGGAAGCCGCGCGCCGAACCGACCGCGTCCTCGACCGCCTTGGCCTCGTCGTCGCGGCTGCGGTAGCCGAAGATCACCGTGGCGCCGTCGCGCGCCAGCCGTTCCACGATCGCCCGGCCGATGCCCCGGGAGCCGCCCGTCACCACTGCCGTCTTTCCCGCCAGAGGCCCTGTCATGCCTGCCGACCTTACCGGCCGGAGCCGATCTTCACCCCGCCATGAGTGACCGGATCGTTCCGGTCCGGGTCGGGTCGAGGCCTTGGCCCGGTGCCGTCCCGGCCGCCACGATGGCAGCATGACCAACGCGCTCGTCGTGATCGACGTCCAGGAGTCCTTCCGGGTCCGGCCGCTGTGGCAGGCCGTCTCCAACCCCGCCGTCGTGGAGCGGGTCGGTGTCCTCGTCGACGCCGCCCGCGCCGCCGGTGATCTCGTCGTCTGGGTGCTGCACGCCGAGCCGGGCAGCGGCGGCGAGTTCGACCCGGCGCGCGGGCACGTGCGGGTCATGGCCGGGCTCGAGCCGGCGCCCAGGGAGCCGATCATCACGAAGACCTCGCACAACGCGTTCACCACGACCAATCTGCAGCAGGTGCTGACCGAGCGCGGGATCCGCGACCTGACGGTCTGCGGCATCCGGACCGAGCAGTGCGTCGAGACCACCGCGCGGGTCGGTTCCGATCTGGGGTACGCCGTCACGTTCGTCACGGACGCAACGGCGACGTTCCCGATCCCGCACCGGGAGGCCCCGCCCGGCCAGACCGTCACCGAGTTGCTGGCCGACCCGCGTACGCTGGCCGCCGAGGACGTGGTGACCCGCACCGAGTACGCGCTGGCCGGCCGCTTCGCCACCGTCCGGACCGTCGCCGAGCTGACCGGGAGCTTGACCGGATCGTGAACCAGGTGGTCTTCGTCCTCGCGCCGCGGCTGCACCTGCTGGACCTCGCCGGCGCCGCCCAGGTCTTCTCGACCGCGGCGGACCACGGGCACCCCTACCGGCTGTCCTACGTCGCCGAGCGGCCCGACGTGCCGACGCACCAGGGCGTCACCCTGCGCGCCGAGCTGAGCTGGCCGGAGCTCGGCCCGGGCGACCTGGTGGTGGTGCCCGGCTGGCGCGCGGAGAGGCTGGCCGGCACCGGGCTGCTCAGCGCGGAGACGCTGGGCCGGCTCACCGCGCACCACGCGGCGGGCGGCACCGTGGCCAGCGTGTGCGCCGGGGCCGACGCGCTGGGCCGGGCCGGCCTGCTCGACGGCCGGCGCTGCACCACCCACCACGACGTGCAGGACGACCTGGCCCGGCGTTATCCGGCGGCGACCGTGGTCCGCGACGTGCTCTACGTCGCCGACGACCGGGTGGTGACCTCGGCGGGCATCGCCAGCGGCATCGACCTGGCGTTGCACCTGGTGGCGGTGCGGCACGGCCCGGCGGTCGCCGCGCAGGTGGCCCGGCAGATGGTCGTCTACGCCCGGCGCAACGGGGACCAGCAGCAGGCCAGTGCGATGCTGCGGCACCGGGCGCATCTCAGCGACGCCGTGCACCGGGTGCAGGACCGGATCGACGAGAGTTTCGCCGAGCCGCTGCCGCTGGCCGAGCTGGCCCGTTCGGCCGGGGTCAGCGAGCGCACGCTGACCCGCCGCTTCGAGGCCGCGACCGGCCGGACGCCGCTGCGCTACCAGCAGCAGCTGCGGGTCGAGCGCGCCGAGTATCTGATCGGGCACGGCGCGACGGTCGAGGCGGCCGCCCACGCGGTCGGCTTCGTGGACGCCCGCATGCTGCGCCGCCTGCGCGCCCGGTCAGCCTGAAAGCCGGCGGGCCGGATGGCCGAAGAGGCCTGGGGCGGCTCGAAAGCCGGCGGGTCGGGTGGCTGAAGAGACCCGGGCGGCTTGAAAGCCGACGGGCCGGACGGCCGGAGAAGCCCGGGCGGTCAGAGGGCCGGGTGGCCGAAGAGGCCGGGCAGGCCGCCGCTGTGCAGGAAGACGATCTTGCCGTCCGGCGGGCTGGCGCGCAGCCCGGCCAGCGCCCGCCCGGTGTAGGTCGGGTCGAGGAAGACTCCCTCCGTGCGGGCGGCCAGGCTGAGCGCCTCCTGCACCGGACGGGTCAGCGCCGCGTAACCGGCGCCCACGTGCGAGTGATCGATCTGCAACTCGTCGGGCTTGACCGGCACACCCATGGCGTCGAGCAGTGCGGCGACGGTGCCGCGCGCGTCCGGCAGTGCCCCGGTGTCCACGCCGAAGACCCGGCCCGGGCCCAGCGCGGCCACCAGTCCGGCCATCGTGCCGCCCGAGCCCACCGCCACCACCACCGTGCTCAGATCCGGCAGCTGCGCGGTCAGCTCGCGCGCACAGTCCACATAGCCCAGCGCGGAGAACGCCGACGTGCCGCCGAACGGGATGACGAAGCCCGGCTGCGCGGCCGCCACCTCGTCGAGCGGGGCATCGCCGGCCCACACGATGCGCGCGCCGGCCAGCTGGTCCAGGATCAGGTTGCCGCGTCTGGCCGGCGGCTCGTCCCCGCGCAGCACCAGCACGCACTCCAGCCCCAGCCGGGCGGCGGCCGCGGCCGTCAGCCGGGCGTGGTTGGACTGCGGCGCGCCGGTGGTGACCAGCGTCGTCGCGCCCGCCTGGAGGGCCTGGGCGCAGGTGTACTGCAGCTTGCGCACCTTGTTGCCACCGCCGCCGAGGCCGGTCAGGTCGTCGCGTTTGAGCCACAGCTCGTCGAGACCGAGTGCGGTGCCGAGCCGGGGTGCCGGCTCGAGCGGGGTCGGCCAGGTGCCCAGGGCGATCGGCGTGGTGTCCACCCGGGAAGTCTAGGATCCCCGGCGTGAATCCGCGTGGTGTCCTGCTCGACCTCGACGGCACGCTCGTCGACCACGAGGGCGCCGCCGCCGCCGGTCTGCGCGGCTGGCTGCCGAGCATCGGCCTGGCGCCGACGGACGAGGCGATCGCCCGCTGGGCCGCCGTGCAGGAGCCGCACCTCGCGGCCTGGCGCGACGGCCGGATCACCTTCGCCGAGCAGCGCCGCCGCCGGGTCCGCGACTTCCTGGGTACGCAGGGCAGCGACGCCGAGCTGGATGAGATCTTCGCCGGTTACCTGACCCACTACGAGAGCGCCTGGTGCGCCTACGACGACGTGGCCGACGCCCTGACCGCGCTCGCCGCCGCCGGCCTGCCCACCGCCGTGCTGACCAACGGCTCCCGCGGCCAGCAGCTCAGGAAGCTCGGCCGGACCGGCCTGGGTGACCGGGTCGGGCCGGTCTTCACGGTCGACGACCTCGGGGTGGCCAAGCCGCACGCGGAGGCGTTCCGCCGGGCCTGCGCGCGCTGGGGGTTCCCGCCGGGCGAGGTGCTCAGCGTCGGCGACGACCACGCGCTGGACGTGCTCGGCGCCCGCGCGGCCGGGCTGTCCGCCGTCCACCTGGACCGCCACGACCGTGGCCCGGCCGGCGAGACCCACCGGATCACCTCGCTGCGCGAGCTGCCGGCCCACCTCAGCGCAGGCTGAAGACCGGACCGCGGGCGGGGAACGGCAGCCGGGCGGCACGCGGCATCAGGTACGCGTGCGCCCGCCGGATCCGCAGCACGTCGCAGTGCCCGTCGGTGATCACCAGCAGCGGGCCGGCCGGCGGGAAGTCCGGGGCCCGTTCCAGCAGATCGATGCCCGGCTGCAGGACCGTGCCGCCGCGTCCGCGGACCCGTACCCGGCCGGCGATCTCGTGCACCGGCAGGTAACCGGCGTCGTAGGCGGCCGCGTCGCAGAAGACCACCCGGGCCGCGGGCACGTCGCGGGCGGCGGCGTACGACGCGATCGCGCCCAGGGCCTTGCCCATCAGCTCGTGGCTCATCGACCAGGAGGTGTCCAGCAGCACCCCGAACGTGTGCCGTCGTACGACCTCCTCCGGCAGGTGCCGGCCCGGCCGTGGGATGCCCGGGGTGGCGGCCTGCCGCCGGGACGGTCGCGCGTACGTCCGCTGCCGTTCCGGGCCGGGGACGTGCTCGTCGAACCAGCGGGCCAGCTGCACGTCCCAGGGCGGCGGCGGCTGCTCGAGCACCCGGATCTCCTCGGCCAGCCCGGTGGGCAGCAGGCCGCGCCCGTCCCGCTGGTGGTACCGGTAGCCGGTGAGCAGCGCCCGCCGGTAGAAGTCGTCCAGGTCCACGCCCCCGGCACGCGAGCCGCGCCAGGGCAGCGGCTCACCCAGCATGTCGCCGAGGCCCCGGCCCCGCAGGGTCGCGAGCTTGCGCAGGCGGCGCAGGTCGGTGGCGATCCGGTCGTACACCTCCTCGGCCGAGGCCCCGCTCAGGGCGGGGTCGAACAGCAGACCGTCGGGCAGCTCGCCGACGCCCATCTCGACGAGCCAGCCGTTGACCACGTAGTCGCAGGCGACGTTCCACAGGTACGGCTCCCGCGGCCCGACCCGGTCGCCGTGCCGCAGCGCGACGTGCAGCATCTCGTGGGCCAGCACGAACCGCCACTGCGCCTCGCTCAGCTTCCGCAGCGGGTTGACGTAGATCTCGCCGGCCGCGCTCGACACCGCCGCGACGGTGATGTCCCAGCCCCGGGCCAGGTCGGTGTCGGCGACCAGGGTGAACCCGGCGGCCAGCCCGCCCAGCAGCGGGTACGAGCCGACGAACCAGCTCAGCGCCCGCTCCCACGGCTTGCGCGGGGCGCGCGGATCGGTCAGCGACGTCCGCGCGCCACCGGCCACCTCGACCGCGGCGGTGGCGGCGGCGGACAGGCCCAGGGCGAAGCGGTCCGGCCAGGCCGGCTCGTGGCCGGGCGCGACCGGATCGGCCCGCACCACCAGGTCCGGTGCGCCGGCACCGCAGCCGGCGAACTCCGCCGGTACGCCGTCCAGCCGCCACTGGCGCACCAGCACGGCCTCGTCGGTCTTGGGCAGCGCGACCGGGAACAACTCCGGCTCGCTGCCCAGCTTCACCGCCCGCTGGAACCGGGTCACCGCCACACAGGCCGCCTCGCGGAACGCCGCGTCGTGGCCGTGCCGCGGGTCCAGGTGGCCGAAGCCGAGGTGCAGCAGGCAGTGCGCCAGCACCCAGGTCCACTGGGCCTGGTCGAGCCGCCGGCCGCGGTTGGCCCGGATCCGGCCGTCGGTCGAGACCTCGGCGTACCCCAGGTCCGAGCTGTCCACCAGCACAGCGCCGGCGCTGGGCCGCGGCCACGCGTTCGCGGTCAACGGGCGGAACATCGGGTGCGCCGACAGCTCCTGCCACGCCGCCGCGAAAGCCAGGGCGTTCGGGTCCTGCTGGATCCCCCGGACCATCTCAGGCGCGGGCCGCGACCAGGCGCGGCAGGTCGCGGCTCACCTCGACCAGGAACCAGGCCGGCAGCACCGGGGCGCCGTCGGCGTCGGCGGCGATCACCAGCCGGCCGCACTCGAGGGACAGCTCGGCCAGCTCCACCAGCAGACCCTTGGCCCGGTGGGCGAAACGGCGTACCGCGGCGGGCGCCTTGTCCTTGTCGGCCGGCAGATCCTTGATGAGCCGGGCCCGGAAAGTCTCGGCGAGGAAGTAGAGCAGATCCCGGTCGTCGCCGCCCTGCGGCCAGCCCGCGTCGCCGCGCAGGATGGCCTCCAGCCCGTACCGGTGGCGCACGACCTTGAGGTAGCCGCAGAAGGCCGCCGCGTGCGCGGGGCTCAGCGTGCCGGCCGCCAGCAGGCGCAGCGTCTCCTCGGCGATGTCGTCGCCGTAGGAGCGCAGCGCGTCGCTGAGCATGTGCCAGCTGCGCGGGGTGGAGAAGACCTCCTCGGTCTTGGGCGGTGCGGCCCACAGGTGGTCCGGGCGCTCGTCCAGGTACGCCAGGATCCACGGGTGGATGCCGGCGGCCGGCGCCCAGTTGAGCCAGTCGGTGTGCGAGGCCCGCAGGTGCACGTGGACCAGGCGGTTGATCAGTGCCGAGGCCATCGGCCGGGCCAGCGCGTTGTCGCCGGTCCGGTTGCCGGCACCGATCACGATCGAGCCGGCCGGCAGCTCGTACCCGCCGATCCGGCGGTCCAGGATCAGCGAGTAGAACGCCTTCTGCACCTCCGGGCTGGACGAGTTGAGCTCGTCCAGGAACAGGCAGTACGGCTCGTCGCGGGCGATCGACTCCGGCGGCGCGAAGCGGCTGCGGCCGTCGTGCAGCTCGGGCACGCCGATCAGGTCCTCGGCGGCGAGCTGGGTGCCGACCAGTGTGACGCAGTCCAGCCCGAGCGACTCGGCGAACGCGCGCACCAGCGAGCTCTTGCCGATGCCCGGCGCGCCCCAGACGAAGACCGGCCGCACGACCGCTACGTGCAGCAGCAGGTCGGGCAGCTGGGCCGGGGTCACCGTGACAGCGGAGTGCACGCCGGGAAGTGTGCTCCGCCGCCCGCCGCGGGCGCACGCGAATAATCGATCAGCGCGCCCGCGGCGGGCGGCGGTCACTTCAGGTAGACGATGCCGTCCGTGGTGACCTTCGGGCGGCCCTTGGTGCCGACCACGACGATCTTGACGGTGTGCTTCTTGGCGCTGGTCCACGACTTGGTCCACACGGCCTGGCGGTATGTGTTCTTGCTTGCCCGCAGATCGATCGTGGCGACCTTTTTGCCGTCGAGGTAGACGTACGCCTGGCCCGCTGTCTTGCTCTTCATCGCCAGCAGCGCGACCGAGCGACCGGTGAAGCTCCAGCTCAACGAGGCCTTCTTGGTGGAGCCGGCGAGCGCCGCCTTGCCGAGGTGCGCGCTGCTCGACGCTTTGGCCCACTTGCCCGAGCGACTGGCCTTGGTCTCGGCCACCAGCACGGGGGTGCGGGTCACCGGGGCGGTGGCCACGTTGGCGGCGAGGTCGGTGGCCTGCAGCCGCCAGGTGGTCGCCGCGCCCGGCCGGGCCGTGGTGTTCCAGCTGCGGGCACCGGTGGCGAACGTGGTGCGGCCGGGTGCGGTGAGCTGCACGGCGGACAGCCCGACGGCGTCGGCCGCCTGCCATTTGAGGGTCACCGGCGCGGCGGTCGGGTTGACCGTGCCGGTGCGCAGCACCAGGTCCGGCCGGCCGGGGAACGTGGGCTTGGTGAGGTCGGCGATGACCGTGCGGGTGTCGCTCACCGACGTCGGCCCGCCGACCCGGTTCATCTGCACCTGCACGGTGTGCCGGCCGGCGGTCAGCTTCACGGTGGCGGACCGGGCGGACGCGGTGGCGCTGCCGGCCGTACGGCCGTCGACGCGCACGTCGAAGCCACCGATCTCGCCGCCGGGCGTGCTGACCGACCAGGAGACCGTGAGGCTGTCGCGGACCACGCCCTTGCGGCCGCTGAACCCGGTGATCTTCAGCCCGGAGAGCACGCCGGCGGCCTCGGTGCGCAACGCGGGAAGCTTGCCGTAGAGGGCGTTGCCGGGGCACTCGGTCGCCTGGACGTCGCGGTGCCCGGCGATCCGGCCCATGGTGACCTTGTCGCCGGCCTTGACCTTGTCGTTGCTGCCCTGCGCGGTGGTGGTGAACTGGCCGAGCGGGTCGTGACCGTACCGGCCGAGCTTGTACGCCGCCAGCTGCGCGATCTTGGTGGTGACCGAGGCGGGCACGGCGGTGGTGCCGTACTCACCGAGGACGGCGACGGCGGCGTAGTTGGTGTTGAACGGCGGCGTGTGCGCCCCGACGACCGGCTTGTCGACGCCACCCTTGCGGCCCTCGTAGAGCGTGCCGCACTTGTCGACGAGGAAGTTGTATTCCATGTCGTTGAGGCCCTTGCCCGTCACCGCGTACGTGTAGATGCTGCGGATCACCTTGCCGGCGTCGGCGCACGTGTAGTCGTTGGACCGGCTGCCGCTGTGCGCGGTGTGGTGCACGAAGAGGGCGTTGATCGTGGTGCCGTACACCGGGGCGTCCTTGACCAGCGTCTCGTCGGCGCTCCAGCCCTTGCGGCTCACGTAGGCCGGCATCGCGCTCTGCGCCGGGACGGTGGGCACCGGGGTGGCGGCCGTCGTCGTCGGCGGAGCGGCTGTGGTGGTGGCCGGGGCCGACGGGGTGGCACTGGTCGAGCCCTCGTCGGTGGGGTCGGGCTGCGCCGGCGGCTGCTCGGGCTCGGGCTCCGGGTCGGGCAGCGGCTCGGTGCCGGTGGCCGGCGGGTCGGCCGGCGTGGACTCCTCCGGATCGGCGAGCGGCATCCCGCCACCCTGACCCCCGCTGGTCGCGGGGCCGGGATCGACCAGGGTGAGCCGCAGGCCGGCGGGCAGCCGGCTCGAGGCGCGCCCGGCGGGGGAGACCACCTTCACCTCGACGCCGTTCGAGACCCCGACCCACAGGCCGGTGCTGCCGCCGCGGGTGCGGCCGGCCACGAGATCCGGGTCACCGGCCGCGACCGCGTGCTCCAGATCCAGGCTCTGCCAGGCGGACCAGTCGCCGGAGGCGGCCGACCGGGTGCGCACGGCGGCGTCTCCCCGGAACGAGAGCAGGGCGTCCGTCCAGGTCACGCCGAGCAGGCTGAACCGCGAGACGGTGCGCCGGGCCAGCCGCAGGGTCTCCCGGCCGTCCTCGATCGTCGGCTTGCCGTCCAGCTCCAGCGACTGCGTGGTGACCGGCGCCGGTGGCGGGCCGGAGGGCACCGGCGCGGCGGCGGCCTCGGCTGCGGTCGCGGCGGGCGGCGCTGTGGCCGGGTCGTCGGACGACCGGGTCAGCACGACTCCGGTCACTGTCAGTGCCGTCGCGGTGACTGCCGCGGCTGCCCCCGCCACCATTCGTGACCTGCTGATCCTCACGCCCGAAGCCCCCGTGTCCTTGCGGTGACCACGATCGAGGTCACCGGCGGAAGCGCCACCATACCGGTCCGCGGCCCGGCTGTGTGTCCGTCCACAGTGGGAGGTCGGCCGGGCTCACCGGCGGCGTCCGGCGAACCGCTGCACGAGCAGCGTCAGCACGCCCGCCGCGACGATCGCGGCGACGTTGACGAGCAGTTGCAGCGCCGAACCGGCCGCCTCGTCCAGTACGCCGTAGGCCAGCGCCACCGCGACGTTCGCGGCCGCCGGCACGGTGGTCACCGAGATCAGCACCCCGACCAGCGTGCCGGCCTTCGCCGAGGTCAGCGACAGCATCCCGGCCACCCCGGCCAGGAAGCCGACCACCCAGCTCAGCGCGTCCGGCTGCCAGATGAAGTCGGTCAGCGGGCGCTCGCCGAGCAGCATGCCCTTGTTCACCAGATCCAGCGCGGTCAGCGCCCAGGTGGTCACGACGGTGACCACCATGCCGACGGAGAAGCCGACCCCCAGGGCCAGCAGCGCCCGGCGGACCAGCCGGGGCCGGCGGCGCACCAGGCCGACGCAGAGCGCGGCCAGCGGACCGAACTCGGGACCGACGACCATCGCCCCGACGATGAGGATCGGCTGGTCGAGCAGGACGCCGATGCCGGCGATCACGGTCGCCACGATCATGAAGGTCAGGAAGGCGCCGGACAGCTCCGACTCGGCCGCGGTGGCGTGCTCCACCTCCTCCCAGACCACGGCGTCCACGCCGAGCCCGGGCACCCGCCGCTCGGCCCGGTCGGCGGCCGCCGACAGCGTGGTGTCGACCTTCTCCAGCATGATCGAGCCGTCCCGCTCGACGCCGAGCTCACGCAGCCGTTCGATGATCGCGCTGGCGCCCTCCCGGACGACGTCGCAGAACAGCAGGTCACCGACCGGTTCGACGGCCGCACCGGGCAGCACGACCACGTGGGTCACGGCGTCGTTGCCGGTCAGCAGCTCCTGGACGGCGGCCCTGCGGTCGGGCGGGACGATGATCCTCAAGTGCAGCACGCGGCCATCAAACCACCGCTCAGGAGTGGATCGGCCCCGCGGTGCCGGTGAGCCGCCCTCCGGTGCCGTGCCAGCGCACGGCCACGATTTCGGCCGCGATGCTCACCGCGGTCTCCTCCGGGGTGCGCGCGCCCAGATCGAGCCCGATCGGCGAGGCCAGCCGGGCGATCGCGGCCGGGTCCAGCCCGGTCTCGCGCAGCCGCTTGAGCCGGTCGTCGTGGGTGCGGCGGGAGCCCATCGCCCCCACGTACGCCACCGGCAGCTCGAGCGCCACCTCCAACACCGGCACGTCGAACTTCGGGTCGTGGGTCAGCACGCACAGCACGGTCCGCGGGTCGATCCGCCCGGCCGCCGCCTCGGCCGCCAGGTAGCGGTGCGGCCAGTCGACGACGACCTCGTCGGCCTCCGGGAAACGCCGGGCGGTGGCGAAGACCGGCCGGGCGTCGCAGACCGTCACCCGATAACCGAGGAACGCGCCGATCCGGGCCACCGCGGCGGCGTGGTCCGTGGCCCCGAACACGATCATGCGGGCGGCCGGTGCGAACGAGGTGACCAGCACGGTGAGCCCGGTGCCGCGGCGCTCGCCGGCCGGGCCGTAGTGCAGCAGCCCGGTGCGTCCGGCGGCGAGCAGCCCCCGGCCGTCGTCGGTGACCGCGTCGTCCAGCCGGTCACCGCCCAGCGAGCCGTGCCGGGCGTCGCCGGTGACGACCAGGTGCCGGCCCAGTGCCTCCGGTGGGCCCTCGACACACGTGAGCAGCGCGACCGGCCGGCCCGCGGCGACCGCCTCCGCGAGCACGGGCAGCTCGGGGAAGCCGGCTCGCTCGACGAAGAGCTCGATCGTGCCGCCGCAGGGCAGCCCGACCTCGAACGCGTCGTCGTCGCTGACGCCGTACCGCACGGTCTGCGGGGTGCCGGACCCGGCCACCTCGCGGCAGAGCTCGTAGACCGCGCCCTCGACGCAGCCGCCGGAGACGCTGCCCACAGCCGTGCCGTCGGCGCTGACGAGCATCGCCGCGCCGGGCTGCCGGGGTGCGCTCGACCAGGTGGCGGTGACGGTGGCCAGCCCGGCGGGCTCACCCGCGCGCCACCAGCGGAGCAGATCGTCCAGGACGTCACGCACGGGTCACCTCCGGTACGTCGAGATCCGTGTCGTCGGCGAGGTGGCCGACCGGGACGACGCGGACCTGACCGGCGTGCGCGCGCAGGTAGTCGCGGGCGCCGCGGTCGCCGGTGGCAGCGCGCGCGACCCCGTCCCAGTGCTCGCGGCCGAGCAGGACCGGATGGGACCGGCGCTCCCCGTAGCCGCCCATGACCAGGGAGTCCGGGGTGGCGTCGGTGGCGATGGCGCGTACCGCCGCGGAGGTGACGCCGGGCATGTCGACCAGCAGGACCACCGCCGCGCCGGCCGGGCCGGCGGCGAGCGCCGCCAGGCCGGTGCGCAATGACGAGGCCATGCCGCTAGCCCAGCCCGGATTCTCGACATAGGTCAGTGCGGGCGCGGCGGTGCGGACCTGGGCCGCCTGCGCACCGATCACGATCACCGGCTCGGCCACGCCGGCCTCGCGCAGGGTGCCGGCCGCGCGCTCCACGAGGAGGCTGCCCCGGTGCGCCACGAGCGCCTTGGGCATCCCGTAGCGGCGACCGGCGCCCGCGGCGAGAACCAGACCGGCGATCTCCATCATCAGAGCCTAGCCGCGGTGACGGGATCCCGACTGAGAGCGAGCAGCAGCCGCCGGGCGGCCCCTAGGATCGGCGGATGAGGGTAGCCATCGTCGGTGCCGGACCCACCGGCCTGTACGCCGCGACAGCCCTGGCCCGCCACGGTCACGAGGTCACTGTCGTGGACCGTGACCCCGGCCCGGCACCCGGCGGCGACTGGGAGCGCAAGGGCGTCATGCAGTTCCACCATCCGCACGGGCTGCGCCGGCAGATCCTCACGGCCCTCGAGGCGGAACTGCCCGAGGTGCGTGACGCGCTGCTGGCCGCCGGCGCCGAGCTGTGCATCCTGCCAGCCGAGGGATCCCGGCCGGAGACGGTGGTCGGGATGGCCTGCCGCCGGGAAGTTTTCGAGCTGGTGTTGCGCCGGACCGCGGCGGCCGAGTCCGGCGTGACGCTGAGGTGCGGCCACGTCGAGGACGTGCTTCGCTCCCGCGGCCGCGCGGCGGGACTGCGCGTCGACGGCGCCGAGGTAGCCGCCGACCTGGTGCTGAACGCCTCCGGCCGGGCCGGGCGGATCGGCGACGACCTGCGCGCCCCCGGCACCGGCCGGGACTGCGGGTTGTCCTATGTCTCCCGGCAGTACGAGCTGCTGCCGGGCGCCGAGCCGGGCCCGGTCAACGCGCCGGTCGGCCTGATCTCCCGGATGCCGGGCTACTTCTTCGCCGTCTTCCTGCAGGACAACCGCACGCTGAGCACCACGTTCTGCCGGCTCAGCACCGACCGGGAGCTGGCCGGCCTGCGGGTCACCGAGGCTTTTGAGGCGGCCGCGGGGGCGGTGCCCGGGTTCGCGGAATGGACCGACCCGGCGCGCACCCGCCCGATCACCGCCGTCCTGCCCGGCGGTCACCTGCACAACGCCTACCGGGGTCAGCTCGACGAGGAGGGCCGGGTGGCACTGCCCGGGCTCATCCACCTCGGCGACGCGGTCTGCACCACCAACCCGACCGCGGGCCGCGGCATCACGACCTCCGTGCTGCAGGCCCAGCACCTGGTCTCGCTGATCGGCGGCCCCGGCAGCAGGGACCTCGAAACCGTGACGCTGGAGTTCGACCGGTGGTGCGCTGAGCAGATCAAGCCCTGGTTCGACGACCACATGATCTGGGACGCCGAGCAGCTACGCCAGTGGGCCGGCGCCGACATCGATCTGTCCCGGCCGCTGGCCTCCGGCTACATCGTCGAGGCAGCTCAGGCGGATCCGTCGCTGATGCGTTACGTGGGGCCGTACCTGTCGATGCAAGCCCTGCCCGCGACGCTGGCCGCGGCCGAACCGCGGGCCCGGGAGATCTATGCGGGCGGCTGGCGGGCCCCGCTGCCGACCGGCCCCAGCCGGGACGACCTGGTGTCGCTGATCAGCCGCGTGGGGGTCTAGCCAGGGCGGCCGGCAGACCGCGTACGGCGGCCAGCCCGAGCACCGTCCGGGGCTGGTAGGCGACCCGCCACAGCCCGCCGTGGGCCGCGCCGATGGTCTCGTCGGTCCATGCGCTCGGCGCCGCGGGCCGTGGCTTGCGCAGCTGGTGCACGAGCAGCGCCGCCATCAGCCGGTTGCTGGTCGCCGGTTCGAAGATTTCCGCGCCGAACACGTGCGCGCCCGCGTAGGCCGCGGCGAGCAGCCGGTTGCTCAGCACCGACCGGGTCCGGGTCGGCGGGGCGACCGAGAAGCTCACCGTCGTGCCGTCGTGCCGGGCCACCGACGCCCGCCACCGCTGGATGCGTTTGGCCAGCGCGTAGTTCGGGCCCTGCTGGGGCACCAGACTGTCGGCGATGCCGGGGCCGGCGCCGGGCGGGTAGTTCGGCTGGAGCAGCCGGCCGCCGGACATCGCGGCCAGCACCCTGGCCGCCGCCGGCCGGTCCCGGAACCGCGCCGCGGCCTGCGCGACGGCGCCGGCCGGCACCGCGAAGGCATCCGTCGGCGTGGCCAGAAAGGCCAGGGCGGTGCCGGGTCGCTCCCGGCGCACATGTTCGGCCAGGGCGTCGACGGCCGCCGAGAGCCGGGGGTACGCCGCCCCGGGCGCATACACGTAGTTGCCGAGCACCAGCCGGCCCTCGATGCCGAGCAGCCACTGCGCCGCCGCCGGCAGCCCGGTCAGCAGGTCCACGCCCGCACCCTCGATCGTGGCGCCCGGCGCGATCAGCGTGCCCGCGCTCTGCCGGGCGGTGGCCGCCACCCGTTCCCAGACCCGCGGCCGGGGCAGGTCGACGCCGATCACCGTGCCTCCCCACGCCAGCACGGCGGGCAACGGTCCCATCTCGGCGCCGGCGCCCAGCACCACCAGCCGCTGATCGGACAGGTCCAGCCAGTCCGGCTCGGCGGCCACCGCACGGACCGCTTCGGCGCACGACTCCTCGATCGTGCCCGCCCGCACCCAGTCGTCGAGCCGGCGCAGCAGGGCGTCCCCGCGCAGCAGCTCACCCCGGTACGGCAGGACCAGCTCCTGCTCGGGCTTGCCCTCGCCGTGGACGGTGACGGTGTCCAGCGGCTCGGCGACTTTGCTCTCTGTGGTGAAAGCATGATCGAGCGGCACCTCGTCCGCGCCGCTGGTGATCCGCATCCGGCTGTGCACAGACGCGAGCCCGGCCCGCGCGATGTCGTAGCCGCCGTCCAGCCCGGCCTCGACCAGAGCCCGGAAGTGCCGCAGGTAGCCCGTACGCCAGTCGCGCTCCCGCTCGGCCGCCGCGGCCGCCGCCGGATCAGCCACCCGCAGAGCGTCCGCGACCACCGCCCGGCCCAGCGCCGAACCGCTGCGCCGGCCGTCCTCGGCCCGGGGAAACACGACCTCGTTCACGCGGACAGTATGGCGACCTCCTACCCAGGGAGGAGAAGGCCTCCGACCACCGGCCGGGGGACGGGCCCGCGGATGGGCGAAAGCGCCCGCCGGCCCCGAAAGCATCAAGGGCATGACAAACGTGCTGCGCTGGCACCGCCCACTGATGATCTTCGCCGCCGCGATGGCCGTCCTGGCCCTCGTCGCGGCGGTCGGCACCTTCGCCGACCCGCGCGTCCTGACCGGCGCGCCGATCTGGCTCAAGCCGTTCAAGTTCGCGGTGTCCTTCGTCCTCTACACCTCCACCCTGGCCTGGATGCTCTCGCTGCTCCCGCGGCGCAGCCGCGTCGCCGAACGGGCCGCCACCGTGGTGGTCGCCATGTCCGTCGCCGAGATGGTCGTGATCGTGACGCAGGTGCTGCGCGGGCAGACCAGCCACTACAACGAGACCTCCGCGCTGAACTCCGCGCTGTGGCAGGTCATGGGCAGCGCGATCATGGTGCTGTTCATCGCGCACTTCGTGATCGGCGTGGTGGTGCTCCGGCAGCGGATCGCCGACCGGGTGTCCGCGCACGCCGTCCGCTGGGGCCTGGGACTGTCTCTGCTCGGCCTGGTGGCGGCGATCCCGATGGTGCAGCCCGCCCAGATGGGGCACAGTGTCGGCGTGAGCGACGGCGGACCGGGACTGCCGGTGGTCGGCTGGAGCACCACCGGCGGTGACCTGCGGATCGGTCACTTCATCGGGCTGCACGCGTTGCAGGCGCTGCCGCTGCTCGCCCTGCTGCTCGGCAACCGGATCGACGAGCTCACCCGGATCCGGCTGCTGGCGGTCGGCGGCGTCGCGTACGGCATCCTCACCGCCCTGCTGACCTGGCAGGCCCTGCGCGGCCAGCCGTTGCTGCGGCCCGACTCCCTGACGCTGACCGCCTGGGCCGCCCTCGCCGCCGCGACCGCGACCGCCACCGTCGCGGTGGTGGCCCGCCGCCGGCAGCCGGCGCTGGAGCTCGCGGCATGACCGCCTGCACCGAGCGGCACCGGGCCGCGGCGGGCGACGGCCTGGTCGGCGAGGGCCAGAAGGGCATGCCAGGCAGGCTCAGCATGACCGCCTGCACCGAGCGGCACCGGGTCGCGGCGGGC
>NZ_JBEZFL010000007.1:207893-263266 GCF_040649415.1 Actinoplanes sp. NPDC048967
GGCACCGGGTCGCGGCGGGCGACGGCCTGGTCGGCGAGGGCCAGAAGGGCATGCCAGGCAGGCTCAGCATGACCGCCTGCACCGAGCGGCACCGGGTCGCGGCGGGCGACGGCCTGGGAGGGGCAGCATGACCGGGGCATTGTTCGGGTTGACCTTTGCGGTCGCCGCGCCGTTCTGGGCGCTCATGATCCTGGTGCCGGGCTGGTCCTGGACCCGGCGGATCATCGCCTCGCCGCTGATCGTGCTGCCGGTCGTGGTGATCTACGCGCTGCTGGTCGTCCCCGCCTTCGGCGAGGTGCTGCCGGCCGTCGCCTCGCCCACCCTGGGCGGCGTCCGCGAACTGCTCGGCACGGCCGACGGCGCGGCGGCGGCCTGGGCCCACATGCTCGCGTTCGACCTCTTCGTCGGCCGCTGGTCCTGGCTCGACAGCCGGACCCGCGGTGTCCCCGCGCTGATCATGTCGCCGGTGCTGCTGCTCACGATCCTGCTCGGCCCCCTGGGCCTGCTGGTCTACCTTCTGGTACGGGTCCGCTACCGCCCCGCCGAGAGCGCCTAGGGTGGTCCTCGTGGGATGGGTGGCACGGCTCTTCGACGCGCGGGACACGTTCGTCCGGATGCTGTTGCTGGACCTGAGCGGCCTGAGCTACCTGTTCTTCGGCACCCAGGCCGGCCGGGCGCCCACCCCGACGCAATGGCTGCTCGCCGTGGCCGCGTTCGCCCTCGCCCTGATCCTGCACCGCCGGCAGCTGCCCGGCCTGCTGGCCCAGACCGCCCTGCTGGTCGTGGCGTTCTGGCTCATCGACGACACGACGATCAACCAGGTGGGCACCAGCTGGCTGCTGCTCGAAGTGGCGCTGTGGGCGCCCCGGCCGCGCATCCTGTGGTCCTGCGCGGGCCTGGTCGCGGCGGTCTACCTGGCCTTCACCCTGGGCCGGGACCCGTCGGAGGTCTCCGGGCCGGTCTTCGGGCTGTTCATCGTGATCGGCGTCCCGGTGCTGCTCGGCCTGGTCATCCGGACCACCCGCGAACTGGGCGTGCAGGCCCGGCGCCGGGCCGAGTCGGAGAGCCGGGCGGCCCGCGCGGACGAACGCTCGGCGATCGCCCGTGAACTGCACGACGTGGTCGCGCACCACGTCGCGTCGATGGTGCTGCGGGTCGGCGTGGCCCGGCACGTGCTGCCGGACGTGGACCCGCGGGTGACGGAGGTGTTCGACGACGTGCACAGCACCGGTACGGCCGCGCTGGCCGATCTTCGGCAGCTGGTCGCGGTGCTGCGGGACCCGTCCCGGCGTACGGATGCGGCCCTCACCGCGATCGAGCCCGGCGCGCTGCCGGCCGCCCTCGAAGCCGCGGTCGAAACGGCCCGGCGGGCGGGACTGACGATCGACGCGACCATCGCGCCGGAGGCCGGAACGCTGGACGTGGTCCGCGGCCTGGCCGTGCTGCGGCTGACCCAGGAGGCGCTGACCAACGTGGCCAAGCACGCCGGACCGGCTGCCCACGCGAGCCTGCGGGTCGAGGTGACGGACGGGGACGTGCACTGGTCGGTGACCGACGACGGCGGCGGCGTGGTGCCCGGACTGCCGTCCGGCGGCGGCCACGGTCTGACCGGGATGCGCGAACGGGTCGAGGTGCTGGGGGGCCGGCTGACGGCCGGACCGGCCGCGGGCGGCTGGCGGGTCGAGACCGTCCTGCCGGCCGGCCGGTCCACGGAGCCGGTGTGATCCGCGTCCTGCTGGTCGACGACCAGCCGCTGATCCGGGCCGGCCTGCGGATGCTGTGCGACGCCGAAGCCGACCTGACGGTGGTGGGCGAGGCGGAGAACGGCCGCGACGCGGTGACGCTCGCGGCCCGGCTGGCCCCCGACGTGATCGTCATGGACCTGCGGATGCCGGGCGTCGACGGCATCACGGCGACCGGCCGCATCCTGGCCGAACGCCCGGGCGCCCGGATCGTCGTGCTGACCACCTTCGGCGACGACGACCACCTCTATCCGGCGCTGACCGCCGGGGCGTGCGGCTTTCTGCTGAAGGACGCGCCGCCGGTCGAGCTGCTCGACGGGATCCGGCGCGCCGCGGCGGGGGACAGCCCGTTCAGCCAGGACGTGTTGCAGCGGCTGGTGCGGCGCGCGGTCGCGGCCCGGGTGGAGCAGCCGCGGCCGGTGGCGGGGCTGACCGCCCGGGAGCAGGACGTGCTGGAGCTGGTGGCCGAGGGGCTGTCCAACACGGAGATCGCCGACCGGCTGCACATCGGCGTGACGACGGTCAAGACCCACATCACCAGCCTGATGACCAAGACCGACAGTCCCAACCGGGTGCGGTTGGCGCTCTTCGCCCGCGGCGGCTGATCGCGCGGGGCGGCCTTTTCGCCCGCGACGGCTGATTGCCCACGGCGACCGATTGCCCGCGACGGCTTATTGCCTGCGGCGATGGCCGTTCGGCCGGCTCGGTCGCTGTCGGCTCGCGGTGACCGCTGCTCGGCCGGGTCAGAGGCCGCGGGTGGTGAGCCAGCTCTCGACGCGGGTGATGACCTTCTCCGGGGTGCGGCGGGCCCACAGGAAGTGGTCCGGGACCGCGTCGATCGTGGCCCGGTCGACGTCGGAGGGCAGCCGGGCCGCCAGGTGGTCGACCGCGGCGCGCGGGATCATCCGGTCGCCGGCGATGTCGACGAGCAGCGCGGGCACGGGCAGGCCGGCCAGCGCGGCCTCGTAGTCGGTGCGGTCGCCGCGCAGGCGGTAGCGGCCGTAGCGGGCCTCGTAACCCCAGTCGTTCATCAGCGTGCGGGGCTGGCGTCCCGCGAAACCGAGCCGGTGCCCCGGCCAGTAGCCCAGCGAACAGGTCACCGCGCCGACGAAGCGGACCCCGGCGGCGCGCTGGGCCCGGGCGAGCCGGCCGCTGCGGGCGAACGGGGAGCTCGTACCCGTGGCCAGGGTGACGACGGCGTCCGGGCGTACCGTGCCGGCGGCGCCCGACAGCAGTGCGAGCTGACCGCCCAGGCTGTGGCCCACCAGCACGACCTTGGCCGCGCCGGCGACGGCCGGGTCGGTGAACACCGCGGGCAGGTCGTCGCGGACGAGATGGGCGTAGCCGAACGAGTCGCGGCGCAGGTCGGCGACCGGGCTCCGCGGCATGCCGCGCAGCTCCACGCCGACGACGTGCCGGCCGGCGGCCGCCCAGGCGCGGAACAGCGGGCCGTAGTAGGCCACCGGCACCCCGAGCGCGGGCAGGAAGACCACGGACGCGGCGTGACCGGGCCGGCCGTACTCCTCGACGGTCAGGGTGACGCCGTCGGTGGAGGGCACCGGATGCACGCGAGGTTCCATCGGGACAGTGTCCGGGTGGACGGTCGTCGACAGCGATGTGATCTCCCACACGCAAAAGACCGGGAACCCGTGGCGGCGGGTTCCCGGCCTTGGTGCCTTGTCACGGTATCGCGGGATCAGCCCTGGCGGCCGTTCCAGCGGGGGTTCTTGCGATTGATGACGACCATCCGGCCGCGCCGGCGGGTGACAACCGAACCCGGCTTGCTCTTGAGCGACCGGAGCGAGTTGCGAACCTTCATGATGCCTCCTCGGTCCTGCCAACGCCGCCGGTCACCCCGGCATTCCGGAAACTGTCGGAGGCTGCCGCCATGATGACCGGGCCGAAGGGAAGGAGTGGGTGTGGCCGAGGTGATGGTGCGCGACGAGACCATGACGGGCCGGGCGATCGACGAGTGGATCCTGCCGGATCTGCCCGACGAGATCACCGCGCGCGAGCTGCTGCGCCTGCGGGTCCGCGAGGAGGTGGCCCGCTTCCACGCCACGGCGGGCGAGGCCTTCCGCGGCCTGACGGCTTCCACGGTACGGAGGGGACAGCGCCTCGACTGGACCGCGCAGGCCGACGCGGCGTGCCGGGCGTTCAACCGCAACGGCTTCGTGATGATCGTTGGCCGGCGCCAGGTCGACGACCTCGACCAGCTCATCGACCTGCGCGGCGATCCGACGGTGGCGTTCATCCGCCTGGTCCCGCTGGTGGGTGGCTGATGGCGCCGATCCTGCTCGATCTGACCCCGGCGGTCGACCCCGACCCACGCCTGCACGAGGTGCGGACGACAGACGCCGACCCGGCGCTGTCCGCGGACCACCGCCGGCTGATCTGTCTGCGCCTGCACTGGGAGGCGGCCCGCGACGACGCCCCGTTCGTGCATCCGGCCGAGGTGATCGCCGCGCTCGCGACCGACGACGTGCGCTGGACCCGGGACGACCTGATCTGGAGCCTGCGGGTGCTGGCCGGCGAGACCGGACGGGCTGACGGCTCGCCCTGGCGCCTGCCCGCCGTCATCGGTGCCGCGCTGCCGCCGGAGGAGCTGCATGACCTCGTGCCGGCCTTCGAAGCGGTGCTGGACGCGGTGAAGACGAGCTATCTGGCTGTGCGGGTGCGTCATTCGCTGTCCCAGGCGTACGGCGCCGTGCTGGACCGGATCGATCCTGGTGGCCTCGGTCATGTGCTGCCGGCGGACGACGTGTTCGACGCGGCGGTGCAGGAGTCGCTACGGCCGTTGCTGACCGATGCCGGGGCGCGTGCGGTGCTGCGGCACGCCGGGTCGCTGACCAAGCCGGTGCCGGCCAAGGGCTGGCTGAAGCGGGCGGACGAGCTGCTCGACGCGGCGGGCGTTGTCGGTCCTCTGCTGGAGCGGTTCTGCGCCTATCAGGGGCCGGTCGGTGAGGACACCGATGTGCTGGTGCGGGGGCTGATCTGGTTCGCGGCCCGGGATCCAGGGTCGACGGCTCTGCTGGCCCGGGTCGCGGTGCGGGCGGGCACGGCATCCGCGGAGGTGCCGGCGCCGCGGACGACGGCGGCCGCGGTGGAGATCTTGGCGGATCGCGAGGGTGACGCGCCGGTGCGGGCGCTGGTGCGGCTGGCGCTGACGGTGCGGAGCAAACCGTTGCTGGCGCGGGTTCGCACCGCGGTCGCGCGGATCGAGACCGCGCGTGGCTGGGCGGCCGGTGAGGCGCTGGAACTCGGGATCGACGACCACAGCCTGGATGCGCGGGGGCGGCGCTGGCTGGTGCCCGGCTCCGTCCTCGTGGAGGTCGTGGACGGCAAGGCGCGATTGGTGGTCATGCGGGACGGCCGGCCGCTCAAGCGAGTGCCCGCCGATGTGGACGTCACGGAGGCCCGGGCGCTGGTCAAGGAGATCACCAGGACGCTGGCCGCGGAACGCGATCGGATCGAGGCGCTGCTGTCCCAGGAGCGGAGCTGGGCGTGGGCTGACTGGGTGGCGCGCTACTTGGATCATCCGCTCACGGGAGCTGTCGCCGACCGCCTGATCTGGCAATCGTCAGTGGACGGCGGATCTTGGCGGGCCGGCATTCCGCATCGCGGGGCCGACGGCGGCTGGACGCTGGTGGATGAGGCAGGTGACCGCTTCGAGGCTGTCGGCGGACGAGTGCGGCTCTGGCATCCCGCGTTGGCTGGGCCCGGCGAGGTGACGCGCTGGCGTGACCACATCGGAGTGGAGGAGTTGCGGCAGCCGTTCAAGCAGGCGTTCCGGGAGGTCTATCCGCTGACACCGGCAGAGGCTTCGAGCCGGACTTCGTCGCGGCGTTACGCGGGGCACATTCTGCGCTACCGCCAGGCCAGCGCTCTGATGCGGACCCGGGGGTGGGCGGCGAGCTACCTGGGGACGTGGGACCAGGGCCACCGCACGGAAGCGGCGAAGGACCTCGGTGGCGGCGAATGGCGGGCCCTGCTGGCCCACGAGGCGGCCGGAGCGTCGGACCACCAGGTGGTGTTCTGCACGATCGGCGAGGTCCGCTTCGCCCGCCGCGCCGGCGGGGCGTGGCAGGATGCACCGCTGGCCGAGGTGCCGGTGCGGGTGTTCAGTGAGGCGATGCGCGACGTGGATCTGTTCGTCGGCGTCACGTCGATCGCGGCCGACGAGGCCTGGCCGGACCAGGAAACCTCGCCTTTCCGCGCCTATCGGGAATCGGCCGGCTTCGGTGCTCTGACCGCCTCGGCCGAGGTACGCCGCGACGTGCTGGCCCGGCTCCTGCCCCGGCTGTCGATCGGGCCGCGCTGCGAGCTGACCGACAGATACCTCCGGGTCCGCGGAAACCGTGGCACCTATCGGATCCACCTCGGCTCGGCCAACATCCTGATCGAGCCCGACGACACCTATCTGTGCATCGTCCCCGACCGCAAGCGCAAGCCGGCGGTCCACCTGCCCTTCGACGACGATCGGGTGCTGTCCTTGATCCTGTCCAAGGCGATCCTGCTCGCCGCTGACGACACGATCACCGACCCCACGATCGTGCCGCAGCTGCCGGCCGGCCGCGGACCGGCCGATCCAGAGCAATGGCAGGGTCCGCCGCCGCCGCCGCCGCCGCCGCCGCCGCCGCCGACGACGCCGACGCCGCCGCCGACGCCGCCGACGCCGACGCCGCCGCCGACGCCGACGCCGACGCCGACGCCGACGAGGGCGTGGCGATGGCGATGGCGGCGGTAGTGGTGGTGGTGCCGGGTGCGGGGAGCCGGTGGCTCAGGCCGGGTCGTCCGGGATGGTGCCGACGCGGATCTGGGTGTGGTCGATGCGCCACTGGTGCCGCGATTCGGGCGGTGGCGTTCCCGCGCGCGCGATTCGGGCGGTGGCGTTCCGGCGCCCGCGATCCCGGCGGGGCGGCGAATTGCTGTCGCAGGTGCTCGATCAGCTCCCGTGCTTCGCGGAGCTCGGCCGGCGAGTTGCCGGGGCGTCGATGCTCAGGCCCAGCACGGCCGCGTCGTCCTCAGCGACGGTGATCATCGCCCAGGGGTGGTTGCGGCCGTGCAGGTACAGCGTGAAAGCCTCAGTGCCGTCACTCGAGCGGAGCTCGGCCGGCGCCGCGGCATCGGACCCGGTCGGCGCGCCCGTGACGTAGGTGCGCAGGAAGCAGGGCAGCTGGTCGTCGCCGGATGCCTCGGTGGCGACGAAGTGATCGACGAACGCCCGCAGCAGCTCAGGCGTCGACACCTGGACCTCTCAGCAGAACGACATGTCAGGCCGGGCGGGCGCGGTCCGTGGCCAGGTGGACGGCGAGCGCGCCGAGCACCGTACCCATCAGGTAGCGCTGCATCCGCAGCCAGCCCGGCCGCCGGGCCAGGAAGACCGCGATGCCGCCCGCCGCCGCCACGATCAGCAGGTTGACCGTCAGGCTGACCAGGATCTGCACGCCGCCGAGCACGAAGCCCTGGGCGAGCACGTGCCCGGCTTCCGGGCGGACGAACTGCGGGATCAGCGACAGATACATGATCGCGGCCTTGGGGTTGAGCAGGTTGGTGAGCAGGCCCATGGTGAACAGTCGGCGCGGCGAGTCGCCCGGAGCGGAGGCCGGAGCGGAGGCCGGCGCGAAGATCGACGTGCCGCCGGGGCGCAGCGTCTTGACGGCGAGCCAGCCCAGGTAGGCCGCGCCGGCCAGCTTGACGGTCGTGTACGCCTCCGGGACGTGCACGAAGATCACCGAGAGGCCGAGGTTCGCGGCGGTCAGATAGACCAGGAAGCCGATGACCACGCCGCCGAGCGAGACGATGCCGGCCCGCCGGCCCTGGGTGATGCTGCGGGAGACCAGGTACATCATGTTCGGGCCCGGGGTGAGCACCATGCCGAGGGCGACGACCGTGACGCCGAGCAGGGACGCGAGACTGATCATCCGTCCAGCGTCGCCGCCGGCTGCGGGATCCGGCGAGAGCCAAAACCCGATCGGTGGTACGCGATCAGCGCCGTGACCGCCACCGCGACGATGGCCCCGCCCGTCGCCAGCGTCATGTCCTTCTGGGCGTCCCACAGGTCACCCTGCTGACCGTTGTAGGCCTCGGCCGCCCCGGGCGCCAGCGTCATCGCGATGCCCCACTCGAACAGCTCGTACACCGCGCTCGTGGACAGCACCACGTCCACCGCCACCAGCGCCGACCAGCGGATGCCGCGCCCGGCTTCCCGGAACCGGGCGAAGAGCACCGGACCGGAACAGAGCCCGTACGACAGGTGCACCAGCCGGTCGAAGTTGTTGCGCTGCCACCCGAAGAGCTCGTTGAGGCGTACGCCGAACAGCGCCTCCGTCCAGTCGTCGTACGGCACGAACGAGTAGATCCACCGGGCCGCCACCGAGTGCAGCACCAGGAAGATCAGGATCAGCAGGAACGACGCGTACGGCAACGGGCGGCGCCGTTGCACGAGCAGCAGCGCCGCCAGGCCGAGCACGGTGAGGGAGTGGTGCATGGCCTGCTCGACCGGATGCTCCGGGCGCCACCAGGTGGCCGCGACCACGATCAGGAAGACGCCCAGCGTCCACCGGTACGCGAGGGGGAACGGGGGCACAGCCGCACTCTAGGCGGCCCGGTCCAGTCTGGAGGGTTGACAGTCACCCCCGGGGTGACACATGCTCTACCCATGAGCCGTCAACCCGGGGGTGACAACAGCTGGGACGTCGTCCTGGCGCACCGTACCCCTGACACCCGTGCGCCGGTCCGCGAGCGTTTCGAGTCGGCCGGGGTGGCCCCGGAGCTGGTGCGCTCGGCCCTGGCCGACGGAGGCGACGAGATGTTCGCCGCGGCCGCCGGCGGTGCGGCCGACTGGGCCGGGCCGTTCGGCGGTCCGCTCGCCGTCGCGCTGATCGCGGCCGAGGTCAGCGCCCTCACCGCCCACCTGACCTCCCGGGCCTCCGCGGTCCGGGCGCTCGCCGTCGAGGCCCTGCTCGACGACTTCAGCGCGGTGACGGTCGCCGCCCGGCTCGGCGTCTCCCGGCAGAAGGTCTACGACATCGCCCGCCCCAACCCCACCAGCTCCTTCATCGACCACGCGCCCTGGAGGCTGCCGTGACAACCCTGGAAGAGGCACCGACCGTCATGGAAGAGCTCGTCGACCTGCCCGACCCCGAGACCCAGCCGCTGGTCCACCCGCTGGACCTGCCCGCGGCCCGCACCGACTTCCGCAACGGCTGGCTGGTCGGCGCGGCCACCGGTCTGCCGGTGGCCGCCCTGGTCGCCGGGATCATCGCCTACCTGACCCGCAGCGTGATCCCCCCGATCGTCGCCTTCCTCGCGCTGAGCGTCTTCGGGGCGATGGCGAGCCGCTTCGCCATCAACCGGGCCTGGGACCACATCCCGCGCAAGCGCCAGGACCGGGAGCGGCCGCTGCCGCGAAGCTGGGATCTCGGCGCCGCCGCCATCCTGGCCCTGGCCCTGGGCGTCGCTCTGCTGCTCATCGTCTACCGCCTCGATGACGCGGATGTGCCGGTCGACGTGCGGTCGTTCACCTTCGGCATGAGCGCGGTGGCCGCGCTGCTGGTGCTGGCGGACGCGGTGTTCGGGCTGCTCCGGCCGGCCCGCCGGGCCCGGGCGCTGGCGAGCCTGCCCGGCGTCGTCGTGGTGGCGGTCGCAACCGTGCTGGCGTACGGGGCCTGGTTCGACGGGGACGCCGTGGGCTCGCTGCTGTTCTGGGGAGCCGTCTCGATGGCCGCCGCGGGACTGCTGGCCGGGGCCGGCCGGTTGCGGGAGCGGCGCCGCGTCAACGCCCGTGCCGGGCAGCCATAGCGTCGACCGCGTTCTTCGCTTCCAGCAGGGTGGCGCCGGTCTCGTCGCGATAGGCCTTGATCGCCGCCACCCGCTGGTCCGCGAAGATCAGCCGGAGCACCTCGGGCAGCTCCCGCTCGCGGACCGTGATGCCCAGGTGCCCGACCACCGCGTCGAGCTTCTGCTCGATCGCGGTGAGCCGAGCGGCCGTCCGCAGTTGCTCCCGCCGGGAGTTCGCCGAGGCGGCCAGGCCCAGCAGGATCAGACCGACCAGCAGCACGACGAGCGCGACGGTCACGAGGATCTCCATGGCGTCATCGTGGCAAGCCGCCGCCAATCACCCGCCGTGCAACGCCGCGTACTTCTCCGCGATCGCCGCCGACTCGCTCAGGTCCGCCTCGACCACCGGCAGCGCCGGCGCGACCTCGGCGCCCAGCTCGGCGAGCAGCTGCGCCAGCAGGGCCGCGGCCGCCGCCGCTTGCGGGGCCACACCCGCGGTCACCACCGGTACGGCCCGCTTGCCGGCGAGCGCAGCGGCGGGCAGCTGGTCGAGCAGCACCTTCAGCACCCCGGTGTAGCTGCCCTTGTAGGTCGGCGTGGCGACCACCAGCAGGTCAGCCTGGCGGACCGCCGTCACCGCGGCCGCCGTGGCGGTGTCTCCCGGGGTCAGCAGGCCCGCACCGAGCGCGCCGACCTCCACCACGGTGGCGGCACCACCCAGCGACTCCCCGACGGCCGAGGCCAGCACGGAGGTCCGCGATCCGGGCCGCGGGTTACCCGAGACGACGACGATTCCGCTCATGCGCTTGCTCCCAGTTTCAGCAGGGGGAGGACGCCCTCGCCGAAGCGGTAGGCCTCCTCCAGGTGTGGTTGTCCGGACAGGATGAAGTGGTCGATGCCGAGCGCGTGATACTCGGTGAGCCGCTCGGCGACCTCGGCGTGGCTGCCGACCAGCGCGGTGCCCGCGCCCGGCCGGACCAGGCCGAAGCCGGCCCACAGGTTGGGGGAGACCTCGAGCGAGTCGCCGCCGGCCAGCTGCGCCATCCGGCGCTGACCCTCGGATTCCGTACGGGCGAAGCGCTCCCGGGCCGCGGTGACGGCGGCCACCGGCACCCGGTCGAGCAGGGCGCGCGCCGCCGCCCAGGCCTCGTCGGCGGTGTCCCTCGTGATGACGTGCAGCCTGATCCCGTACGTGAGCCGGCGGTCGGTCAGCGCGCGCACCGCGGCCAGCTTGGCGGCGACCGCGTCCGGTGGCTCACCCCAGGTCAGGTATGTGTCGACGTGCTCGGCGGCCACCCGCAACGCCGGCGGTGACGACCCGCCGAAGAAGATCGGGGGTACGGGGTCCGGCGGCTGCCGCGTCGTCGCCCCCGCGATCCGGTAGTGCTCACCGGCGAAGTCGAACGGCTCGCCCGACCAGGCGCCCCGCAGCACCTGGACGAACTCGGCGGTCCGGGCGTACCGCTGGTCGTGGTCCAGCCAGTCGCCGAAGCGGCGCTGCTCGGTGGACTCCCCGCCGGTGACCACGTTGAGCATCAGCCGCCCGCCGGAGATCCGCTGGTAGGTCGAGGCCATCTGGGCGGCCAGGGTCGGCGACACCAACCCGGGCCGGAACGCGACCAGGAACCGCAGCGTGGACGTCTCGGTGAGCAGCGCGGCGGTGGTGAGCCACGCGTCCTCGCAGAACGTGCCGGTCGGGGTGAGTACGCCGGTGAAGCCGAGGCGCTCGGCCGCGCGGGCCACCAGCGCCAGGTAGCCCAGCTCGGGCGGGCGTTCGGTGGTCACGGTGGCCGCCGCCTGCCCGCCGCTGGTGATGCCGTGGCTGTCCCCGGCGGTCGGCAGGAACCAGTGGAACTCCATCTACGCCGACCGCTTGAGGTGCGCGTACGTGCCGTCGTGGTAGACGAGCGGGGTGACCGTCGTGTCCTCGTGGTGCTCGCCCAGCTCCGGCGCGGCCAGCACGATGGTGTGGTCGCCGGCCTCCACCCGCTGGGTCACCCGGCACACGATGCGGGCCAGCACACCGTCGAGCAGCGGCACCCCGTCCGGTCCGGGCCGCCAGGCGCCGTGCGCGGCGAAGCGGTCGATGCCCCGGGTCGCGAACGTGCGGGCCACGTGCTCCTGCTCCCGGGTCAGCACGTGCACGGCGATGGTGCTCGCCGACGCCACGGCCGGCCACGCCGAGGCGGTCTTGGCCAGGCAGAACGAGACCAGCGGCGGGTCGAGCGAGACGGAGGTGAAGGAGGTGGCGGTGAAGCCGGCCGGGGGTTCGCCGGGCGCGGTGATCACGACCACGGCGGCGGCGTGGCGGCGCAGCAGCGCCCGGAAGAGGTCGGCGTCCACGGCACGGTCCTGGTGGAGAGGGGTGACGGTCATGGTGGTCCCCTAAGCAGCGACGAGGGAGCGGTGGGCTAGTTCCTGCCTGACGAGCGGGATGAGGTGCCTGCCGTAGTCGACCGCGTCGTCGACGGGGTCGTAGCCGCGGATCAGGATCGTGGTGACGCCGAGGTCGACGTAGTCCAGCAGGGCACGGGCCACGGTCTCGGGCGAGCCGACCAGGGCGGTCGAGTTGCCCTGGGCGCCGCTGGCCGGCGCGGTGGCCGTCCACAGAGCCCGGTCGTGCCGGTCACCCTTGGCCGCGGCCGCGAGCAGGCGCTGCGAGCCGACGTTCTCGGGGTGCGGGCCGCCCAGCACGCGGGTGTTGTCGCCGGTGAAGGAGCCCTTGCCGCCCTTGCTCTCGATGATGGTGGCCAGGATGCGCTCGGCCCGTTCCCAGGCCAGCTCGTCGGTCGCGGCCAGGATCGGCCGGAACGAGACGCTGATGCCCAGCGGGCCGCGCCCGGCCGCGGCCGCCGCGGCCTGCACGGCGGCGATCTGCTCGGCGGTCTCCTGCAGCGGCTCACCCCAGAGGGCGAAGACGTCGGCGACCGCGCCGCCGGTGCGGTACGCCGCCGCCGACGAGCCGCCGAAGTACAGCGGGATCCGGTGGGCCGGCTGGGCCTGCAGCGAGAAGTTCTCGAAGCGGTAGAAGCGGCCCTCGTGCGAGAACGGCTCCGGCGCCGACCAGGCGCGGCGCAGGATCCGCAGGTACTCCTTGGTGCGGGCGTACCGGTCGTCCTTGCCCAGGTAGTCACCGTCGCGGCGTTGCTCGGCGTCCGAGCCGCCGGTGATGGTGTGCACGGCGACCCGGCCGCCGGAGAGCTGGTCCAGCGTCGCGAAGGTGCGCGCGGCGGTGGTCGGAGCGACGAAACCGGGGCGGTGGGCGATGAGCAGCCCGAGGCGTTCGGTGTGCGCGGCGGCGTACGCGGCGACCTGCGTCCCGTCCGGCGTGGACGAGCCGTAACCGATCAGCACCCGGTCGAAGCCGCCGTCCTCGTGCGCCCGGCTGAAGCGCCGTACGTACCCGGGGTCGATCGGTGGCCCGCTGGGTGCGCGGGTCTCGGACACGTCCCGGGTGCCGATCATGCCGACGAACTCGACGGTCATCAGGAATTCCTCTCGAGCTGGGCGCGACCGGCGGCGGTGAGGACGACGTCGTCCTGCGGGGTGTGGATGCGCCCGCAGAGCACGTCGCGCAGATGGCGCTCGAGCGGGTGCCGGCGGCTGAGCCCGGCGTTGCCGATGAGGGCCACACCGCGCTGCACGGCCTCGATGGCGGCGGTGGTGGCGACGGTCTTGGCCAGGCCGGGCCGGGCCGCCTCCACCGGCTCGCCGCGGTCGATGGCCTGGGCGATGCTGTCGACCAGCGTTGTCGCGGTGAGCAGCTGGGCGGAGATCAGGCCGACCTCACTCTGGAAGCGGGGGAGCGCGGCCAGCGGCTTGCCGAGGTTGGTGGGCACGCGTTCCCGCAGGTAGCCGGTGAGCCAGTCGACGGCCGCGGCGGCCACCCCGAGGTAGATGGCGGCGATGCCGAGGGCGTTCCAGGCGCGCAGGCCGCCGGGGTCCGCGCCGGGCGCTCCCGGTTCGGCCAGTTCCAGCGTCGCCCCGAGCGGTACGGGCACCCGGTCGAAGGTCACGTCGTCACTGCGCGAGGCGCGCAGGCCCAGGTGGTCCCAGGTGCGCTCGACGGTGATGCCGGGGGAGTCGGTGCGGACCAGGAACGCTCCGGTGCGTACCGGATCCTCGTCGGTCCGGGCCCAGACCTGCATCCAGCGCAACCCGGCCGCGCCGGTGGAGAAGATCTTGTGGCCGGTGAGCTCCCAGCCGCCGGCGGTCCGCCGGGCGGTGGTGGCCGGCAGGCCGCCGCGGGCCGGGGTGCCGAGGTCGGGCTCGACCCGCAGGGAGTTGATCAGCGTGGGCCGCCGCACCGACTCGGCCAGCACCTCGGCGTAGGAGTCGGCCGGCCAGGCGGCCCAGGCGGCGTGCGCGAAGAGAGTCATCGCGCTGATCAGGGCGACCGACGGATCGCCGCGGCCGAGGGCGGTGAGGACCCGCACGGTGTCGGTCAGGCCACCGCCCGGGCCGCCGTGCTCGGCGCCGACGGTGAGGGTGAGCAGTCCGGCCTCGTGCACCACGGCCAGGCCGGCATGCGGCAGGTCCGCGGTGCGGTCGTGCTGCTCGGCGTGGGCAGCCAGGGCCGCGGTCACGTCCACCAGGTGGGAAAGGCGGGGCGTCGGCAGAGCCAGGGCATCCGCAGCGGGGGTGGGCATGGCCCCAACCGTGCCCTCCTTGCAGCGCGGGTGTCAACGGTGATCCCATATCCTAGTAAACCTATGGGGTTCAGTTGACATGCAGAACTTGGATGAGTCAGAGTTCCGGCCATGTCCACTCCCACCATCGCCGTCCCGGTCAGCCCGCCGGCGGCGACCACGAGCACACCGGCCCCCGGCGGGGCGCGCCGGAGAGGGCTGCCGTACCGGGTGATCTCCTGGGTTGTTCCGCTGTTGCTGCTGCTCACGTGGGAGCTGCTGGCCCGGGCCGGGATCATCGCCGCCAACGTCCTGCCGGCCCCGAGCTCGGTCGGGGTCACCGCCTGGCGGTTGACCGAGACCGGCGAGCTGCCCACCCACCTGTGGGAGAGCCTCAAGCGCGCCGCCATCGGCCTGGCCATCGGCAGCAGCATCGGCCTGATGCTCGGCGTCCTGACCGGCTTCTCCCGGCTCGCCGAGGCCATCGTGGACCGCAACATCCAGATCGTCCGGGCCGTCCCCTTCCTGGCGATCCTGCCGCTGGTCATGGTGTGGTTCGGCGTCGGCGAGAGCGGGCGCTACTTCCTGGTGGCGCTCGGCACCCTGTTCCCGATCTACCTCAACACCGTGCTCGGCATCCGCCAGGTCGACCCGAAGCTGCTGGAGATGGGCCGGGTCATCGGCCTGCCCCGGCTCCGGCTGGTCCGCACGGTGATCCTGCCCGGCGCGCTGCCGTCCGTCCTGCTGGGCGTACGGCTGGCGCTGACCAACGCGTGGCTGGCCCTGGTCATCGCCGAGACCGTCGGCGCGCCCGCCGGCATCGGCTTCATGGCCACCAACGCCCGCGAGTTCCTCCAGACCGACGTGATCGTCCTGGTCATCGTCCTGTACGCGCTCATCGGTCTGAGCACCGATCTCATCGCCCGGGCCCTGGAGCGCCGTCTCCTGGCCTGGCACCCGAACTACTCCGGAGGTAAGAAGTGACACTGTCCCGCCGCTCACTGCTGGGAGCCGCGCTAGCTCTACCCGTGCTCGCGGCCTGCGGCGACAACGCGGCGGAGGCCAACGGTCGCAGGAAGGTCCGGCTGACCTACGGCGCGATCTCGGTGCCCAAGACCCGGGGCGTGTTCGAGCGGACGCTCAAGGACCAGGGCATCGATGTCGAGTGGGTCGGCCCGTTCCCGAACCACGCCCCCACCCTGCAGGCCGTCGCCACCGGCACCGCCGACTTCAGCTTCGGCGGCAGCTCCACCCCGGCCGACCAGGCGCTGCTGTCGGGCAACAAGCTCAAGTACGTCGCCTGGGCCACCGCCAAGCCGCGGCTGTCGTCGATCCTGGCCCTGCCGAACTCGGGCATCACCAAGGTCGCGGACCTGGCCGGCAAGAACGTCGCCGTCAACAAGGCCGGGCTGGGCGAGTTCCTGCTCGTCGCCGCGCTGGAGAAGTACAACGTGCCGCGGGACTCGGTGACGTTCACCTATCTGAACCCGCCGGACGCCGCGCCCGCCTTCGGCAGTGGCAAGGTGGACGCGTGGGGCATCTGGTCCGGCCCGATGGAGCTGGCCGAGGTGCAGTACGGCGCCAAGCGCATCTTCACCGACGGTGACGAGCTGGACCAGCAGATCGACTTCTCGACGTACCTGGTCCGCGAGGACTACGCGAAGAAGGAGGCGGACACCATCCGCAAGGTCATCGCCGCGTACCAGGCCGAGGCCGACTGGGTCAACGCCAACCAGGCCGAGGCGCAGAAGATCGGCAACGCCGTGTCCAAGTACCCCGACGCCGTGGTGCGGAAGATCGTGGCCGGCAACGTGCAGACCACCTGGAGCCTGATCAACGACGACGGCATCGCCCAGCTGCAGGCCGGCGCCGACTGGCTGAGCGAGCGGAAGGTGCTCAGCGGCAAGATCAATATCGCGGACCACGCGGTGAAGCTGTGACCACGGCGGTGGACGCGCCCGCGGTGCGGGCCGCTGCGGTCACCCGGCGGTACGGCGACCGCACCGTCCTGCACGAGCTCGACCTCGAGATCCGCCGGGGCGAGTTCGTGGCCCTGCTCGGCAAGAGCGGGTGCGGCAAGACGACGCTGCTGCGTACCCTCGCGGGCCTGGACCGGCTCGACGGCGGCGACCTCGTCGTGCCGTCCTCGTCCACCGTGGTCTTCCAGGAGCACCGGCTCCTGCCCTGGGAGAAGGTCTGGCGCAACGTGGCCCTGAACCTGCCGCGCGCCACGGCCCGGTCCCGCGCCCAGTCCGCGCTGGAGGAGGTCGGCCTGGGCGACCACGCCGACGCCTGGCCGCTGACCCTGTCCGGCGGTGAGGCCCAGCGGGTCGCCCTGGCCCGGGCTCTGGTCCGCGAGCCCGAGCTGCTGCTGCTGGACGAGCCGTTCGCGGCCCTGGACGCGCTGACCCGGATCCGGATGCACGGGCTGGTCCGGGATCTGATCGCCCGGCACCGGCCGGCGGTGCTGCTGGTCACGCACGACGTCGACGAGGCGGTGCTGCTGGCCGACCGGGTGCTGACCATGCGCGACGGCCGGATCGCCGCGGACCACCAGGTGTCGGCGCAGGCCCGCTCCCGCGGCCACGCGGATTTCGTCGCGCTGCGCGCCGACCTGCTCGCCGAACTGGGCGTCGTCGAGCAGTGAGCAGCACCGGCAGCTCGCACCGGGGAGCCTTCCGGGTCTCCGGGGCCGGCGCGACCCTCGAGGTCACGCCGCGTCCCGGGGGTCCGGACCCCACGCCGCTGCTGGGCAACATCGCGGGCGCGCACCGGCACGGCTCCCGAGTCGCGCGCCCGGCGCTGCGCCGGAACCGGGCCGGTCGTGGCTACGACTCCTTCGAGGAGGTCGCCTGGGACACGGCCCTCGACCGGGTGGCCGAGGCGCTGACCCGGGCCCGGGAGCACGGCGACAACGCCATCTTCGGCGGCTCGTACGGCTGGGCCAGCGCCGGCCGCTTCCACCACGCGCAGTCCCAGCTGCACCGCTTCCTCGCCCTCGGCGGCGGCTACACCGACGCGCGCGACAACTACAGCTTCGCCGCGTCCAACGTGGCCCTGCCGCACCTGGTCGGCCACCGCGGCACGCACGCGATCATCCGGGGCGGCACCGACTGGCCGGTCATCGTCGCGCACACCGACCTGGTGGTCGCCTCCGGCGGCATCCACGCCGCGACCAGCTACGTCACGCCCGGCGGCCGCGCCACGCATGATCTCCGCGAGCACCTGCGCACCGCCACGGCCCGCGGCTTGCGGGTCGCCTCGGTGTCACCGCTGCGCGACGACCTCGCCGCCGACCTGGCCGGTGACTGGCTGGCCGTCCGCCCCGGGACGGACGTGGCGGTGATGTTCGCCCTGGCCCACCAGCTCGTCGCCGACGGGCACGCCGACCTGGACTTCCTCGACCGGTACACGGTCGGCGGACGCCGGTTCCTGGCCGACGTGGCGGACCAGACCCCGGCCTGGGCCGCGGAGGTCTCCGGGCTGTACGAGGCGGTGATCGTCGCGCTGGCCCGGCGGATGGCGGCCGGCCGCACGCTGATCACGGTCAGCTGGTCGCTGCAGCGCACCCGGCACGGCGAGCAGGCGCTCTGGGCCGGGCTCGCCCTGGCCGCGGTGCTGGGACAGATCGGGCTGTCCGGCGGTGGTTTCGGCCACGGGTACGGCTCGGTCGGCGAGATGGGCGGGGGCAAGCTGCCGTACGGGCTCCCGACGTTGCCGAGGGGCCGCAACCCGGTGCCGGACTTCATCCCGTGCGCCCGGATCGCCGACCTGCTGTTGCACCCCGGCGAGGAGTTCGACTACGACGGCGGCCGGTACGCCTACCTGGACACGAAGCTCGTCTACTGGGCCGGCGGCAATCCGTTCCACCACCATCAGGACCTGAGCCGGCTGCGTCGCGCCTTCGCCCGGCCGGAGACGGTGATCGTGCACGAGCCGTACTGGACGGCGACCGCGCGCCACGCCGACGTGGTGCTGCCGGTCCCCACCACCCTGGAGCGCGACGACATCGGTGCCGGTCGGGGCGACACCCACCTGATCGCCATGCAGCGCGCCGACGAGCCGTACGCCGAGGCCCGCGACGAGTACGACATCTTCGCCGATCTGGCCCGGCGGCTGGGCTACCGCGCGGCGTTCACCGAGGGGCGCACCAGCGGCGAGTGGCTGCGCCACCTGTACGAGGACTGGGGCGCCGACCTGGACCTGCCGGGCTTCGACGACTTCTGGGCGGCCGGCGAGGTGGAGCTGCCGGGAAGGCGCGCGGACACCGTACTGTTCGCCGGCTTCCGGG
The DNA here is from genome assembly GCF_040649415.1 of Actinoplanes sp. NPDC048967. Lineage (NCBI taxonomy): Bacteria > Bacillati > Actinomycetota > Actinomycetes > Micromonosporales > Micromonosporaceae > Actinoplanes > Actinoplanes sp. NPDC048967. The sequence continues at coordinate 226,337 of NZ_JBEZFL010000007.1, forward strand.
ACGGGCGGCCGCTGGACACCCCGAGCGGCAGGATCGAGCTCTGGTCGGCGACCGTGGCCGGTTTCGGCTACGACGAGTGCCCCGGCCGTCCCGTGTTCCACGAGCCGGAGCTCTCGCCGTACCCGCTGGTGTTGATCTGCAATCAGCCCGCCTCGCGCCTGCACTCGCAGCTGGACATGGGCGGGGTCTCCCGGCAGGCCAAGATCGCCGGCCGTGAGCCGCTGCGGTTGCATCCCGCCGACGCGGCCGCGCGGGGCATCGCCGACGGTGACGTCGTGCGGGTCCACAACGAGCTGGGCAGCCTGCTGGCCGGCGCGCGGCTGTCCGACGCGTGCGCGCCCGGCGTCGCCCAGCTCTCCACCGGCGCCTGGTTCGACCCCTCGGCGCCCGAGGTGGCGACCTGCGTGCACGGCAACCCCAACGTGCTGACCCGCGACGTGGGCACCTCCCGGCTGGCGCAGGGCTGCACCGGCCAGCAGGCCCGCGTCGAGATCTCCCGCCACGACGGACCGGCACCGCCGGTCCGTGCCTACGAGCCACCCCTGGAGCATCAGTGACCGACGATTTCCACCAGAGACTGCACCACGTCGCGCCGGTCGGGCTGTCCGGTGACACCGCCCAGACCCAGGGGATGACCCGGGTCGAGGCGATCAGCGGCAAGACCGTGGGCAGCAAGGACCTGTGGATGGGCGAGACCCACGTCTCGGCGGCGACGGCCAGCGACAACCACCACCACGGCGAGTCCGAGACGGCGATCTACGTGGTGCGCGGCAATCCGGTCTTCGTTTTCTACTCCGCCGAGGAGGGCGCCGAGACGCGGATCGAGACCAAGCCGGGCGACTACATCTTCGTCCCGCCGTGGGTGCCGCACCGCGAGGAGAACCCGGACCCCGACAACGAGGCGGTCGTGGTGATCGCGCGGACCACGCAGGAGGCCATCGTCGTCAACTTGCCCTCGCTCAAGCCCGGCTCCTGAGAGGGAGAGACGTCATGCCCGTCGAATTCATCGGTCTCATCGCCACCCAGGACGGCTCCGAGAGCAGCCCGGCCACGGTGCCCTTCATCGACCCCGGCTACGCGGGCCGGATCGCCCGCGCGCACGAGGACTCCGGCTTCGACCAGGTGCTGATCGGCTACAGCTCGGCGTACCCGGACGGGGCGCAGCTGGCGGCGTACGCGGCGGCGCACACCGGGACGCTGCGGTTCATGGTCGCGCACCGGCCCGGCTTCGTCGCCCCGACGCTGGCCGCGCGCACCTTCGCCACGCTGGACCATTTCACCGGCGGCCGGGTGACGCTCAACATCATCACCGGCGGCCACGACGTGGAACAGCGCCGCGACGGCGACTACCTGACCAAGGACGACCGGTACGCCCGCACCGACGAGTACCTGTCGATCCTGCGCCGGGCCTGGACGGCCGAGACGCCGTTTTCGCACGAGGGCCGGTTCTACCGCTTCGAGGACTTCGTCTCGCAGGTCCGGCCGGTCCACGGCACCATTCCGCTGTACTTCTCGGGCTCGTCGCCGGCCGCGTACACGACCGGGGTCAAGCACGCGGGGACGTCCATGTTCTGGGGTGAGCCGCTGGCCCGGATCGCCGAGCAGATCGCCGCCGTACGGGCCGCGGCCGTGGTGGCGGGACAGCCCGCGCCGCGCTTCTCGGTCTCGTTCCGGCCCATCCTCGGCGCCACCGAGGAACGCGCCTGGCAGCGGGCCCACGCGATCCTGGACCGGATCAGCCCGTCCCGCTTCTTCGGCGACGCCGGCCAAGGGCCGGCCAACGTGGGCTCGCAGCGGCTGCTCGCGGCGGCGGCGACCCAGGACCGGCACGACCGGGCACTGTGGACGGCGACCGCACGGACCAGCGGTGCGGCGGGCAACTCCACCGCCCTGGTCGGCACGCCGGACACGGTCGCCCGGGCCCTGCTGGACTACCACGAGCTCGGCGTGACGACCTTCCTGATCCGCGGCTACGACCCGCTGGACGACGCCATCGACTACGGCCGTGAGCTCATTCCCACCGTTCGCGCGGAAATAGCACGACGGGACTCCGCCGCATTACCGGTCGCCGCCTGAATGACAATGTGCTGACCGTCACGAATGGAACACTCCCGCATCCTGGATTTGTTTTGACCCGCCGCCGCCGAGTGTGAAGGATGGTCACCATGCAGCTGCGCGACGTAAGGCTCACGTCCCGCCTCGCCATCGATCTCCTCCGATGCGCGAGCGCACGCTGTCGCCTTCACTGATCGACCGGCGATCCCTGTGCCCCGCCGCGACCGCGCGGTGCGAGAGCCGCGGTAGCCCGAAGGAATGATCCCTCGACGCCGTTCCGCGTCTATAAACCTATCCCACACATGGGAAAAGTATTGTTCAGGCGCCGGCCGAGACCCGGCCGGCCGCCGCACCCTCCGCAAAGGGGCAAAATCATGTCCGTACTCGCCGTCGCCGATCTGCCGCTCGCCCGCCCCGCCCCGGCCCGCCGGACCGGCCGCCCGCGCGCCGCCCGGCTGCGCTCGATCGCCACCCCCGACTCGTCGGTCACCGTCACGATCACTCTGGGCCGGCCCGGCTCGGAGGAGAGCGAACGGGTCCTGTCGGCACTGCGCGACCTGGTCGCCGCCGCCGGGCCCGGCGCGGACATCGACCTCGGCCCGGCCGGAACGCCGCCGCCCCCGGCCGAGGCGGTGCCGGGCCTGCAGCTCGACACCCGCGCCCGCACGGTCACCCAGGACGGCCGCCGGCTCGACCTGAGCCGGCTCGAGTACGAACTGCTGCTCTTCCTGTCCCGGCACCCCCGCCAGGTGTTCAGCCGCAACCAGCTCCTGGGGCACGTCTGGGGGCACACGCACACCACGGTCCGCACGGTGGACGTGCACGTGAGCCGGCTGCGGACCAAGCTCGGCGACCCGGAGATCGTGACCACGGTCTACGGGGTCGGGTATCGCCTGGCCGACGAAGCCCGCATCGCGATCGCCGACGCCTGACCCGGTCCGGCGTTCGGGTTCCTCTTCCGTCTGGTCGGCGGCGTCTGGCCCGGGGTTCCGCCGGGTCGCCGCGCTTTCGCGGACGTGTCGCCCGGTCCGATTCCGCATGGTCCGGTTTCGCTTTGGTCGGCGACGTTCGGCCTGGTCCGCTGTCGGCCTCCGCTGGGTCGGGGAGGTGCGTCGCGATCGCGGACGTGTGGTCCGGTCCGGCCCGCCCGGTCGGTGACGTCTGGCCTGGTCTGTCGTTGGCTTCCGTTTGGTAGCGGGCGTGCGTCGCGTGATCGTGGGTGTGTGGTCCGGTTCGATCTGCCTGGTCGGTGACGTCTGGCCTGGTCTGTCGTTGGCTTCCGTTCGGTCGCGGGCATGCGCTGCGTGATCGTGGACGTATGGCCCGGTCCGGTCGACGACGTCCCGCACGCGGACGACACGCTCGCTCCTCAAGCTGGACGTGGCCGCCAACACCGCCGCCCGGGCTGCCGCCGGCCGGAGCAGGTCGGTCCGGTCTAAGCCGCCAGCCGGGCGGCTGGTCGAGATCGTAGGCCGGGCGGGCTGGTTGGGATCGCGGGCGCGGCGGGCCCGAGGTCCGGGGCCAGGTTGGTGCGGCGGTGACGGCGCGGGCCGGGCGGGCCGGTTGGGATCGCGGGTCCGGCGGGCCTGAGGCCTGGGGCCAGATCGGTGCGGCGGTGTCGGCGCGGGCCGGGCGGCTGGTTGGGATCGTGGGCCGGGCGGGCCGGTGGGGATTGCGGGCCTGAGGCTCGGGGCCAGGTCGGGGCAGCGGTGTCGGCGCGGGCCGGGCGGCTGGTTGGGATCGTGGGCCGGGCGGGCTGGTTGGGATTGCGGGCCTGAGACTCGGGGCCAGGTCGGGGCAGCGGTGTCGGCGCGGGCCGGGCGGCTGGTTGGGATCGTGGGCCGGGCGGGCCGGTGGGGATTGCGGACCCGAGGCCCGGGGCCAGGTCGGGGCAGCGGCGTCGGCGCGGGCCGGGCGGCTGGTTGAGATCGTGGGCCGGGCGGGCTGGTTGGGATTGCGGGCCCGAGGCCGGGGCCAGGCCGGTGCAGCGGTGACGGCCCAGGCCGCGCGCATCACCGACGCCGACGTCTGGCCCGGTCCGATCTCGGAGCTCGCCAGTGCAGCGCGCGCATCATGATCGCCGACGCCTGACCCGGCCCGGTCCTCCGTTTCCGCCGGCGCGGCGCACCCCAATGGAACGCCGCGCCGGCGTTCCTCTCGGTCCTGCCGGCTGGGATCGGGCGTATCGGCGACCTCTCTGTCCCGGATGTCCTCGTCAAGGCGGTTCCGCCCCGGCGCGCCACTGGCGCTTAAAACCTGTTTTGCCTATCGTGTTGATAGGAGATAGGGGGCCGCATGGGGCGTGTGGTGGCAGTGGTCGGGGGAGGGTGTTCGGGGGTCCTGGTGACCCGCGAGCTCCTGCGCGGCGGCGATGACGACGTGGTGCTGATCGAGCCCGGTGAGCCCGGCGGCGGGGTCGCCTACGGCGAAGCCCGACCGTGGCATCTGCTGAACTCGCGGGCCGGGGCGATGAGCGCCGACCCGGACGACCCGGAGCACTTCGTCCGCTGGGCCGGCACCACCGCCGCCGCCTTTCGTCCCCGGGCCGAGTACGGGCGCTACCTGCGTTCGGTGCTCGACGAGGCGGACCGCGCCCACCCCGGCCGGCTGCGGGTGCACCGGGCCCGGATGGCCGCGCTGGCCCCGGACGGCACCGTTGTGCTGGACGACGGAGGCGCCGTGCGTGCCGACCACGTGGTGCTGGCCACCGGCGGGCCGGCCGCCGCCCGCCAGCAAATCGACCACCCCCGGTATGTGACCGACCCGTGGCGCCCCGGCGTGCTCGACGCGCTGCCCGCCGACCGCCCGGTGCTGTTGATCGGTACCGGGCTCACCGCCGTCGACGTGGCGCTGACTCTCACCGCCGGCGGGCGCCGGACTGCTCCCGTGGTCGCGGTGAGCCGGCGCGGGTTGCTGCCGTTGACGCACACCGCGGATGCGATCCCGCCGGCCGTGCCGTCGCTCGATGACTGCGCCACGCTGCGTGACGTGGTCCGCGCCGTGCGCGCCGCCGCCGGTGAGGCGGGGGACTGGCGGCCGGTCGTGGACGGGTTGCGTCCCCTGCTTGATCAGCTGTGGACCGCGTTGACGCCGGGCGAGCAGGACGCCTTCCTGCGGCATCTGGCGCGCCCGTGGGAGTGTCACCGGCACCGGATGGCCCCGGTGGTGGCGGCCCGGGTGGTGGAGCTGCGCGAGGCCGGTCTGCTGGAGATCCGGTCCGGTGGGGTTGCGGCGTGGCCGGGTCTGGCGGACTTCGCCGCGGTGGTCAACTGTGCCGGTCCCGGGCGGCTCCCGGGTTCGGCCGGCCGGCTGGTCGGCGGTCTGCTGGCCGCCGGGCTGGCCCGGGTCGGCCCGCACGGCCTCGGTCTCGACATCGACGAGGCGGGGCGGTTGGTCGGGGTCGACGGCCGGGCGCACGACCGGCTCTGGGTCATCGGGCCGCTGCGCCGGGGCGCGCGCTGGGAGACCACCGCGGTCCCGGAGATCCGGGCCCAGGCCCGGCGGCTGGTCACCGATCTGCGCGCCGGAATGCGCATCGCGGCCGCGTTCCCGGTCGCCGCGTAGCTCGTGGACCGGCCCCGGCGGCATCCCGAAACGGGCATAGCCCGATGATATGACGAGGCTGTTTTCGCAGCCCAGAGCTGGTTTGGTGGGTGCCTGCTTCACATTGTGGAAACAATGACCGACCTTGAGTCCACATCGAAACAGCTCAATACTCAGGGAGGCACCGGTACACCGGAGACCCGGCGTACCCCCCGTCCCCCTGGGAGGAACCTGTGCGTAACCCCGGCTCGAAGCTCGGCCGACCGATCGTCGGCCTGGCCGCCGTGCTGCTGGTGGGTAGTGCGTTCGCGTCACCCGCGTCCGCCGCCCCGACCGGCCCCGCCGCCGACCCGTCCTTCGCCCCCTCCGCGCTCGCCACCAAGCTGGACAGCCAGTTCGGCACGGCCGCCGCCGGCTCCTACGTCGACTCGGCCGGCAAGCTCGTGGTCAACGTGACCGACGCCGCCACCGCCAAGTCGGTGTCCGCCGCCGGCGCGACCCCCCGCTACGTCGCCCACAGCGGCGCCGCGATGGCCGCCGCCGACTCCGCCCTGAAGGCCGAGCTCAAGACGCCCGGCACCTCGTTCGGCCTGGACCCGGTCAGCAACAAGATCGTGGTGACCGCCGACGAGACGGTCACCGGGGCCAAGCTCGCCGCCGTCAAGGCCATCGTGGCCAAGCTCGGCGACAAGGCCACCCTGGAGTCGGTGCCCGGCAAGCTCCAGCCGACCATCTCCGGCGGCGACGCGATCTACGCCGGTGGCAGCCGGTGCTCGCTGGGCTTCAACGTCCGCAGCGGCAGCACCTACTACTTCCTGACCGCCGGGCACTGCACCAACATCTCGTCGACCTGGACGAACGGCTCGACGACGCTCGGCACCCGGGCCGGCACCAGCTTCCCGGGCAACGACTACGGCATCGTGCGCTACACCAACACCACGATCACCAAGTCGGGCGCGGTCGGCTCGCAGGACATCACGTCGGCCGGCACCCCGGCCGTCGGCGCGACGGTCTACCGCCGCGGCAGCACGACCGGCATCCACTCGGGCCGGGTCACCGCGCTGAACAGCACGGTCAACTACGCCGAGGGTTCGGTCTCCGGCCTGATCCGGACCACCGTCTGCGCCCAGCCGGGTGACAGCGGCGGCTCGCTCTACTCCGGCACCACCGCGCTGGGCCTGACCTCGGGTGGCAGTGGCAACTGCTCCTCCGGCGGCACCACGTACTTCCAGCCGGTGACGGAGCCGCTGAGCGTGTACGGCGTCTCGGTCTTCTGATCGCCGGTTCCACACCGAGAAAGGCCTCACCCGAGCAGGGTGGGGCCTTTCCCGTACGCCCGGCAACGACGAGAATCGATGCATGTCAGCTGAGACCCCGGTCGAGTCCGCACGCAAGATCGCACGAGGGGAACTGGCCCCCGGCTGCCCCGTCCACGCCGGCGCCGACGAGGTCTGGCACGTCCAGGACTTCGCCGGCGCCCGGTCGGTGCTGCGCAGCACCGAGACCCGGCAGGCCGGTTTCGGCGTGGAGAACGCCGTCAAGCTGGAGGGCCGGATGCGTATGCCCGTGCTCTACCGGGACGGCCCCGAGCACCGCGAGCACCGTCGCCAGACCGCGAAGTACTTCACCCCGCGACGCGTCGAGACGGCGTACGCGTCCCTGATGGACCGCCTGGCCGAGGAGCAGTGCGAGACGCTGCGCCGGCGCGGCACTGTGGATCTTTCGCAGTTGTCCTTCCGGCTGGCGGTGGCGGTGGCCGCCGAGGTGATCGGGCTGACCGAGAGCGGCCCGGGTATGGCGCGCCGGCTGGACCGCTTCTTCGAGGAGAAGGAGAGTCCGAACCGCCTGATCAGGTCCTGGAAGGAGATCCGCTCCAACGCCAACATGGCGCTGTTCTTCTGGCGGGACGTCCGCCCGGCGATCAGGTCCCGGCAGGAGCACAGCCGCGACGACCTGATCAGCCACCTGCTGAGCGAGGGGTGCAACAGCGGCGAGATCCTCGGCGAATGCGTCACGTTCGCGGCGGCCGGCATGATCACCACCCGCGAGTTCATCACCCTGGTGGCCTGGCACCTGTTCACCGACGACGAGCTGCGCGCGGCGTACACCCAGGGCGACGAGAAGCAGCGGGTGGCGATCCTGCACGAGATCCTGCGCCTGGAGCCTGTGGTGGCCAATCTGGCCCGGTGGACCACGGCGGAGCTGCGGACGGGCGACGCGACCATCCCGGCCGGGGCGCGGGTCGACATCGGCGTGGCGGCGGCGAATATGGATCCGGCGGCGGTGGGTGCCGACCCGGGTGCGGTCTGCCCCGGCCGGTCGCTGGGCGACGGGGTGGGCGACGCCGGGCTCTCGTTCGGCGACGGGCCGCACCGCTGCCCGGGGGCGTACATCGCCATCCAGGAGACGGACATCTTCCTGACCAAGCTGTTCGCGCTGCCGGGCCTGCGCATGGTGCGGCCCCCGAAGGTGGGCATCCGCAAGGAGATCGCCTCGTACGAGCTGACCGGACTGATGATCACCGCCGGCGGCTGATCCGGCGGGTGTGCGTACCGGAAACAGGTGCGCACACCCGCGCAGGTTGCCGTTGGCACTGGTGACGGCCCCGGTCCGGCCGGCCGGCGGGGTGGTCGCCGGGGGCGGGGTGGTGCCGCCGCCCGTGCCCGGCCAGGTGAAGGTGGCCAGGGCGCCCACGGCCAGGTTGCGGTCCTGCCACCGCAGCGAGTCGGCGAAGGTGCTGGCCGACTCGGTGCCGGAGCACTCGGTGAAGAAGACGTCCTTGGCGGGCTGGGCGTTGTGCACGACCGACTGGGCGCCGGGGTCACCGGTGTAGCAGTGCCAGGCCGAGCCGGCCACGTTGCTGCCGCCGGCGTTGTTCACGGTCTGCGGGTACGACGTGTTGTCCCAGTTGTGGTCCCACCCGAGGGTGCGGGTGCTCAGCCCGGCGGCGCGCAGCTTCGGCGCGAGCAGGTCCCGTTCGGCATGGGTGTACGTCGATGAAACAGATGAAACTCGACGTGGGTGATCATTGAGGGAAAGACGCCTCCAGCGGCCTTCCCGCCGTTTACGTTCACAGCGTTCGTGCCGCTCGATCTCTGGAGGACCGTTGCCCGTTCTGCCTGCTCTCGGCGTCGCCCTGGTGGCCGCCGGGGTCCTCGCCGTCCCCGTCCCCGCGCCGGCTGCCCTCGCGGCGGAATGGACCCAGCCCGGCTACGGCGCCGGGGACACGTACTACAACCCCGGTGAGTCGGTGCTCAATGCGGACAGCATCAACGCGGTGCGGCGCCGGTGGACCGTCGCACTGCCGGAGGCCCGGGAACGGTGTGCGCGGGCGGCTGCGCCTGTGGTCGCCGGTGGGCGGGTCTTCGTCGCCCAGGAGACCGGCGTCTCGGCGTACCAGGCCGGGACCGGGCGGCCGTCGTGGCGTTTCACCTGGTCGTCGGCCGAGGACGAGAGCACCCCGTACCTGGCGGTCTCCGGCGGCCTGCTCATCGTGGCCAACCAGGGTTGCCAGTCGCAGAGCGACCCGGACGGCACGGTCCGCGCGCTCGACACCGCTTCCGGCCGCCTCGTGTGGACCAAGCAGGTGTCGGCGCCGGTGGAATCGCTGGTGGTCGACCGGGGGATCGCCGTGGTCTCCGGGGAGTCGATGTCCGACACCCCGACCGTGATCGGCCTGGCGGTCAGCGACGGCACGCAGCGCTGGCAGCTCGCCGACCACTCCTCCGCCGGTGTGTCGGCCGGTGGCCGGGTGCTGGTCAGCCGGGTGGGCGGGGTGGGCACCTCGGCGCTGTCGGTGACGACCGGCGCGGCGCTGTGGACCCGGAAGGTCGCGTGGGCCGGACAGGCGGCGAGCCCGGCCGGGGACAGCTTCTTCGCCTCGGGCAGCCGCAACGAGATGGTCAGCGTGGACGCCGCCACCGGCGCGGTCCGGTGGACCGCCGCCCGCAAGGGGAGCCCGCTCATCGCCACCGACGGCCGGCGCGTCTACCGGGCCATGGCCAAGGGCATCGAGGCCCTGGACGCCGGCACCGGTGCGCGCCGGTGGACCGTGTCCCTGCCGGGCAACGCCGGCCAGCCGGTCCGGGCGGGCGGGCTGCTCTACGCCACGGTGGACGGTGGCAAGCCGCTCGGCATCCTGCACGCGGCGAGCGGCGCCCGGGCCTCCGCCGGCACCCGGATCGGCGCGGTCGCCGGGGGCAATGTGATCGTGACCGGCGGATGGCTCTACGCGATCAAGGGCAACACCCTATCCGGGTACGCGCGCTGACCGAGTTGACCAGTTCCCCACGTCCGGCCAGGATCGCGGCGTGGCAGCAGACCAGGGCAACGCCGGTTCCCGCACGTCCCGCCTCGACCGGCACCGGGCCGTCGCCGACGCACTGGCCGGGCTGGACGACGACGAGCTGGCCGCCCGGGTCGACGCCGCGACGCCGCTGGGCGTGGGGATCGGCGGGCGGACCGCCCGGCTCGACGTGGCCGGGGTGCCCGTGTTCGTGAAGCGGATCCCGCTGACCGACCCGGAACGCCGTCCCGGGCACCTCGGCTCCACCGCCAACGTCTTCGGCCTGCCGACCTTTTACCAGTACGGGGTCGGCTCCACCGGCTTCGGCGCCTGGCGGGAACTGGCCACCCACCACACCACCACGCAGTGGGTACGCAGCGGGGTGTCGGCCCGGTTCCCGCTGTTGCACCACTGGCGCGTCCTGCCGTCCCAGCCCGCCGCACTGCCCGACTTCGGTGACTGGGACAGCGACCCGGCCGTCGCGCGCCGGCTCGCCGCGATCGAGGCCGCGACCGCCGGCGTCGTGCTCTTCCTGGAGTTCCTGCCGTGGACGCTGCACGCCTGGCTGACCGAACGATTCGACGCCGGTGACGGCGAACGGGCCACCGCCTTCGCGGACCGGGAGCTGCGGGCGGCCACCGAGGTCACCCGGGCGCACGGCCTGGTCCACTTCGACGCCCACCCCGGCAACGTGCTCACCGACGGCCATCGTGTCTACCTGGCCGACTTCGGACTCGCCCTCGACCGGGCCTTCGATCTCTCACCGGCCGAGGCCGCGTTCCTCGATCTGCACTGTGACTGGGACCGCTGGGACACCCGGCGCTACCTGGTCAACTGGCTGTGCGGCCGGCTCGCCCCGCATGCCGGCCGCACGTCCGTCATCCGCGCCGGTGGGTCCGGGCTGCCGGCGTACGCCCGGGCCGTCATCACCCGGTACGCACCCACCGCCCTGCTGCTCAACGACTTCTACGATCGCCTGGTGGCCGGACCAAAGACCACGCCCTACCCCGCGCGGGAGTTGCTCACAGCCGGCCGAGAGCGGACGCCAGCAGTGTCGCCGCCGAGGCGATGACCGCGTTGTCGTAGGCGGCGTCCGGCGCCGTGCGGTTGGTGTAGACGGCCAGGATCAGCGGGGCACCCGTCGGCGGGTGGACGATCGCGATGTCGTTCGCCGCGCCGTACGCGTCGGCGGAGCCGGTCTTGTCGCCGACCGTCCAGGAATCCGGCAGGCCGGCCCGGATCCGGGCGCCGCCCGTGGTGTTGGCGCGCAGCCAGCCGACCAGCCGGTCGCGGTCCTCGGGGTGCAGCTCGTGGCCGACGGTGAGGTTGCGCAGGTTGGTGGCCATGGCCGCCGGGGTGGTCGTGTCCCGCGGGGACGCCGGCGACCAGTCGTTCAGCTCGGTCTCCCAGCGGTCCAGCCGGGTGACCGGATCGCCGAGGCAGCGGGCGTAGCGGGTCAGCCCGGCCGGTCCGCCGATCCGCTCCAGCAGCAGGTTCCCGGCGAGGTTGTCGCTGTAGTCGATGGCGGCCGCGCACAGCTCCGCGACGGTGAGCCCGTCGGCGACGTGCTCGGCGGTGATCGGCGAATTCGGCAGCAGGTCGTCCGCGGTCCAGTGGATGACCCGGTCCAGCAGGCCCGGTTCACGGCCGCGGGCGCGGTCCAGGACCGCCGCCGCGGCGAGGACCTTGAAGGTGGACAGCAGCGGGAAACGCTCGTTGGCGCGGTGCCCGACGGTCCGGCCGGTGCCCGTGTCGATCCCGACGGCACCGATCCGGCCGTCGTAGTCCCGTTCGAGCCGGCGCAGGCCGGTGGCGGCCTGCGCCGGGGTGCCGGGCAGGAACAGCAGTGCCGCGGTCGCAGCGCCGCCGGTGAGCAAGGTACGTCGAGTCAGGTGATCACTCATGCGACCCACCCTGCCGTTTTGTCCGTGAAAGCGACGTGAAACGGCAGGGTGGGTCACACCGTCAGACGGTCGCCCAGAGCGCCGGCACGTTCGACGGCTCCCAGCCCACCAGCGAGGTGTGCGCCTGCAGGCAGCGGTAGCGCACGCCGTTGTAGGTGACGGTCGCGCCCACCGGGTAGGCGGTGTTCGCCGCCCACGCGGTGCCGGCCGGCTGAGTGGTGGGCGGGGTCGTCGGCGGCGTCGTGGTGGGCGGGGTGGTGGTCGGCGGGGTCGTGGTGGGCGGGGTCGTGGACCCACAGGTGCCGAACACCTTGAACTCGAACAGCGAGTAGCCGTACGGCGTGCCGCGCTCGGTGCCGGACATGCGCACGTAGCGGGCGGTGCCGGAGATCGCGTGGGTGACGGTGCCGCCGGTCCCGGCGGTCACCGTCGCGGCGGTGGTCCAGCTCGTGCCGTTCGCCGAGGTCTGGATCTGGTACGCCTTGCCGTACGCGGCCTCCCAGCTCAGCTCGACGCGGCCCAGCGGCTGCGCCGTGCCCAGGTCGACCTGCAGCCACTGCGGGTCCGCGAACGCGCTGGACCAGCGGGTGGCCGCGTCACCGTCGACCGCGAGGTTCGCCGGGTAGCCGGCCTCGACCGACGACGAGGTGGCGGTCCGGCCCTGTGAGAGCAGCGGCCCGGTGGTGCAGGCGGGCGGGGTCGTGGTCGGCGGGGTGGTCGGCGGCGTGGTCACCGTTCCGCCGCCGTTGGCGTTGCCGCCGCTCCAGTTGGTCGCGCCGCTGGCCACGGTCTTGCCGGCGGGGACACTGAGCGACTTGCCGTCCGAGTAGGTCACCGTCAGCGCGGTGTTGGTGATGTTCGAGGCGACGTACGTCTTGGCGCCGCCCTTGCTGAACACCTTGGCCAGCGGGTGGTTGGCCGTCACGCCGGTGTCGACCTGGCCGAGCGCCGCGAGGTTGCGCAGCCAGTGGAACGTGTGCGCCTTGCTCTCGCCCTCCTCGGAGGTGTACGAGCTGTTCGCCCGGAACTTGGCCAGGGCCGCGTCCGGATCACCGAGCGCGAGGTATTGCCACAACATGTCGCGCCACAGTGTCGGTTCGCCGCCGTTGTTGCGCACCAGCTCGGCGTACGTGCTCTTCACCGACTCGGGGTAGTCACCCAGGTAGAGCTGGCCACCGGTCATCGGCAGCATGTTGATGCCGACCACCAGGGCGTGCTCACCGGAGAACCAGGTCGCGTACGCGCCGCCGGAGCCCCACACGATGGCCGAGTAGTTGTGCCCCCAGCTCGCCGGGAAGTTCTCGTTGCGCACGTCGAACCAGTACTCGTTGATGGCGGCGGCCTGGGTGGTGTGGATCCAGATGCCGGCGTCGCGGACCGCGGTGTTGCCGGTGGCCTGGCCCCACTGGATCAGCGCGTTGGCGAAGTTCTGGCCCTCCGACGAGGACTCCTGGTTGTTGCCCGCGCCGAACGCGCCGTGCCCGGAGGCCCAGTCGTGGCCCGCGTAGATGTCGAAGTCGCGCAGGTACGGGAACCGGGTGTCGGTGCGGTCGTAGTTGTTGGCGTCGCGGATGAGCAGGTCGACCATGCCGCCGTACCGGCCGGCCGAGGCCCACTGCGGGTCGAACTTGGCCAGGGTGGCGGCCGCGGCGATGAAGTAGCCGTAGTGGAAGTGGTGGTCGTTGAGGTCCTCGTCGGAGGCGTACGAGGCGGGGTAGCCGATCAGCGTGCCCCACTTGTTGTCGTAGTAGAAGACCCGCGAGGTCTTGCCCGGTGACGCCGTGAACCAGTCGGTGATCCGGGTCCGGATGACGTTCAGCGCCGAGTCGCGTACCGCGGTGAGGTTGAGCTGGTCGGCGATCTCCGCGATCCGGGCCGCCCGGCCCAGGCCCTTGCCGGTCCAGTACGTGTCGTCGCCGCGGAAGTCGGCCGGGTTGTTGAGCTCGTTGTTCAGGAACGTGGTGACCTGCGACAGGTCCGCGCCGGAGGAGTCGCCCACGGCGGGCACCTCGGGCAGCACGCCGGTGTACTTCATGGACGTCTGGAACGACGTACCGATGACGGTCTTCATGGCGCCGCGCGGCGAGACGTAGGTCTGGGCGAGCGGGGAGCCGCCGGACAGGTAACGCCACTGGTGCGGGTAGAGCGAGATGACCGTGCCCGAGCCGCTGCCCTCGCGGGCGGTGGTGGTGAAGGCGTACGTGGTGTTCACCGTGCCGCCGGCCTGGTTGTAGGTGTACGAGACCCGGGTGCCGGTGACGTGGTTGTGCGCGACCGCGCCGTACCGGTCGGCCAGCGACGTCTTGTCAGCCGTGCTGGTGCCCGACGTGGTGGGCAGCACCGCGACCGAGAAGTAGCCGCGACCGGCCAGGCTGGACCGGAAGGTGTTCCCGCTCAGCGACCAGGTCGAGCCGGCCGGCCCGTACGCGACGTAGTCGTGCCCGCCGATCGACCAGCCGATCCGGTTGCCGCTGTTCTGCCACACGGTCGGCGGCCCGACCACGGAGATCAGCGCGTCGCCCCCGGTCACCTGGTAGTAGGACATCGGCAGGCCGTGCCCGATGGTCGCCTTCATGGTGCGGGTGCCGTCGCTCCAGGACGGCGTGACGGTCCAGTCGCTCCAGCCGTCCACCAGTGCCCGCGGCGCGTTCAGCCCGGCGACCCCGACCACCACGTGCTGCGCGTACGGGAAGTGGTACTCACCCAGGCCGGTGGGGCTGCCGCTGATCGCGGCGTCCGTCTGGTACGAGATCCCGAGCCCGCTCGCCACCGGCTTGTACGCGGCCGGGTGGGCGAACAGGGGCTGGGAGAAGTTGCACTCGTCGCCCTTCTTGAACACCAGCGAGGACCACCAGTCGTTGGTGGGCACCGCACCGGCCGGCGCGTTCGCGGTCAGGAACTGCCGCGGGTTGGTCGCGATGTCGCCGCAGCCGGTCGGCAGCTTGGCGCCGGCCGGGAGGGTCTCGGTGTAGCTGCCGGCACCGACGGTTCCGGCCTCGGCGGAGCCGGTGACGGCGACCGCGAGGGCGCCCGAGCCGAGGGCGACCACGACAGCGGTGGCGAGACCGGCGAGCCGGCCGGACCGGCGCCGCCGGTGGGAGACGGGGGAAGGGGGGAGCGGGGATGTCATAGCCAGGTGCCTCCGATGGGGACGGGGGTCGCCGGAGCCGTGGCGGTGGACCACGGCGAGTGTGAGAGCGCTCTCACAGTGCCGCGAGATTAGCCGTCACCCTGTGTTTCGTCAATGTTTACAACCGTGAATAGGTCCTGGTCAGCGCGGATTTGCCGGCATTTGCGCGCGTGGCGGGCCGGCGCGGAGCCGGACCGGGTCTAGCGGCCGTTGCTCGCGTCGTCCTCGGCCACGCGCTCCTCGCCCCGGCGGCGCAGCATCTTGAGACCCGGCAGTCCGATGATGGCCAGGTGCAGGTCGTTGGTGACCTCCAGCAGCGAGTGCAGATCGGGACCGACCTGGTCGAGCTTGCCGAGCAGCGGCATCACGTCCTCGGTGAGGTGCCGGCGCAGCCGCGGCAGCTCATCGATCATCCGGATCGCCGCGGTGACCTCCTCCGGCGTCAGCTCCTCGATGAACCGCACCGCCAGCGGGGCTGCCTGGCGCAGCGCGGGTGCGTACCCGTCGAGCAGCGTGCGGGCCTCCACCGAGGTCGCCGACGCCTGCTGGACCACCCCGGACGCCGCGTCGGTGATCCGCCCGGCGTCGCTCACGAGCGCGGACGCGCCGGTCACGGCCGCGCCGGCGCCGTCGACGACCAGCGCCGCCCGGGCCGCCACGGCGGTGGCCTCGTCGACGGCCAGCGCGGCCGCGGCCATGATCACCTTGGTGTCCCGCAGGGTCTGCTCGATGTCGCCGACCACGCCGTCGACCCGGCCGATCAGGTCCTCGGCCCGCTCGGCCAGCAGGGTCATCCGGCTGACCAGCAGCTCGGTCTGCCCGAGGAGGCCGAGCAGGCGGAACGGGATGGTGGCCGCCGACGCCGCCGTCTCCACCACCTGACCGACCGCGTACCGGGTGAGCTGGACGAGGGCGACAGGTGACGGGAGCAGGGCCATGCGCCCATTGTGCCCGCCGGGACCAGTGACAAACCGTGAGGGCGATCAAGCACCCGGTAGTAGGTTTTGGCATCCCGCGCCGGGCACGGCACTATGCATGGGTGCGACGAACCCGGCTCTGGATCTTCGCGATGGCGGCACTGGTGATCGTGGGCGGCGCGTCCCTGATCGGCCTCGGCATGCGCGACGACAGCGGCGGCACCGGCGGCGGTGGCGTGCTGCCCCGGTCGCTCACCTTCGGTGACGACCCGACACCGAAGGCCTCGCCGACCCCGACCGGCCCCAGCCCGGAAGAGCTGGCCGCCCAGCAGCGCGCCAAGCGGGTCAAGGCGCTCGACGCGGCCCTGAAGAAGCTCGACGCCACGTCCCCGGAGTTCTCCGTCGCCGTGCTCGACAAGAAGACGGGCCAGCGCTACTCGTACCGGGGATCCGAGCGCTACGACACCGCCAGCATCGTGAAGGTGCAGGTGCTCGCCTGTGCGATGCTGCGCGCCCAGGACGCGGGCCGCAAGCTGTCGGCCGCTGAGCTGGCACTGGCCAAGCCCATGATCCGGCTGAGCGACAACAACGCGACCACCTCCCTGTTCACCAAGATCGGCGGCGTGTCGTCGGTCAGCAAGTGCAACAAGCGGCTGGGCCTGAAGCAGACCGCGGTCAACACCTCCTGGGGCCTGACCAAGACCACGGTCGACGACCAGGTGAGGCTGCTCTCCGAGCTGGTCGACACCAAGGGGCCGCTGGACGCGGGCTCCCGCAAGCAGGCGTTCACGCTGATGAGCACTGTCGACTCGGCGCAGGACTGGGGCGTGCCGGCGGTGGCCAAGGCCGGCGAGACCACCACGGTCAAGAACGGCTGGGACACCCGATCGGCCGACGGCGGCCTGTGGGCGATCAACACGGTCGGCCGGGTGACCTCGGACGACGACGTGGACGTGTCGGTGGCGGTGCTCTCGCACAACAACAAGTCCATGGAAGGCGGCATGGCGCTGGTCGAGAAGGTCGCCAAACTGACCCGCCAGCACCTGAAGTACTAAGCGGTCTCCGCCTCGGCACTGGCCTGGC
The DNA here is from genome assembly GCF_040649415.1 of Actinoplanes sp. NPDC048967. Lineage (NCBI taxonomy): Bacteria > Bacillati > Actinomycetota > Actinomycetes > Micromonosporales > Micromonosporaceae > Actinoplanes > Actinoplanes sp. NPDC048967. The sequence continues at coordinate 243,254 of NZ_JBEZFL010000007.1, forward strand.
GGGCGGCCCGGCGCTTGCTGATCAGGCTCACGATCTGGCTGATGATCAGGACCAGCAGGATCGCCGCGACCACGCCCTCCCACGGCTCCGGGAAGATCGAGCCGCCCACCACCCCGATGGCCGCGTAGACCGCCGACCACAACGCGCACGCCGGTACGTTCGCCACCACGAAGGTGCGCCAGCTCAGGCCCACGAACGCCGCCGCCAGCAGCACCGGCACCCGGCCGCCGGGCAGCAGCCGGGAGACCAGCAGCACCGGGACCTGGCTCCGCTCCAGCCGGTCCTTGACCGCCGCCAGGTGCTCCTCGTCGCGCAGCCAGCGCAGCCGGCGGGCCAGTTGCTCGCCGCCGGCCCGGCACATCGCGTACATCACCAGGTCGCCCACGTACGCGCCGGTCGCGCCGGCCGCGATGGTCAGCACGATCAGCAGCGGGTGGTCGTGGAAGGCCAGCGCGGCGGCTCCGCTCACCGCCGCGCCGGTGGGCACGATCGGCACGATGGCGCCGAAGGCGACCACCAGCGCCAGCCAGCCCATGGCTCCGAGCTCGGAGATCACGTGGCCGGCTCGAAACTGAGCGTCTCGCCCTGAGCGAGCACCCGCACGCGGGTGTCCGGGGACGCGGCGGCGGCGCGCCGGGCGAATTCCGTGCCCGGGTCGTGGAACATGTGCGCCCGGAAGCGGCCCATGCCGGCCGGCCAGAACGTGCCGTAGTGCACCGGGACCGCCCAGGCCGCCTTCACCCGGCGCAGCGCCTCGGCGCCGTCGGCCGGGTCCAGGTGGCCGTGCGCGCCGAGGGTCGGGCCCCAGCCGCCGACCGGGACCAGGGCCAGGTCCAGCGGGCCCAGCGAGGCCATGCCGTCGAACAGGCCGGTGTCGCCGCCGTACCAGGTGCGGGACGCGCCCTCGACGACGAAGCCCATCGCGACCGAGCGCAGCTTGGACCAGGGGCCGCGGCTGCCGTCGTGGGCCGCGGGCACCGCGCGCACGGTGACCGCGCCGACGGTGGTCTGCTCGCCCGGCTCGAGCTCGACGCAGCGTTGCGCCCATTCACGGCCCAGGCCCTTGGCGACGAAGCCGGTGGCGCCGCGCGGCAGGATCAGCAGCGGTTCGCCGGGCACCGCGCGCAGCGACGGCAGGTGGAAGTGGTCCGCGTGCAGGTGCGACACCAGCACCGCGTCGGGCGGGCCGGGCAGCCGCGGTGTGGGCCCGGCCATCCGGCGCAGGTGGATCAGCCGGTCGGTGAGCAACGGGTCGGTGAGCAGGGAGACGCCGGAGTCGGCCAGCCACATCGTGCTGTGCCCCCACCACGTGACGCTCGTGTCGCTCACGATCCAACCGTACGGGACCGGGCGCAGAGCCGTTTGAGGGCACGACCGCACAGCCGGGCGTACCCGTGCTGGGCCAGCACCGCGATCGGACCGCCCAGCCGCATCGGCAGCCGGGCCGGGACGCTGAACGCGGTCACCGCGAACCAGACCCGGCCGTCGGCGTCCCGTTCGACGGTGAAGGACTCCTCGCCGCGGGCCTGGTGGCCGGGCCGCGTGCCGTAACCGAAGCCGGCCCGGTCGCCGTCGTCCGCGGCCCACACCACCTGACACGGCACGACCAGCGGTCCGAGCCCGACAGTGACGCCGACGCCGGGCGCGGCGCGGTCGGCCGTCGCGCGGATCCGGGCCCCGGTCGCGCGGTGCATGCGGAAGGTCAGGATCGCCTCGGCCGCCGCGGCGAAGTCGTCGCGGTCCAGCTCCGTGCGGTAGTGCAGGTGCCGGTAGCCCGGGGGCAGCGGCTCGTGCCGGGTCGCGCCGACCTCGGCGTAGGTGAACTCACTCATGACGTCCCTTCCTCGGATCCCAGATATGCCCCGGCGCGGTGCCGGCCCACCATGGCGCAGACCGCGAATCCGAGGGCGTTCGCCACTCCGTGCGTCGCGGCCATCCAGGCCAGCGACGGATGCGGCAGCCCGGTGGCCTCGCCCAGCGCCCAGCTGACCGCGAGGGCCATGGACGCCACCAGCACGACGGCCGAGCAACCCAGCAGCAGCGCGGTGAGCCGGTCGGGCGCGGTGCGCGCGTAGCGCCAGGTCAGCCAGCCGACGGTCCACATGCCGGCGGTGAGCACGAGCGCCCCGGCCAGCTCGACCGCCTCGGCGGTGAAGTAGCCGAGCAGCACCAGCAGCGTCCCGGCGGGAACGGTGAGCGCGGCGGCGTCGGCGGCCCGCCCGGGCGTCAGGCGGCTCTGGAGCCCGGCTATCAGCGCGGCCGCGAAGCCCGCGAAGTGGAAGTGCGCCACGGTCAACGTGAGGATGCCCAGCTCGAAGCCGAACAGGTGGTAGCCCGCCCGCTCGGCGATCAGGGCGCTCGCCGCGACGGCCGGGCTGATCAGGGCGGTGAGCACGGCGGCCTCGGTGGGCCACTCGCGGCGGGGGCGGACCGGGCGGCTGAGCGCGTACGCACACAGCACGGCCGCCGCGACGGCGTACGCCGTCGCCAGGCTGGTGGACACCGTGCCCCGGGGCAGCCACAGGCTCACCGCCCCGGCGACCGCTCCGAACGGCCAGCACCGCCGGGCGAACGCCACCGCCGGGTCACGGATCAGCCGCAGCCCGGCCGGCACGACCACCAGCATGCCGACGGCGACGAGCAGGTTGACGAGCACCCGCACGACCTCACCTCCCTCGTTCTTGAACGCGTTCAAGTAACTGAATTCACTCTAACGCACCCGCACCCGGGTCGCCGTTGTGATGTGTGTCCTGCACACTGACGGCCGTGACAGGACCTCGCTCTGCCGTGATCTACAACCCCGTCAAGGTCGGCGACCTCGACCTGCTGCGCCGCATCGTCAGCGAAGGCGTCGCGAGTGTCGGCTGGCCCGAACCCACCTGGCACGAGACGACCCCGGAGGACGCCGGCCGCGGCCAGACGGCTCAGGCGGTCAAGGACGGCGCCGAGCTGGTGTTCGTCTGCGGTGGCGACGGCACGGTGATGGCCGCGGTGACCGCGCTGGCCGGCACGGACGTCGCCCTGGCGGTGCTGCCCGCCGGCACGGGCAACCTGCTCGCGGCGAACCTGGGGCTGGGCACGGACGCCGCCACCGGGGTGCAGGTCGCGATCGAGGGCGGCCGCAAACGCATCGACGTCGGCGCCGTCGGCGACCAGTGCTTCGCCGTGATGGCCGGCATGGGCTTCGACGCCCAGATGCTCGAGGGCACCTCGGACACGGCCAAGAAGCACATCGGCTGGCTGGCGTACGTCGGTGGCGCCGCCAAGCACCTGCGGGACCGCCCGATGCGGGTGCGCATCGTCATCGACGGCGGCGCGCCCATGCCCCGGCGCCCGCGCTCGGTCATCGTCGGCAACGTGGGCCGGCTCCAGGGCGGCGTACGACTGCTCAGCGAGGCCGAGCCCGCCGACGGCAAGCTCGACGTGGCCATCCTGAGCCCGCGCAGCCTGCGGCACTGGGCCGAGCTCGGCTGGGCCGTGGTGCGCCGGCGCCGGAGCGTGCCGCTGATGGAGACGTATTCCGCCGAGCGGGTGGAGATCTTCAGCAACCGGGCCCAGCCCCGCCAGCTCGACGGCGACCTGATCGACCCGGGCAAGACCCTCAAGGTCCACGTCCGGCACCGGGCCCTGCTGCTCTGCGTGCCGCAGCCCGCCGGCGACCCCGACCTGGCGTACGACAGCAGCGCGGCGAAGCGGGCCGCCGAGGGGGTGCGCGCCGCGGCTGAAGAGAAAGCATGAGCAGCACGGAGCCGGTCCCCGAGACCAAGATGATGCCGGGGGACGAACTCTCCGCCGACGACGCGTTCCTCGCCCTGCGCCACTACGGGCGCTGGCCGCTGCTGCGCGACGCGTTCGTCCGGTTCCGCTACGGCGACGGCTTCAGCCACTCCCGGGCCTTCGCGCTGCAGCTCTGCCTGGCCATCGTGCCGTTCCTCATCGCCCTGTCCGGTCTGGCCACCGACCTCGGCGTCGAGGAGGGTGGCCAGGTGGTGGCCGACACGGTCATCGCGCTGACCCCGGGCGCCAGCGAGCCGCTGGTCACCGAGCTGCTCGAGGACGACGAGCGCACCGAGGAGGCCGGTGAGCTGGCCCTGGCCCTGGGTCTGATCACCGGGCTGTTCGCGCTCACCACCGCCATGGCCCAGATCGAACGCGGCGCCAACCGCATCTACGGCGTCGAACGCGACCGTCCCGCCCTGCCCAAGTACTTCCGGGCGGCGGTGCTGGCGCTGATCGCCGGCCTGCCCGCGCTCTTCGGCTTCCTGCTGCTGGTCGCCGGGCACTCGGCGGGCAAGTCCCTGGCCCAGCAGTACGGCTGGGGCGACGGCGCCATGGCGGCCTGGAATCTGGTGCGCTGGCCGCTGAGCCTGCTGCTGATCGTCTTCGCGGTGGGGCTGCTCTTCCGGTATTCGCCGCGGCGCAACCAGCCCGCGCTGACCTGGCTGCTGTTCGGGGCCACGCTGTCCACCATCCTGTGGTGGGTCGCCAGCCTGCTGCTGGCCGGCTACGTGCGCGTCAGCGACGGCTTCGGCGCCACCTACGGCCCGCTGACCGCGATCATGGCGCTGCTGCTCTGGGCCAACCTCACCGGCATCTCGCTGTTCCTCGGGCTGTCCTTCGCGGCGCAACTGGAGGCACAGCGGGTCGGGGTCGTCCGGCCGGCGCAGCACGACCAGTGGGAGCCGGGCCCGGACACCGACCTGAAGAGCTTCGATCCGCCGGCACCGGACGCGGCCGACGGGGACCCGGCGGACGGGGATCTGCCCCGTCAGCGCGACCCCGGTGTGAGCGCCGAGCCGAAAGGGTAAGTCCCGCCGCACCACCGCGTGACCCCCGAACGAGCAGGAGCCGAACGATGTCCACCGACGAAGGCAGGATCCACAAACGGGTCGGCTGGGCGCCGTTGCGGCACTTCACCGGGCGCAGCGTCCTGGGCCTGCTCGCGGTGATCGCGGTCGGGCTCGGCTTCGGCCTGCTCCTGCTGCTGGTCCGGCTGCACTGGGGACCCCTGCAGAGCCTCGACCGGAGCGTGGCCGAGGGCCTGAACGGGCTGGTCGCGCCGCACCCGCCGGTGGTCACCGTGCTGAAGGCGCTGACCGACCTCGGCGGCCGGCCGGTGATGATGTGGCTGGTGTCGGTGGCCGTCGTGCTGCTGCTGATCCGCCGCCGGACCCGCCTGGCGGCGTACCTGGTCGTCACCGGCGTCGGTGCGCTGCTGCTCGATCCGTCCCTCAAGACGCTGGTCGGCCGGCTGCGCCCGGTCGTCGACGTGCCGGTGTCCGGGGCGCCGGGCAACAGCTTCCCGAGCGGGCACGCGCTGGGCTCGTTCGTCGCGTACGGCGCCCTGCTCCTGGTCTTCCTGCCCGCTGTGGCGCCGCGCTGGCGCAAGGCCGTGATCGCGCTGGTCGGGCTGATCATCGTGACCGTCGGCGTCACCCGCATCGCGCTCGGCGTGCACTTCCTGTCCGACGTGCTGGCCGGCTGGCTGCTCGGCGCGGCCTGGCTGGGCGTGACCGCGTACGCGTTCCGGCTCTGGCGCCGCGAGGTCGGCCAGCCCGTCCGCCCGCTGGAGGAGGGACTCGAGCCGGAGGCGGCCCACGACGTCACCCCGGCGCCCGACGAGGAGAAGCTGCTGCCGCACCCCTGGGCCAAGGCGGCCGAGCTGGTCGTCGGCTGGGTCTTCGTCTTCGGCGTGCTCTACCTGCTGGGCTGGGCCGTCACCAACCACACCGAGGGCACCTGGATCCGGTCCGCCGACGAGGGCTTCGTCCGCTGGCTGCAGACCTTCCGCACCCCGGCGCTGGACGACCTCAGCTACCTGTGGAGCAAGGCCGGCGACACCCACATGATTCTGCTGGTCTCGCTGGTGTTCTGCCCGCTGGTGCTGGCCCTGTGGCGGCGCTGGCGTCCGGTGCTGTTCGTGGTGCTGGCCATGTTCGGCGAGCTGAGCCTGTTCCTGACCACGGCCGCCGCGGTGGGCCGCCCCCGCCCGCCGGTCGAGCAGCTCGACGGGCAGATGCCCACCTCGTCCTTCCCGTCCGGGCACATCGCCGCCACCATGTGCCTCTACGCCGCCATCGCCATCCTGCTGGTGCCCCGGATCCGGGCCTGGTGGCGCTGGGTCTTCGTGGCTCTCGCGGTGATCATGCCGGCCGGCGTCGCGCTGTCCCGGATGTACCGCGGCATGCACCACCCGACCGACTTCCTCGGCGCCGGCGTGCTGGCCGCCTCCTGGCTGACCCTGCTCTACTTCGTGGTGCGGCCCAACACCGACGTGGCCGAGGGCAACCGGGCCGACGCCGGTGAGCTCACCGAACGCGACGCGCACCGCGACCTGACCGAGACGACGGTGCCCGCCGGCACGCCCGAGGCGGTGCGGTGACGGTCCGCTTTCTGACCTGGAACATCCGGACCGGGGGCAGCGGCGGCCGGCTGGACGCCGTGGTGAGCCTGCTGCGGCGGGAGAGCCCCGACATCCTGGCGTTGCAGGAGCTGCGGGGCTTCCCGGGCCGGCGGATGCGGGAGGTGGCCGGGGCGCTGGGCATGACGCCGTTCCTGGCCCGCTCGGTGTTCGGGCAGAGCGTCGCGGTGCTGGTCCGGCCGCCGCTGCGGATCGTCGACTGGTCCGGGGTCCGGTGGCGGCTGCACCACGCCGCCGCGGCGGTCCGGGTGCCGACCACCGCCGGTCAGCTCACGGTGGTCAGCACGCACCTCAACGCGCTCTCGCCGTACCGGCGGCTGCGCGAGGCCCGCTTCCTGGCCGCGCGGCACCGGCCCGGCAAGGGCCCTGTGCTGCTCGCCGGCGATCTCAACTCCCTGGACCCGGACACCGACCACACCGAGCGGCTGGCGGCCCTCAGCGGGCCGTACCGCCGCCGGCACACGACCCCGGACGGTACGGCGGACACCCGGGCCATCGCGGCCTTCACCGCCGCCGGTTTCGTGGACCTCTGGCCCAGGGCCGGGACGGGCGACGGCCACACGGTGCCCACCACCCGCGGTGGCGGCCACGAGTTCTCGGCCACCGGGATGCGGCTGGACTACCTGATGGCCGCTCCGCCGATCGCCGCCCGGGCCACGAACGCGCGGGTGCTGCGCGGCGCCGAGACCGAGTACGCCTCCGACCACTACCCGCTCGCCGTCGACCTGGAGCTATAGGTCCGCCACCACGCGGTCGCGGCCCTCGCGCTTGGCCACGTACAGGTTGCGGTCGGCCAGCGACAGCAGCGTCGACGGCGTCGCCCGGCCCTCCGGCGCGGTCGTGACACCGATGCTCGTGGTCACCGGCATCGTCCCGGTGACCGGCTCCCAGGCGTGCGCCCGGATCCGCAGCCGCAGCCGCTCGCAGCAGTCGGCCGCCTCCTCGGCGTCCAGGCCCGGCAGCACCAGCAGGAACTCCTCACCACCGATCCGCGCCGCGATCATCGGGCCGGTGACCGTGTCGGTCAGCAGCCGGGACACCTCCTGCAGCACGGTGTCGCCGGTGCTGTGCGACAGCGTGTCGTTGATCCGCTTGAAGTGGTCCAGGTCGAGGATCGCCAGCGACAACGGCGTACGCCGCGCGACGGCCTCGCTGAGCAGGGCGGGCAGCCGCTCGTTGACGTACCGGCGGTTCCACAGGCCGGTCAGCGCGTCTCGGTGGGCCATCTCCCGGAAGTGCTCGCTGGCCCGGCGCGCCTCGGTGGCCTCGAAGACCGCCTGCAGAGCCCGCGCCTGCGCGTCCCGCTGCCTCGAGTTCAGGGCGTTGGCCGCGGCGTAGAAGGCGCGGTGCTCGTCGTAGGCCTCCTGATACCGGCCGGTGGCGGCGAACAGGGCCGCCTGCTCCTCGCGGATCTGGGCCCGTACCCGGTCCAGGCCGCGCTCCTCGGCCAGCGCCACCGCCGCGTCCAGGGCCTCCTGGGCGGCCGAGTAGCGTCGGCTGAGCCGGCGCGCCTCGGCCAGGGTGAGCATGCAGACCGCCGGGGCGTCGCCCTCATGGCTGAGCAGCGCGGAGGTCGCGCCGTCGAGGATGACGTGCAGAGCCTCCTCGGCCGCGTCGTAGTTGCCGCTCATCATCTCGATCCGGGCGATCGTGTCGATCTCCAGCGCCCCGAAGTCCCGGCCGCTGCGTTCCCGGACCTCGTGCATGTGCCGGATGAGCTCACGGGCCCCGGGCTCGTCGCCGTTCTCGAAGGCCGTGTAGGCCATGTTGTTGAGGATGTTCATCGTCAGGTCGAGGTCGCCGATCTCCGTGGCGATGGCGAGCGCCTCGCGGAACCGGCGGTCACCCTCCTCGGTCGAGCCGCTCTCGTCCAGCGCCACGGCCAGCCGCATCAGGTGCAGCGCCCGGACGTTCTGCGGCTCGTCGTCGGTGAGGTTGGCGACGCACTGCACCGCGTGGCTGAGCCCCTCGGACAGGTCACCGATCTGCCGGTAGAACAGCGACAGCACCCGGTGCGCGCGGGCCAGCAGGAAGGGGTGGTCGTGCTGCTGGGCCCAGGCCAGCACCTGGTGCGCGCGCCGGCCACCCTGCTCGGACCGGCCCTCCCGGACCAGCGACATGGCGCGCAGCAGCCGCGCCCGCATGGCGAGATCCCCGGCACCGAGCTCGTCGGCCCGGCGCTCGATCAGCGCCGCCGGCGTCGCCAGCGAACGGAACTGGGACGGCGGACGGTCCTCGAGCTCCGCCAGGGTGGCCTCGAGCGTCGTCCGCTCGTCCACGGCCACGGCGCCGGCTGTCTCTGCCGCCTCCGTCGTCACCCGCGTTCCCGCTTTCCCCGTTGAGTCCCCGGTGGGTCCTCGGCAACCGTTGCGATCGGACGCGCGCGGTGATTGCTGAGGTGTTGCCGGGTTGCAAGTCGGTCACTACCGCTTCGTGCACACCGCCTCGGAGGCCGCGACCTGGTCGACGGTATAGACGACGGCCACGGAGAAGCAGTAGTTGTTCTGCCGGTTGAGCCCGTACACGACGTAGTCGGTGGTGCCGGCGGGCAGCTGCTGGAACGCCCGCTGCTCCTGCCCGGTCCGGCCGCCGGAGATCAGCACCGGCCCCTCGGAACCCTTCGGATACCGCCAGGTCAGCGCGACGCTGTCCCGGTTGTCCTGCAACGTCACCCGGGTGGGGGCGACGGCGGCGTTGCTCGGCCGGGCCGAGGCGGAAGCGGCCGGTGGGGCCGCGGAGACCGGTGCCGAGGCGGTCGGGCCGGCTGCCGGCCGGGCGTCCTCGCGGGGCCAGGTCGCGACGACGACCGCGGCCGCGGCCGCGATGCCGGCCACGAGCACGACGGCGAGGACGAGGGGCTGCCGGTTCCGCTTCTCCACCGGTACGGGCAGACGACGGTCGGTCCCCGGCGCGGAGGGCTCGTCCACCGGGAGCCGCGGGCCGGGCGGGTAGGTGTCGGGCGGGTACGCCGACGGTGGGAACGAGTCGGGTGGCCAGGGTCCGGGCGGCTCCCCGGCCCAGCCCTGCGGCGGCTGCTCGATCGGCTGGTCGACCGGCGTCCCGGCCGGCCTTTCGACCGGCCGGTGGGTCGGCGGGGCCGGTGCGGCCATGGCCATGTGCGGCCGGGGTGCCGCTTCGGGCCAGGACTGCTGCGCCTGGGCCGGGATCGGCGGGGGCGGCGTCACCCAGGCGCCCGGTGCGGCCGCGGCGGGCGCTTCGTCCTGAGGCTGGGCGGCGTCGGGGCGCCGAGGGGTGAAACCGTGCGCCTGCGGCGGCGGTGTCACTTCGAGCCGCGGCGGATCGGCCTCGGCCGCGGTCTCAGCCCAAGGGGTGCGTCCCGCCCAGGGGGCCGGGTCGCCCGCCTCCGCCGGCGTCGCTGTGTCAATCGGCGGCACGGCCGCGGCTGAGGGGGCCGGCTCATCGGGGTGGACGCTCTCGGACAGCACGACGGTCTCGTCGGGGTGGACGTTGTCGGCCTGGTGGGTGGTCTCGGTCGGCGGGGCGTTGTCGGCCTGGTGGGTGGTCTCGGTCGGCGGGGCGTTGTCGGCCTGGTGGGTGGTCTCGGCCGGTGGGGCGTTGTCGGCCTGGTGGGTGGTCTCGGCCGGTGGGGCGTTGTCGGCCTGATGGGCGCTCTCGGCCCGCAAAGCGCTTTCGCCTGCCAGAACGCTCGCGGGCGGCAGAGCAGCGTCGGCCGGCGGGATGGCCTCGGCCGGTGGGGCGGTCTGGGGCGGTGTGGCGGTCTGGGGCGGTGTGGCGGTCTGGGGCGGTGTGGCGGTCTGGGGCGGTGTGGCGGTCTGGGGCGGTGGGGCGGTCTGGGGCGGTGTGGCGGTCTGGGGCGGTGGGGCGGTGTCGACCGGCGGGGCGGGCTGAGGCGGTGGGGTCGGCTCCGGTGGTGGGGTCGGGGAAAGCAGGGGGAGGGGGACCGATGGCTCGGGGCGGGCGTGGCGGCCGGTCGGGTCGCCCGGTGCCGGGGGCTCCTGGCGTACCGGATGGACCTCTGAGGTTTTCGCCGGCACGCGGGTGACGCCCGCAGCCGGGCCGTCCGGCGCCGGGCCCGTCGAGCGCTGCACCTGGCCGCAGGTGTGCCGGCCCGAGGGCTGCGCCCCGGCCAGGCGGGCGACCTGCCGGCCCAGCGGATGGTCCGGCGGCAGGTAGCGGGCGCACAGCTCCTGGGCCCGGCTGAAGTGCTGTTGCGCGTCGCGTTCGTGGCCGCACTCGCGTTCCATCGCCGCCAGCCGGGCCAGCATCTTGATGCCGGCCGGGGCGTCCTCGCCGTGGGTCTGGTTGTGCCGGGCCCAGGCGTCGGCGAGCCTGTTCCGCGCGGCCGTGCACTGCCCGGCGGCGTGCTCGGCGGTGGCCAGGTCGGCCTCGGCGGCGAGCACCCGCGCGGACAGGTGGCCGTCCACAGCGGCCAGTTCGGCGACCAGGTCGTGGTAGAGCTGGGCCGCCCGGCCGTGGTTGCCCACCCGGTGCAGCACCGCCGCGTGGGTCGCCGCCGCCGCGATCGTGCGCTCGTCGTGCGGGCCGTGCAGGCGTTCCTCGGCGGCGTGGGCGAAGCCGGCCCAGGTGCGGGCGGCGTGCGGGTCGCCGAGGGCGATCAGGATCCGGGCCTGCAGGGCCGCGGCTAGCGCCAGGTCGGGGGAAGCGCGCTGCGGGTCGGCGTCGGCCGGGTCCAGCGCGTCGGCGAGCACGTCCCTGGCCCCGGCGAGGTCGCCCGCGGAGGTGAGGATCTGGGCCTGGGCGGTGAGGTCGGCGAGCGGAGGGGCCACGTGCCTCATAGTGTCTGCTCGGACACCCTCGGTACAAGACCCGGCTTGCGGTGACCCGGCCCGCCGCGCTCGGACGCGACGCCGTATAACGAGGTCATGACCGCCGACAGCGTCGCCGACGTCAAGCGTGAGATCCTCGTCCGCCACCTCGAGGCGTGGGCGCCCGCCGCGTTGCACCGGGCCCGCCGCGCCACCTATGTGCACGGGTACGCCGATGCCGGGCCCGAGCTGGCGCAGGCCGCGCTGCGGGTCTTCGTGGACCAGTCCGACCTGGTCCGGGGGCGGGAGCTGACGATGCTCGCGCTGGGCGAGGAGGTCGGCCAGGTGGGTGCGCGGCTCTCCGCGATCCAGCAGGAGGCCGGCGCGGGTGCGGGGCTGACCGTGCAGGCTGTGTCCGGCGGCACGGACGCGCGGCTGGCGGTGGCGTTGAAGGCGGTCGGGGCTGGTCGCGTACCGCTGCTGGCTTTTCTGGATGCGACCGCCGCGGGCGGGCCGCCGCTGCCGGCGACCGTCGCGGCCCTGACCGCGGGCAAGCCCGCGGAGGCGGTGATCGTGGTCCCGGCGCCGGGGTTCGTGGCCGACGACTACCGCGCCGAGCTGCGGGCGGCCGGTTTCCCGCTGGTGGCGGCGGTGGAGCTGGCGACCGGGGACGAGCCCGGGCAGGTGCTGGTGTTCGCCACCCAGTCGGGCAAGAACCTCGAGGGCTTCAAGGACGCGCTCTGGGCGGTCGACGAGTATGCCGGGGTGCGTTACCGCGACCCCGGCGATCCGGAGCGCCACCTCATCGACATCTCGCTCAGCCCGCATCCCGGGCCGCTGCGCCGTGAGCTGCTGGCGCATCTCGCCGCGGAGGGCGAGGCGACGGTGACCGACCTGCGGACCTTCGCGCTCACCGAGACCGTCTACCGGGCCGCGGACGCGACCCGGGTGCTGCAGGCGCTGCTGACCGCCGGGTCGGTGACCCGGCGGCCGGAGCACGGCAGGCTCGGCGGCGACGTGGTGATCGCCGCGGCGTGAGCTGTCAGTGACGGACTAGGACTTGTCCTGCTTCCACGACAGCGGGCCGGGCAGGTCCACGCGGTGCGCCTTGGCCTTGGAGTTCCAGGACCAGCGGCCGATCTTGATGGACCAGGACGAGAATCCCCGCTGCGTGAAGTTCAGGATGAACGGCCCGAACTTCTTGCGACTGCGGTATTGAATGCCCATCGGGGGAGTCCTTCCGTGGAGAGCCAGGTGGCCGGAAGATTCCCGATCGTGGATTTTCGCAAACCCCTCAGCGGGGCTGCCAGGCGTCGGGCCTGGTGGTCAGCTTGCGGACGTGCGCCGGCATCCGGCCGCTGATCAGCTCGGCCAGGCTCACCTCGTCGACCACCTCGCGGACCGCGGAGCGTACGGCGACCCAGAGGTTGGGCAGGTTCTCCGCCGCCCCCGAATACTGGGTCTCCTCCGGGCGCAAGCCCCGGACCCCCGCGAGTGGACCGTCCACAGCCCGCAGAATCTGACCGATCGTCACGTCCCGGGGACTCTGTGACAGGGTGTAGCCACCTTCGGCACCGCGCTGAGCTCTGACCACCCCGGCGCGGCGCAGGTCGGCCAGCACTGCCTCGAGGAACTTCCGGGGCATGTTCTGGTCCTGGGCAATGGCCTGGGCGGACATCAGGGCCGGGTAGGCGTGGGCCAAGCTCAGCGCCGCCCGTACCGCGTAGTCGCCGCGCGCGGAGATCTGCACCTCTCCATCATGCCGCGTCGAAGCCCGCGACCCTCGCGCACCCCGGGAATAATGGGAATTCGGGCATCACACTCAGTCAGCGGCCAGTCGCTGGGCCGGGACCCGGGCCCCGATGTCGGCCACGTCGTCGGCCACCTGGGTCGGCATCGCCGCTGCCGCGCCGGCCCGGAAGGCGCCCGGGCTCAGGCCCGCCTCGCGGTGGAAGAACCGCCCGAAATTGGTCGGCTCGCCGAAGCCGAGCCGGCGGCCGATCTCCGCCACCGACAGCTCGGTGCAGGCCAGCAGCCGGCGCGCCTCCAGCGCGACCCGGTCGTCGACGACCTGCTTCGCGGTGCGGCCGGTGACCGCCAGGCAGGCCCGGGTCAGCGTACGCACCGAGCAGCCGAGCGAAGCGGCGTAGTCCTCGACCCGCCGGCTGTGCGGATGGCCGTCCTCCAGCTCGCGGCGGAACCTCGCGAACGTACGGCTCTCGGCGCTCGTGGTCCCCGCGCGCCGGTCGTCGCCACTGGTCAGCAGGGCGATACGCAGCAGCAGGACGGCGAGCTGATGACGCAACAGCGCGGCCGCGACCGGCCCGGAGGTGTGCCGGGCGCAGTCGACGCCCAGCTGCGCGACCTCGGTGATCACCGCGTCCTCGTCCTCGCCGGCCAGCTGCCAGCGGTTCGGCCCGGGCAGATCATCCACCGGTACGCCGGTGACGTCGGCGGCCGAGAGCAGTTCCCGGTCCCAGGAGACCAGGGAGGCGTCCAGTCCCGGCTCGATACCGAAGCGCAGCGCCTGGCCGGGCCGGATCCAGAGCAGGGTGCCGGGCCGGCAGCGCTGCAGGACGAAGTCGATCTCCACGGTGCCGTGCCCGGCGGTGGTCAGCGCGAGCAGGTGGTACGGCAACCGGCGCGGTGCCGGGCGCGGCGTCGCCAGGTCGGTCTCGGGCAGCGTGCACGTGCCCACGCCCGCCCAGTTCGGGGCGGGTGCCGACCTGCTCGGACGCGCGGTGGAGGTGACCATCGAGCCGACCGTATCGGGCCGTGACCAGGGATGCACGTGAGAGTGCCGACCGAGCCTGATATCGGTCTCCCGGGGCAGAAATCAAGGGCCAAATCGGACATTAAGTACGGTCGGTCGTGCTATTCGCTTTGTGCCCGGGATTCGGCGACAATCCGCCGACTGTCCGTTTCCCGGACCCGGGCGGCAAAAAGGCGACCCGCGCGGACCGGCAGTGTCCGCGCGGGTCGCCCCGGTAATTCCTGTCGCTATCGACCGGCGAGCAGCCGGTTGACCGCGGCGTCCACGTCCAGGTGATCGGACTCCCGGCCCCGCGGCACCACCACATAGGTGCGCCGCAGGAACCGGACCAGGACACTGCGCGGCACTTCGAACAATGCGTTGCCGTCTGGCGACGACAGCGCGAGAGCCACGAAGTCGCCCCGCGGCGTGGCCCACGGCCACACCCGGACGTCCCCGATACCCGCCGGCTCATCGAGCCCGGTCACGAGCAGTTCCCGCGCGAAGGACCAGCTAACGGCTTCCCCACCGGCTGATTCCGCGTGGAACAACACGTGCACGGCATACGGGTCGGCTGGGTCGTACCGCAGACTGGCGCGCACGGGCAGAGCCGTGGCATCTGGCGCTACGAGCCGCAGCGAGGTTTCGACCTCGACGGTCGTTGGACGAATGGTACTCATGGACGAACTCCCCCCGGCACCGCTGCGAGGCTGGTGAACCCCGCGTTTCCCATACTCAGGTGATCCCTGTCATTACGCTCCGCCATACGCTGATCTCACCCAGTAGTGGGAAGGCGCTTCCGATAAGCTCTCCGGAGGGAGCGTTAAACGGTATCTTGACCTGTTCTGCCCATGTACTCGGTTTCGCCCGGCGTCGGGTGGCCCAGCAGTTGACTCACTCCGGTAACGTCCATTCCTCCCGGGTAGTGACGGGGGCGGGGAACACTGGGGGATGAAATGACCGGGAGCCCGCGATCTTTGCCGCGAAAGTGAACGAGATGTCCCAATCGGAACCCCTGACCGAATCCCCACCCGAGGAACACTCACCTCCGGGGGTCCTGGACCGGATCCGCGCCAACCCCACCGGCCGGCTGGCCCTGAAGATCGGCGTCGGCGTCCTGGGCACCGTCGTGGTGGCGGTCGGCATCGTGCTGATCCCGTTCCCCGGACCCGGCTGGGCCATCGTGATCCTCGGCCTGGCGATCCTGGCCGTCGAGTTCGCCTGGGCGCGCCGACTCCTGCACTTCACCAAGAAGCACGTCCAGGCCTGGACCCACTGGGTGCTGAGACAGTCCCTGCCGATGCGCGCCCTGATCGGCCTGGCCGGCTTCATCTTCATCTCGGCCGTGGTCTGGCTGTCGGTCAAGCTCACCATGGGCATCGACCTGGCCGCGGTGATCTGGAAGTTCGTCACCGGAGGCTGACGCGCCGGGACCCTGGTTCGCGCACGCGGCCCGGGTTCCGGTACAGTCTGACTCCGTTGAGGGCGATTAGCTCAGCGGGAGAGCGCTCCGTTCACACCGGAGAGGTCACTGGTTCGATCCCAGTATCGCCCACGAGTTCCAGGTGCCTCCTGTCCGCGGAAAGCGCGGACCGGGGGCACTCGTCATTTCTGCTCCGGGGGCCGAGCCCCCGGACGCCCCCCCCCGCGGTGCGGTGGGCGCCCTTTGTGCCTCGGGTGCGGCGGGGTGGTTGCCGGGGTTTGCGTTCGCTTCGCTGCGCCGTGCGGTGGGCGCTGTTTGTGCGTCGGGTGATTGACCAGGTATCCATGGACGTCGATGATGGGACGGCCTTCGTCGGCACTCGAGGCCACTCTTCTCGCGCTCCGCGTCGCCGATTCTCCATTGGGCATCGACCTGCAGGGACCACATCTCCGCCAGGCGAGGAGCATCATGACCAACGAGGGGCCGGGCGCTACCGGTGACACAGTCGTCGACGCGGCGACGTGGAAGGCGCTTCCGGACGGCAACGCGATGCCGGCGCTGCGCCAGGGCTGGGCGAGCATCTCGGCGGACGGCGTCGTCGGCCGGCGGACCTGGACGGCCGTGCCGCTGGCGCTCGAATTCGTGGTGGGCCTTCAGTACGTGGTGGGTGATTAGCATGCCCGGATCAGAGAGCCTGCCTCCGGCCCAGTCGTGCCGCGTCATCGACTTCGAGCGGGCGGACACCGTCTCCCTCATGATCTATCCACCGCCGCCGCCCAGGCTCGTCGTCTCCGGGCAGAAGCCGTTCGCGAACATGGTGGTCTCGCTCAATCCGCTGCGCTATGTGCAGAAGCCCGAGTACTGGGGCATCGAGGTCGTCGGTTGCATGCCCCCGATCGGTCAGCCGGCGATCGTCCCGTACGTCGTCGAGCTCAACCTGGCCGGCTCCATCGGAACGCGAGGCATCGAAGTCATCGGGGCCGGCCACACCGAGCGGATCGAGCTGGCGGCCGCGGACGACGGCACGCCGCCCGAGACAGCGGTCGACGAGACAGCGCCTGACGCCGGCTGATACCTGAGCCCGCCGGCTGGTCCGGCCGGAGATGCCGGACTCGAGCGCGTCGATCCGGGACCCCCTATCGACGCGCGGGTCGCCGCCAGGCCTTCGAGCTGTGTCCACATCGTCATGGGCCGGCGGCTACCACGCCGGCAGTAGATCGCTGCCATCTGCGGCGCCCGCAGCAGCCGGGTACGCCGGTGACAGCAGCCTGAAGTGCGTCTTTCCGCGGGATGACCGGCGGTGTTCCCGGCGACATGATCGGGCGTGACCCGGTATCCGGGGCGGGACACATCGGAAGGACACTGTCGTGAAGCTGCTGAAATCGATCGCCGGGGCCGGGCTGTTCCTGGTGGTGGCTCTCGTCCCGGCCGCCCCGGCCGCGGCGCACCCGATCGCCGCTGACGTCACCACCATGAGCTCAGGGCGCCTCGGGGCGAGTGCGGGCGTCGTGCTCGGACTGGTGGGAGTGGTCATCGGCTGGCTGGCTCTCAGCCGTTCCGCCGGTCGCACCAGAGCTGTTGTCGCCATGGTGTCCGGACTGCTCGGTGCCGCGCTCGGCGGGCTCGTCATGGCCACATCAGACGGGGGTGTCGGCACCGGCAATGGACTCGGCGGGGCCATCGTGGCAGTGGCGGTGGGGCTGATCGCCGTTGTCCTCGGTGGGCTCGCGATGGTTCGCTCCCGCCGTACCGGTCGGTCGCGGTCGGGTTAGAACCCGGGCCCGCGGTCGCGGGCCGCGATGGCGTCCGCGATGAAAGCGCGGAAACCGGCGAACTGCTCAGCGGTCATCTTCCACCGGCGCCCGCCCATGATGTCGTCCTCGCCGTACGCCCGCCCCAGGCGCACCTTGAAGCCGTCACCGTTCGGGGTGGCGCTGATCCGCAGGTGCGCCACGTGCAGCCGCAGGCTCTCCTCCGTGCCGCTGTGGAAGATCTCCAGCACCCGGCCGTCCAGGACCATGATCTCGTTGTCGAGTGCGAACTCGGTCGCCATTGCACGCCACCCCGATGTCGGTCGCCGGCCCCGATGGCCGCCGACGCCACGCTGACCGTAGTGGTGCCCGGGCTCAGGGGAGACCGGCAGGTCCGTCGTTCCCCAGCATGGCTGCGCTGTTCGGCCGGCTGTTCACCCCGGTGCCCGTGCCACGGATGGTCTCCCGCCGCGCGCGCCGGGCGTCGCGGTGGATCTGCCCGGTGGCGCGGGCCGCGCGGCGCAGGAGCTGATCGCGCCCGCGACGGGCCCGGCGGCGCCGGATCACGAACGCCGCGAGCAGCAGAGCCGTACCGATGGCGATTCCGCCCGCGATGTAGCCGCTCACCAGCCCGACGGTAGACCCGGCCGGCAAACGTGAAGACGTGGCGGGCTTCACGTATTCAAGTAGCACGACTTACCCGCCCGCCGGGGCGCCACAGGGCAGAATAACCCCCGTAGCTCGGCCCCGGCTCCGGAAAAGCGGATGCCGGCCGCCGGGGACAGTGGCACCATCGTCGCTTTGCGCACGGCCCGCGCCCCGACGTGCCGCACGTTGACGCCGGCCGCACTGCCCGACACAACCTGGAGCTCTCCGTGACTGGTCAAGCCGCCGCGCCGCCCAACAGGCTGGACGCTGCCGTGCTGAAGATCGCCGGCGTGGTGGTCCTCGGTGCCATCATGTCGATCCTCGACATCACCGTCGTCAGTGTGGCGCTGCCGACCTTCCAGACCGAGTTCGACGCCACGTACGCCCAGGTCGCCTGGACCATGACCGGCTACACCCTGGCGCTGGCCACGGTGATCCCGCTCAGTGGCTGGGCGGCCGACCGGTTCGGCACCAAACGGCTGTACATGCTCGCGCTGCTGCTGTTCACGCTCGGCTCGGTGCTCTGTGCCACCGCCGACTCGATCGAGCAGCTCGTCGCGTACCGGGTGCTCCAGGGCCTCGGCGGCGGCATGCTCATGCCGCTCGGCATGACGATCATGACCCGGGCCGCCGGCCCGGAGCGTATCGGCCGGCTGATGGCCGTCCTCGGCATCCCGATGCTGCTCGGCCCGATCGGCGGCCCGATCCTGGGCGGCTGGCTGATCGAGGCGGCGAGCTGGCACTGGGTCTTCCTGATCAACCTGCCGATCGGCGCGATCGCGCTCGTCTACGCCTTCTTCGCGCTGCCCAAGGACAATGCCGAGTCGTCGGAGTCGTTCGACTTCGTCGGCATGCTGATGCTGTCGCCGGGTCTGGCTCTTTTCCTGTACGGCGTCTCGTCGCTGCCGGAGACCGGCACGATCACGGCCACCAAGGTCTGGACCACGATGCTGGTCGGCGCCCTGCTGGTGATCGGCTTCGTGCTGTACTCGTTCAAGCCGAAGCACCCGCTGCTCGACCTGCGGCTGTTCCGCAACCGCAACCTGACCGTCTCGTCGATCTCGCTGTTCGTGTTCATCATCGCGTTCATGGGCGCCGGCCTGCTGTTCCCGAGCTACTTCCTGCAGGTGCGGGGCGAGTCCACGCTGCACGCGGGCCTGCTGATGGCGCCGCAGGGCATCGGCGCGATGCTCACGATGCCGATCGCCGGCACTCTGGCCGACAAGATCCCGGTGGGCCGTACGGTGCCGTTCGCGATGGCCCTGATCGCCGCCGGTTTCTTCACCTTCACCCAGGTCGGCACGGACACGTCGTACTGGCTGCTGTGCGGCTCCCTGTTCGTGATGGGCCTCGGCATGGGCGGCACGATGATGCCGATCATGACGTCGGCGTTGCGCACGCTGACCAGCCAGGAAGTGGCGCGCGGCTCCACCCTGGTGAACATCCTCCAGCAGATCGGCGGCTCGATCGGCTCCGCGATCATGTCGGTGATCCTGACCAGCCGGCTCAACGGCTCGGAGCCGATCCCCGGCCTGAACAACCCGCGCACCGGCGAGCCGATCACCGAGGCGGGGGCGGCGATCGCCAGCCAGCACGGCCAGCCGATGCCGGTGGAACCGTCGGTCATCCAGCGCGGCCTGGAGTTCGTGGCCGACTCGTTCGCCACGACGTTCTGGGTGGGCTTCGGGCTGGTGCTGCTGACGTTCATCCCGATCGCCTTCCTGCCCCGCAAGCGTCAACCGGCACGGCTGGGCGGCGCGGCCGTGGACGGCGACGGCCACATCGACACGCCGGTGCTGATGCACTGAGACCGGGGTTGCGGCGGGCTGTGCTCAGCCCGCCGCTCCGCGGCCGTTGCCCGTCGGGCCGGCGAACGGCCGGATCTTGGGGTTGCTGGTTCGGGGCTGGGCTGCTGCGGGCGGCGATCAGTTGACTGACGGGCGCGGGCCCAGCGAGCTGGCCAGCTGGATCGCGGAAAACGCGCCGATGTAGCGGGGGCGTGGCCCGGGCCGGCTGCGGGTCCGTGGCAGCGCGGTGTGGAACGTCGGGCTCAGGTCAGCCGCTACGCGGCATCGCGCCCGTGCCTGTGGCCCACCCGCGGCGCGGTGGCCCACCGGCGGAGCCGGATCGGGCCCTTGCCTACGGGCAGCCGCAGAGCGGCGCCTCGTCTGCACCTGCGGCCAGCCGCCGAGCGGTATGGCACCTGGGTCTGGGGTCAGTCGCGGAGTGGCCTCGCGCTTGGACCTCCTGGCCCAGCCGCAGAGCGGCAT
>NZ_JBEZFL010000007.1:263362-562771 GCF_040649415.1 Actinoplanes sp. NPDC048967
GCATTGCACCCATTCCTGCGGCCAGCCGCAGAGCGGCGCCTCGCCTGAACCTGCGTCCCAGCGGCAAAGCGGCATCGCACCCGGTCCTACGGCCGCCGCCGAGCGGTATGGCACCTGGGTCTGGGGTCAGCCGCGGAGCGGCCTCGTGCTTGGACCTCCTGGCCCAGCCGCAGAGCGGCATTGCACCCATTCCTGCGGCCAGCCGCAGAGCGGCGCCTCGCCTGAACCTGCGTCCCAGCGGCAAAGCGGCATCGCACCCGGTCCTACGGCCGCCCGCCGAGCGGTATGGCACCCGGGCCTCGGGTCAGCCGCGGAGCGGCCTCGCGCCTGGACCTCCGGGCCCAGCCGCAGAGCGGCATCATGCTTGGGCCTGCGGCCACCCGCGGCGCAGCGTTGCGCCTCGGCTGCAGCCAGCGCCTCCCGCCCCACCCGCCGGCCGTGAAACCTAGGAGCCGACGGGCTGCGCGTCATTCGATGAGCCTGCAGCGTCTGGCCCACCGCAAGCGGCGACCGGCAACATCGCCCGCGCGTCTGGCAGCGGTGGCGTCCAGCAGCCCGGCGCGCCGCGCAGACCTGGCGATGCACCAGCTGAAGCGCAGCGACCGCCGACCTACGCGCGTGCCTCAGCAGCGGCCGGTGCTCCGGCAACGTCCGGCAGGCCCGCGGCGTCGGGCAGGTCGGCAACCTCCGACGACGTCGAGCTTTCCATCCGGACCGCCGCGATGCCGCCCAGGATCAGCGCCCCGCCCACGAACTGCAGCGGTGTCAGCTTTTCGCCCAGCAGCAGCCACGCGAACATGGACGCCGACACCACCTCGAGCAGCCCGATGAACGACGCCAGCCGGGAGCCGAGGATGGCCGAGGCGGCGATTCCCGACGCGTACGCCACGGCCGTGCCGATGACCGCGACCACCAGCAGCGGCGCCCACCACGGCACGGTGGTGTCGAACAGTGACAGGTCGCCGTAGGTTGCCGTGAACGGCAGCAGGCCGGTTGTGCTGATCAGCGCCAGGACGACGCCGGCCAGCAGCAGGCCTGAGCCGGCCAGGGCGACCGGGGGCAGGCCGTCGGCCGGGCGGGCGGCGATGACGAAGTACGCCGCGCAGCCGATCGCCGCGCTGAAGGCGATGGCCAGGCCGATCGGGTCGACCGCTTGCAGGGCGCCGGGGCCGATCACCAGGACCAGGCCGCCGACCGCGAGCACCGAGCCCAGCAGGACCGTGGCCCGGGGCATGCGCCGGGTGGTCGCCCAGGCGAACGCGACCAGCAGCAGCGGCGCCAGGTATTCGATCAGCAGGGCCGTTGCCACCGGGATGCGCTGGATGGCGGCGAAGTAGGCGGCCTGGGTGAAGGCCACGCCGACCAGGCCCATGCCCAGCACCCGCCGGCGTGCCCGCCACAGTGCCGCCCATCGGCCGCGCAGCGAGAAGAGCACGAACGGCAGCAGGACCAGGCCCGCGGTGAGCGCCCGGGCGGTGACGGCCGCGACCGGTGACCAGCCCGCCTCCAGCATGGGCTTGATGAAGGCGCCGGACGTGCTGAATGAGACGCAGGAGATCAGGGCGGCGATGAGGCCCGTGGACATCGACGGCGTTTTCATGACAGCTCCCCGGGCTCGGTCTGTTCGTCATGGGCTAAATTGGCTTACGGTCCTGACGCTAGGCCGGTGTGAGTGAGGAGTCAAATTGCTTTTTGCCCCTGACACGGAGGAGTCGCTGGCCTTCGTCGTGGCCCTCGGCAACACCGCGGCCGGGGCGTCGCGCAGTGGTGACGACGAGCTCGTGACCGTTGATCAGCTCGCCGAGCTGCTGACCCGCTTCGCCTACACCGGGCGCCTCGACCATGACGAGGCGGAGCTGCGTGAGGTGCGGCAGGCCCGCGACCAGCTCCGGCGGGCGTGGACCCTCGAACGCGACGACGCCGTCGAGTCCGTCAACGGGATGCTGCGCGACGCGAACGCCCTGCCGTTTCTCACCCGGCACGATGCGCTGGACTGGCATCTGCACGCGACCTCGCCCGACGCGCCGCTCGCGGAACGCATCCGGGCCGAGGCCGCCCTGGCCCTCATCGACGTGATCCGGATGAACGAGATGCGCCGGTTGCGGGTCTGCGCGGCCGACGACTGCACCGGCCTGCTGCTCGATCTCTCCCGCAACGGTCTCAAGCGGTTCTGCAGCGTGCGCTGCGGCAACCGGATGAACATGATCGCCTTCCGGGAGCGGCGCTCGGGGACGGGCCGGTCGTCATGAATTCGGTTGCCGGTGATCGCGGGCAGCGCCTACTTTCAGTGCGCACCTCCCGGTGCGCAGGCGACGGCTACTTCCGCTCATAACGGGGAGACGCGGGTTCGAATCCCGCTACCGTCCTCGGACGGTTCGACCAGCGGCCCAGGTCACCTAGGCCCGCAAGGGCCAGTCTCCGTCGCCGATCTGATCTCGGGGGGCGCGACCAGCGGGCCCGCCCGGTGCGCAGGCAACGGCTACTTCAGGCTCCGTGCGGGGTTCGAATCCTCGTGGCCCTCGGGCCGTCAGCTCGACGGGAGCGGCGGAAAAGTCCGTCGCCGACCTCGAACTCGGGCGGGCCGGCTGGTCGCTTCTCCGGCCCGACGTCAGGGGGACGTGATGGCCAAGTTCAACCGACCGGCGAAGCCGGTGCAGACGGCGCAGGGCGCACCCGGTTTCCCGCGGGAGCCGCGCGCCGAGCTGTTCCTGCTCGGTGTCTCGCTCATGGTCGGTGAGGACACCTTCTACGAGGGCGCCGACGAGCGCGACCTGCGATTCCGTTCCCTCGTGGCCGAGGTGGCCGTGGCCGATCCGCAGTGGTTCGCCGGGTTCGTGCGGTGGCTGCGGTCCGCGGCGATGGTGCGGTCCGCCGCGGTCGTCGCCGCCCTGGAAGGCGCCCGCGCGCAGGCCGCCGCCGGCATCCCCGGCTCGCGGTCCATCGTGGACAGCGCCCTGCAGCGGCCGGACGAGCCGGGCGAGGCGCTCGCGTACTGGCTGGGCCGGTACGGCCGGTCGCTGCCCAAGCCGGTCAAGCGGGGCATCGCCGACGCGGTGGTACGGCTCTACCACGAGCGCAGCCTGCTCAAGTACGACACCGACGGCCGTCCGGTGCGCTTCGGCGACGTCATCGAGCTCACCCACCCGACGGCGAAGGACGAGCGGCAGGGTGAGCTGTTCCGGCATGCCCTGGACCGGCGGCACAAGCGGGACAATCCCGTACCGTCCGCGCTGACCCTGCTCACCGCCCGGGCCGGGCTGATGGCCCTGCCGGTGGAGCAGCGCCGTGGGGTCACCGACCCCGTGGTGCTGCACGCGGCCGGGATGACGTGGGAGGCGCTGGCCGGGTGGCGGCAGACGGCCATGGACGCGGCGGCCTGGGAGTCGATCATTCCGAGCATGGGTTACCTGGCATTGCTGCGGAACCTGCGCAACTTCGACCAGGCCGGCGTGAGCGACGCCGTGGCCGCCACGGTGGCTGCCCGGCTCGCCGACCCTGCTGAGGTCGCGCGGTCCCGGGCGCTGCCGATGCGGTTCCTGTCGGCGTTCAACGCGGCGCCGAGCCTGCGGTGGGCGTACCCGTTGGAGCAGGGCCTGCAGCAGGCGCTGGCGAACGTGCCGGCCCTGGGCGCACGGACCCTGATCCTGATCGACACCTCGGGGTCGATGACCAGCGGCTTCAGCCGGGACGGCACGCTGCGCTGCTGGGACGCCGCCACGGTCTTCGGTCTCGCGTTGAGCGCGCGGGCCGGGGACGCGACTGTGGTGTCGTTCTCCGACGACACCAGGGTGTTCCCGCGGGTGGCCGGCGAGTCGGTGCTGGCCGCGGTGCGCCGGTTCAAGGCGGACGGCTACTTCCTCGGCCGGGGCACGGACACCGAGCGGGCGGTCCGGCAGCACTACGCCGAGCATGACCGGGTGGTGATCCTGACCGACGAGCAGGCGCACTGGCACGGCGCTCGTGATGTCGCGGCCGCGGTGCCGGCGCGGGTGCCGGTGTACACGTGGAACCTGGCCGGCTACCGGGCCGGGCACACCCCGGTGGCCGGGAACAGGTTCACCTTCGGTGGCCTGTCCGACGCCGCGTTCTCGATGATCCCGCTGATCGAGGCCGGCGTCCGCGCGCAGTGGCCCTTCGCCCACCGGAATGACGACGGTGGGCAGCTGGATCAGCCGGTGGCGGCGGCGTAGCAGGCGCCGTAGCCGTCGGCGCGGGCCACGATCCGGCCCGCAGCGACCCGGACCGCGAACTCGGTCTCGTCGCTACGGGCCGGCTGTCCCGCGACAGGGGCGAGAGCGCCGTCGCTGCCGGACGGCAGTGCCGTGGCGGCGGTGCGAGCGTCGTCGCGGGCCGGCAGTCCCGCGGCGGCCGCGAGAGCACCGGTGTCGTCGTGCACGATCTGCAGGCTCGGCCGGGCCGAAGCCGGGAACGCGGCACGCAGGTCCGCCCGCAGCTCGGCGACGACCAGGCGCGCGAGCGGGGACACCTCAGGGGTGCCGGTGACCAGCGCGACGGTCACCTGCGCCCCGGCCGGTGCGGCCCGGACCGCTTCCTCGATCGCGCCGAGGCGGTGCATTCCCAGCACCGCGATCACGCCGTCGCGGTCCAGCCGGGCCGGCTCGGCGCGCAGGGCGTCCGGCAGCGCCGGGGGTGACCACGGCTCGTCGACCGTCTCGGCCGCGGGCACGTAGGGCAGGTGCGGCGGGCCCCAGTCGTCGTCCAGTTCCAGGCCGGCGAGCATCTCGCAGACCGTGACCATCGCGAAGGGCTCGCCGAAGCCCGGTGCCACCGCGGCGAGCCGGCCGGCGCCGTGCAGGGCCGTCAGGGCGGCCTCGGCGACCCGGACCATCCGCGGCGCGCCCGGCGGCAGATTCTCCAGCGCGAGCCCCAGCACGATCGCGGCCAGGTTGTTCAACTGGGCGTAGGCCTGGCGGGTCTCGCCGGCGAGGACCTCCGGGAGCAGGCCGAGCCGTTGCTTCTCGGTGGCCAGCGGGAGCCGGGTCAGCCGGGCCCGGGCGAAGTCGCCCAGGGCCGCCTTCGCGGTGCGGGCGGTCGGCGGGTACGGCGGCTCCGGCGCCTGCTCGGCGATGCCGGCCAGGACCGCGAGATACAGGGCCTGCCCAGGGAAGTGCGACCGGAGCGCGGCGCGGGTCAGCCCGGCCCGCTCGGCGATCAGGTCGAAGTCGGCATCGTGGTAGCCGCGCTCGGTGTATTCGGCGCGGGCGGCGGCCAGCGCCCGGTCGTGGTCCGGTGACGTCATGCCCGGTGCCAGCCCAGGGCCGGCCCGAGGGCACCCGCGATGTCGGTGAGGATCTGCACGTAGTCATCGTGACCGAAGGTGAACGGCAGGGCGAACGCCACCTCGTCGATCTCCCGGAACGCCGGGTGCGCGTAGAGCCGTTCGGCGATCTCGGCGGCCGGGCCGACCAGGTCCGGAGCGAACATCATCCGGGCCGGTCCCTGCGGCGTGGCGGTGCGCGGGGTGCGCTTGCGGGCGTACTCCTGGTATCGGGCCCGCTGGTCGGCGGTCGCGTTGTCGGTCGGGATGACCACCAGGCCCTGCGAGACCCGGGCGCGGTCGCCGTCGGGGTGGTGGGCGCGGAACTCGCGGATGTGCGACAGCTGGATCTCGGCGAAGTCTGTCGACTCCTCCGCCTTCACCACGCTGCTGGTCAGAAAGTTCATGCCGTTCTCGCCGGCCCAGCGGGCCGAGCGCAGGCTCGCACCGCCGTACCAGAGGCGCCGGGCCAGGCCCGCGGCGTGCGGCTGGACCCGGTCGGAGAACACCTCGAAGCCCTCGACGCCGCTGAAGTCGGTGGCCGGTTCGCCCCGGATGAAGCCGAGCAGCCGGCGTACGCGCTCGTAGCTGAAGTCCTCGGCGTCCGCGGTGTCCGGGTAGAGCGCACCTTTGACCTGCTCGTAGTGCATCGGCGGCCCGACGCTGAGGCCCGGGTTGAGCCGGCCGCCGGACAGGATGTCGACCGTGGCCAGGTCCTCGGCCAGCCGCAGCGGGTTCTCCCAGCCCAGCGGGATGACCGCGGTGCCGAGCTCGATCCGGGTGGTGCGCTGGGTGGCGGCGGCCAGCACGGCGACCGGGGAGGAGATGCCGTACTGCAGGTGCCGGTGGCGGACCCAGGCGCTGTCGAAGCCCAGCCGCTCGCCCAGCTCGATGATCTCCAGGGTCGACTCGTGGCCGGCGCGCGGATCGTCGCCGTCGAACAGGCCGATGGTCAGGAAGCCCAGCTTGCGCAGCGGGGCCGACGGAACGGGCACGGCGCTTCTCCTCGGCAGGCGACTCACCTGATCTTGCTGCGTACGGCCGCATTCGCCAAGCGCCCATTGACTTTACATCGATGACAATGTTTATTGTTCAGCGTCTTACCTATTAAGGTCGTCCCCACCGGCGCCTCCGTTCCGCAAGGAAGGTCCCCCGCATGAAGCGCCGTTCCACGCTCCTCGCCGTCCTGACCTCCGCCGCCGTGGCGGGCACGTTCGGTGTCCTCGGTATCACCGGCGCCGACGCTGCCGCGCTCAACCCGGCGGTCGCCCCCGGCGGCAACTTCAACCTCGGTGTCTGGAGCCTGCAGCTGCCCTCCGGTTCGCCGGGCTCACCCACCACCATCCCCCCGTCGCAGCTCAAGGGGGCCAACGGCTACACCAACCCGGCGTACTTCTTCACCGACAAGACCGACGGGTCGATGACGTTCTGGGCCCCGGAGAAGGGCGTGACCACCCCCAACTCCAAGTACGCCCGCTCCGAGCTGCGCGAGATGAACGCCAACGGCAGCGCGGCCGACTGGCGGCTGGCCGGCTCGCACAAGCTCACCGCCAACCTGCGCATCCCGCACGTGACCAAGAACGTGTGCGTCGGCCAGATCCACCTCGGCTCGGGCGGCCCGTCGACCAAGCCCCTGGTCGAGCTGTACTACCGGCCCAACGGCGACATCTACTTCGGTACGGAGATCTCGCCGGCCGGCGGTCAGGACGTACGCAAGGTCGGCAACGTCCCGCTCGGCACCCGGTGGGACTACACCATCGCGGTGTCCGGCGGTAACCGGGTCAACCTGACCATCAACGGCACCACCACGAGCTACGCCATCCCGTCGTCGTTCAACCCGTACGGGATGTATTTCAAGGCCGGCTCGTACAACCAGTCCTCGTCCGACAGCACCTCGAACGGGGCCAAGGTGAAGTTCTACACGCTGACTGTGACGCACGGCTGATTGTGCCCGGGGCAGCTCGGGGCATAGTGATCGGTTGTGACGGACACACCAGCGCCGAGCTGCCCCACCTACACCCGGCTGTACGAGGCCGGGGAGGTGGTGGCCGAGGGTTTCGACCCGCACGAGATCGCCGACCAGCTGCAGGCGCACCCCAAGGCGGTGCTGTGGCTGGACCTGTTCGACCCGGACGAGAACGACCTGCTGGCCGTCGCGGCCGAGTTCCGGCTGCACCCGCTGGCCGTCGAGGACGCCGTGCACGACCACCAGCGGCCCAAGGTCGACCGCTATCCGGGTCACCTGTTCATGAACGTCTACGCCGTGCACGTCGACACCGCGGCTCCCGGTCCGGCGATGCACAAGACCGAGATCAGTTCCTTCATCACCGAGCGGGCGCTGATCACCGTCCGCAAGTCGCAGAGCGACCTCACGCCGCTGATCCGCCGCTGGGACGCCGACGCGGGGCTGGCGCCGGAGGGCGGTGTCGGCTTTCTCGTCTACGGCCTGCTCGACGTCATCGTGGACGGCCACTTCGCGGCCGCCCGCCTCCTCGACGAGGCGATGGACAAGACCGAGGACGACATGCTGGAGGAGGGCGGCGCACCGCGCAGCGTGCGGATGTACGGCTTCGCGCTGCGCAAGACGCTGGCGGCGTTGCGCCGGCCGGTCGCGCCGATGGCCGGGCTCATCGCCGACGTCATGCGGGCCGACACCGGGATGGTCGTCGAGCACCTGGAGCCGTACTACCGCGACGTCGACGACCACGCGCGGCGGGCCATCGAGACCATCGACAGCGCCCGGGACCGGATCAACGGACTGCTCGAGGCGGACCTCAACGAGCAGAGCAACGCGCTCAACGACGTGACCCGCAAACTCGCCGCCTGGGCCGCGATCATCGCCGTGCCGACGGCCCTGACCGGCTTCTTCGGACAGAACGTGCCGTACTGGGGTTACGAGAAGTTCTGGGGCTTCCTGCTGAGCCTGGGAATGATCGTCGGGTCGGCGGCGGGACTGTATCTGTATCTGAAGCGGCGCGGGTGGTTGTGACATCGCGTACCCTGCCCGTGGATCTTCAACGGGGGAGGGCTCGATGGTCGCGCTGGTGCTCGGAGCTGTCCGCGCCCGTACCGCGCAGGTCCTGACCGTCCTGATCCTCACCGCCCTGATCGCCGCCGTGGCGGCCGCCGGCCCCTGGTACGCGATCGCCGCTTCCTCCCGCGCCGCCGACGGTGACGTCGCCGCGGCTCCGGCGGGCCAGCGCATGCTCTCCGTGCGGCAGAACGCCGAGACCGACGGCGCGCCGCAGCCCGCGCTCGACACCTTCCGGGCCACCGTCGACCGGCTGCTGCCGATCGCCGACCTGCGGCCGGTGCTCGGCATGACGGTGGCGCTGACCGCCGACCGCGGTGACGCCAGCCCGACGATGTCGATCAGCTACCGCGAGGAGTTCTGCACCCACGTCTTCCTCACCGGGCCGTGCCCGGCGGCCCCGGGTGAGGTGGCCATCAGTCAGGACACCGCCGAGCAGCTCGGCCTGGCGCCCGGCGGCAAGCTGGTGCTGCGCGCCTCGCAGGACACGGTGCCGATCGAGCTGCGGATCGTCTCGCGCTACGTGGTGACTGATCCGGCCGGCGAGTACTGGAGCAACAAGCTGTTCCGGGCCAACGGCGGTCTGGAGCCGGCGTTCACCCCGGTCGGGACCTTCACCGCGGACGGGCTCGCCGATCCCACCCTGACCTACGACGTGGGTGTGCCGCAGGCGCTGATCCGCGGGGACGACGGCTACAACCTGGCCGCTGTCGTCCGCGGGGCGGAGGCGGACTTCGACGCGGCCGGGCTGCGCCTGGTCAACCCGACCGCGGAGCTGCTGCGCACGATCGCCGGGGACCGGCGCACGATCCGCGAGGCCGTCGCCGTCGCGCTCTGCCAGGTGCTGGTGCTCGGCCTGTTCGCGATCGGGCTGGCCGGCCGCTACACCGGCCGCGAGCGGCGCGGTGACGCCGCCCTGCTGAAGCTGCGCGGCAGCACCCGGCGCGGCATGCTGTGGCTGGCCCTGGGCCAGCACGTGGTGCCGCTGCTGGCGGGTGCGCTGATCGGGGCGCCGCTGGGCTTCCTCGCCGCCCGGCTGCTGGCCGGCCCGGTGCTCGGCCCCACCGACCGGCTGGGGGCGTTCGGCCTCTCCGCCGCGGCGGTGGGCCTGGTCGTCGCGGGCGGCCTGCTCGTGCTGTTCGCGGTGGAGGCGGCCGTGCTGCGGCTGCCGGTCGGACAACTGCTGAGCCGGGTCTCCGCCGGCCGCCGGGACTGGCGGGCCGACGTCATCGACCTCGTGCTCATCGCTGTGGCGGTCGGTGCCGCGTACCAGGTCCGGGCCGGGCGCAGCACCGGCGGCCTGGCGCTGGTCGCGCCCGCGCTGGTCGCCCTCGCGGTGGCGCTGCTGCTGGCCCGGTTGTTCGGCCGGATCGCCGATCGCGGCGGCAGTGCCGCCCTGCGCGCCGGCCGGCTGCGGCTCGGCCTGGTGGCCGCGCAGACCGCCCGCCGGCCCGGCGCCCACCGGGTCTTCGCCCTGATCGCGGTGGCGGTCGCGGTCTTCACCGGTACGGCGGGCAGCTGGTCGGCCGGCCGCGAGGCGCGCACCCAGCGCAGTGCGGTCGAGCTGGGCGCCCCCCGGGTGCTCACCGTGCAGGCCACCAACCGCACCGCCCTGCAGCACGCGGTCCGGGCCGCCGACCCGGGTGGCACCCAGGCGATGGCCGTGGTGATCAACCGCGACAGCATCCCGCCGGTCGTGGCCGTCGACAGCTCCCGGCTCGCCGCGATCGCCGCGTGGCGCGGAGAGTACGGCCCGCCGGACGCCCTGAGTGCGGCGACCCGCGCCACCCCGTTGCCGCCCGCCGTGATGGTCACCGGCAGCCGGCTGACCCTGCGGGTACGCAACGCCGACAGCCAGCCGGTCGTGGTCACCGCCGTTCTGCAGCACGAGGCGACCGGCGTGAGCCGTACCGTCGACTTCGGACCGGTCGCCCCGGGTGAGCACCGGGCCCGCGCCCGGGTCAGCGGCTGCACCGCGGCGCCGGGATGCCGGCTGGTCCGCTGGCAGCTGTCGTCGCCGGCCGGTAGTGACGGCCGGCTCGGCCTGCCGTCCAGCAGTGCCGCGGTGACCATCCGCGGCCTCTCCCAGCAGGAGCCGTCCGCCGAGGTCCTGGACAAGGCCGCGCTGGGTGACCCGCGGCGGTGGCGCCCCGACTTCTCGGCCGCGGCGATGGACGTCTTCGCCACGGCGGGCACGCTCACCCTGCGGATGGACCGCAACGAGACCGGCAGCAACTCGCCACCCGGCAACCGGGTGTTCGCCGTGGACGCCGCATTGCCGCTGCCGGTCGTGATGGCCGGGCCGCAGCCACCGGCCTGGCAGTTCAGCGACGCGGTCGTCTACGCGTTCGGCGGTTCGCCCGTCCGGGTCCGGGTGGCCGGCACCGCGCCGGTGCTCCCGGTGGTCGGCGGGGCCGGGGTGCTGGTGGACCTCGACACCGCCCGGCGGATCGCGGCCGACTCGGATCTCGGTGGCACGTACCAGGTCTGGCTGGCTTCGGACGCGCCGCAGTCGGTGCTCACGGCGCTGCGGGCCGGCGGCCTGACCGTGCTCGACGACGCCACGGTGGCCGAGCAGGCCGGCCGGCTGGAGGACCAGGGCACCGCTGTCGGCGCGACCTTCGCCATGCTGGCCGCGATGGTCGGCCTGCTGCTCGCCGCGGCGGCCGTCGCGGTGGCCGCGGCCGTCGAACGCGGCCCGCAGCTCGATCAGCTGTCCGCGCTGCGGCTGCAAGGTCTGCCGCTGCGCACGGCCGTCACCATCGGGTACGCCGGCAGCGCCGCCCTGGTGGTCGCGGGTCTGCTGGCCGGTCTACTGGCGGCGGCCGTGGCCCGCCCAGCCGTGGGGGTCACCGTGCGGCCGTTCACCGACGACTGGACGTTGATTCCACCGCCGGGCGCGCTCGCGCCGGGCGCCCTGCTCGCGGCCGGGCTGCTCGCACTGCTCACCCTCGGCGTGACCAGCTGGCTCGCCGTCCGCCCGCTGGTTCGTGACCTGCACGGGAGCAGCCGATGATGGCCCTGGTCCTGGCGATGGTGTGGAGCCGGCGTGGCCAGGCCCTCACCCTCGCGCTGCTCGCCATGGTCAGCGTCGCCGCCGCGGTCGCCGCGCCGGCGTACGTGCAGGCCGCCGACCGGGCCGTCGCCGCCGGTCAGGTCGAGACCTCCTTGCCCCGGGAACGCAGCCTGCAGGTCAGCAAGATCGAGGATGCGCGGTCCGGGGAGGGTGACAGCCTCAGCTTCACCAATGTGGGCCCGGCTCTGGTCGCGTTCCCGGGCTTCAGCAACGTCTTCTCGGCCGAGTATCCGACGCTGGGCATCGAGCCGGACGTGAAGCTGCGGTCCCGGTTCGTCTACCGGCAGGACGTCTGCAGCCACCTGAGCATCGTGGCCGGGCGGTGCCTCATCGGTGAGGGCGAGGTGGTCATCGGCGAGCAGACCGCGCGGCGGCGGTCACTGGCGCCCGGTGACGCCATCGAGCTGACGTACGCGGAGTTCAGCCAGGATCCGCGGACCCCGCGCTTCGAGCCGAAGGGGCAGCCCAAGCGGGTGACCGTGGTGGGCACGTACCGGGTGCCCGACCCCACGGCGGTGTACTGGGGCACGCACGGCTATTTCGCCGCGGATCCCGGACCGCGCGCGGGGGAGCCGGTGTTCGCCGACTCCGCCACGCTGTCCACGATGGACCACGGCAAGACGCAGCTCTCCATCGACAGTGCCGCCGGGCCGGACGCCCTGGACGTCGACAAGCTCGCCGGGGTCCAGGCCGCGCTGGACGGGCTGCGGGACATGACCATCAAGATCGGGGCGCCGATCCTGACCGAGACCGGCATCCCGGACCTGCTCGCGCGGATCGAGGCCGGTCGCGCCGCGGCCCGGGTGATCGTGCCGGTCATCGCCGTACCCCTGGTCCTGCTCTCCTGCTTCGTCATCTTCCTGGCGGTCGGGTACGGCACCGAGGGCCGCCGCCCCGAGCTGGCCGTCGTGGCGCTGCGCGGCGCGCGCTGGTGGGAACGCTGGTGGCTGGCCACCGGCGAGAGCCTGGTCGCCATCGTGCTCGGCGCGTTGGTCGGTTGCCTGGCCGGGCAGCTGCTGGTGAACGCCATCGCGGCCGCGCGGTTCCCCGGGGTGGGCGTCGCCCCGGCCTTCTCCTCGCTGCGGTACGCCCCGCTGGCCGCGCTCGCCGCCGTCCTGGCCGCCCTGCTGGCCCAGCGCCGGCAGCTGCTCAGCCCGGTCTCGGCGTTGCTGCGCCGGCTGCCCGTCACCGGCCGCCGCCCGCCCGTCCTGGACCTGACGGTGGCCCTGCTGGCGATCATCACCGGGGTCCAGCTCAACCTGTCCGGCGACCCGACCGGGGCCGGCCTGTTCGCGCCGGCCCTGATCGTCTTCGCCTTCGCCCTGGTGGTGGGCCGGGCCCTGCTTCCGGTCGTCACCCGTTTCGCGGTTCGCGCGCTGCGCCGCGGCCGGCTCGGTGTGGCGCTGGCCGGCCTGCAACTGTCCCGCCGCTCCGGCGCCCGGGGCTTGTTCGCGATGCTGGTCGCGGCCGTGGCCGTCGCCGGTTACGCGGCCTGCGCCGCCGACGTGGGCGCCCGCGACCGGGCCGTGCAGGCGACCCTGGGCACCGGCGCCGACCGGGTCCTGACCGTGGAACCCGGCACCCCGCAGCAGCTCCTCACCGCCGTACGGGCAGTCGACCCGGAAGGCGCGTTCGCGATGGCCGTCGCCCGCACCCCGGGCAGCGGCGTCGGCGAGCCGCCCGGTCTCGCCGTGGACAGCACCCGGCTGGCCACCGTGGCCAACTGGGCCGGCGGGCCCGACGCCGCCGAGGTGGCCCGGGCGTTGCGCCCGGCCGCCCCCGAGCCGATCGTCATCCCCGGCCGGGACCTCAACGTCAGCGTCACCGCCAGCGGGCTCGAGGACAGCCCGCCGTTGCGGCTGACGGTCACCGTCACCTCGGTGACCGGCCTGGGCTCGGCCAACGTCGCGTTCGGCCAGCTCCAGGACGGCCCCTACACGTACGGGCAACGGGTGCCGGTGTGCCGGGCGGGCTGCCGGGTCGACGGCCTCCAGATCACCGTCATCGGCGGGACGAACGGGGTCCGGTGCCGGCTGATCCTGACCGGACTGGGCAGCATCAACCCGGTCCGGGCGGCGTTGCCGGCCGCCGAGCTCGCCGACGTGAAGCGCTGGCGGATGCCGCGGTTCGGGACGCTCACCGCTGTCCCCGCGGGCCTCCAGGTCGATCTCGACGCGCCGGGCGGGCTGCCCGACGGCGCCTGGATCCAGCCGGCGGACACGCCCTCGCCGCTGCCGGTGGCCGGGGCCGGGCGCAGCACCGACGACACGATCACCGGCCTGGACGGGCAGCTGGTGCCGGTCACCCGGATCGCCGACCTGCCCGCCGTGCCCCGGCTCGGCCGGCGCGCGACGGTGTCCGACCTGGAATACCTGGACCGCTACGCCACCGCCGCGACCACCACGACGCTGCCCGAGGTCTGGCTGTCCGCGGCCGCGCCGGCCGACACCCTCGACCGGCTGGCCGCGCAGGGTCTGGTCGTCACCGCCGACACCCGGGCGTCAGTGGTGCGCGCCCAGCTCGATGAGCAGGGACCCGCGCTGGCGCTGTGGTTCTACGTGCTCGCCGGGTGCCTGGCGACCCTGCTGGGGGCCGGGGCCCTGATCCTGGCCGCGGCCGTGGACCGGGCGCGGCGGGTGCAGGACCTGTCCGCGTTGCGTGCCCAGGGGCTCAACCGGCGGGCGGCGGGGCAGGCGACACTGTGGACGTACCCGATCCTGGCAGTCATCGCCGTGCTCGCCGGCCTGGGCATCGCCCTGGCCGGCTGGGGACTGACCGGCTGGACCCTGCCGTTGGCCGGGATCAAGCCGGCGCCGTTGCCGTTCGCCGACTGGCCCCGGCCGCTGGTGCTGGCCGCGGCCGGGCTGGCGATGCTGATCGTGCTGGCCGGGGTGGCCCTGCTGACCGGCCGGGACCTGCGGCGCCGGGTGCGTGCCGCCGGGGTGAACGAGGGAGAGGGCCGATGAGGACGCTGACGGTGGACGCGGCGCAGGTCGCGTACGGCGACGGGGTGCCGGTGCTGCGGGACGTGACCGTGACGGTGCGCCCCGGCGAGATCCTGGCCGTGACCGGTCCGTCCGGGGCGGGCAAGACCACGCTGCTGGCGGCGATGGCCGGCCTGCTGCCGCCGGCCGCCGGCCGGGTGCTGGTCGACGGCGGTGAGCTCAAGGACCGTGATCAGGGCGTCGCGCTCGGCGTGGTGCTGATCCCACAGGAGAACGGGCTGGCCGCGATCCTCACCGCGGCCGAGAACATCGCGGTCGCCGTGATCGCGACCGGTGGCACCCCGGCCGACGCGCGGCGCGGCACGGCGGAGTCCCTCGAACGCGTCGGCCTGGCCGGGCAGGCCGACCAGCTCGTCGACGAGCTGTCCGGGGGCCAGCAGCAGCGCGCCGCGATCGCCCGCGGGCTGGCCCTGCGCGGCGACGTGCTGCTGGCCGACGAGGTGACCAGCGAGCTGGACGCGGCCAACCGGCAGAAGGTGATCGAGCTGCTGCGCGCTGAGGCGGTGCGGGGCGCGGCGGTGGTCTTCGCCACCCACGACCCGGAGGCGGCCGCCGCCTGCGACCACGAACTGCACCTGGCCGACGGCGAGGCGACCTTGGTGCGCTGAGCCGGCTCAGCTGCCGGGTGTCCTCAGGTACGCGTCGAGCGCGGCCGCGCCGGACAGCATCGCTCTGCCGCGGGCCGTCAGCCGTGCCCGCCACTCGCTCATCGTCGCTTGCAGGGGCTCGGGTCCGCCCGCCGTCCGTACCTGCTCCAGCACCTGGGCGATCCGGGCCAGCCCGTGCCCGCCGCGGCGCAGCTGGTGGGCCAGCAGCACGTCCCGTACGTCGGCGGCGGTGTAGACGCGGTAGCCGGTGTGCGGATCGCGGCGGGGCGTGATCAGGCCGGCGCGCTGCCACTTGCGTAACGTGGCCGGCCGGATGCCGAGCCGGTGCGCGAGCGGACCGATGAACGTCTCACCCGGCGCCGGTGCGGCCGGTGGGGCCAGGCCGCTCAAGGCGAGGTCCACCGCTTCCAGCGTGCGGCGGTCCTCGGCCAGCTGCGCGTGGCTGCCGTCGATCAGGCGCAGCGCTTCCTCGACCGCGCTCTCGTTCACCGCCCGCATGATCGCGGTGGCGGTCGCGTGGCCGTGGGCGGGGATCAGAGCGAGGAAGGTCCGCAACGCCGCGGCGTGGCGTGGGACGTAGACGCGGTAACCCGACGGTGAGCGCCCGGCCGGCGGGAGGATGCCCGCTTCCTCGTAGTTGCGCACCGCCTGGGTGGACAGGCCGTGCTCCCGGGCCAGGTCGATGGGTCGAAGCCGCATTCCGGCGAAGTTTACACAAAAAGTTCAACGATACTGTTGATGGGCATGACGACCTCGATCCGGGACGCCGCCCGGCCCTTCACCGCTGAAGCTCTCACCGCGCTGGTGCGTCCCGGCACCCGCCTGCTCGCCCTCGGTGAGCCCACCCACGGCGTCGAAGCCTTCCCGGAGCTGCGCAACGAGCTCTTCCGCCACCTGGTCACCCACGAGGGCTACCGCTCGATCACCATCGAGAGCGACTGCCTGGCCGGCCTGGCCGCCGACGCGTACGTCACGGACGGCACCGGCTCCCTGGACACGGCGCTGAGCCGGGGTTTCAGCCACGGCTTCGGTGCCTCACCGGCCAACCGCGAGCTCCTGCGCTGGATGCGCGCCTACAACAAGGAGCGGTCCCGGCCCGAGCGGCTGCGCTTCTACGGCTTCGACGGTCCCCTGGAGGTCACCGGACCGGCCGGCCCCGGTCCCGCCGTGACCGCCCTCTACGACTACCTCGCGGGCCATCTCGACCTGCCCTGGAGCCGCGAGCACCTGGACGGCCTGCTGGGGGCGGACGGGCGCTGGTCCGACCCGGCCGCCACCATGGACCCGGCCCGGTCGGTCGGCCGCAGCCCCGAGGCCCGGGAGCTGCGCCTGATCGTCGACGACCTGCGCGTGCTGCTCAGCACCCACGCTCCTCACCTGACAGCCGCCACGTCGGCCGACGACTGGTGGAGGGCTGACCTGCACGGCCGTACGGCGGCCGGACTGTTGCGCTACCACGCCGGGATGGCCGACCCCGCACCCACCCGAGTCAACACGCTGATGGGCCTGCGCGACACGATCATGGCCGGCAACCTGGCGGCCGTCGTCTGCCGGGAACGGCGGCGCGGGCCCACGCTGGCCTTCGCCGGCCTCCGGCACCTGCAACGCGACCAGAGCTTCCTGCACTTCGCCGGCCTGCCCCTGCGATGGTGGAGCGCGGGGGCCATCGCCGCCACCCGCCTCGACGGCGAGTACGCCTTCGCCGCCACGACCTTCGGCACCCGCGGCTCCGACGTCCCGCCGCCCGACACTCTCGAAGGTGTGCTGTCGACCCTGCCGTACGCCCGCGCCGTCATCGATCCCGGCCGTCTCGCCGCGGCCCTGGACCGCGAACTGACGCCGCGGGTGCCGCGCGACCACACGTACCTCTCCCTGGACCCGGCGACGATCGACCAGATCGACGCCATCGTCTTCCTCAGCAGCATCGGATGATGGACCCATGCTGCGGAAGATTGACTGCGTGATGGTGCGGGTGCCCGAGCTGACTCCGGCGGTGGAGTTCTACACCCGCGTGTGGGGCCTGACGCCGCTGTGGCGCGACGAGACGTCGGTCGGGATGGGCCTGCCGGAGACCGACGCCGAGGTCGTCCTGCACACGATGGAGCTGCCGGACGACCGCGGCGTGCACTACCTGGTGGACGACGTGGCCCAGGCCGTGCTGACGGGCCGGCAGGCCGGGTGCACCGTGCGGGAGCCGCCGTTCGAGGTGGCCATCGGCTGGTGCGCCGTGCTGGAGGACCCGTTCGGGAACACGCTGTGCCTGCTGGACATGAGCAAGGGGCCGCGACCCGCTCTCAGCTGACGGCCTGGCGCACGAGGGCGTCGACCCGGGCCTCGGTGTCGGGCGTCAGCTCGGTCAGGGCGAAGTAGGTCGGCCACAGTGTGCCGTCGTCGAGCCGGGCCTCGTCGCTGAAGCCGAGCACCGCGTACCGGGTCTTGAACTTCGCCGCGCTCTGGAAGAAGCAGACCACCTTGCCGTCGCGGGCGTAGGCCGGCATCCCGTACCAGAGCTTCGCGGTGAGGGCCGGCGCGGCGGCCTTGATCAGCACGTGCAACCGCTCGGCGAGGGCGCGGTCGGACTCCGCCATCTCGGCGATCTTCTCCAGCACCGGGCCCTCGGTGTCGGCCTTGGCCCCCCGCTTGGTGCTCGCCCGGAGCTCCTTGGCGCGCTCCTTCATCGCGCCGCGCTCCTCGTCGGTGAAAACGCCGGTGGTCTTCGTGGTGGTCGGCATGTCAGTTTCCTCTCGGTGTCCGGTCATCGCGGGCCGGCCTGCTGGCGGGTCGGCACGGTGAGCCGGGTCACCGCCTCGGTCAGCGCCAGGGCGGCGCGTTCCTCGTCGCTGAACCAGGTGGTCGCCCGCCAGGCGGCGACTGCGTGCAGTTGTGCTGTGCTCGCCCCGTACCGCTGGGCCCGGTGCACTCCCTCGGCCACGCCGGGGCCGCAGCCGTTGATCTGGCTGGCCCGCAGCCGGCTCAGCGCCAGCAGCTTGCCGTCCAGCCCGGCCCGGGCGACGGCCGCGTCGACGGCCGTCAGGGCCGTCATCGCCGCGGGGAGCAGGACCGCCGGGTTCGGCATGCGCTCGGTCGGCATCGGGTCTCCTTCCGTCTCCGTCGTCGGCGTTCCCGACAGGAGCCATCCGAGCATCGGCAGGCCGGGCAGCGCCCGGCGCGTGGGACACCGTGGGACACCCCGGTGCGACGTGAGCTGCGGAAACGCGTCGCTGATCCGGGGCCGCGGGGCGGGACGGTACGGTGTTTCAGGTGTCCAGCCCCCAGGAACAACTGGTGGTCCAGCTCGCCCGGATCAAGGAGCTGAGCGGGCTCAGCCTGCGCGCTCTGGCCGCCCGGTCGGGGCTGAGCAGCTCGTCCCTGTCGCGGTATCTGACCGGCCGTCTCGTGCCGCCGTGGGACACCGTCGTGGCGCTGTGCCGGGTCGTGGGCCGCGATCCCCGGCCGCTGCGCGCGGTGTGGGCGGAGGCGGCGAAGGCGGGTGCGGCGCCCGTGCCACGCCGCAACGATCTGCCGGCCGACCTGTTCGACTTCACCGGGCGCGAGACGGAGTGTGCCCTGGTCGAGGAGCTGCTCCGTACCGTGGGTGCGGTTGTGGTCGACGGCATGGCCGGCGTCGGCAAGACCAGCCTGGCCGTGCACGTGGCCCATCGGCTCGCCGCCACCTACCCGGACGGCGGTCTCTACCTCGACCTGCAGGGTTTCACCCCGGGTCAGCAGCCGCTGGATCCGCCGGCCGCCCTGGGCCGGCTGCTGAACGCGCTGGACGTCAGCCATCCGCCGGCGGGCGCCGCCGAACGCGCGGCGCTCTGGCGCTCGGAGCTGTCCCGCCGGCGGGCGCTGGTCGTGCTCGACAACGCGGTCGACGCCGAGCAGGTACGCCCGCTGCTGCCGGGCGCGGGCCGGTCGAGGGTGTTGATCACCAGCCGCCACCGGCTGGTCGACCTGGACGGGGTGCCGCCGGTGTCACTGGAACCGCTGGCCGCTGGTGACGCGGCGGAGCTGTTCGGCCGGGCGGCCGGGCTCGCGCTCACGGAGGAGGCCGGGATCAACCAGGTTCTGCAGCAGTGCGGCGGGCTCCCGCTGGCGCTGCGGATGGCGGGCGCGCGGCTACGACATCGTCCCGGATGGACAGTGTCGGTGCTGGCCGAGCGGCTGCGCGACACCGCCGGCCGCTTCGACTCCGCGTTCGGCATGTCGTTGCACCAGCTCGACGCGGTCCAGCGGCGGATGTTCCGGCTGCTGGGCCTGCTGCCCGGCGCCGACTTCGACGCGGCGGTGGCCGGCGCGCTCACCGACCTGCCACCTGACCGGGTCGGCGCGGTGCTGGAGGAGCTGATCGACGCCCACCTGATCCAGGAGCCCGCGCCCGGGCGGTATCGGATGCACGACTTGATCCGGCAGTACGCGGCCGACCTCGCGGCAGCGGAGGAGCCGCAGGCCGGGGCCGCCCAGCGCCGGGTCCTGCGGCACTATTTGGCCCAGGCGGTCGCCCACGACCGGACCCTGCCCGCGCCGCACCGCCGCGAACCGGCACCGGGCGACCCGGCCAAGGCGATGGCCTGGTTCGAAGCCGAGTACGTCAACCTGGTCGCCGCCTTCGACGCGGCCGTACGGCTCGGCCTGGACGAGGTGGTGGCTGAGTTACCACAGGCCCTGCGGGTCTGGTTCTTCCGGCACCGCGGGACCGACGACCAGGTACGCATGCTCGAAGCCGCTGCGGCCGCCGCCGCGAGACTCGGCCGCCACCAGCAACGGGCCGCTCTGCTGGCCGACCTCGGCTACGCGCGGGCCGCCGCCGGACGCCTCACCGAGGCGCTCGCCGCGTACGAGCTGGCGGAGCAGTCCGGGCCGGACGACGACCTCGCGGCCGGCCTGGCGCTGCGCATCGGGTTCGCGCGCCGGGACTCCGGGGACCTCGAAGCGGCGCAGGCGCAACTCCGGCGGGCCCGGGAGCTGTTCGAGAAGCTCGGGCACCGCGCCGGGCAGGCGCAGGCAATGGCCGTCGAGGGCTGGGTGGCCGCGAAGCTCGGGCGGCACCGCGAAGCCGTCGAGCTCGCGCGGGCCTCGGTCGCCCTGGCGGACGGACCCGGCCGGATCACCGGACTGGTCACGCTCGGCATTGCGCCGGCCGGGCACGACCCGGCGGAGTCACTACGGGCGCTGCACGACGCGCTGCGGCTCGCGGAGGAGCACAACCTCCGGCACAACCAGGCGTGGTGCCACAACGCTCTCGGTGTGGCGCTGCGGGTCATGGGCCGGCCCGAGGAGGCGCTCGACCATCACCGGCGGTCGTTCGAGCTGCTCGAACCGCTCGCCGAGGTGCAGGTGGAGATCGACTGCCTTCATGCGTACGCGGAGACCTGCCGGGCGCTGGGACGTGTCGAGGAGGCCGTGACGGCGCTGGACCGGATCATCGCGCTGGCCGGTGAGCTGGGCCGCCCGTACGACGAGGAGCTGGCCCGTACCGCCCGGGAAACGTTGCGCTGATCAGACGGCCGGGCGCCACCAGTCGTCGAGGGGTGTCACGGGCAGTGCCCGCTTGTGGCGGGTCGCCTGGTAGATCGCCTCGATCCTCGCGGCCACGTCCGGAGCGACGTCGGCGCCCTCGAGGTAGTCGTCGATCTGGTGGTAGGTCAGGCCCAGCGCCTCCTCGTCGGGCCGGGCCGGGCGGTCGTCCTCGAGGTCGGCAGTCGGCACCTTCTCCCAGACGCTGGCCGGGGCGCCGAGCTCCCGCAGCAGGGCCGCGCCCTGGCGTTTGCTCAGGCCGGTCAGCGGCGTGATGTCGACGCCGCCGTCGCCGTACTTGGTGAAGAAACCGGTGACCGCCTCCGCGGCGTGGTCGGTGCCCACGACGAGCAGGTTCAGCTGCCCGGCGATCGCGTACTGGATCACCATCCGTTCCCGGGCCTTGATGTTGCCGCGGACGAAGTCCCGCAGCCGCGGCTCGGCACCCGGCAGCTCCTTCAGCCCGAGCGCGGCCTCGGCCGCGACGGCCTCCGCGCCGGGCCGCACGTTCACCGTGACCGACCGGTCGGGCCGGATGAACTCCAGGGCGATCAGCGCGTCATGCTCGTCGGCCTGCACGCCGTGCGGCAGCCGCACCGCGACGAACGTGGCCGTCCGCCCCTCGGCCCGCAGCTGCTCGGTGGCCAACTGGCACAACCGGCCCGCGAGCGTGCTGTCCTGCCCGCCGCTGATCCCCAGCACGAAGCCCTCGCCCGGAGTCGAGCGCAGATAGTCCTTGAGGAAGCCGACCCGCTGCCGGATCTCCTGGGCGGGCTCGATCACCGGTCTGACCCCGAGCTCGGCCAGGATCTGCTGCCGTAGGTTCGCCATGCCCGCACTGTACTGAACCGAAGATCCGCTGCGGTCAGGAAGTGACCGCAATGGTGGGCAGGATGTCCTCATGACATCAACGTGGAAGATCGAGCTCATTCCCGTACCGGTGACCGACGTCGACCGGGCCAAAGCGTTCTACCAGCGGATCGGCTTCAACGCCGACCACGACCACCGGGTGCACGAGGGCCTGCGGTTCGTGCAGCTCACCCCGCCCGGCTCGGCGTGTTCGATCGCGCTCGGCGACGGCATCACCGAGAAGGTGCCGGGCACCCAGGAGATCCAGGTGGTGGTGCCCGACGCCGACGCCGCCCGCCGGCAGCTGCTGGACGCGGGCGTCGAGGCCAGTGACGTCGACGTGCAACCGTGGGGCAACTTCGTCCACTTCAAGGACCCCGACGGCAACAGCTGGGCGCTGCAGGCCGTGGCGCCGCGGGCGAACGGCTGACCTCGTCCGGATCAGGGCTGCAACAGGGCGGCCCGTTCGCGGTCGAGGGTCGCCAGCCGGTTGTGCTTCATGATGCTGGTCAGCCCGCCCCCGCCGAGGAACGTGTCGGCGGTGGACCAGCTGTCGGCCGACCCGAGCAGCTCGTTCGCCTCGGTCAGGGCCTGCGCGGCGGCCCGGGCCGCGGACTCGGCCTCGGTCAGCTCCTTGAGCTCGGCGCACAGCCGGCCGCGTTCCTCGGCCAGCTCGTTCAGCCGGCCGGCCGGGCCGGTGCCGCTCGTCCGCAGCTGTCGCTCCTTCTCGGCGAGCAGCGCCGCGTACGTGCCGGGAGCCGTCGAGGTGGCCATCAGCCGTGCCTCGATCTGGGCGAGCTGGGTCCGGAGGGTGTCGAGCTGGTCCTGGGCCTGGGCCACCCGGTAGTACGCGGCTTCTGCCTCGGCCCTTTCCCGGTCCAGGGCCTGCTCGCGGGAGCCGCGCAGGTCGGCCAGCAGCCGGGTCAGCGAGAGGTTCTCCAGGCGGTCCACGTCCCGCTGCTCGATCGCGTGCCGGCGGCGCAGGGCGTCGACGTCCGAGGTCAGCCGGGTGATCGCGGCGGTGATGCCGGCCCGGCGGGAGGCGAGCAGCTCACGTTCGCGGAGGTCGGCGGCGAGCCGGGCGAGATCCTCGTCCATACGTCCCAGCAAACCCGAGGCGCGCAAGCGGCGGTGGCGAACGGCTCGCGCGGTGGCGCGGAATGCACGTCGTGGACCGTCATGCGGATGCGGCATTACTGCGGACATTGCTGCCGATGGGCGCTATCGACTACGAGAGGCAGGCCTCTTTCGAGCAAACTTTTCGCCGCTGCCGTGCATCTCGGCCAGATCGATCTATTGTGCTAGCGTGCCCTGGTTCTCGTGACGTTCCGCTACGGCACGTTGAGCACACGCTGTTGCCGGCAAGTCACTCCCGGAATTGGTCGCCGCGGCAATCGGGAGTTCTTATTCTGTGTCTGGAAAGGGCGAGGCAAGTGGAAATCATTCGCCGGCTCGGCGTACCGCCGAGCGAACGAGGCAGTGCCACCAACGGTACTTGCCCGGACATCTTCGAACTGAGTGACGGCAATTTCGCGGTCATCGGGACGGACATGACCACCGAGCTCGCGGGAGAGCTTCCCTCGGACGCGGCGGTCGCCGGATACGAACGCATCGTGATGGTGAGTCGCGCCACCCTGGTCGCGGCCCGCAAGGACATCCCACTCAATTGAGGCTCAGGCGGCCTCAGGGGCGTGCGGGTCGTCATCGGCTCGGTCCCGGCCGTCGCCGTTCCCGCCGGTCGGGCGCAGATCTTTCACCGATCCGTGGGTTGGATCCCGGCGTGCGGCTATGACCGCCTCGTACTCGTGCCACAGCTCGTCGACCTTCTGCGCGAGTCGGTACTCGTCGGTGCCGGGTACCAGGGACATCCGCGCTCGTGCGGACGCTCGCCAGTAGTCCCGGATGATGGGGCTGGTGAAGAGGTAGCGCATCGTGCCGAGCACGTCCTCATCGCTGTGGCCGCCCACCCTCATCCAGGTCTGCTGGAACTGATAGATGATGTTGGCGTAGAGGTACTGGCGGTTCTGTGTCGTGGTCAGCCCCGGCTGGAAAGGCGGCCACACCTCGGCGAGCTGCGGATCGTCGATGGCGAGCTTGAGTATGTCGAGATGGAGTTGGCCGCGACCGGCCTCAGCCGTTCGCTGCAACTCGGCGTGACTGCGCAACAACAGCTGATGCTGCCGCTCGAGGTCGTCGCGGCCGGCCCGCAGTTCGCGGAATTGCACGCGGCTCGTGACGACCAGGTAGGCAAGAGCCAGGCCGCTGATGAGCGAGCTCAGCACGCCGAATGCCTGCCCGACATTGCTGAGCTTGTTCCAGAAGGTCGCATCGCCCTGCTGGCCGAGCAGTGCTGCCACTCCGACCCCGGCTAGGAGCGTCACGCCGGTGAGAACCGTGACGGCCAGACACCACTTGATGATTCGAGTCGCGCGGAGTGGCCTGGCGCCGGCGCTTGAGCGATCGACCTCTGCCATGATCTCGTCCTCCGGCGCCTCGCATCCGAGGCGGCTGACGCTGTTTCTCCATTCACATGATGCGGCACGTGAAACGAATTCGCCACCTCGAGTTGAAAGGGCATCAACAGCAAGTCCAATACCCGCTGTCCGGTCCTGCGAGGCGCCTTTTCGCAGTATTGGTCCGGACGTTGTGAAGGTGATCTCACGCGTCGATACCGACGCTCACAGCATGCGATGCAAGGTCGTGCTCGGTCTCGGATCGTCATGGCTGTCGACGTACCACGAGTAGCGGGTGGGTGGGTAGTCGGTGAGTAGGTGGCGGATCAAGGCGACGTCGAGCCCGTC
The DNA here is from genome assembly GCF_040649415.1 of Actinoplanes sp. NPDC048967. Classification (NCBI taxonomy): domain Bacteria; kingdom Bacillati; phylum Actinomycetota; class Actinomycetes; order Micromonosporales; family Micromonosporaceae; genus Actinoplanes; species Actinoplanes sp. NPDC048967. Next base: position 287,528 of record NZ_JBEZFL010000007.1, read on the forward strand.
CTCCGGCTGCCGCAGGTGCAGAGGCGGCGGATAGAACGAGTCGCCCAGCAACAACACGCCGGAGTCCGGCACGGCCACCACGGTGGAATCCTCGGCGTGGCCGCCGCCGACGTGCCGCACCTCGACGCCGCCGGGCAGCGTGAGCGTGTCATCGAACTCGACGTGCGGCGGGATGACGCTGAAGCCGTCCCAGAGCCCCGACATCGCCGCGCTGCGGGCCGTGCAGCTCGGGATCATCCGCTTGTCGGCGGCGGCCAGCTCCCGCACGTACGCCTCGCTCCACGGCCGGCCGGCGTCGGTCCGCAGCATGCGTGCCCCGGCGCGGTGGCCGACGACCTCGACCTCGGGCCACGCGCAGGCGCCCCAGACATGATCCCAGTGGTGGTGGGTGTAGATCAGCCGGCGTGGGAGGGGGAGACCGGCGGTCGCGACGGCCTCGCGCACGCGTCGGGCCACGGCCGGGCTGTTGCCGGCGTCGACCAGCAGGCTCCCCGCGTCGTCGGCGATCACCGCCACACAACCCTGCACCTTGGCGGGATCCGGGTCGTGCGGGTACAGCCACACCCGGCCGGCGAGATGCCGCAGCGCGTTCACCATTCGCGTCCTCCGTCCACAACGTACATCGTCGATCAGGGGCGGGCGGCCGGGCGCTCAGGCCCACTAGGGTTCGCGGCATGGCTTTGCGACCCGATGAGTTCTACGACCGCGCCGTCAGCGTCGCTGACGCCGAGCGCCGGCTGCCGCTGGCCCGCATGACGGGGTGGGACATCAGCCCGTTCGAGCCGGACGGGCTGCGTGTCTCCCCGCTGCGCCCGCCGGTGCTGCCCGAGCCCCCACGCCACGGCGAGGACCCGTCGGACTGCAACGACTGCCGCCACCGGGACGAGGGGATCTGGTTCAACGAGCACTGGCGGCTGGCCCGGATCCCCGGGGTCGGCGTGCCGCTGGTCCTGATGCTGTACCCCCGCGACCACTACGACATGGCCGACCTGCCCGACGAGATGGCCGCCGAGCTGGGGCTGCTGACCACCCGGATCGTCCGCCACGTACAGGCCCTGCCGCACATCTCGCGGGCCCACGTCTACCGCATCGGCGACGGCGGCGCCCACCTGCACGTCTGGTTCTTCGCCCGGCCGGAGGGCCAGGCCCAGCTGTACGGCTCGTGGCTGGTCGTCTGGGACGACCTCCTGCCGGAGTATCCGGGAGAGATCGCCGACGCGGACGCCGCCCTCGTGGCCGACGCCCTGGTCGCCTCGCACGGCGGCCGGCGCTCTCCCCGCTAACTTGGGGTGCATGGAGAAGTTGGTGCACACCGCCCGGCTGGCGTGGGACGGCTCGACCGGCGCGGGCTACCGTTTCTACTCACGTGCCCACACCGCCGCCGCGGCCGATGACTCCCTGCGGCTCAGTGCTGATCCGCATTTCCGGGGTGACGCCGCCCTGCTGAATCCCGAGCAGCTTGTCGTCATGGCGGCCGGCTCCTGCCAGCTGCTGTCCTTCCTGTCGCTGGCCGCACGCCGGCACGTGGACGTGGTGAGCTACACCGACGAGGCGGTCGGGCATCTCAGCGAGGATCTGCGCCGGGCGCGGATCGAGCTCATCGAACTCGCGCCGGTGATCGACGTGGCCCCCGGTACCGACGAGAAGCTGGTGCTCGCGCTGGTCGAGCAGGCCCACCACGAGTGCTACATCGCCAACTCGCTGAACTCCACGATCAGGATCAACCCGACCGTGCGGACCGTCCCGGAGCGGGAGGACGGGAGCTAGCCGCCCGGGACCAGCGTGACCGTGCCGTTCTCGTGGTCGACCGTGAAGAGCGTGCCCGGCGGATAGTTGCCCAGGACCTCCGGGGGCAGCTGCACCGTGCCGTCCCCGGCCACCACCGCGAAGTCCTGGCCGTCGCGGCCCTCCGCGCCGACCCGGCCGTCGCGGATCGTCACCGCCCGGCCCAGCCGCGCGCCCACCTCGTTGTCGTGGGTGACCACCACGATCGTCGTCTGCCGTTCGGCGTTGACCGTCTCCATCGCCGCCAGCACCTCGTTGCGGCCCGCCGTGTCCAGCCGGCTGGTCGGCTCGTCCACCAGCAGCAGGCCCGGACCGGCCGCGATGCCGACCGCCAGGGCGGCCCGCTGCCGGGCGCCCGGGGTCAGCTCGGCGATCCTCGCCCGGCCCTGCCCGGGCAGCCCGACCAGGTCGAGGATGCGGTCCGGGTCATCGAGCTCGATGCCGCGGGTGTGCGCGGCGCGGCGCTGGGCCAGCCAGATGTTGCGGTGCAGCGACGCGTACGGCAGCAGGTTGCGCGCCGCCCCCTGCAACACCACCCCCACCTCGGTGCCGCGCAGCCGGGAGATCTCGGCGTCGGAGAGCTTGCCCATGTCGTACGTGCCGATGTTGATCCGGCCGGCCGACGGGCGCATGAGCCCCGCGAGCAGGGCGATCAGCGTCGACTTGCCCGATCCCGAGGGCCCGACCAGGGCGAGGGTCTCACCGGGCGCGATGGACAGGTCGACGCCCGCCAGCGCGACCACGTCACCGGCCTCGGCACGGTAGATGTGCACCACCCGGCGGCAGGCCACGGCTAGTCCGTTCATGGGCCCACGCTAGCGAAGATCCGCTCGTCGGAGGTACCCACGCGCGCGCCGAGCAGGTCGCTCCGTGGTGTCGGCGCCGCAGCGCTTAGGGTGGTGCCCGTGCGTGACATCGCGGTTTTCACCGGGAGTGCCCACCCGGAGCTGGCAGCCGAGATCTGTGATCACCTGGGCGTGCCGCTGCTACCCACCAAGACCTCCCGGTTCGCCAACGACTGCATAGAGGTGCAACTGCAGGGCAACTGCCGGGAACGGGACGTCTTCCTCATCCAGCCGCTCGTGCCGCCCGTCCAGGAGAACCTGGTCGAGCTGCTCTTCATGCTCGACGCCGCCCGCGGGGCCTCCGCCGGGCGGATCACCGTGGTGCTGCCGCACTACGCGTACGCCCGCAGCGACAAGAAGGACGCGCCGCGCATCTCGATCGGTGGCCGGCTCGTCGCGGACCTGTTGCAGACCGCCGGCGCACACCGCATCCTGGCCATGACCTTGCACTCTCCGCAGGTCCACGGCTTCTTCAGCGTCCCGGTGGACCACCTGCACGCCCTGCGCGAGCTGGCCCACCACTTCCGGGGCTACGACCTGAGCAACACCGTCGTGGTCTCCCCGGACCTCGGCAACGCCAAGGAGGCCGCGGCGTTCGCCCGGCTGCTCGGCATCGAGGTCGCGGCCGGCGCCAAGCAGCGTTTCGCCGACGACAAGGTGGTGATCAGCTCGGTGATCGGCGAGGTGGCCGACCGGGACGTGATCGTGCTGGACGACGAGATCGCCAAGGGCAGCACCGTCTTCGAGCTGCTGGCCCGGCTGCGCGAGCGCAACGTCCGCAGCGTCCGGGTGGCCTGCACGCACGGGTTGTTCGCCGCGGACGCGGTGGCCCGGCTGTCGGCCGAGAAGGACATCGAGGAGATCGTCTGCACCAACACGGTGCCCATCCCCAAGGACCACCACACCGACAAGCTGACCGTGCTGTCCGTGGCCCCGGCGCTGGCCGAGGCGATGCGCCGGATCCACAACGGCGAGTCGGTCAGCGCCTTGTTCGCATGAGTCGCCTGGAGGCGGTGCTGTCCGCGTTGCTGGCCGTGCAGCGCCAGTCGTGGGAGCAGGGTGTCGCCGCGCAGGCCGCCCTGGACCTGGGGCGGGACGACCTCGCGCTGCTGCTGGCCGAGGCGGCGGTGGCCCGGCAGGCGGCGGACGGACGGCTCGGTGACGTGGACGAGCCGGGGGTGGTCAACGGGGCGGCCTGCGGGGAGGCCGTGCTGGCCGCTCACCGCCGTACCGGGGGAGAGCTTTTCGCCGTCGCGGCCCGGCGCCAGCTCGCCTGGCTGACCGACGACGCACCGCGGGCCGCCGACGGCACGCTGTTCCACATGCTCGGCGCCCGCGAGATGTGGGCCGACACGGTCTACATGGTGCTGCCCTTCCTGGCGCTCTCCGGCCGGGGCGACCTGGCCGTGGCCCAGCTGGAGGGGCATCGCCGGCGGCTGTGCCGGGACGGGCTGTACGCGGCGATCTGGTCGGAGGAGACCGGAACGCTCCGCCGCGCCGACCACTGGGGCGGCGGCAACGGCTGGGTGGTCGCCGGTATCGCGCGCACCCTGCGGCTGGTGCCCGGGCTGCCGCAACGCGACGAGCTGGCCGCGCACGCCCGGGAGGTGCTGGACGCCTGCCTGGCGCTGCGCCGGCCGGACGGGCTGTTCCACGACGTGCTGGACGACCCGGCGACGTTCCGGGAGACCAACGCGGCGCAGATGTTCTCCTACGCGGCGGCGGTGGGCGCGGCCGACGGCTGGCTGCCGGAGGCCTACGCCGCGACCGGCCGGGACCTGCTGGCCGCGGCCACCCGCGAGGTCGACCGGTACGGCATCGTCCGCGGCGCGTGCGGTTCGCCGTCGTTCGACCGGGCCGGCTGGTCCGCCGAGGCGCAGGCGTTCCACCTGCTGGCCGCCTGTGCGGTCGGCCCGGCCCGGCCGGGGGGCAGCTGATGCGTGGCGCGGGTCTGCTGCTGCTCGGCGCCGGGGCCGGCCTGATCGCCGGCTACCTGGCCAACCAGCACTGGGCCTCGCCCGCCTGGGTCTGGCTCGGCCTGGGCGTCCTCGTGCTCGCCTCGGTCCTGCTCGGTCTCAGCCGCGGTGGTCAGGCCCCGGGCTGAGGGACGGCCGGTGCGGCCGCCTGCGGGACCGGCTGCGGCCCGCAGAGCGAGCGGATCGCCCCCAGCAGCGTCGAGCGGGTGAACGGCTTCTCCACCAGCATGCTGTTCGCGTCCAGGTGCAGCTGCGGGCCCAGCGACGCCGCCGTGTAACCGGACATGTAGAGCACCGGCAGGTCCGGGTGGTGCGTCCGCAGCGCCGCGGCCAGCTCCGGCCCGGTCATCGCCGGCATCACCACGTCGGTGATCAGCAGGTCCGGGTGCGCGCCCGCGGCCACCTGGGTCACCGCCGTCAGCGCGTCGGTGGCCACGGTGATCTCGTAGCCGGCCGGCGCGATCAGCCGCTGCACCAGCTGGGCCACCTCGGGCTGGTCCTCGACGATCAGCACCCGGCCGATCACCGACGGGGTGCTCTGCCGGTCCACCGCCGGGGCGGGCCGTTCCTCGGCCGCGGGCAGGTAGAGGTGCACGGTGGTGCCCATTCGGGGCTGCGACTCCAGCGAGATGTGGCCGCCGATGCTCTGCACGACGCCCGCGGCGGTGGCCAGGCCCAGTCCGGCCGCGGTGGGCCGGGTGGTGAAGAACGGCTCCAGCGCCCGCCGGCGGGTCTCGTCGGACATGCCCGTACCGGTGTCCTGGATGACCATGTGCACCAGCCGGCCGGTCGGCGCACCCTCGGCGAGCTGCCCCGGCGCCACCACCTCGTTGGTCGCCGCCACCCGCAGCATGCCGCCGTGCAGCATCGCGTCGCGGGCGTTCGCGGCCAGGTTGACCAGCGCCTGCTCGAGCGGGCCGCGCTCGGCCCGGACCGGCCAGACGTCCGGCCCGAAGGCCAGGTCGAGGCCGATCCGCTCGCCCAGGGTCCGGCTGAACAGGCTCTGCACGTCGGTCAGCAGGTCGGGGATCGGGATGACCTCGGGCCGGTTGCCCTCGGTGCGCCCGAACGCCAGCAGCTGATGGGTCAGCGTCCGGCCGGTGCTGACCGCGTCCATGATGTCCTTGGCCATCTGGTGCTGCGGCGAGCCCTCGGCCGTGGTCGTCGCGATCATGTCGGCGGAGCCCTGCACGACGGTCATCAGGTTGTTGAAATCGTGCGAGATGCCGCCGATGAGCTGGCTCATGCTGTCCAGCCGGCGCAGGTGGTCGAGCTGGCGCTTGAGCCCCTTGGTGTCGATGTGGTCGGTGGTGTCGGTGATCATGCACAGCACGCCGAGGTGCTGGCCGTGCTCGTCGGTCAGCGGCATCATGCTCATCCGCACACTGCGCTGTGAGCCGTCGGCGCGCATCAGCCGGGCGCCGCCGACCGTGGACCGCCCGGCCCGGCACTCGGCCAGCCGGCGCATCAGCTCGGCCTGGCCGCGTTCGTCCAGGAAGCCGCGCAGCGAGACCCCGACCAGCTGGGCCCGGGGCAGGCCGAGGACGACGCCGATCGGCTCGTTGGCGTACGTGGCCACGCCGTCCGCGTCGAGCTGGAGCACGCCCTCGGGGATGGTCTCCAGCACCCGGCGGTAGCGTTCCTCGCTGGCCCGCAGCCGCTCCATGGCCCGGGCCGACGACAGCGCCAGGGACAGCTCGCCGGCGATGTCGCGGGCCAGCTCGACCTCGGCCTCGGAGTAGCCGGAGCCCGGGGTGGCGCGGACCAGCACCAGGTAGCCGGCGTAGGTGTTGTCCACGATCACCGGGCACAGCACGGCCGAGTGCACGGCCGGCGGCTGGCCGCCCGGGTCCACGTACGCCTGGTGCCGGGGCCGGGGCAGCTCGCTCAGCGGTTCGGTGCCCTCGGCGGCCAGCACCACGGGCCGGCGGCTGGCGGCCAGCCCCGTGGAGAAGTCGTCGTCGGGCAGTTCACCCTCCCGGTCGAGCAGTCGGGCGTACGGCCCGTTCAGCTCGTCGTCGGGATGGTGGAACGTGATCGCGTCGTACCGGCCGTCGTCGCGCAACAGCTGGACGCCGGCGCCGTCGCCGAGCATGTCGGCCGCGGCCTGGGCCGCGGTCGCGCACACGGTCGCCGCATCCTGGGAGGCGCGGCTGAGCGCCAGGGCCAGATCGGCCAGCGCGTATCGGAGGGGATAAGCCATGACACCCATGTCGTTCACTATCTGCAATAGCGCGGGGCGTCGTGGTCGTTTCCCGGCAAAGCAACCGTCCGGCCGAGGATGTTCCCACCCGTCACACCCGCCCGGCGGGTCCCAGCGTCGGCCGTCCGCGGAGTTTTCGCTGTTCACGAGGTCTCGATGGGCTGGAACGACGCGGTGCCACCGGGGTGACGGGCGACCCCGCACAACTACCCAGGATGCGAACTCCGACGCATGCATTTGCCTTTTGATCCGGACAAACACCATCATTCCGCCTGGTCAGCGAAGGCCTCGGTACAGCGAAGGTTGGCAGAGCACCGCAGCGGCGGAAGGACACGACCACAGGTGGATCAGGATCCCACGAGCAGCGGCGTACGCCCGGATTCGGACGGCGCGTCGACCCTCGATCTCAGCGGGCGGTGCGTCGGCAGTTCGTACATCCTCGTCCGTCCCATCGGGCAGGGCGCGACGGGCACGGTCTGGCGGGGGGTCGACCGGGCCTCCGGCGAGCCGGTCGCGGTCAAGCTGCTGCACGAGAGCCTGCTCCGGCAGCCCAAGCTGGTCACCCGCTTCGTGCAGGAGCGCACGATCCTGCTGATGCTGCGCCACCGCAACGTGGTGCGGGTCCGGGACCTGTTCAGCGTCGGCGAGTCGCTGGGCCTGGTGATGGACCTGGTCCCCGGCGGCAGCCTGCGTGAATACCTGCGCGAGCAGCACACCCTGAAGCCCGGCGAGGCGGCCCGCCTCGCCGCGCAGGTGGCGGCCGCGCTGGCCGAGGCGCACGAGCTCGGCATCATCCATCGCGACCTCAAACCCGACAACATCCTGCTGCACCGTACGGACGGCGAGCTCGACACCCGCCTCACCGACTTCGGCATCGCCCGGGTCCTCAACACCCCGAGCCTCACCACCACCCACGCCGTCGTCGGCACCCCGCACTACATGGCGCCGGAGGCGTTCCACAGCGCCACGGTCAGCCCCGCGGCCGACATCTACGCCCTCGGGGTGCTGCTCTACGAGATGGTGTGCGGGCGGCCGCCGTACGACAGCGACACCGTCCACGACCTGATGCGGCTGCACCTGGAGGGCCACCCGCAGCGGTTGCCGGGCATCCCCGATCCGCTCTGGCAGATCATCACCGGTTGCCTGGAGCAGAAGCCCCGGCTCCGCCCGACCGCCGGCGAGCTGATCGCCGAGCTGAGTGCCGTGGCCCGCGCGGCGGGGGACGCTCCCGCGCTGCCGCGGCCCGAGCGGCCCGCCGCCGAGCCCGTCTCGTCCCGGCTCGTCCTCGCCGCGGACGAGTCTGCGTCGTCCCGGTCGGCCCGCGCCGCGGACGAGTCTGCGCTCGCCCGCGCCGGGGATGAATCTGCGTCACCCCGGCCCGCTCCCGGCGGGGATGAGCGGAAGCCGCGCGCCGGGGAGGAGCGAAAGCCGCGCGCCGCCGGCCCGGAGGTGCCGAAGCCGGTCCACCCGTCGCTGGCCGGCGTGCGACTGCCGGTGCCGCGGCGCCGCAACCAGCCGGCGAGCTGGCGCTGGGGCCGGCCCTGGGCGACCATCGCGGTGGTCTCGGCCGCGATGCTGGCCTCCGGCGTCGCCACCACGGCCTGGCACCTCGTCCGTACCCCGGGCCAGCAGGCCGGAGCCGCGACGGCCGAGCCGATGCTGCCGGCGGGCCGGCCGTCGGGCCCGGTCGCCGCATCCCGCTCGGCCCCGGCCGCCCGGACCAGCGCCTCCCACGAGCCCGTCGCCCAGCGGCGCCGGCCCACCAGCGCCGCGGTCGCCGCGCAGGCGCTGACCCCGGCCCGGCCGGCGGCCACCCGCAGGACCACGCCGAAACCCCGGGTCAAGGAGGCCCAGCCGTACGGCCCGTACACCTGCAAGCGCGAGTTCGGCATGGCCGGTTTCACCCCGCTGGTGGTCAGCCCCTGCCACGCGCTGGGCAGCCGGGTACGGATCCAGGCGCTGCTGACCGCCCCCACCCCGGGCGAGGGCCGGATCGCCGTCGCTCTGCAGGACCTCAGCTCCGGCCGTACGGTCGGCACCCCGAAGGTCTGCACCGGCCTGACCTTCACCAAGGCCCAGCCGACCCGGGTCTGCGGGCCCCTGACGATCGAGCCGGTCAAGGGCCGCCGCTATCAGGTGATCATGTCGTGGACCTTCGGCGAGAGCCGGTACGGCGGGGCCAAGGTCGCGAGGGGCAGCGCCTTCGACTGGTGAGCGGTATCGTCCGTGAACTATGCGTAGGTTGCTCGCGGCCGGGATCGTGCTCGGCGCTGTCGTGTCCGGTCTCGGCGTGGTGCGGGCGATGTCCGCCGACGCCGCCGCGGTCCCGCCGTACCACCCGACCAAGCTGGCCAAGGTCGCCGACTCCCGGCAGGTGGTCGTCGTGGTCGGCAAGTCGCGCGGCTCCTCGTACTCGACGGTGTACACGTACCAGCTGGGCGCCGACGGCAAGACCTGGACGGCGAAGTTCCCGGCGATGGCGGCGCGCAACGGTTATGCCGGCTGGGCCTGGGCGGGGCAGCGGATCCAGGACTCCGGCACCACACCGATGGGCACCTTCCGGATCACCCAGACCTTCGGGTTGAAGAACGGCCCCAGCACCAAGATGCCGTGGACCCGGGCCGACACCAACGACTACTGGGTCGGCGACAACAAGGACCCCAAGACCTACAACATGTTCCAGCCGTCGGCGTCGGCCCAGCGCACCTGGCGTACGGGCGAGGCCGAACGGCTGGCCGCGTACCCCACGCAGTACGAGTTCGCGGCCGTCATCGACTACAACCGCCCGGCGCCCACCTCGATCACCTGGGACGCGACCCACGGCCAGTACGTCACCAGCAAGCCGGCCAACGTCAAGCGCGGCTCGGCGATCTTCCTGCACGTCAAGGGCGCCGGCTCGACGGCCGGTTGCGTGTCGCTGAGCCGCAGCGACGTGGTCCGGGTGCTCCAGTGGCTCGATCCGGCCCAGTTGCCGCGCATCGTGATGGCGCCGACGGCCGACCTCGGCAAGGTGTGAAATAAGGTCGCCGGTTCCGGCGTTACCGCCTACCGTGATCCGCATGTTCGCACCCGGTCTGCAGCTGCCCGCGGGGTTCTCCCCGCTGGCCGCTCCCGCGTGCGATACGCGAAGCTGACCCTTCCCCAAGCCGCAGCAGAACCCGGGGAAGGGTAGCTGCGCGGTTCTGGCGCGCGTCCCTGGGCAAGGCTCGCGTTCCACCTTCGACCCGATCGTTTCTCGCAACTCAGCCGATCCGCAGCGGAAAACCCATGCGAAAGGCCAAGTGAGGACAGCATCATCATGGCCAAGAGCCAGTTCGTCCGGACCAAGCCACACCTGAACATCGGCACGATGGGTCACGTCGACCACGGCAAGACGACCCTGACCGCCGCCATCACGAAGGTCCTCGCCGACCGCGACCCGGCCGCCAACCGGTTCGTCGCCTTCGAGGGCATCGACAAGGCGCCGGAGGAGGCGCTGCGCGGCATCACCATCAACATCTCCCACGTCGAGTACGAGACCGCGGCCCGGCACTATGCCCACGTCGACATGCCGGGGCACGCCGACTACGTGAAGAACATGATCACGGGGGCGGCGCAGGTGGACGGCGCGATCCTCGTCGTCTCGGCGCAGGACGGCGCCATGCCGCAGACCCGCGAGCACGTGCTGCTGGCCCAGCGGGTCGGGGTGCCGTACCTGGTCGTGGCGCTCAACAAGAGCGACGCGGTCGCCGACGAGGAGCTGCTCGACCTGGTCGAGCTGGAGGTGCGTGAGCTGCTCGGCGAGTACGGCTTCCCCGGCGACGAGGTCCCGGTGGTGCGCGTGAGCGCGCTGAAGGCCCTCGAGGGCGACCCGCGGTGGACCCGGTCCATCGTGGAGCTGCTCGACGCCGTGGACGCGTACGTGCCGGTGCCCGAGCGGGAGCTGGGGGAGCCGTTCCTGATGCCGATCGAGAACGTGCTCACCATCAGCGGCCGCGGCACCGTGGTCACCGGCAAGATCGAGCGCGGCACGCTGCGCGTCGGCGACCCGGTCGAGGTCGTCGGTCTCGGTGAGACGCTCAGCACGGTCGCGACCGGGCTCGAGACGTTCGGCAAGAGCCTGCCGACCGCGCAGGCCGGTGACAACGCGGCGATCCTGCTCCGCGGGATCAAGCGCGACCAGGTGCAGCGCGGCCAGGTCGTGGCGCTGCCGGGCAGCGTCAAGCCGCACAAGAGCTTCACGGCGACCATGTACGCGCTGACGAAGGAGGAGGGTGGCCGGCACACGCCGTTCGTGGCGAACTACCGCCCGCAGTTCTTCTTTCGCACCACGGACGTGTCCGGCGCGATCGACCTCGGCGAGCTGCCGATGGTCATGCCGGGTGACACGGTCGACCTGACGGTGCACCTGGGCAAGGAGGTGGCGATGGACGTCGGTCTCGGCTTCGCGGTCCGCGAAGGCGGCCACACCGTCGCCGCGGGCACGGTCAAGGAACTGCTGGACTGAACGGGGACGGGGCCACCCGCGGGTGGCCCCGTTCGCTGCGTGCGCAGACCGTCGACGGGTGCGGCAGGATGGCGGGATGGCTGCACAGTTCGGTCCCCACCGCTGGTCCGCCGGCGCGCACCGGGACACCGCCCGGTTCCGTGGCACCCGCGTCGAGGTCGCTGATCTGACCGGCGTCACGGTGGTCGACTGCGATCTCACCGGCGTCAAGGTCGTCGACTCCTGGCTGGTCGGCGTCGACCTGTCAGGTCACGTCGACGGTCTGCGCGTCAACGGCGTCGACGTCACCAGCTTCGTGGCGGCCGAGCTCGACCGCGGGCATCCGGAACGGGTGCAGCTGCGGGAGATCCAGGACGCCGACGGCTTCCGGGCCATGGCCGACACGGTCACCGGGCTGTGGTCGGCGGCCGTCGCCCGGGCGGAGGCCCTGCCCGGGCCGGTCCGTGACGAGCGGGTGGACGGCGAGTGGTCCTTCGCCGAGACGCTGCGCCACCTCGTCTTCATCACCGACTCCTGGGCCGGCCGCACGATTCTCGACGAGGAGCTGCCGTACCACCGGATCGGTCTTCCGCAGACCGCCTACGCGGCGGCGGACGCGGCCGCCCTGGGCATCGACCTCACGGCCGAGCCGACCTGGGCCGAGGTCCTGGCCGCGCGGGCGGACCGGCTGGCCGTGCTCGCCGGCATCCTGCACGGCCTGACCGACGCCGACCTGGGCCGGCCCTGCACCCGGCCACCGGCTCCGGGCTATCCCGACGAGGTCCGCGCGGTGGCTGAATGTCTGGCTGTCGTGTTCGAAGAGGAGATCGAGCACTACCGCTTCGCCACGAGGGATCTGGCTGTGCTGGAAGCTCGATAGCCGACGGCCCGGCAGGTTGACTGCCGGGCCGTCCATTTGCGGTGCGGGTCGGTTCAAAGCGTGTCAGGTCAGGACGGGCCGGTTCCGGCGGGCCGGTTCAGGGAGGGTCAGTTCAAGGCCGCGTTGAGGGCCGGGAGATAGCCGCTGCGGTAGCCCGCGGCGTTCGGGTGGAACGAGTTGGTCGCGGGGATCACCGTGAGGCCGTTCAGCCACGGGGCGGGGGCGCAGATCCCGTGGCCGGCGAACTCGTCGGTCACGTCCGACCAGGTGAAGCCGGCTGCGGCGGCCCGGTCGGCGATCAGCTTGTTGAGCTCGGCGGCGCCGCCGTTGATCGACTTGCGCTTGGCGATGCTCATGCCGCCGATCCCGCAGTTGGCCACGGTATCGTCGAACAGGATCGGGTAGCCGAGGACGACCACCCGGGCGTTGGGGGCCTTGCGGCGGATGTCGGCGTACGTGCCGTCGAGCTTGGCGGTCATCTCGGTGCGCAGGACCTGCATCGCCGACGCGACTGTCGCCGCGCACTTGCTGTCGCTGGACAGGGTGCAGGTGATGACGGTCGACGCGAAGCCGACGTCGTTGCCGCCGATGGTCAGCGTCACCAGGTCGGTGCCACTGGTCAGCGGCCACAGCTGGGTGGACCGCAGGGTCTGCGTGGTGGCCCCGCCGCAGGCGACCGAGCGGTACGACTTCGGGTCGTTGGCCGCGTTCCACAGGCCGGGGTAACCGTTGGCGCTGCGCAGGCAGAGTCCGGTCTGGCCGGACGCGCCGACGCCGGAGGAGTAGGAGTCGCCGAGCGCGACGTAGTCCCACTCGGATCGGGGTGTGGCGGCCGCGGCGGGTGTCGCCGCGACGATGCTCAGCAGGGTGGACATGACGAGGCAGGCGAGGACGGTGGTACGTCTGCTCATCGGGGTGGCCTCCGGATCCGCGGGGGACTGGGGGCCGGAGCGCTCCGGTTACCGAACAGTAAGTCAAGGTCCCGAGGAAAGAAACACAGTGACTTTCCTGTTACCTCGTAGTAACATCCGTCGATGTGACCTGCATCTATGTCAGGCGGTCATTGTCCGTGCGCGCAGAGCGATGATTTTTCACCGGTGCCACAGTCGGTCTTCAGCGTGCGCTCAGCTATCCGGGCTAGCGTCGCCGCATGGATGAGCAACGGGCCCGGAGGGTCGTCGAGACACTGCGCGGACGTAACGTCTTCGCCCATGTGAAGCTGCCGCACGCCGGCATCACCCAGTACGGCATCCGGGTCGTCCTGCCCGACGGGCGCGAGGCGGTCTGGGACAACGACGGCACGGCCGGGCTCGAGGCCCAGGTGATGCGCAACGGCGTCCTGGTCGGCTTCGTGTCGTCCATCCCCGGCTCGGAGAACTTCACCGACGAGCAGATCATCGACGCGATCGCCGCCGCCGACTACGACCAGCCGATCGGCCGGTCCCGCCCCACGACACCGTCCGGCGGACCGCCGCGCACCGACCGGATCGCCACCGCACCCCGGCCCCTCGGACTGGCCGAGCGCCTCCGCCGCACCTTCCGGGACTGACCGCCGGATCAGCCTCCGGCCGGTGGGCCGGGCAAGGTCTGCCCGTTCACCTGGTCGGCCACAACGCGGCCGGCGCCGGCCAGCCCGGCCGGGCATCGGGACCGGGCGCGCCGGTCAGTGCTCGGCCGGTGCGCCGAGCGGCGGCATCGGGACCTGGAGGCTGACCGCGCCACGCAGGTCCAGCCAGGCCCGCTCCGGGCCGCGGACCAGCCGCAGCACCACGTCGTCGCAGGACGGGCAGCGGGCCACCAGGCCGGGCGCCGGCCCCCACACCCGCAGCCGCGCGACGACACTCGGCTCCCCGCACCCGCCGCAGGTGGCCACCGCCGTGGTCACATCGACCGCGAAGACCTCGCGCAGATCCCCGGCCATCGCGTTGCCGTCCAGCTCGTGCTCGGTCATGACGTCCCTCCGAATCGTTCCGTGCGGATCTTCTTCGGGTCGTGCCCCAGCGCGACGAGGATGTCGGCCGCCGCCTCCACGAACGACGTCGGGCCGCAGACGAACACGTCCGGCGCGAAGTCCGGCGGCCAGCCGTACGTGTTGATCGTCGCCACGGTGAGCCGGCCCGGTGGATCGGGCCAGCCGTCGGGGGTCTTGCGGGTGTAGACAAAACGGACGTCCAGCCCCGGATCGTCGCGGACCCGGCGGGCCAGCTCATCGGCGTACAGGGCGTCCTGCGGGGTGCGGACCGAGTAGATCAGCCGGAACGGTTGCCGGCCGCGTACGTCGCCGCGGGCCCGGATCATCGCCATCAGCGGTACGACGCCCGAGCCGCCGGCCAGCAGCAGCACCGGCGGGGGAGCGTTGCGCCACACGAACCAGCCGCCGACCGGGCCGCGCAGCTCCAGCGGCTGGCCCACCTGCAGGTCCTCGGCCAGATAGGACGAGACCTCGCCGTCCTCCACGCGCTGCACGGTCAGCTCGACCGTGCCGCCGTCCGGCCAGGCCGAGGCGATGGAGTAGCTGCGCTGGGCCGAGTAGCCGTCCGGGGCGGTCAGCCGCACGTCGACGTGCTGGCCGGGCAGGTGCCCCGGCCAGTCCGGCACCCGCAGCACCAGAGTCCGCGCGGACGGTGTCTCCTGACGAGCCGCCTCGACGATGGCGGCTCGCCAGGTCAGTCGCCCTGGTAACGCTGTTCGCGCCATGGGTCTCCGTACATGTGGTAGCCGGCCTCTTCCCAGAAGCCCGGCTCGTCCTGCTGGAGCATCTCGATGCCGTTGACCCACTTGGCCGATTTCCAGAAGTACAGGTGCGGGACCACCAGCCGGGCCGGGCCACCGTGCTCGGGCGCGAGCGGCTCGCCGTCGAACTGGTACGCCACCCAGGCCTTGCCGTCGAGCAGGTCCTCCAGCGGCACGTTGGTCGTGTAGCCGCCGTAGCCGTGCACCATCGTGTAGTCGGCGGTGGTCTCGATGTTCTCGAAGAGAGTGTCGATCGAGACGCCCCGCCAGGTGGTGCCGAGCTTGGACCACTTGGTGACGCAGTGGATGTCGACCGTGACGTCCTCGGCCGGCAGGGCCTGGAACTCCGCCCAGGACCAGCTGTGCTTGGCGCCGGTCTCGTCGGTGACCGTGAACTGCCAGCGGTCGAGCGGGATCCGAGGCGTCGGTCCGGCCGAGAGCACCGGGAAGTCATGGGTGAGGTACTGCCCGGGCGGCAGGTCGGGCTGCGAGGAGCGGCGCCGCCCGCCGAACCCGGGGGAGATGATGCTCATGTACAGCAGTAAACCCGATGATCATGAACGAGGACAGGCTTACCCCACGCCGAAGGTGGCGTTGCCGGCCGGCAGCTTGCGGCCGTTGTCGTCGTAGGCGGTCGCCTTACCGACCTTGCTGGTCGGTTTGACCTTGTTCAGGGGGAACCAGAACAGCACGATCGACCGGTCCTCGCTCCAGGTGGTCTGTTCTGCCCGGACCGTCCGGCCGTCCGCGGTCACGGTGATCTTCGCCGCATCACCGACGTAGTAGCCGAAGGCGGGAGTCGGCTTGTCGTTGACGACCATGGCCATCTCCAGGGCGTGGAAGCCCGGTGCCCGGTCCGAGCCCTCCACCTCGTTGTTGACGACGTCGACGACCAGCTGACCCGCGGTGGTGCGCCAGCCGGTGGCGATCCCGATGGTGGTGTCGGGCAGGACGGGCTCGTCGACCCGTTGCATCCACAGCAGCCGGTCCAGCCCGTCGACCTTCATCCGGGTGTCGACGACGTCGCCGAACGCCTCCCCGGTGATCGGTTCGTCCGGATCCTCCTGGACCGCGGTGGCCGACGGCTCAGCGGTCCTGGCCGGCGCGGCACTCGACGGCTGACCGGCCGCGGCGACCCCCGGCTGCGACGCCTCCGGGCGGACCAGCTGGAAACCGCCCACGAGCAGGACCAGCACCGCCACCCCGGAGGCGGCGCCCACCGTGGCCCGGCGCCGGCGACGCAACCGGCCACCGGCGGTCATCACGGCGGCGAGGTCGAGCGACTTGGGTTCGAAGTCCGGCGTGGAGTGCATGGCGTCTCTCAGATCGTCGAGGTTGTTCATGGGCGTACTCCGCTTTCCGCGCGCCGGGGGGCCGGGATGGAGACCCGCAGCTTGGCCAGCGCCCGCGAGTTGAGGCTTTTGACCGTGCCGAGGGACAGGTTGAGCTCGCGAGCCACGTCGACCTCGGTGGCGTCGAAGAAGTGCCGCAGCACGACCACGGTGCGTTCGCGGGGTGACAGCGTCTGCAACGCACCGATCAGCCAGCGGCGCCGGGTCACGTCGTCGGCCAGGTCCCGCGGCAACGGTCGTTCGGGGAGCTCCTCGGTCGCGTACTCACGGATCGGGCGGCGCCACTGGTCCGTGACGAGGTTGGCCAGGACCGTGCGGGCGTACGCGTACGGGTCCTTGCGGCGGACCCGGCCCCAGGCCGCGTACACCCGGACCAGGGCGGCCTGGGCCGCGTCCTCGGCCTGATGCCGGTCACCGGTCAACAGGTACGCGGCGCGTTGCAGCCGGGCCGAGTTCGCCTGCGCGAACTCGACGAATTCATCGTCGCCTCTCACTCCCACGACGGCCAAGACGGGTCAGGGCCCGGAAAGGTTGCAGCAACCTCTACCCGCGGCGGGCCGTCTCGGTCTGCGTCATGCACCATCCGCACATCCTGATGGAGTCGCGCAATGGGACTGTCCCGCCGATCGATCCTCGCCGTTGCCGTCACCGGCACCGCCGCCGCCCTGGTGGTGACCGGAGCCGTGGCCGCCGGTGCCTCGCAGCGCAAGCCCGCGCCGAGGCCGGTCACCGCCGCATCGGCCTCGGCTGCTGCTCCGGACCCCGCGCCGCGGCCCGCCGAGCGGCAGCTCGGTGAGGTGGTCGACGCCGGATACCGCGCGAAGGACGGCGCCTGGGTGATCTACGCGGTGGCGATCGAGGAGAAGGCCCTGCCCGGTACGCGGTTCGGCGTGATGGCCGGGCTGCGGCGCGGTGACGGCAAGGTCACCGGGATCGTCGTCGCCAACGAGACCGACGGATCGGACCGGGCGCCCGGCTTCCACGCCGTGCAGGGCGGCATGGAGGTCGACGGCCGGCCGTCGCCGTCGTTCGGCTACTACGCGGGGGCCGCCGCGAAGATCACCGCGCGGATCGGTGGCCGTACCGTCACCGCCCGGCAGGCCGCGTGGAGCGCGGACAACACGGTCAAGTTCTTCTGGTTCGACCCGGCGGCGGGCATGGTCAGCGACCTGAAGGCGTACGACAGCAAGGGCCGCGCCCTGCCGGCCGGTCACAACAGCGTCGGAGTGGGTTAGTCCCAGGCGGCCCGGACCCGCTCGATCACCTCGGCGGCCTGCGCGCGTCCGGCCCGCGCCGCGGGCGCGCGCCGCGAGGGGTCGAGCGGGTTGCGGCCGATCGCCGTCAGCGCCGCGTCGGTCGGGCTGACGACCGCGGTACGCACCCCCGGTCCCAGGGCCGCGGCCTGCGCGGCGGGCCGGTCCGCGCGCCGGGCGGCCGCCGTGAGCGGGGCGATCACCACCACCCGCTGGTAGCCGCGGGCGAGGTCGACGTTGGCGACCGACCGCACGCCGCCGTCGACGTAACGGCGGTCGCCGACGGTCATCGGCGGCCACACCAGCGGCACGGCACAACTGGCGGCGACCGCGTCGATCAGTGAGGCACCGCTCGCGCTGTCGAAGACCTTGACCGCGCCGGTCCGCGCCTCGACCGCGGGGATGAGCAACCGGGCGGCCGGCCAGTCGTCGCGCTCGACCCGCGCGGCGATGGCCGTGCGCCGGGCCGACTCGGGCACCGTGCGGGCCTTGAGGGCGGCCCGGCCCAGCCGCGCCCGGCCGCGGGCCCGGTCACCGGGCCAGAGCGCGGCCAACACGAAGCCGAGCAGCACCCGGGACCCGATGACCGCGTCGGTGTCACCGGTGGTGTCGGCCAGCTCGCGCTCGTACAGAGCGTCGATACCGGTGCCGCTGGTGAGCTGGGCCGCCACGACCGAGCCGGCGGACGTGCCGACGAACAGGTCGGCGGAGCTGAGGTCGACGCCCTGCTCGGCCAGCCCGTGCAGTAGTCCGATCTCCCACGCGACGCCGGTGACGCCACCACCGCCGAGCACCAATGCGCGTTTCTCCATGCGCCCTCTCTACTACCGGCACCGGGTTTGTGCCACCGCCGGCCTCGCGCCGGACCTGGTGACCTACGTCGGAACGGCGAGCAGGACGCTCGCGCCGGGGCTGCGGCTGGGCTGGATCGCGGTACCGCCGGCGTTGCTGGACGCGGTGATCGCGGCCAAGCGGCTCAGCGGCGGGGGCCCGGCGTGCTTGAGCAGCTGACGCTGGCCACGTTCATGGTGTCGGCGGTGGGTACGACCGGCACATCCGGCGGTCCCGGCCGCGCTACCGCAAGCGCGCCCGGAAAGCTCGGCGAAGTTGCTGGTTTTAGACCGGTATGTCCGTTCGGATGGGACGATGAGGGCTCGGGGCCTGGCCCGCGAGACCGTGGGCCGACCCAGTCGAGACCTGCGGAGGACGACAGCATGCGTAACGAATGGGACGACCAGGACCACGGCCGCGACGAGGTGACCGCGTCGCGCAACCGGCGCCGCAAGCAGGTCCTCATCGCCGTGGCCGGACTGGCGGTCCTCGGTGCCGGGTCGGCTCTGGTGACCGCCCAGGTGGTGGACGACGGCAAGGCGACGACCCGGGACGCGGCGGCGCTGGTGCCGGTGACGCCGGCTGGGACGCCGGCGGAGTCGGTCTCGCCGGAGGCTCCTGCTTCCCCTGCGGCCCCTGCGTCCTCAACGGCATCGGCCTCTCCCTCGGCCTCTGCCGACGCGAAGGCGGTCGCCAAGGAGATCGCCGAGGCCCGGGCGGCGGCCGCCAAGGACGGTGTGCCGTTGAAGAAGCCGGTGCGGGCGGAGGGTGACAGCGTCGCCGCGGCCGAGGCGAAGGTCGTGAACACCGGATCGCTCAGCAAGGACCGCGCGACCCTGCGGATCGTGTCCGCCCGCGCGGATCTGACCGGTCAGCGCGAGCTGTCCCTGGTGGCCGACGTGGGCAGGCCGGTCGGGAATGCCTCCTGCAGTCAGAACATCAAGGTGCACGCCGGGGCCAAGGCCGAGACGAAGCAGAACCTGCTGATCTGCTGGCGGGTCAGCGCGGAGAAGAGCGTCTACACGGTGGCCGTCGACCTGGACGGGGATCCGTCCGAGCAGGAGAGCGTGGCGGCCATCGATCGGGAGTGGCAAGCCCTCGGATGACCGGGCCGGAGCGTGCATCCAACGGTCTTCATCACTCTGTGCATCCAATTGATTACATTTCGCTACGCTTCCCAGCGAGACGGCCCGACGACGATGGTTCATCCGAGCGCACGGGCCCACCCAATCCAGCGATGCGGTCCCTCGTGACCGTAGGAGGACCTCGCATGAGCAAGTCCCTATCCACCACACGACCCCGGCTGGCGCGTGCCGGGTTCGTAACAGGAGCGGTTGCCGCCCTCCTGTTGAGCACCATCCACGCAGCGTCGGCGGCTCCGGCCGCTACCGCCACACCGAGCTCAGGGCCTGTCGGCGGCGGTAACACGGTAGCGGTGGCCCTGACCGGCTACGTCAGCACGATGACCACCGTCGGGGCCCGGTTGCAGACCGGCACCGGCGCCTGTGCGGCGTACGGTACGGCGAGCGCCAGCAACCTCGCGGCGACCGCCACGAAGTCGGACGCCAACACCGTCAGCGTCGTCATTCCGTCCGGCGTGGTGCTCGGCACCACCTACCGGATCTGCATCTACGGCCTCGCGTCCGGGACGCTGCTGAGCACCTCGACGGCGATCGGCCAGGCGGACTACACCGTCATCGCCGACGTCCCGGTGCTGAGCCCGCTCACCGGCCCGGCCGGTGGCGGCAACGTCATCACCGCCACGGGCACGGCGCCGTACCTCACCGGCACCACCACGCCGGCCGTGCTGTTCTCGACGGCCACCTGCCCGGCGACGTACGCGACGCCGGACGCCACCAAGATCCTGGCGACCACCACCCGGACCGACTCGGTGGCGTCGATCACCGTGCCCGCCGGCGCGGTGGCCCCCAACACGTACTACGTGTGTGTCTACAAGGGCAACACGGTCGGCAGCAGCGCGCTGATCGGCGGGAGCTCCACCACCTACACCCCGGGCGCTCCCGAGGTGACGCTGAGCGGGACCACCGGCCCGAACGCCGGTGGTAACACCCTCACGACGACGGCGGCTGCCTTCGGTGACCTCAGCGCGACCGCGCTGGGTGTGAACTTCTCCACCACCGCCTGCGACACGACCTACGAGGACACCGGTGCCGCGGCCACCCTGGCCGGACCCGCGACGCGCAGTGGCACCACGGTCACCTTCACGGTGCCCAGCGGCGTACTGGCCCCGGCCGAGTACAACGTCTGCCTCTACAACGGAGCCACGGACGAGACCAGCGCACTGCTGGCCGTCGGCAAGGGCAAGTACTCCGTCACCCTGCCGGACGTCACCACCAGCCCGAACGTGGGCGCCACGGCCACGGCCAAGACGATCACGCTCACGTCGGCCAGCCCGATCCTGAGCGGCGTCACCTCTCCCGGCGTGACGTTCTCCGTCGCGGCCTGCCCCTCGACCTACACGGCGACCGGCAGCAACTTCGCGGGCACCACTCCGAAGCGGATCACCGACACCATCGGCTCGGTCGTCGTCCCGACCTCCGTGGTGCTGGCCGGTGGCGCAACGACCACCGCCTACAACGTCTGCGTGTACAACGGCACGGCGGCTGACAGCATCCTGCTCTCCAACGCCGGCACGTACACGGTCGCGGCGCAGTTCACGGTGGACGCCGACCCGATCGCCCTGGACGGCGGCCCGGCTCAGGGTGGCACGCTGATCACCGTCACTGGTACGGGTTTCCCGGCCGGAGCCGACGCCATCACGGCCAGCCTCGGTGGTTCCCCGCTGAAGAACATCAAGCGGACCAGCAGCACCGCCTTCACGGGTGTGACCACGGCGCACGCTCCGGGAACGGTGGCGCTCAGCGTGACCACCGCGGCGGGCACCATCATCCGGTCCGCCGCGTTCGTGTACTCCTACGGCATCACGGTCCAGCCGAACACCGCCCCGAGCGACACCACCCGTGACATCTACGTCACCGGTGCGGGCTTCCTGGACCTGGACTTCGCCGAGGCGGGCGAGCCCTCCGGCAACAGCGAGGCGCACGTCTACCTCGTCGACGGCGTGTACGACGCCACCGACACGACGCCGACCGAGAAGGACAACCCGCCGATCGCGGAGTGCGAGGCGGCCCTGGTGCTCAGTGACACCGCGCTGCTCTGCTCGCTCAACCTGGAGGACAAGCTGGTTGCCGCGACCGGTGCGCAGTCGGTGGGTGCCGAGGTGCCGGAGGGCGTCTACACCATCACCGTGGTGAACAGTGGTCTGACCGCGAGTGCGGCTGCCGCGGCGAACCCGGTGGTGACCATCAGCTCGTCGATCCTGACCAGTGGTTCCACCTTCACGGTGGCTCCGTACTGATCCGTACCACCTGACCCTCAACAGACAGTGCTCAAAGCGATGGCCCGGAGCGAAAGCTCCGGGCCATCGTCGGCATTCAGCCCAGCCGCTGCCATTGTCGGTCGACCGCGGCCGCGCTGTCCTTCGCCGACGGTTTGCCCTTCGCCTTGACGGCCAGCGTGTAGACGCTCTTCCGCTCGCTGGTCCGCCAGCAGATCAGCAGCGTCGGATGCCGCACGGGCTTGGCGTCCACGCTGAGCCTGATGGTGTCGCTGCACCGGACCGCGCCGACCTGCTCGCCCGGATCGGCCACCCAGCCCAGCTCCCGGTAGCCGGTGAGGTCCCCCCGCGCGGACACCACCTTGAGCGTGCCCCCGTCCTGCTCCGAGGTCGTCGTCGTGACCTCGCCCGGTGCGCTCACCGACGGCAACGGTCGCAGGACGCCGGGACCCTTCTTGGCCGCCGCGGATCTGATGGCCGCCACCCGCTCGTTGACCCCTTCCGAGGGTCGCGTCGTGGTGGGAGCCGGGCCGGTCACGGTGGTGGCTCCGGGATCCTCGTCGGTCTGCGCGGCGATCACCGCGCCCAGGCCCACGAGTGACAGCAGTCCGGCCGCGCCGATCACGGCCTTGCGACGGGTGATGCGCATGAGAGTGTCCTGTCTAGCTCCGGAACAGCGATCGGTAGACCGCCGCTGACTTCGGGTTCTTCACGCAGGCCGCGTCCGTACGGAACAGGCTCGACTGCACACCGCCGTCCCCGCAGTCCGAGAAGTACGCCTCGTACGCCAGGTTCGACGCGTGTGCCGCGAACCACTCGTGCATCCAGGTCACGAACGACGGGTTCTCCTGGCCGGCGTCACCGGTCGGCACCACACCCCACTCGCCCACCGAGAACGGCTTGCCGTGCTGCCGGGCGAAGTCGTACAGCCAGGTCAGCCCCTCCGGGTCCGTCGCGGCCTGGTCGAACACCGCCTTGGTGGGCGACCACGGGTAGTGGTCGTAGTTGTCGATGCCGATGATGTCCACGTACTCGTCACCCGGGTAGCAGTTGGTGCTCACCCCGCCGCACGTCCCCGCCGGGGTGCCGTGCGCGTTGATCGTCCAGTCCAGCAGCACGTCCGGGTTCGTCGCGCGGATGTTCGTCGCGGCCCGGCGGTAACAGGCGATCCAGGTCTTCGGGTCGTCGGCGCGCCACGGCGACGTCTTCTCGTTGAACTCCCAGCCGAGGCGCACCACGGAGTCGCCGCGGCCGTACCGGGTCATCAGCGAGCCGAAGTTCTTCCAGTCCTGGTCGTGCTCGCCGGCCGCGCAGGCCGCCAGGTCGGCGCTCGCGCCGATCGGCACCAGACCCTGGGACACCACCAGCATGCCGTCGAAGTCGGAGAACAGGTCGAACGTCCAGCCCGAGCCCGCGGTCATCGCCGCCCACGAGGTCCGGTCCGTGTAGGTCTGCGCGACCCGGCACGCCCGGCCCCGCGCGATGCAGAACGCGTTGACGTGCGCCGTGTCGAACAGTGGGTCGCCGTTGACGCCGGACATCCCGTTCGCGCCCGGCCAGGTGCCGTCCGCGCGCGGCAGCGCGATCAGCGCCCGGGCCGATCGGGCGCCGGGGGCCGCGGAAGCGGACGGTGCGGAGACGGGCGGTGCGGAGACGGACGGCCCGGTCGATGCCGACGGGACCGGGTCCCGGGGATCCTGGGCCAGGCCCACGGCGGTGGCCGCGAGCGCGATCGCCGCTGCCCCGGCCCCCAGCCACAGCCGCTTGCGGGGCGGTCGTTCGTCGGCCATCGGCGCGGACCTCCGGGACGGTCGGGGCGTTTTGCCCTATTCTGACAGGCCCGGTGGGCGGCCGGGGCCGAGTCGCCCAACCCGCGGTGAGCCAGGATTGCCTTACCTAAAGAATGGTCGTCCTTATTTGTGAAATCCCCACGAATACCTTTGTCGCCGACCGGCGGAATGGCATCCGATGGTTTATGGTCGGCAGGGAGAAAGGGAGGCCTCACATGACTCAGATGATGGCCATGCCGCGCGTGCAGACCTGCACGGTCAGCGGATGCGGATACAACCACGACGGCTGCACGGCCTTCGCGATCACCATCGGCCGGGCCAGTTCGGAGTGCGACACGTTCATCGACACCGCCGACAAGGGCGGCATGGGCCAGGCGGAAGCCCAGGTCGGCGCATGTAAGCGCAGCGAGTGCGTGCACAACACCGAGCTCGAGTGCCACGCGCCGTCGATCATGGTGGGGGCCGGCGTGGACCGTGCCGACTGCCTGACATTCGAAGCACGGTAATTGAGCCACCCAAGGCCGTCACCGTTTCGTCGGTGGCGGCCTTTTTGCGGGCAAAAGCAATTCCGGTCGTAGGTTCGTGCATGGTGCTGACCGTCGCTCCCGCCGAGGCCGGGCGCGCGGATCCAGGTGCCTGGCGGCACCTGAACGGATCCGCACACCCTTCATTCTGCGTGAGTGGTTGACCCCGGGCATGGTGCTGCGCTAGGTTGTTCTCAGATCGAGTCTTACTCAGTCTGAGAACAACGAGGGTGACGATGAGCGACGAGCGGGATTTTCTCGACAGCTACGACCCGGGCGCGTTCGCGCCGGTCGCGGTCACAGTTGATGTCGTCGCGCTGACCATCCGGGACGGGCGGCTGCACGTGCTGCTCGTCGAGCGGGGCGGGCATCCGTTCGCCGGTTGGCGGGCGCTACCCGGTGGCTTCGTGCAGGAGGAGACGCTCGATGCGGCTGCGCTGCGCGAGCTCGCCGAGGAGACCGGGCTGCGTCCCGGCGAGGGCGTGCTCGACCGGGTGCATCTCGAGCAGCTGCGCAGCTACGGCGACCCGGGTCGCGACCCCCGCATGCGGGTCGTTTCGGTGGCCTACCTGGCTTTCGCGCCGAGCCTGCCCGATCCACGGGCCGGCGGTGACGCCGCGGGCGCGTTCTGGGTGCCGGTCGACGAGGCCGGGGAGCTGGCCTTCGACCACGCGGCGATCCTGGCCGACGGGCTCGACCGGGCCCGCGCCAAGCTGGAGTACACCCCGCTGGCCACCGCCTTCGTCGGTGACGAGTTCACCATCGCCGAGCTGCGCGCGGTCTACGCGGCGGTCTGGGGCGAGGAGCTGCACGCCGGCAACTTCCACCGCAAGGTCCTGTCGGTGCCCGGGTTCGTGGAGAGCACCGGCGAGACGGCCGGCCGGGCCGGGGAGCGTGGCGGTCCCAAGCCGCGCCTGTACCGGGCCGGCGACGCGCACCTGCTGCACCCGGCGCTGCTGCGGCCGACCCGTGAGGACGGTGTGCGGTGACGTTCGACGAGGCGGTGGCGGCCATCGGCCGGGCGGGGACGTTCGCCGATCTCGTCGCCGCCTGTGCCCGACCGGCGGACTCCGGCCCCGGTGCTGCGGTTGTTGATGCCGGGCACGCGTACCGGATCCTGGTCAAGGTTGTGCATCCCGATGTCGCACCCGCGGGTCGCAGCCCGGCCGCGACGGCGGCCCTCGCCCGGTTGACCACTTTGTGGAGTGAGCGCGACGGCCGGCCGCTGACCACGAAGCGCGCCACCTACCGGGTCGGCGGGGTGGTCGCGACCGGGGACATCGCGCGGCTGCACGCGGTCGACGGTGACGCCGCGCTGCTCAAGCTGCCGCACCGGCCCGGTGACAACGACCTGATGCGGGCCGAGGCGGCCGCGCTGACCACGCTGGCGGCCGACGGCGATCCGAAGTTCCGCGCCTACGCGCCGCGGCTGCTGGAGAGTTTCACCCACGAGGACGCGGCGCGCGTCCGCCGCACCGCCAACGTCATCGCCCGGCAGCGCGGCTTCGTCCCGCTGTCCGAGGTGCACGCCGCCTACCCGGCCGGCCTCGACCCGCGGGACGTCGCCTGGATGTGGCGGCGGCTGCTCACCGGCCTCGGCTGGGCCCACCGCGCCGGCCTGGTGCACGGCGCGGTCCTGCCGGAGCACGTGCTCATCCACCCGGCCGAGCACGGCCTGGTCCTGGTCGACTGGTGCTACTCGGTGCCGGCCGGCACGACGGTCCCGGCGCTGGTGGCGAAGCACCGCGCCGCCTATCCACCCGAGGTGACCGGCAAGCAGCCGGCCACCGCCGCCACCGACATCTTCATGGCGACCGGCCTGATGCTGCGGCTCATCCACGACCCGCCGGTCGCGCTGCGGCGCTTCGCCCGCGGCTGCCGCTACGACAAGCCCCGCATGCGCCCCCAGGACGCCTGGCGCCTGCTCCGGGAGTTCGACGAGCTCCTCGACGACCTGTACGGCCCCCGCCGTTTTCGCCCCTTCGCGATGCCGGCCTGACTCACAGGAGGAACAAAATGGGAAGCGGACGCTGGTCCACCGATGTCTACTCCGCCGCCGCCGGCTACCGGGCCGCGACCGGCACGAGCGCCTTCGCCTACAGCGACAGCGGGGCCCGCAAGGCCCACCCGGCGCTGGACCCGATGAACGTCGGCAAGCGGGAGAGCCGCGACAGCGACGAACACCCACACAGCACGCCCATCGCCGTCCTGTTCGACGTGACCGGCTCGATGGGCACCGTGCCGCGGGTGCTGCAGACCAAGCTGCCGCAGCTGCTCGGCCTGCTGACCCGCAAGGGGTACGCCACCGACCCGCACGTCATGTTCGGGGCCATCGGCGACGCCACCTGCGACCGGGTGCCGTTGCAGATCGGGCAGTTCGAGTCGGACAACCGGATGGACGAGGACCTGGCCCGCATCGTGCTCGAGGGCGGCGGCGGCGGCCAGCGACGCGAGTCGTACGAGCTGGCCATGTACTTCATGGCCCGGCACACCGACCTGGACTCGGTCGCCAAGCGGGGCCGCCGCGGCTACCTGTTCATCATCGGCGACGAGATGGCCTACCCGCAGATCAAGCCCAAGGAGGTGCAGCGCTTCATCGGCGACAAGCTGCGCGAGCCGATCAGCACCGAGGCGATGCTCGCCGAACTGCGGCGCAGCTTCGACGTCTACTACATCATGCCGACCGCGGCCGGCTGGGGCGGCGACGCGGAGATCCTCGGCTACTGGCGCAAGCTGCTCGGCCAGCACGTCATCGAGCTCGACGACCTCGACGCGGTCTGCGAGACGATCGCGCTGACCGTCGGCCTCGGCGAGGAGTCCATCGACCTCGACGCCGGTCTGGCCGACCTGGTCGAGGTGGGCTCGCCGGCCGGCCCGTCGGTGGGTAAGGCCCTGGCCCCGCTGGGCGCGGGCCGCGGCACGGTCGTTCGTTCCCCGCTGGAGACGGGCGGCGCGGCAACGCCGGGCGGGAACGAACGGCTGTGAACGGCCCGGCGGGCCACGTCGCCGTGGTCGATCTCGGCTACGGCGACGCGGGCAAGGGCACGGTGGTGGACGCGCTCTGCGCTTCGGGCCCGGTCACCGCGGTGATCAGGTTCAACGGGGGAGCGCAGGCCGCCCACAACGTGGTCACCCCCGCCGGGCGGCACCACACGTTCGCGCAGTTCGGGGCGGGCACGCTGCACGGCGTGCCCACCCACCTGTCGCGTTTCGTGGTCGTCGACCCGCTGGCGCTGGCCGCCGAGGCGGCCGCGCTGGGCAACCCGTTCCACCTGCTCACCGTCGACGGCGACGCGCTGCTCGCGACGCCGTGGCACCGGGCGGCCAACCAGGCCCGCGAGAGGCGCCGCGGCCGGGCCCGGCACGGTTCGTGCGGCATGGGCATCGGACAGACCATGGAGTACGCCCTCAGCCACCCGGACGCCCCACGGGTAGCGGACGTGTTGTCGCCCGCACGGCTGCGCACCCGACTGGCCGCCGTCCGCGACGAGCTGGCCGCAGTCCGCGACGAGCGGGGCGCCTTCGACGACGTGCCGCCGTTGGAGGACGTCATGGACGCCTTCCTGGCCTTCGGTCGTGCTGTGTCCATCGTGGACTCCGAGCACCTCGACCGGCTGCTGGCCCGGGGGCGGTGCGTCTTCGAGGGGGCGCAGGGGGTGCTGCTGGACGAGTGGCGGGGCTGGCACCCGTACACGACGTGGTCCACCACGACGTTCGACAACGTGGCGGCGCTGTGTCCGTCGTTCGAGCGGCTGGGGGTGGTGCGGACGTACACGACCCGGCACGGCGCCGGGCCGTTCGTGACCGAGGCGCCGCTCGACCTGCCCGAGGCGCACAACGGCGTGGGAGAGTGGCAGGGCGCGTTCCGGGTCGGCCACTTCGACGCGGTCGCCCACCGGTACGCGGTCGAGGTGGCCGGCGGCGTCGACTCGCTCGCCGTCACCCACCTCGACGCGCCGCCCCGGGCCCCCGGCCTGCGCATCTGCACGTCGTACGACCTGGACGGCGCCCGCTGGGAGCGGATCGCGCCCGGCCCGGCCCGCGATCTGGGCCACCAGGCGGCGCTGACCGCGTTGCTGGACCGGGCCCGCCCCGGCGACCTGCACCGCCCCACGGACTGGCCGGCCGCGATCGCTGACCTCCTGGGCGCGCCGGTGACCTTGGAGTCACACGGCCCCAGGAGCACGGACAAGCGCTGGCCGTTCGCGGGTCGCCTCGGGCGCGCGGCCCGCGCGGCTTGAGCTGTCCGCGCGGCTTGAGCTGTCCGCATGGCTTGCGCTGTCCGCGTGGCTTGCCCTGTCCGCGCGGCTTGCGCTGTCCGCGCGGCTTGCGCTGTCCGCGTGGCTTGAGCTGTCGTGTGGTTGAGCTGTCCGCGCTGCATGGGCAGACCGCCTAGCTTGAGCTGTCCGCGTGGCTGAGCTGTCCGCGTGGCTTGAGCTGTCCGCGCGGGTTGCGCTGTCGTGTGGTTTGAGCTGTCCGCGTGGCTTGCGCTGTCGTGTGGTTTGAGCTGTCCGCGTGGCTTGCGCTGTCGTGTGGTTTGAGCTGTCCGCGCTGCATGGGCAGACCGCCTGGCTTGAGCTGTCAGCCTGGCTTGAGCTGTCCGCGCGGCTTGCGCTGTCGTGTGGTTTGAGCTGTCCGCGTGGCTTGCGCTGTCCCGCGTGGTCGAGCTGTCCGGGTGGCCTGAGCTGTCCGCGCGGCCTGGCGCGCCCACCGGGAGCCGGTCACCGCGGGCGTGTGCCGTATGGCCTGGAGGCCGCGGTCAGTAGCCGAGCGCGACGGCGTGCCCGACCGTGGCCGGGTCCGTCGCCGCGGCCAGGGTCGCCGTCGCCAGGTCCGGGCGCGAGATCGAGCTGCCGCCGCGCACGGTGTGGTCGAGCGCCGTGCGGTACGGCTTCGACCCGCCGTCGGTCAGCCGGGGCGGACGCATGATTGTCCAGTCAAGACCGCTCGCCGCGACGATCCGGTCGGTGGCCACGAAATCGGTCCACGCGGCGCGCAGGAAACGCCACAAGAGGGGCTTGACGATCCGGGCCGTGACGAAGCCGTCGTGGGGGTCCTTGATGTGGCCCGCCGCGGTCACCATGACCAGCCGCCGGACCCCGGCCGCCCGCATCGCCTGAATGATCGACTCCGCGGCCGGCGCGCACACGGGTTCGTCGGCGCCCGGCCGGTGACCGAGCGCGGAGATGACGATGTCGCGGCCGGCCACGGCGGGCTCGATCGCCGCCGGGTTCATGACGTCGGCCCGGACGACCTCCACGCCGGCCGGGAAGTCCGCGGCCGAGCGGACCACCGCCGTGACGGTGTGTCCTGCCTCCAGCGCTTGGCGCACCAGCTCGACCCCGGTGCCACCGGTTGCCCCGAACACAGTGATCTTCATGCTGCCTCCTCGGTTAGTAAACGCTCACTACCTGGCCAGGGTGGTGAGCGTTCACTAACCTGTCAAGGGTGGGCACCCGAGACGTCATCCTGGACGCGGCGGCCGGCGTGATGCGCGAGCGTGGCCTGGCCAACGTGACCACCCGCCAGATCGCGGCGGCCGCCGGCTTCTCCGAGGCGACGCTCTACAAGCATTTCGCCGACAAGATCGAGCTGATGCTCGCCGTCCTGCAGGAACGCTCCACCGGCTACACCGAGCTGTCCGTGGCGCTGGACCGGCCGGCCGGCGACAGTCCCGACGACCTCGAGGACCGGCTGGCCGCGGTGGCCGGCGCCGCGATCGTGTTCTACACCGACAACTTCCCGATGCTCGCGTCGATCTTCTCCGATCGGACCATCCTCGCCGCCCACACCGACGGGTTGCGCAAGCACGGCCAGGGACCGCACAAGGTCAACGAGGCCATCGCGCGATACCTGCGCGCGGAGGCGCAAGCGGGCCGCGTCCGAGCCGACGCCGACCTGTACGCGGCCGCGGCCCTGCTGGCCGGAGCCTGCATGCAGCACGCCTTCCTCGGGCACATGGGCTGGGCGGACCGCCGTGACGACGACGCAGCCGCGCGGTCGTTCGCCCGTACGGTGATCGCGGGTCTGCGCGGCGGGTAGTCATCCCAGGCTGCGCCGGATCGCCGCCTCGGCCGCCGCCCAGGTCGGGGTGTGCTCGACCCAGTCGGGCGGCGGGGTGCGCTGGGGCCCGAAGAGGTAGCGGTGCGGCACGACAACGCGCAGCGCCTGGTGCACGTCGAGCTTGTCGTCGACGAAGTGGGTGATCCCCAGCCGGGCACAGTGGACCGCCTTGTCCGGCCGCTTCAGGCAGAAGCGCAGGTGGTCGCCGGGAATGCCGGTGCGGGCGGCGAAGTCGTGGTGGTCGAGCCACTGGCGGGTGTGGCGCTGGACGCGTTCGCCGCACTTGGAGACCAGCCACACCTGCTCGAAGAGCGGGGCCAGCCGGGCCAGCGTGTCGATCGCCGCGGGCACGGCCGGCGTCGCGAGCATCCGGGCGGTGTCTCCGCTGAAGAACTGGGTGTCGTGGCCGCCCGGGGCGCCGCCGCCGATGATGACCCGGCCGATGTCCACGCCGAGCCGGAGATGATGTGTCGTCATGACCTCAGCCTGAGCGCCTGCACGCTAGAGTAGAACTATCGATATCGGCGCAGCTATAGTTCACGGTTATGAATGAGCGGGCGGTGTCGAGCGATGCCCTGGCCTCTTTCGCCGTTTTCGCCGAGCACCTCAACTTCACCCGCGCGGCCGCGGAGCTGCGCATCTCCCAGCCCGCCCTGCACGTGAAGGTCCGCAAGCTGGCCCAGACCCTGGGCCGCCCGCTCTACCACCGCAGCGGCCGGCGGCTCGTGCTCACCGCGGACGGCGCGGCGGTCGCCCGGTTCGCCCGGGCCCACGACGAACGGCTCGCGGACTTCCTGGCCGAGTTCGCCGGTGTCGTGCCGGGCCGGCCGGTCGTGCTGGCAGCGGGACAGGGCGCCTACCTCTATCTGCTCGGTGACACGATCCGGGCGGTGCTGGCTGAGGAGCCGACGCGGCTGCGCCTGCTCACCTGCGACCACCGGCAGATGCTCGCCGCGGTCCGCACCGGGCAGGCGCAGCTCGGCGTGAGCGTGCTCGACGTGCTGCCCGAGGACCTGATCGCGGTGCGGCTGGCGACCTTCCCCCAGGTGCTGCTCGTGCCGGAAGGCCATCGGCTGGCCCGGCGCCGCTCGGTGACCCTGCCGGACGTGGCCGGTGCGAGCCTGGTCGTGCCGCCGCAGCACCGGCCGCACCGGGTGCTGCTGGAGCAGGCGCTGCGCGGTGCCGGGGTGGAGTGGACGGTCGCGGTGGAGGCTGAGGGCTGGCCGTTGATCACCCACTTCGTCGCGCTGGGCGTGGGGCTGGCCATCGTCAACGGGTGCGTGCCGGCTCCGGCCGGGCTGGTCGCCGTACCGGTCGAGGGTCTGCCGCCGGTGACCTATCACGTGGTCCATCAGCCCTCGGCACTGTCCGATCCCCGGGTGGCCGGCCTGTTGGACCGGATCCTGGGGTAGCACCCTCGACTCCCTCGGCCGGCAGTGGACGGTGCTGCTGGCGACCCGCAAGCGCGACGGCTCCTGGGTCGGCACGCCCGTCAGCCTGGTCGTCTCCGGCGGGCACGAGGCGCTGACCGGCTGGGTGGTGCTGGTGGCGGCGGTCAGCCACTACTGGATCTGCACCGACATCTTCGCCGGCCGGCACCCGCACGGTGTCGACAGTGAACGGTTCCTCCGGACGCCGGCCGATCTCGCCGTTGCGGTTGGTGACGGTGTTGCGGACCCGCCGTAGCTTCGAGCTGTGAGCAGTGACGACAGTGATTCCGTACGCCACACCCCGCCGGCGGATCCCTGGCTGACCGAGGCGCCGACCTCGGCCATCGGCGGTGCCGCGGCCGAGCCCGGCGCGGCGCGCCCGGTGCCGCTGGCCGACACGGCCCGCTTCGACGACGCCGTGCCGCCCGACTGGGTGGCCACGCCCCGGCCCGAGCAGCGGCGCGGCCGCCGGGCGACCCGGTGGATCGTGGCCGTGCTCGCGGCCTGCGCCCTGTTCATCGCCGGGATGCTGGCCATCGACCAGTTCGGCGGCGGGTCCGGCGACGACAACGACGCGCAGGGGCCGTCCCCTTCGGTCGATGCCGGCGCCAAGGCGGTCGCCGCGGCACCGACCCGCCGTGCCGCCACCACTGCGCCGGCGGGCTCTGCGCCGGCGGGCGAGAAGCCGATTGTCGCGGTCAGCGGCGGCCCGTCCAGCTCCGGCGGCCAGGTTGTCGTCTACGAGGTCACGGCGAGCGGATCGCGCAACATCGGCAGCGTGGACTACACGGACCAGGACGGCGACATCATCCGGCTGAGCGGCATCGCCCTGCCCTGGCGCGTGACCTTCGAGGTGACCGGGCAGAAGAAGCCGCTGGTGCTGATCAGCCAGCGCAAGGGTGGCGGCGACGCCGGGCCCGTCACCTGCACGATCACCCTCGACGGCAAGCTGCTCAGCTCCACCACCGCCGACGGCCGCTACGCGGCGCCGCAGTGCAGCGGCTGACTCACAGGTACATGCCGGTGGCCGGGGGCGTCACCGGGACGGTCACCGGCTGGGCGCCGGTGCGCAGCGCGTACAGCTCGGCCAGGGTCGCGCCGTGCGGGCCGACGCCGGCCGGGGTGCCCAGCCACGCCACTGCTTCCCCGTACGGCAGCCGCCCGACCTCGATGCTGGCCAGGCACCGCCCCGGCCGGACCACCGCGGGGTGCAGGGTGGCCAGGTCCTCGTTGGTGGTGATCCCGATCAGCGCGTTGCGGCCCTGCCCGAGCAGCCCGTCGGTCAGGTTGAGCAGCCGGGACAGCGACTGGCCGGCACTGGCTTTGGCGTCACCGCTGATCAGCTCGTCGCAGTCCTCGAGCATGAGCAGGCGCCAGCGCGGTTCGTCGTCGTCGCCGCTGCCCAGGGCGACGCTCATCAGGTAGGCCGGGTCGCCGAAGAGGCGTTCCGGGTCGAGCACGCAGTCGACCTGGCACCACGAGCGCCACTGCTGGGCCAGCGCCCGCAGCGCGGTGGTCTTGCCGGTGCCCGGCTCGCCGTGCAGCAGGAGCAGCCGGCCGTTGACCGCCGTGCCGTCGATGGCCATCAGCCGTTCCAGGGTGCTCGCCACCGGGCCGGCGTAGTTGGCCCGGATCTTGTCCCACGGCGCCGCGTCGATCTCGCGCTGCACCCGGCGCGGGCCGTGCGCGCCGTAGTGCCAGAAGCCGATCGGCACGCTGTCGTCGGCGGGCTCCGGCTCCTCGACGGCGTCCTCGACGGCGACGGCCAGCACCGACTCGGCCAGCTCGGAGCTGATCGCGGTGACCGTGACCCGGGCCCGGCGGCTCTGCTTCCAGCGGGTGACGTGCAGCGTCCAGCCCTCGCCGACCGACAGCCGGCCGTGCCCGTCCTCCTCCACGGCGTCGCGCACGATGCGCGCGTCCTCCGTGGTCAGCAGCGCCTCGGCGCGTACGTTTTCCAGGTATCGGGTGCGGCCGAACGGCTCCCGGCCGGTCACGAAAGCGTCCAGCGCGAGCAGGTCGACCACGTCCACCAGCCGGTCACCGTCATCGACGGCACCGGACAGCGGCAGGGTGGCGGGGGCGGTCGGCGTGGCCGCCGATTCCACCAGGCGGCTGCCGGGCCGGTCG
Organism: Actinoplanes sp. NPDC048967; assembly: GCF_040649415.1. Taxonomy (NCBI): domain Bacteria; kingdom Bacillati; phylum Actinomycetota; class Actinomycetes; order Micromonosporales; family Micromonosporaceae; genus Actinoplanes; species Actinoplanes sp. NPDC048967. The sequence continues at coordinate 321,146 of NZ_JBEZFL010000007.1, forward strand.
ACGGACTGATGGGGGGTACGCATTACCCCATGATCGACCCGAAGTGGGGGATGAGCACCCGGTTTTCCGGCAGGTTGGTCCGAACGGGGCCGCTATGCGGCTGCTCACTCCGGTTTCCCAAGATCAGTGAGCGTCGGTAAGGTGAGGGTTACCTAACCTGAAACGGAGTTCGACATGGCGACCCATCCGCTCATCTCGCGCCGGAACCTGCTCTTCGGTGCAGCGGGCGTGGCGGCCGCCGGCCTGCTCGCGGCCTGTGGCGACAGCGACAGCGGCGACAGCCCGAGCGCGGGTGGCCCGTCCGCCGCGACCGGTGGCTCGTTCCCGGTCACGGTGACCCACCAGTTCGGCAGCACCACCGTCGAGGAGGCGCCGAAGACGGTCGTGTCGCTCGGCTGGGGAGACGCCGACGCGCTGCTCGCCCTCGGTGTCGTCCCGGTCGGCATCCTCGACTGGTTCCAGGCCTGGCCGACCGGCGTCGGACCGTGGGCCCAGGCCAAGCTCAACGGGGCCAAGCCCACCGTGCTGAAAGGCCCCGAGATCAACTTCGAGAGCGTCGCCACGCTGCGCCCCGATCTGATCACCTTCACCAAGAGCGCCAACACCAAGGCCGAGTGGGACCAGCTGACCAAGCTCGCCCCGACGCTGTCCGGCCCGGCCGGCACGGCGCCGTACGGCACCACCCTCAAGGACCAGACGCTGCTGATCGCCGAGGCGCTGGGCCGCAAGGCCGAGGGCGAGGCCCTGGTCGCGGCGAACGACAAGGCGCTCGCCGACGCCAAGGCGGCCAACCCGGGATTCGCCGGCAAGAGCGTGGTCGTCGCGGCCGCGTTCAGCGGGCAGTACGGCGCGTACACCCGCGGCGACGGCCGGGTGCAGTTCATGGAGGCGCTCGGCTTCCAGAACTCGCAGAAGATCGAGGATCTCAAGCCGGCCAACTTCTACGCCGAGGTCTCCAAGGAGAAGGTCGGCCTGCTCGACGCCGACCTGACCGTCATCTTCGCCCTGGGCGCCGGCGCCGAGCTCAAGAAGGACACCGTGCTCAACAGCATCCCGTCCGCCAAGGCCGGCCGGCTGCTCATCGTCGACGACGCCGACCTGGTCAACGGCTTCTCCACCAACTCCGTGCTGAGCACCCCGTACGTCATCGACAAGTTCGTGCCGCTCGTCAAGGCCGCCCTGGCGTGACCAGCACCGCCGCCGAGCGCGCCGGTTACACCCCGCTCGAGGCCCGGGTCCGGGCCCGGGGTGGGCTGACCACCCGTGGCCTCGGGCTGGTCGCGGCGACCGGGGCGCTCGCGGCGGTGGCCGTGCTCAGCATCGTGGTCGGCACCAAGCCGATCCCGCTGGGCACGATCTGGGACGCCTTCTTCACCCACGGGGTGACCTCCGAGGACGTCCGGATCGTGCTGGACCTGCGGGTGCCCCGGACCGTCATCGGGCTGGCCGCCGGGACCGCCCTGGGCCTGGCCGGCGCGCTGATGCAGGCGCTGACCCGCAACCCGCTGGCCGACCCGGGCATCCTCGGCATCAACGCGGGCGCGGCCACCGCCGTCGTGCTGGCCATCCGGGTGCTCGGCATCGGCTCGCTGACCGGCTACATCTGGTTCGCCTTCGCCGGGGCGGCCGGCGCGTTCGCCGTGGTCTACCTGCTCGGCACCCGCGGCCGCTCGGGCGCGTCGCCGGAACGTCTCGCGCTCGCCGGTGCCGCGGTCGGCGCCGCCCTGCTCGCGGTCACCAACGCGGTCGCACTGCTCGACGTCACCACCTTCGACCGCTACCGGCTGTGGACGGTCGGCGCGCTCGCCGGCCGCGACCTCGGCGTGTTCTGGGCGGTGGCGCCGTTCATCCTGGTCGGCGTGGTGCTGGCGCTCGCCCTCGGACCCTCGCTCAACGTGATCGCGCTCGGCGAGGACACCGCCCGCGCGCTCGGCGCCAACCTCAACCGCACCCGGGTGCTCACCGCGGTCGCGGTCACCCTGCTCTGCGGCGCCGCCACGGCGGCGGTCGGGCCGATCGCGTTCGTCGGGCTCGCCGTGCCGCACATCGCGCGCACCCTGGTCGGGCCGGACCAGCGCTGGCTGCTGCCGTACTCGCTGGTGCTCGCGCCGACGCTGCTGCTGCTCGCTGACGTCGCCGGCCGGGTGGTCGCCCGCCCCGGCGAGGTGCAGGCGGGCCTGATCACCGCCTTCATCGGCGCCCCGGTGTTCCTCGCCGTCATCCTGCGCCGCCGGATCGTGCCGCTGTGAGACGCCGGATCACCGTTCGGGCGCCGGGCCTCGCCCTCCGTCTCGACCTGCGCACACTGGGAGTCAGCGGGGTCCTGCTGCTGGCCGTGGCCGCCGTCGTGGTGTGGACCGTCGTCGCCGTCGGCGTGCGGCTGCCGGTCGCCGACATCCTCGAGATCCTCGACGGCGGCGGGCGGCGCGCCGACCGTTTCATCCTGCTCGACCTGCGCCTGCCCCGGGTCAGCCTGGGCCTGCTGGCCGGGGCGGCGCTGGCGATGTCCGGCGCGGTCTTCCAGAGCCTGTCACGCAACCCGCTGGGCAGCCCCGACATCGTCGGCTTCACCACCGGCTCGGCCACCGGCGCGGTCGTCGCGATCCTCGTGTTCGGCGCCGGGCCGGGCGGGGCCGCGGTCGCGGCCGTCGTGGGTGGCCTGCTCACGGCCCTGATCGTGTACGGGCTGGCGGCGGCCGGTGGCGGCGCGGTCCGGCGCATCGTGCTCGTCGGGATCGGCATCAGCGCGATGCTCGTCGCGGTCAACAGCTACCTGATCAGCCGGGCCCGGGTCGACGCCGCCCAGGCCGCCTCGGTCTGGCTGGTCGGCACCCTGAACGGCCGGACCTGGGAGTACGTGCGCCTGCTGGGCCTGGCCCTGCTGGTGCTCACCCCGCTGCTGCTGCTGTTCGGCCGGCGACTCCAGCTGCTGGAGATGGGCGACGACTCGGCGCAGTCGCTCGGCGTACGGGTGAACCGCTCCCGCCTGGTGCTGGTCCTGCTGGCCGTCGCGGTCTGCGCGGTGGCGACCGCCACGACCGGCCCGGTGGCGTTCGTGGCGCTGGCCGCACCGCAGATCACCCGGCGGCTCACCGGCTCGCCGGCGCTGCAACTGCTCCCGGCGGCGATCACCGGCGCCCTGCTGATGGTGCTCAGCGACTTCGTCGCACAGCGGCTGCTGGCCCCCGCCCAGCTGCCCGTCGGGGTGGTGACCGGCGCGGTCGGCGGGGTCTATCTAACCTGGCTGCTGGCCGGGCAATGGCGAAAGGGAAACTGATGACCTCGCGGCTGTCCGGGACCGGCCTGACGCTGGCCTACGGCGACCGGGTGATCGCCGCCGGCCTGGACGTGACGATCCCCGACGGCTCCTTCACGGTGATCATCGGACCGAATGCCTGCGGCAAGTCGACGCTGCTGCGCGCCCTGTCCGCCCTGCTCACCCCGAAGCAGGGCTCGGTGGTGCTGGACGGCGCGGCGATCGGCTCGTACCGGGCCAAGGAGGTCGCCCGGCGCCTCGGCCTGCTGCCGCAGACGGCCATCGCCCCGGAGGGCATCTCGGTCGCCGACCTGGTGGCCCGCGGCCGGTATCCGCACCAGAAGCTGCTGCGCCAGTGGACACCGGAGGACGAGAACCAGGTCGCCGCGGCCATGGAGGCCACCGGCGTGACGGCGCTGGCGGACCGCGCCGTCGACGAGCTGTCCGGTGGTCAGCGGCAGCGGGTGTGGATGGCCATGGCGCTCGCCCAGCAGACCGGCATCCTGCTGCTGGACGAGCCGACGACGTACCTCGACATCGCCTACCAGATCGACCTGCTGGACCTCTGCGCCGACCTGAACGAGCAGGGCCGGACCCTGGTCGCGGTGCTGCACGACCTCAACCACGCCTGCCGCTACGCGACCCACCTGATCGTGATGAAGGCCGGGCGGATCGTCGCGGAGGGCGTACCGGGGGAGATCGTCACCGCGGAGCTGGTCGAGGACGTCTACGGGCTGCGGTGCGAGGTCATCCCGGACCCGCAGACGCGGACGCCGCTGGTGGTGCCGGCGGCCCGCGCCGCACGGGCCGCCCGCCTGACCCGCTGACGGGCCCGCCGGTCAGGCGCGGGCCAGCACGAAGACCGGGATGAGCCGGGCGGTCTTCTTCTCGTAGGTCGCATACGTGGGGAACGCCTCGACCGCCCGCTCCCACCACACCGCGCGCTCGTCGCCGCTGACCTCCCGCGCGACGTAGTCGTGCCGGGCGTCGCCGTCCTGCAGCTCGACGCGGGGCTCCTGGCGCAGGTTGTAGACCCAGACCGGGTTCTTCGGGCCACCGCCCAGCGAGCCGACGACGGCGTACTCGCCGTCGTGCTCGACGCGCATCAGCGCCGTCTTGCGCAACAGGCCGGTCCGGGCGCCGACCGAGGTCAGCACGATCACCGGCTTTCCGCTGATGTCGCCCGCGCGTTCGCCGTTGGTCGCCTCGTACGTCTCGGCCTGCTTACGGGCCCACGCGGAAGTGCTCGGGCCGTACTCACCGGACAGTGGCATGAAGAGCCTCTCAGTCGGAGATCGGGGTGAGGACGAAGACGGGGATGATCCGGTCGGTCTTGGTCTGGTACTCCGCGTACGGCGGCCACGCCTCGACCGCCCGCTCCCACCACGCGGCCCGCTCCTCGCCGGACACCTCGCGGGCCCGGTAGTCGCGCTTGACGTTGCCGTCCTGGAGCTCGACGTGCGGGTTCTTGACCAGGTTCCAGTACCAGACGGGGTGGGTGGGGGCACCGCCGCGGGACGCGACCACCGCATACTCGCCGTCGTGCTCGACGCGCATCAGCGGCGTCTTGCGGATCCGGCCGGTCTTGGCGCCGACCGAGGTCAGCAGGATGATCGGGCGGCCCTGCAGGTCGGCGGCCTCGGTGCCCCCGCTGGCCTCGAACTTCTCGGCCTGCTCGCGGGCCCAGTCCGACGGGCTCGGGGCGTACTCACCGGTCAACGGCATGATTTCTCCAGACTGATCACAGGGCGACGAGACCCGCGGCGGTCGGCCGGAAGCCGCAGGACTCCTCGTAGAAGCGGGTGAGATGCGGTTCGTAGTCCACGTGCAGCCACTGGCACCCCGCCGCCCGGGCCCCGGACACCGCGGCGGCCACCAGAGCGGTGCCGATGCCGTGCCCGCGGGCGTCCTGCGCCACCACGGTGTCCACCAGAAACGCGTGCACGCCACCGTCCCAGGTCACATTGACGAAGCCGACCAGCACGTCATCCCGGTGGGCGCAGACCCACCCGAGGCTGTGCCGGGCGAGCCGGGCGTGCCAATCGATTCCCTGGGCGGAGTACCCGAAACCAGCCGCGTGCAGGGCGTCGAGGGCGGCGTTGTCGAAGCCGGCCCGCCAGCCGTAGGCGATCGTCATCCGGTCAACCTTGCCAGCGTCGCGGCCAGTTCGGCGTTGCGCCGGGCGAAACCCGCCCAGGCCGGCGGGGGCTCGGGCGGGGGCCGGGCGCTGCGGCGCTGACTCCACGAGCGGACCCGGCCGGCCCGTACGGCGAACGACACCAGCCAGCCGTCGGCCCAGCCCTGCACCGTGACGTCGACCGGCGCCAGCGTCGTGACCTGCTGCGCGGATGTCACCCACTCCAGCGCGCGGATCTCCTCCTGAACGCGGCCGGCGAGTTCGAATGCGAGCGTGGTGGCGGCTCTGTCGCGTACCGCTGCCAAGGTCTGCCGGGCGACCGCGACCGCGACCGGATCACGCCGCAGGACCGCCGCGACGGCCTCGGCCAGGTCCTCGCGGTCGGCGGCGCTGACGCCGCGCCGGGCGGCCAGCTCCCGCTCGGCGCCGGTCAGGCCCGAGCTCGCGGCCGCGAGCGGATGCACCCGGTGCAGCGCGCTGACCGCGAGCCGGGCGCGCGTGCCGCCGAGATACGGCCCGAAGATCCGCACCCCCGCGACCGGCGGCCCGGCCTCGTGGGTGAGGCGCAGACCGGCCGTCGCGGGCCGGGCATCAAGCCGCAGGTACGCCGGGACTTCCTCGCCGCCGGCCGTCCTGTTCCACCGGGGCAGCGACTCCTCCAGCAGGTTGCGTTCGAGCCAGGCCGCCTCGTGGACCGACTCGCAGGCCACCGCCTCGATCCGGGTCACCGCCGGGACCATCCGGCGCAGGTGCCGGCGGTCGCGCAGGTCGCCGCCGTAGGACCCGACGCGGGCCCGCAGCTCGGTGGCCCGGCCGACGTAGAGCACGCGCCCGCGGGCGTCGCGGAACCGGTAGACGCCCGGGTCGCGGGGCAGCCCGGCCGCCAGCCGGCGGATCGCGGAGGTCATCGCGTCAGTATCCGCCCCGCCGGCTCGGCTAGCCTTCCGCACATGCCCGCGATCGGTGTCGGTGACCTCACCCTCCACTACGAGGAGTCGGGCCGGGGTGCGCCGGTCCTGCTCATCCCCGGCTCGGCGGCCCGCGGGCGTACCTGGGCGCTGCACCAGGTGCCGGCCCTGACCGCGGCCGGCTACCGGACGATCACCCTGGACAACCGCGGGGTCGGCCGCAGCGGTCCGGCGACGCCCGGTCTGACGGTCGAGCAGCTGGTGGCCGACGCGATCGCGGTGATCGAACGCGTCGCCGGCGGCCCGTGCCGGCTGATCGGCACCTCGATGGGTGCCTACGTGGTGCAGGAACTGCTGCTGGTGCGGCCGGAACTGGTCACCCAGGCGGTGCTGATGGCGAGCCGGGCCCGGCCGGACGTGGTGTCGCGGGCCATGACGGCCGCTGACCTGGCGATGACCGCTTCGGGGGTCACCCTGCCGCCCGAGTACGACGCGGTGAACCGGGCGCTGCAGAACCTCTCGCCGCGCACCCTCGAAGACCCGGAGAGCGCACAGGACTGGCTGGACATCATGGAGGTGTCCCCGACCGACTGGGCCGACCCGGGCCTGCGCGCCCACCTCGGCGTGACCGTGGAGACCGACCGGCGACCGGCGTACCAGGGGATCCGGGTGCCGACCCTGGTGCTGTCGTTCGCCGATGACCTGATCGCGCCCGCGGCCCGGGGCCGCGAGCTGGCCGACGCGATTCCGCAGGCCCGGTACGCGCGCATCGCCGACGCGGGCCACTACGGCTACCTGGAGCAGCCGGCGGCGGTCAACGACGCGATCCTGGGGTTCTTCGCCGGTGCTTGACCGCATTCTGCCGCCGGCCGTGCGGACGGCTCACACCCGCTCGGACCCGCCCGCGTCCCTGTTCCCGGCCGAGGCCGCGCTGGTGGCGAACGCCGTGGAGAAGCGGAAGCAGGAGTTCACGACGGTACGCAACTGCGCCCGGCTGGCGCTGGCCGAGCTCGGAGTGCCGCCGGCCCCGATCCTGCCCGGCGTCCGCGGAGCGCCGGTCTGGCCGGACGGCATCGTGGGCAGCATGACGCACTGCGCCGGCTACCGGGCGGCCGCGGTGGCGCGTACGTCGGAGGCCGGCGGTATCGGCATCGACGCGGAGGAGCACGGGCCGCTGCCGGACGGGGTGCTGGAGCTGGTGACGTCGCCGGACGAGCGGACGCACCTGGCCGGGCTGGCGTCGGCGCGGCCGGAGGTGTACTGGGAGCGGCTGCTGTTCAGCGCGAAGGAGTCGGTGTACAAGGTGTGGTCGCCGCGTACGGGGGAGTGGCTGGGCTTCGAGGAGGCCGCGGTGAGCTTCGAGCCGGAAGCGGCGACGTTCACCGCGCGGGTGCTCGTCCCGGGGCCGTTCCCGGTGCTGACCGGCCGGTATCTGGTCGAGGACGGTCTCGTGCTGACCGCGATAGTCCTGCCGCCGTTATCGTCGCTGACATGAGTGTGTTGCTGCCCGCGCCCGTCCAGGCCGTCTTCGACGCGACCAACGCGGGCGACACCGAAGCGTTCCTCGCGGCGTTCGCCGCCGACGGCGTGGTCGACGACTGGGGCCGTGAATTCCACGGCCACGAGGCGATCCGGCGGTGGAGCGACGGCGAGAACATCGGCGTGCACGCGACCTTCGACGTCACGGAGGTGGCGGTGAAGGACGGCGCGTACGTGGTGACGGCGATGGTGGGTGGCGGCGGCTTCAACGGGCCGAGCCACTTCACTTTCCAGGTCGCGGGTGAGCACGTGACCCGGATGACGATCAGCGCCTGATGCCTGCCCGCTGTCCGCTCAGCGGTCGGCGAAGCGTTGGGCGAACGCCATCAGGTCCCGCCGTTCGATCGCCGCCGCCATCAGGTCCGGAAAGGCGTCCGGGGTGCAAGCGAACGCGGGCACGCCCAGCGCCGCCAACGCCGCCGCGTTCTCGTGGTCGTAGGCCGGTGTTCCCTCGTCCGACAGTGCCAGCAGCACGACCACCTGCACCCCCGCGGTTTTCATCTCCGCCACCCGGCGCAGCATCTGCTCCCGGACCCCGCCCTCGTACAGGTCGCTGATCAGCACGAAGATGCTGTCCCGCGGCCGGGTGATGAGCTGCTGGCTGTAGCCGATGGCCCGGTTGATGTCGGTGCCGCCGCCGAGCTGCGTGCCGAACAGCACCTCGACCGGATCACTCAGCTCCTCGGTCAGGTCGACCACCGCCGTGTCGAAGACCACCAGCGACGTGCGCAACGACCGCATCGAGGCCAGCACCGCCGCGAACACCCCGGAGAACACCACCGAGGCGGCCATCGAGCCGGACTGGTCGACGCAGAGCACCACGTCCCGTTGGATCGCGGTGGCGCGGCGGCCGTACCCGATCAGCCGTTCCGGGATGATCGTGCCCGGCCCCGGCTGGTAGTGCTTGAGGTTCGCCCGGATCGTCCGGTCCCAGTCGATGTCGGCGTGCCGCGGCCGGTTGATCCGCGCGGCCCGGTTCAGCGCGCCGCTGACCGCCGCCCGGGTCTGCTGGGCGACCCGCTTCTCCAGCTCGGTGACCACCTTGCGCACCACCTGCCGGGCCGCGTCCTTGGTGCGTTCCGGCATCACCCTGTTGAGCGAGAGCAGCGTGCCGACCAGGTGCACGTCCGGCTCGACCGCGGCCAGCATCTCCGGCTCCAGCAGCAGGCGGGTCAGATCGAGCCGCTCGATCGCGTCGGCCTGCATCACCTGCACGACGGTGCTGGGGAAGTACTCGCGGATGTCGCCGAGCCAGCGGGCCACCTTCGGCGCCGAACTGCCCAGCCCAGCGGAGCGCGCCGTCCGGCTGCCCTCACCGTCACCGCCGCCGTCGTACAGGGCTGACAGGGCCGCGTCCATCGCACCGTCACGGCCCTGCGCCGCGCCGAGCGACTCCTCGGCCGGTCCGCCGAGCACGAGCCGCCAGCGCCGCAGCCGCTCGCGCCGGGCGGGATCTTCGCTGTCCGTCATGAGACCTCCCGGCCCAGCAGCGCGCTCAAGGTCGGCAGCACCAGGGCCGCCCGGTCGTGGTCCAGCACCAGCGGCTCGCCGGCGGCGCCGCCCGCCCCGCCCGGGTCCGCGACGCGCTCACCGATCGCGCGGCGCTCACCCGCGGCGAAAGCCCCAAAGGTACGGCGCAGCAACGGCAGAACGTCATCGAACGCGTCCGGTGCGATGTCGGCGAGCCACCCGTCGAGCAGTTCGAGCAGCGCGTCGTCGTGCACGAGCAGCAGGCCACCGCCGGCGAGGAAGCCCTCGACCCAGGCGGCGCCGTGCGCGGGTGGGGTGCCGACGGTCAACGGCAACCGCAGCCGCCGCTGCACCTCGGCGGTCCCGAGCCGGCCGGCGTCGAGCAGCAGCCGGGTGAACCGCCCGGCGAGCAGCCCGTGCAGATCCGCGCGTCGCGAGGCGGATTCCAATGTGGTCAGCCAGCGCTCACGCAGCTCGTCGTCGTCGAGCAGGCTCACCGCGGAGTGCACGCCGTCGATGTGCGCCCGCAACTCCTGCACGGCCTCGTCGGACAACGAGCCGACGGCGGAAGGCAACCCGGCGCAGACCCGGGTCAGCAGGCTGGCGGTGACGGTGGCCAGCCCGGCGACATCGGTGCGCCGGACGTCGCCGTACCGCAGGGTGCGGGCCAGAGCGGGAATGGCGGCCATCAGGTGGTTGATGTCGGCGTCGAGCGCGGCCCGGGTGTCGAGCGCGGCCAGCACCGGCGGGTACGCGCCGGCAAGGTCGGCGAGCAGGCACACCTCGACGAGCGCGGTCACGTCACCGAGCGACGCCGCCGCACGGGCCGCGTCGGTCACCTTGGTGGTGGCCGCGGCGACGACGGTGGTGCCGTACATGCTGCCCTCGACCAGCTGGACGGCGAAGTCGGGCAGCCAGCGCAGCCGCCACTGCTCCCGGAATGTGCCGGTGCCACGCTGCGTCGTGTCGGCCTCGCCCCACGGCACCCCGATCGCGCGCAGCCGGTGCAACAGCCGGCTGCGGGCCAGATCGATGTCCCGGCGCAGGTCAAGGTCGAGGACACGGTCGAGCGCCTCGGCCTTGAGCCGCACGGACCGCTGCTGGGCGGCAAGATCCCGGGCCAGGGGTACGGCGGGCATGGCATCGGGAACCGCGCCGAGCCGCTCACCGACGACCAGCCGCCGATCGATCAGCTCGACCCGCAACGGCTCGCCGTCGCACATGACCGCCTCGGCCGCTTCGGTCACCTCGGCCAGCCCGGCCAACGGCCGCCCACGAACACCGGCCAGCGCCTCGGCCAGCCGGGTGGCCTCGATGACGTGCGCGGAGGAGGTGGGCACACCCTCGGCCCGAAGCACCTGAGCGGCATCAACAAGCCAGCGTGGCACAACGTCGTCACCGGTGGTGAACAGGTGGTGGTACCAGCCCGGCGACCGCACCCCGGCGCCGTAACCGGACCAGGAAGCGAGCCGCCCGTACGTCCACGGCACCCAGGTGAAGACGACCTTGGCCTTCTTCCGCCCCTTGAGCAGCGCGGCATCCTCCCGCGCGGTGACCTTCCGGGCGAGCGCGGGCACATGCCAGGCCCCGCAGACCACGGCGATGTTCTCGTGGGTGCGCCGCACCTCCCGCAGCACCGTGCGCATGTACGCCTCGCGCAGCAGATCCTCGGGATCCTCGGGGGCGTTCTCCCGGATGGCCGTCATGGCCTCGGCAATGGCATCGAACGCGGGCATCCCCCGATGCTCGACGACGTCCTCCCACCACCGCTCGGGATCGTCGTAGCCGGCGGCGGCGGCCAACTCCCCGATGGGATCAACGGGCCGCAACCGCACTACGGGCTCATCCTCGGCGGGCTGGCCGGACATCTCCCGCTCACTGTCCACAGCAGACGTCAGGCTCGCGGGACGCCGGGAAGCGCCCGGCTCGCTCGCAGATTCCGGGCCGGAGGGGTCCAGGTCCGAAGGCGCCGCTGGTGCTGCGCCAGTGCTCGGCAGCGCCGCCGGATCCGGCCGGAGGGCAGCGCCTGGCATCGCCGGGCCGGGAAGTCGGCCGGCGCCGGCCGGCGTCTGGCCAGGGAACGGCCCAGCGCCGGCGGGTGCCGGGTCGGAAAGCGAACCGCTGCCGGCGGGTGCCGGGTCGGAGAGCGAACCGCTGCCGGCGGGTGCCGGGTCGGAGAGCGAACCGCTGCCGGCGGGTGCCGGGTCGGAGAGCGAACCGCTGCCGGCGGGCGCGGGGTCGGAGAGCGAACCGCTGCCGGCGGGCGCGGGGTCGGAGAGCGAACCGCTGCCGGCGGGTGCCGGGTCGGAGAGCGAACCACTGCCGGCGGGTGCCGGGTCGGAAAGCGAACCGCTGCCGGCGGGCGCGGGGTCGGGAAGCGGAGCGCCGCCCGGGGGCGCGGGGTCGGGGTCGGGCTCGGGAAGCAGACCGCCGCTCGCGGGTGCCGGGTCGGGTAGCGGCCCGGCACCCGGCGGTGCCGGGTCCGAGGGCGGCGGCCCAGCCGAAGGTGGCGCGTCCGGAGTCCGCTTGTCGGTCAACCGATAGGCATAAGGCAGATCGAAGAACCGGACCGGCACCCCCCGCTCCGCCGCCCACCGCATCGCCTGCCATTCCGGGGAGAACACCGCGAACGGCCAGAACGCCGCCCGTCCCGGGTTGTCCGCCGCGTAGCCCAGCAGCGCCACCGGGGGCTCCAGGCCGGTGTCGGCCACCCAGCGGACCAGGTCGTCCGCTTCCGGGGGGCCTTCGATCAGGATGATGTCCGGGCTTTGGCGGTCGAGCTCCTGCACCACTGCCCGAGCCGAGCCGGGGCCGTGGTGGCGGATGCCGTAGAGCCGTTCAGGCATCGCGGGCGGCTCGGTAGAAGTCTCGCCAGTCGGTGCGTTCGCGGACGACGGTTTCCAGGTATTCGCGCCAGACGACGCTGTCGGAGACCGGGTCCTTGATGACGGCGCCCACGATGCCGGCGGCCACGTCGCTGGGGTGCAGGTGGCCGTCGCCGAAGTGGGCGGCCAGGGCCATGCCGCTGGTGATCACCGAGATGGCTTCGGCCGGGGACAGGGTGCCGGTGGGGGATTTCAGTTTGGTGCGGCCGTCCTCGGTGAGGCCGGTGCGCAGCTCGCGGAAGATCGTCACGACCCGGCGGATCTCCTCCAGGGCGGTGGGGACCTCGGGCAGGTCCAGGGATCTGCCGAGCTGGCCGACCCGGCGGGCGACGATCTCCACCTCTTCGTCGGCCGACACCGGCACCGGCAGGACCACCGTGTTGAACCTCCGGCGCAGCGCGCTGGACAGCTCGTTGACGCCGCGGTCGCGGTCGTTGGCCGTGGCGATCAGGTTGAAGCCGCGCTGCGCCTGGACCTCCGTGTTGAGCTCCGGGACCGGCAGGGTCTTCTCCGACAGCACGGTGATCAGGGCGTCCTGCACGTCGGACGGGACGCGGGTCAGCTCCTCCAGCCGGGCGATGGTGCCGGTCTGCATGGCCCGCATCACCGGGCTGGGGACCAGGGCCGCCTCGGACGGGCCCTCGGCGATCAGGCGGGCGTAGTTCCAGCCGTACCGGATCGCCTCCTCGGCGGTCCCGGCAGTGCCCTGCACCAGCAGGGTCGAGTCGCCCGAGATCGCGGCCGCCAGATGCTCGGACACCCAGGTCTTGGCCGTGCCGGGCACGCCGAGCAGGAGCAGCGCGCGGTCGGTGACCAGGGTGGACACCGCGACCTCGATCAGCCGGCGCGGCCCCACGTACTTCGGGGTGATCTTGGCGCCGTCGCCGAGCAGGTAGGTCACCACCGCCTGCGGCGACAGTCGCCAGCCGGGCGGGCGCGGGCGCTCGTCCGTCGTGGCGAGCAGGGCCAGCTCCTCGGCATACTGGTCCTCGGCGTGCGGTCGCAGTGCGGTCACTCGGGCTCCCTGTGTGTCCCTGCGGGCGATGGGTGATGCCGGGAACGTTACTCAGACCCCCCGACAAGATGGGCCGGACAGGATGGGCCGGTCAGCGCAGCTCCTGCAGCATCTCGTAGCGGAAGTCGAGGGTCCGGGCCAGGTCGGCCACCGGCCGGACCCGGGACACGTCGCCCTGCTGCTGATCGAGCTCCTCGGCCAGCCGGGCCACCGGCACCGCATACCGGGGCGGCATGGCCAGCGCGGCCGCCCGGCACAGCTCCGCCAGCTGCCAGCTGTGCTTGTCCGTCCGGGCGCGGTGGGCGATCGTCTCCACCACGGCGACCGCCAGCTCCTCCGGCCATTCGCCCGGGTGCACCGCGAGCAGCCGGTGGGCGAGGTGGTCCTCGCGGCGCAGGAAGTCGGCGGCGATCCGGGCCAGGTCCGCGGGTGGCAGCAGCAGGTGCAGATCCCAGCGCACCGCCTCGCGCAGCTTGGCCGCGCCGTCCCCGGTGTCGTTGAACACGAGCGCCGTGGCCCACTCGGACTCGGCCTGGACGATGGCGGCCTTGGCCCAGCCGTGCAGCAGCGGGTTCTCCCAGTCGTGGCCGCGGGCCAGTGCCACGACCGCGGCGGGGCTGCGGTCGAAGGCGGCGGTCCAGGTGCTCAGCGGCGTGCCGGCGATGACCTCCTCCAGCAGCCAGGCCTGCACTCCCGTGCCGCGCGCCGGCTGGGCCGACACGCCGTCGCGCCGCAGCTCCGGCGTCAGCTCCGCGGGCGGGGTGACGACGAGCCGGCCTTGCCAGCGCACCGCCTCGTGCGCCCGCACCGACATCCGTCGGGCCAGCGCTGATCCGGGAAGTCGTTGCAGCAGGTCGAGAGCAGTCTCGCGGACCTCCTTGCGGCGGTCGTCGAGCGCCTGCTCCAGGAAAGCGTCGTCGGCGAGGGACAAGCCGGTGTCAAGAGCGGCCACGAAACGGGCTCGGTCGTCGGGCGCCTCCGTCGGCCAGGTGCTCCGCAACAGAGCCAGCGCCGCGGCCGGATCGGTAGCGCGCAGCCGCGACAGGTACGCCAGCCGTTCGCCCGCCGTGCCGGTCTCCCACACCTCCGGATCGCTGGGCACCCCGGCCGCGGGAGCCTCGTCGCGCAGCCACCGCCAGTCGGGCCGCATCCCGGCCAGCCAGGCACCACGGTTGCCCGCCACCTGGCCGAGCGCGGGGCGGATCGCCGTGTTGCGGCGGCCCGCGTCCAGCAGCGCCGGCAGCGTCTCGGGCGGCACGTGCCCGCCGTGCGCGGCGGCCGCCGCGAGCCACTGGGCCAGCAGCTCCTGCACCTGCTGCGCGCCGCCGGGCGCCGCACCGTCGGTGAGCAACCGGATCAGCCGGGCCGCGGCGGCCTCCGGGAGCGGTGCATCGACCTCCGCGGGCGCGGGCTCGACCGGCGCGTGGCCGGACTCCGGGGTGACACCGGCCCGGCGGTACGTCAGCGCGGTCGCCGCCGCCTCCAGCAGCGAGGACTCCCCGGTGTGCAGCGCGCGGTCACCGATGTGGACAGACGGCGAAGCCCACGGCCGCCGAGCCGTCCCCACCAGCGCCGCCGCCAGCAGGTCGGCCGGCAGCTCGGGCCGGCGTACCGTCGCCGGGCCGGGGGCCGGTGCGGTGGCCGACACGTGCCGGCCGTGGATCCAGGCGGCGAGCGGTCGCAGCCCCGCGGGTGACCATTCACCCGCGACGGTGGCCGGTGCGCCGCCGGCCGCGGCCAGCAGCCACCAGGGCTCTTGATGACCGGGCGCCAGTGGCAACGACTCGCCCGCGGCGTCGGTGAGGAACCCGTCGGCGCTGGGCGCGACGCCGCCGATCAGCATCGGCGCGTCGGAACGCCACGGCTCGGCCGCGACCGTGGTGGCCCAGCCGGCCAGGGCGGCCCGCAGCCCCACCGCGCCGGCCGGCGCGGTCAGTGGCCGCGGCGGGCCGAACTGCTCGCGCACGAGTGCGCGCAGCGGCGCGGCCCCGGGATAGAAGCAGAGCGCCGCGTCGATGACGCTGCCCGGCAGGAGGTCGGCGGACAGGGACTGGCCCGGCGCGGCGAACGACAGGACCAGCGCGAACCGTCCGGTCGCGGCCCCCAGCAGCCAGGTGCGCCGAGTGGTGATCGCGCCCTCGTCGCTGTCGACCTGGCCCAGGATCTGCCAGCGATCACGGACCGGCGTCGTCGCCAGCACGTCCTCCTGGCTCACCGGGAAGCCGATCCGGGACCGGACCGTGGCGGCCAGCGCGGGCGGCAGGGTGTCGAGGCGTTCGTGACCGGCCACCAGCAGGCGGATCATCGCGAGGCCGCCGAGCAGGCGGTCGGCCCACTGCGGGCCGATGCCCGCCGCGCCACCGAGGCGCCGGACCGCCGAGGCCACCGTGGGGGCCTGCGCGTCCACGAGGCGGGCAGCCATCGTCTCGTACGGCTGGCGCCCCGCCTGTTGGGCCCCGGCCAGGCCCTGTTGCACCTGGTCGTCCAGCCAGCGCCGCAGCTCGGCCATCCCCGCCGCGACCCGCTCGGCGCGTTGCTGCCCGCGCTTACGGGCACCTTCCGGGTCCACCGGCCCGGGCTGCCGGGGTGCGGCCCGCGCCGCCCGGCCCGCGAGCCACTCCGTCACGAAGGCCGGCGCCGGGGTGGCCGGCTCGATCCCGCCGCCCTCGGCCCAGAGCAGCAGCAGCCCCAGCGCGTGCTTGCACGGGAACTTCCGGCTCGGGCAGGAGCACTTGTAGGCCGGGCCCGCCAGGTCGACGCACACCTGGTAGGGCTGCCGGCCGCTGCCTCGGCAGAGCCCCCACAGCGTCTCGCCGAGCAGCCCGGTCTGCTGCCACTTGGTGGCGCTGCTCACGCCGCGCGCACCCTTCAGCGAGCTCGCGTCGGGGGCGAGCGCGGTGACTTGGGCGGCAGTCCAGCGTTCAACGGGCACTGACGCACTCTAGAAGCCCGGTACGACAGAATGCGGCCAACTAACTAGTTAGTCAGTTAGGCTGGCGGCATGGTGCGCGATGCTGACGACACCAGGAGGCGGCTGCTGGAGGCCGCGGCGACCGAGTTCGCCGAGCGGGGCATCGCCGGCGCCCGGGTCGACCGGATCGCGGCCGCCGCCATGGCCAACAAGGCGCTGATCTACTCCTACTTCGGCAACAAGGAGGACCTGTTCGAGGCCGTGTTCCACGCCCTGGTGGTGGACACCGTCGAGGACGTCCCGATCGATGCGGACGATCTGCCCGGCTACGCGGCCCGGCTCTTCGACCGGATCCAGCAGCAGCCGTACGCGTTGCGCCTGGCCCTGTGGCACTCCCTGGAGCGCGGCAGCGCGACCATGCCGGCAGCCGTCGTCGCGGCGAACGAGCAGAAGGTCGCCGCCGTCGCGGCCGCGCAGCGGGCCGGCCGGATCAGCGACCGCTTCCCGCCCGGGGAACTCCTGGCCCTGGTCACCGGCCTGTCCTTGCTCGGCTCGCCGAATCTGGCCCTGACCCACACCGCGGGGCCCGATGGCCTCGCCGTACGCCGCCGGACGGTTGTCGAGAGCGTCCGGATCCTCACCGCGAAGGACACCACATGAAGGTCATCATCTTCGGCGCGACCGGCATGGTCGGTCAGGGCGCGCTGCGCGAGAGCCTGCTGGCCGCCGACGTCGAGCAGGTGCTGTCCGTCGGGCGCCGGCCCACCGGGGTGCGGCACCCGAAGCTGCGCGAGGTCACCCTGGCCGACTTCGCCGACCTGACGCCGATCGAGGACGAGCTGCGCGGCTACGACGCCTGCTTCTACTGCCTCGGCGTCTCCTCGGTCGGGCTCGACGAGGCGGCGTACACGAAGGTCTCGTACGACTATCCGGTCGCGGCCGCGCACATGCTCGCCCGGCTGAACCCCGGGATGACCTTCATCTACGTGTCAGGCGCGGGGACCAAGCCCGATGGCCGGCAGATGTGGGCGCGGGTCAAGGCGCGGACGGAGATCGAGGTCATCAAGACCTTTCCGAACGGGTACGGCTTCCGTCCCGGCTTCATCCAGCCGACCCACGGCGCCACCTCGAAGACCGGCATCTACCGGGTGACCTACGCGCTCACCGCGCCGCTGATCCCGGTGCTGTTCAAGATCGCGCCGAAGTACGTGACCAGCACCGACCGGCTCGGCCGGGCCATGCTCCGGGCCGCGCGCACGGGTTTCGCCACCCGCATCGTGGAGAACGCGGACCTGCGCTGACGTCCCGGCCAGCACCGCGCCGAAGGCGAGCAGCATGCCCAGCACCTGCACCGAGGTGAGCGCCTGACCCAGGGCGGCCCACCCGACGGCGGTCGCCACCACCGGCGAGAGCAGCGCGAGCAGCGAGACCCGGGCCGCGGGCAGGCGGTCCAGGCCGCGGAACCAGATCGTGTACGCCAGCGCGGTGCCGACCAGCGACAGGTACGCGTACCCGGCGATGTTGGCGCCGGTGAGCGTGGCCGGCAGCCCCTCGACGCCGAGCGCCAGTGGGGTGAGGAGCAGCCCGCCCGCGGTGAGCTGCCAGCCCGTGGTCGTGAGCAGCGAGGCGTCCGGGCGTCCCCAGCGCTTGGTCAGCACCAGGCCGAGCGCCATCGACGCCGTCCCGGCCAGCCCGGCCAGCAGCCCGATCGGGTCGAGCCGGGCCTCGGCGGTCAGCACGGCGAGCGCGACCCCGCCCGCGCCGACGACCGCGGCCAGCACCGTCCTCAGCGCGACCAGCTCGGCCAGCAGCAGCACGGTCAGCCCGGCGACCAGCAGTGGTTGTGCCGCGCCGAGCACTGCCGCCATCCCGCCGGGCAGCCGGTACGCGCTGACGAACAGCAGGGCGAAGAACACGCCGATGTTGAGCGTCCCGAGCACCGCCGAGCGCCACCACCAGTCGCCGCGGGGCAGCCGGCGGGTCAGGGCGACCAGTAGCAGCCCGGCGGGCAGGGCGCGCAGTGCGGCGGCGAGCAGGGGCCGTCCGGGTGGCAGGAACTCCGTGGTGACGGCGTACGTGGTGCCCCAGACGACCGGGGTCAGGGCTGTGACCAGCAGAACCGGCGGGCGCATCCGAACTCCCTCGACGTAAAGTATCTCGACATCAAGAGACTTGCTCGGAACCGCCTTCTTGTCAAGAAGCTCGACATCGAGAGAATGGGGTGGTGGCTCACCCCGACGGCGTCGACCGGATCACCGAGCAATGGCACCGCGAGCGCCCTGACCTGGACACCACGGCGATGGCGGTGTTCGGCCGGATCTACCGGCTCGCCCGCATCGCCGGCGACGAGGGCGAACGGGCGTACGCGGACTTCGGTATCGGCCGCGCGGAGTTCGACGTGCTGGCCACGCTGCGCCGGTCGGGGGAGCCGTACGAGCTGTCGCCGGGGGCCCTGGCCGCCTCGATGATGCTCAGCACCGGCGGCACCACCGCGCGGCTGGACCGGCTGGAGAAGGCCGGCCTGGCCGGACGCCGCCCGTCCCCCTCGGATCGCCGCGGCGTGCTGGTCCGGCTGACCCCGAAGGGCATCGACGTCGTCGACCGGGCCGTGGCTGCCGGTCTGGCCCGGCAGCAGAGCCTGCTGAGCCACCTGCCACCGGCCGACCAGCGCCGGCTGGCCGACCTGCTCAGAGCGGCCCTGGAGCCGCACGAAGGCCGGGGAACGGCTGGTGGATCATGACGGCCGCGGCGGGCCATGACCCACGAGGCACCCCCTAAGGCTTGCGGGCGACCGCGCCGTACATGGCGATGTGGGCCGGGTTCGGGCGGGGCTCCGGCCCGGACTCCGCGCGCCACTCGCTGACCGGGGTGACGCCCGGGTCGACCAGCTCCAGCCCGGTGAACAGGTCGGTGAACTCGGCGCGGTCCCGGGGCCAGATGTTGGTGACCCCGGCCGCCAGCGCCGCGTCGTAGTCCGCCGCCATCTTCGCGGGCAGCGGGTCCTTCGTCGCGTTGGTCACCACGAGGAAACTGCCGCTGGGCAGCGCGTCCATCAACGTACGGACGATCGGCCGGCCGGCGCCGTACCCCTGGACGAAGTGCAGCACCGCGACCAGCATCAGCGCGACCGGCTCGCCCAGGTCGAGGGTCGCCCGCAGGTCGGGATCGGTCAGGATCTGCTCGGGCGACCGCAGGTCGGCCTCGATGTACGTGGTGCGGCCCTCGGGCGTGCTGGTCAGCAGCGCCCGGGCGTGCACCATCACCATCGGGTCGTTGTCGACGTAGACGACCCGGCTCTCCGGCGCGATGCGCTGCGCCACCTCGTGGGTGTTGTCCGCCGTGGGCAGGCCCGTGCCGATGTCCAGGAACTGCCGGATGCCCGCCTCCGCGGCCAGGTAGCGGGTGGCCCGCTGCAGGAAGCGGCGGTTCTCCAGCGCGGCCAGCCGGGCCGTCGGGAAGGTCTTGAGGATCTCGTCGCCGGACGCCCGGTCGACCGCGAAGTTGTCCTTGCCGCCGAGCCAGTAGTTGTACCGGCGGGCGGGCTGCGCGGTCGTGCTGTCGATCTGGTCGCTCACGGGACCTCCAGAATGGACACCGGAGGAGATCCTATGCGGCGGCTCCGTGCCCGGTGGGAACGACCTCCGCGTCCTTGGGCGGCGGGGGCGGGGTGCCGTCACCGAACGGCCGGCCGCCGAGCGCCTCACGCCCGTGCTCGGTGAGCCAGTTGCCCAGCTCGGGGCCCGCGGGCACGATCCCGGTCGGGTTGATGTCGCGGTGCACCTCGTAGTAGTGCTGCTTGATGTGCACGAAGTCGATCGTGTCCCCGAAGCCGGGCGTCTGGAAGAGATCTCGCGCGTACGCCCACAGCACCGGCATCTCGGCGAGCTTCTGCCGGTTGCACTTGAAGTGGCCGTGGTAGACCGGGTCGAAGCGCACCAGCGTGGTGAACAGCCGCACGTCGGCCTCGGTGATCGTGTCGCCGGCCAGGTAGCGCCGGCCGGACAGCAGCTCGGAGAGCTTGTCGAGACGGTCGAAGAGCCGGTGGTACGCCTTCTCGTAGGCCTCCTGGGTGCCCGCGAAGCCCGCGCGGTAGACGCCGTTGTTGACGTCGGCGAAGACGAACTTGTTCACCTTGTCGATCTCTTCGCGCAGGTGCTCCGGATACAGCTCCGGGGCGCCCTCGCGGTGGTACTTCTTCCACTCCAGGCTCAGGTCGACGGTGATCTGGGCGAAGTCGTTGGTGACCACCTGCCCGGTCGGCACGTCCACGATCGCCGGCACGGTGATGCCCTTGTCGTAGTCGGGGAACCGGGCGAAGAAGGCTTCTTGCAGCCGTTCGATGCCGAGCACCGGGTCCCGGCCGCCGGGGTCGAGGTCGAAGGTCCAGCTGCGCTCGTCGTGCGTCGGGCCGGCGATGCCCATGCTCAGCACGTCCTCGAGCCCGAGCAGCCGCCGTACGATGATCGCCCGGTTGGCCCACGGGCAGGCGCGGCTGACCACCAGCCGGTAGCGGCCGGGCTCGACGGGATAGCCGTCACGGCCGTCGGCCGTGATCCGGGTGGCGATGTAACGCTGGTCGCGGGAGAACTCACCGGACGGGTTGACGTAGGCCATGGGGTTATCGTGCCCCGGCAGCGGGGTGCGGCAACGTCAACGCGGCAATTTCCGGGGAGACGCTGGTCGCAGGGCGCGGGAGCCGGTTTTCTGGCAGGGTTGACAGATGAACGCGAAGATCACGAGTTACCTCGCCCGCTGGACGGCCTGGGTCCCGATCCTCGCCGTCGCCGCCCTCATCCTGACGTGGGGCCGCGACCTGCCGCCGCCGGCCGTGATCATCAGCGGTCTGCTGCTGGCCGGGGCCGTGCTGGCCGCGGTGCACCACGCGGAGGTGGTCGCCCACAAGGTCGGCGAGCCGTTCGGGTCGCTGGTGCTGGCCGTGGCCGTGACCATCATCGAGGTCGCCCTCATCGTGACGCTGATGATCAGCGGCGGCGACAAGGCGCAGGCGCTGGCCCGCGACACGGTCTTCGCGGCCGTGATGATCACCGTCAACGGCATCCTCGGCCTGTCCCTGCTGGTCGGCGCGATCCGCCGGCGGGTGGCCGTCTTCCACTCCGAGGGCACCGGCGGCGCCCTGGCCGCGGTGGCGATGATCGCCACCCTGAGCCTGGTGCTGCCCAGCTTCACGACCAGCCGCCCGGGCCCGCAGTTCTCCCCGGCCCAGCTCGGCTTCGCCGCGGTGGCCTCGCTCGGGCTCTACCTGCTGTTCGTGCTGGTGCAGACCCACCGGCACCGCGACTACTTCCTGCCGATCACGACGGCCGGCGAGATCATCACGGGGGAGGACCACCTCGAACCGCCGACCCGCCGGGCGGCGCTGACCAGCGTGGGCCTGCTGCTGGTCGCGCTGATCGCGGTCGTCGGCCTGGCCAAGGGCGTCTCCCCGTCGATCGAATCGGCGGTGGCGGCGGCCGGCATGCCGCAGGCGGTGGTCGGCGTGGTGATCGCGTTGCTGGTGCTGCTGCCGGAGACCATCGCAGCGGTACGGGCGGCAGCCCGTGACCGCATGCAGACGAGCCTCAATCTGGCCCTGGGTTCGGCGATGGCGAGCATCGGCCTGACCATCCCGGCGATCGCCATCGCGATGATCTGGCTGGAGGGTCCGCTGCTGCTCGGCCTGGGCGGCACCCAGATGGTGCTGCTGGCCCTGACGGTGGTGGTCGGCACGCTGACCGTGGTCCCGGGCCGGGCCAACGTGCTGCAGGGCGGCATCCACTTGGGACTGCTCGCGGCGTTCCTCTTCCTGGCGGCCAGCCCGTAGCCGGCGGTGGGTGCGTCCCGCCGCGCCCCCGTGGCGGCGGGACGCACCGCTTCAGGCCGACTGGCGCAGCACCAGCGTCGGCTCGTAGATCACCGATGAGATGCGCATGGTCGGGTCCTCGATCCGGGCCATCAGCAGGCGTGCGCTCTCCGCGGCCATGTCCTCCAGCGGATGCCGCACCGTCGTCAGGGCCGGGTTCGCCGCCACCGCCGCGCTGCTGTCGTCGAAGCCGACCATTGCCACGTCCTCCGGGACGCGGCGGCCCGCGTCGCGCAGGGCCAGCAGGGCGCCGAGCGCCATCAGGTCGTTGGCCACGAAGACGCCGTCCACCTGCGAGTGCTCGGCCAGCAGGGCGCGCATCGCCTGCTCGCCGCTCTCCTGGGTGAAGTTTCCCGAGGCCAGCGGCACCCAGGCGTGCCCGTGCCGGGCCATCGAGCGGCGGAAGCCGGTGATCCGGTCGTTGCTGGCCGGCACGTCCGCCGGGCCGGAGATCATCGCCACCAGCTGGCAGCCGCGGCCGACGAGGTGGTCGGCGGCCAGCGACGCGCCGGTGTCGTTGGCCAGGTCCACGTAGTTGATCGGCACCGGGTCCGCCGGGCGGCCGATCATCACCGCGGGCACGCCGGCGTCGGTGAGCATGCGGGGCAGCGGGTCGTGGCCCGGCAGCGACAGCACGATCACGCCGTCGGCCTGGCCGTGGCGCAGGTCGCCGACCAGCCGGGTGCGCTGTTCCTCGGTGCCGACGATCTGCAGCGCCAGCTGGATGCCGGCCGCGCGCAGCACGCTCATCAGGCCGCCGACGACCCGGCCGAAGTACGGGTCGGCGAAGAACCGGCCCATGAACGGGTCGTCGTCGTGCGACTCCGAGTCGGACACGACCAGGGCCACCGTGCCGGTGCGCCGGGTCACCAGCGAACGGGCCAGCCGATTGGGCACGTAGCCGGTCTGGCCGACCGCGTTCCACACCATCTCATGCAGCTGCGGGTCCACGTTGCGGATGCCGTTGATCACCCGGGAGACGGTCGCCCGGGAGACGCCGGCGACCCGGGCCACGTCCTCCAGCGTCGGCAACCGTTCGCCGACCGGCAACCGCCGGGTGCCGGCGGTCATGGGGTGAGGCTCCGGGTCTGCATAACAGTTTTTATAGCACATGATGGAGAGCGCTCTCCGACCTGGCCTTCCGGACCCGTTCCCAGGCCCTCGGGTTCCGGAACCACCGGGGCATATTGACGTACGAGCAACCTCGGCGTAACACTTCGGAAAGCGCTCTCCAAGTTATGACGGCCGATCCCCCGTACGTCCGGCCGTGGTGCCATCCGTCCTCACCCCCGTGGGAGAACTCATGAGAACAGCTAGAAGCCGGCTCAGGCGGCTCGTCGCGCCGCTGGGTGTCGCCGCCGTGGCGGGATCGCTGCTGGTGGCCGGAGTGCAGTCGGCGCAGGCCGCCGACACCCTGCTGTCGCAGGGAAGACCGGCGCTCGCGTCGTCGCTGGAGAACGGTGAGTCACCGGCGGCGGCCGCGGTCGACGGTCGTACGGACACCCGGTGGGGCAGCCAGTGGGCGGATCCCCAGTGGTTGCGGGTCGACCTGGGCAGCACGGCCACGATCACCCAGGTCCAGCTGCAGTGGGAGGCGGCGTACGCGAAGGCGTACCAGATCCAGACCTCGCCGGACGGCAACGCCTGGACCACCATCTACAGCACCACGACGGCTGCCGGCGGCAGCCAGACCCTGACGGTCAACGGCACCGGCCGGTACGTGCGCATGTACGGCACCCAGCGCGGCACCGGCTACGGCTACTCCCTGTACGAGTTCAAGGTGTACGGCACGAGCAGCAGCACACCCCCGGCCGGCGGCGGCTACGTCCTGGCGAACCCGCCCGTGACCGGGGTGACCCCGTCGACGGCCACGCCACCGGCGACCAACCCGCCCACGACCCACCACGAGTTCCAGGCGAACTGCTCGGTGAGCCGCTCCAACCTGCCGGACGACCCGATCGTCTTCCCCAACATGCCGGGCGCCTCGCACTCGCACACGTTCATGGGCAACACCACGACGAACGCGGCGACCACGCTGGCCAGCCTCAACGCCGGCGGCACCTCCTGCATCACGCCCGGTGACAAGACCGGCTACTGGATGCCGACGCTGCTCAACGGCGACACGGCCGTGCAGCCGGTGGGCCGCCAGGTCATCTACTACAAGAGCGGCGTGATCGACTACCGCAGCGTGCGCCCGTCCCCGCCGGGCCTGCGGTACGTGGTCGGCAGCCCGTCGGCGACCCTCGACGAGTTCAAGAACGCGCCGGGTGCGGTCGAGGGCTGGGAGTGCGGCGACAGCGTGCGCAACTGGGACTTCCCGGCGAACTGCCCGGCCGGTACCCAGCTGAACATCCGGTACCAGGCGCCGAGCTGCTGGGACGGCATCCACCTGGACACGCCGGACCACAAGAGCCACATGGCGTACCCGACGGTCGGCGTGTGCCCGGCCAGCCACCCGGTGGCGGTCCCGATGGTCGAGTTCAAGATGGCGTTCCCGGTGAGCGGCACCATGGCGAACGTGCGGCTGTCGAGTGGGCGGGCGTACTCGTTCCACTACGACTTCTACAACGCCTGGGACGCGCGGACCCTGAACGCCCTGGTGACCCACTGCATCAACGGCGGGCTGCAGTGCGACCCGCGTGGCTTCGATCAGTACAAGCCGGACCGGGGTGCGGCCCTGAACGAGAACTACGTCCTGCCGTAACAGTCACACGAAATGGTCCGGGCGCCGCGGTTCGGGCGCCCGGACCATTTTGTGGTGTCGAAATAACAGTTATTTCCCGCTGGATTTTGTCGCCGGCAGCTGCGCGAGAAATTGCCGGCGTCCGGCCAGCACCTGAGCGGCGAGGTCCTTGGTCCGCGGCTCGAGGCCGGCTTTGCCCTCGCTCTCGGCGAGTCTGACGCCCTGCTCGAGATGTGCCTCGAGGTGCTGGGCGAGCAGCTTGTCGAAGGTGGCGCCCCGGGCGGCCGCGGCCTCGGTGACCTGCTCCGGGGTCACCATGCCCGGCATCGGCATGCCCTTGTGCGGATTCTCGGACGGCAGCTTCGCCTCGTCGTGCAGGCCGCGCAGGGTGCCGAGCTCCTGCTCATGGGTGGTCCTGATCTCGGCTGCGAGGGATCGGAGGCCGGGATCCGAGGCGTGCGTGGGGGCCAGGTCGAGCAGGGGCAGGAGCTGCTCGTCCATGGCGATGGTGATCTCGACCCAGGCCAGGTCGGTGCCGCCGAAGAAACCGGCGGCCGACGAACTGGCGACCGGCGGTGCGGCGGTGGTGGACGTCCCGGAGTCACAGGCGCCGGCACCGAGCAGCAGGGTCAGTAGACAGCTGCCCGCTACTGCCCGCAGCGCGACGCTCACAAAGAACTCCATTCACAAAGGAAGCATCTCAGTCTCTGCGGCGGTGCAGGACCTGTCAATATCGCCATCTCGAATTCCGCTGTGGCACGGTTCCGGAACCAAAAGATATTGACGGGCCGCAACACCGCGGCAACAATCAACTCAGTCCGGAAAACGCTCTCCCGAAGCGGCCGGTCCACAGAATTCCCCTGCGCGCCACATCGCCACCGAGGCTGTGGCGCGCAGGGGCCTCCACTCGGTCAGCTGATCCGGACGGGCGGCGGGTCGAGGTCGTCGCGGCGGCTCGCCTCGGTTCATGACGTGAGCGTTGCCTGCAGGCGCCTCGCCTCCCTGGCCAGGCGCGAGCTTCCCGGTTTCGCCGCTGCTCCCGCCAGCTCGGCGACCTCCATCCTGACGCCGATGGCCGAGGCCACCTGCGTGGCCAGCTCCAGCAGATCGGGCAGGCCGCGCGGCCCGTGGACCAGCAACGGCGGGATGGCCGTCACCAGGACCTCCCATACCGCCGCCGAGGCTCCGGCGCGGTGGGCGTCGGCGAGGGCGAGCACCACCCGGTTGAGCTTCACCGTGCCGTCCGCGCAGAGATCGCCCACGTCCGTTCCCATCGCCGAGGCGATCGGTGCGCCGATCGCCGTCAGCGCGAGGAACGCGTCCACGCCCGCCACCCGGTCCTGCTCATGGCGGGCGCCGAACACGTAGGTCAGGGCCAGCGACAGGGCCGGGCCGAGCAGGCCGGTGCACTCCGCCAGCGTGGGGAGCAACGTCGCGCCGCCGCGTCCGTCCTGGTCGGCCAGGCGGGCCAGGGCCGGCAGCGCCCAGGCCGCGATGATCTCCCGGTGGTGGGGGAGCACCATGGCCAGGGTGGTGACGTCACCGGTCAGTTCCGCGCCGAAGTAGTTCGGCTTGGGGCGGCGTTCCAGCCGGGTCAGGTGATTTTCGAGCGGTCCGGCGGTGCGGGCCGGGCGGAGATTCGCCATGACGCGGCGACCGGCGATCTCCTGGAGCAGGACATCGGGGGCCGAAGCGACGGACCTTTGCTCGAAGCGGGTGCTCACCGGGTCGGGCAGGCCGCCGCCGGCCAGCCACCCGGCGAACTGGTGTCCGGCCGGCGAGGTCAGAGCCCGGGCCCGTTGCCGGACCGAGGCGTCAACCTGGCGGGGAACTCGTAACAGGGCTTGTTCGAAGTCGGTGGGCCATGGCTGCCGGCCCTGTGACTCGGCCCGGACGAGCCGGTCCAGCAGAGCCTCGGCGTCGAGGCTGCCGTTGACGTGCGTCGGGGTGGCGAACAACTCCGCCACCGGCGCGCGCGTCACCTCCACCGCCAGCTCCGCGATGCGCAGCGCCGGCACGCCGTTCGGGGTGGCGATCAGGGGATTGCCGTGGGACGGGTCTTCCTCGCGGGTGGCGCGCACTGCCGCGACCATGCGTTCCCAGGCGCGGCCGTGTCGCTTCGGGTCGATGACGCTCCAGAGCGCCTCGCCGAGGAAGACCAGGCGTGGCCGGTGGTTCCAGCGCTGATCGCCGAAGGCATCCGGGTGGCGGTCGAACACCGGCTCGAAGACGTCGGCGAGGTCGGACGTCTGCCCGGCGGCGTGCAGGGTGACGATGCCCGCGAGCACGCGCTCCCACCGGACGCCGGACTCCTCGCTGATGAGGGCGACCACCTCCTCGGCCAGCTCCGCCGCGCTCGCGATCGGCGGCGGCATGACGGCCGGCGGCACCTGTGCGGCCAATGGAGGGTCCCCAGGAGAGCCGACTGATCCGGGAGCGCCCGAACTGATGGCGCCTGCGCTCATGAGCCCGGACTGGTCCGAGGTGCCGGCGGCCGGGCCGAAGACAGTGGCAGCGCCCGGAAGGCCGGCTGCGGCCTCGGCAAGAGCGGTCACCACGAGCGGAGGCAGCCCCGTGACATGCCGGCCGACCAGGGTCAGCGCCCGTTCCTGAACATCGAGCGCCGGGTGCTCGAAGGCGACGGCCGCCACCTCCATCACTTCACCGACGCGGTCCGGCTCCCGCCGAGCGACCCTCTCCAGCCACACGAGCTGAGCCTTGACCAGAGACCTTTCCTTGCGCACCAGCACCGACCGGCTCGCTTCCAGGACTGTCTCCAGCTCGAGGCGGCCCTCTTCGTCGAGGCCGCGCAGGGCGCGCTGGGCCATGGTGGCGATCGGTGACGGTGCGTCGGGCAGCAGCCGGGCGTAGTCGGGGGCGTGACCGGCCACCTCGTCGTTCGTCGAGGCCAGGGCTTCGAGCAGCAGGGTGAACGGGCGCAGGGCAGCCGGCCGGTCGCCGCGGACCAGCCGATCCACGGTGGCGTCGAGAATCTGCCGACGGTCGAGCCGGCCCTCGGCGACGAGCTGGGCCGTGGCGCGCGGGAACAGCGGGGTGCTCTGCCAGCTGCCGTCCGCCTCGGCGAAGTGCCCTTCGTTCAACGCGTTGCCGAGGCCGTCGATGGTGAAGAGCGCGGGCAGGAACAGGTCGAGGTACGGGCTGTCGCGGAGGCGGTCGACCAGCCGGTTCGGCCGGCGCTCATCCCGGAACCGCAGCAGCTCGGCGAGCCAGCCGCGCACCATTGCCTCGCTGGTCGGTGGGTCCGCGTCCGCCGCGCGCAACAGGGCGGCGGGGAACTGCCATTGACCGGTCCATGAGTCGTCGGGGCGCACCCGGGCCGCCAGCCGGGTGCCGAGGTCGCCCAGCCACGGCAGCTGCCGGGCCCGGGCGATCGCGATGAACCGGTCGGCGGGGAGCCGGCCCCAGCCTTCCCGGATGACCGGCCGGATGAGCAGGGCCGCCGTCTTGGCGGCGGACGCGAAGCACGCGATCGCGATCAGGGCGTAGCCCCGGGCCGGATCGTGGCGGGGGCGGTGCCAGTCGTCGGCGGTCATCGCCTTGATCCGGGCCTCGAACTCTTTGGCGAACGCCCGCCGCTGCGTTTCCTCCGCGTCGAGCAACAGCCCGGCGAGCCGGTCGATCTCGCCCTCGCCGGTGAGGCGGTCGAGCGTCTCCCATTCCAGGCTCACGCCGGACCTCCCGCGTGGACGATGCGTACGGCCAGCGCATGTTTGCACGGCCCTCGTTCCCCTCGGTGTTTCGCCCACCAGGGGCAGGTGCACGAGTGCACGTCGTCGGCGAGGCGCACGTGGTAGGTGTCGTCACCGCTCCGCACGACTGCGACGTCTCCGGTCACCTCCACCGCCCCCGCGGCGATCAGGGCCCGGGCGCCGGCCAGCCGGGGGTTCATCCGCTCCACCACGTCGGCCGCGTACGGCAGGGTGCGATGGAAGTAGCCCGCCTCGGCCACGTCATAGCCGACGCGGCCCGCCGTGCCGAGCTGCGTCAACGCGTCGCGCACCCGCTGGGTCCCGAGGCCGGCCGCTGTCGCCAGCGCGTCGACGTCGATCGTCGGATCCCAGGAGAGCAGCGCGCTGATGAGCTCGGCATCGTCGGCCGCCGCGTCGCTCGCCAGCGACTCCAGGACCGCGCCCTCGCCGGAGAAACCCCGGTGCGGCTCCGGTGACAACGTCAGGGACAGCCGCAGCGCGGGCATGCTCAGCTCCCAGGTGCTGGCCACCGGGCCACTGCCGGTCGCCACCGCCGGGCCGTGGACGCGCAGACCGGTCGCATACCGCAGGAAAGGTCTGAGGGCGACCAGCCGGCCCGCGCCGGGCAGGCAGATCGCGCCCGGCACCGGCCGGGACGTGAGGCGCAGCGAACGGCCGGCGGGGAGCGCCCACAGCACCGAGCGGTCGCCCGCCGTCAGGCGGTGGAGCAGGGCGCGGGCCTCGGCCACGCCGATCTCGGCGCGCGGTTCGAAGCGCGACGTCAGCACCTGCGCCTCGGCGAAGCCGCGCAGCCAGCGGGACGGCAGCGGCACCTTGCGCTCGACGAGAGGGCCGTCGAACGTGGACACCGTCAAGTCGTCGGGCCCGACCGCGAGGTGCAGCGGGTCGACGCGGCCGACCCGGGTCAGTGCGCGTTGCAGCGGCGGGTTGACGTCGATGTTGGTGGTGCCGTGCGCGGTGATCTCGCCGTCGATGCCGGGCGGCAGCACGTCCAGGCGCGCGTAGACGCCGCAGCAGCCGGAGAACGACTCGAAGCGCAACCTGTCCGTCCCGGCGGTGACGACCGGGTCCAGGCTGGCCGGGTCGAACGGCCGGAAATAGCGGCTGCGGGCGACCTCCGCGACGGCCAGCAGCCCAGTGGCCGTGGCACCCGGCTCGGTCAGGAAGCCGGTGAAGAACCTCGGGTGCGCCGCCGGTCCACCGCAGGTCTGCAACGTGAGCCCGCCGGCCGGGACCAGATCCGAGGAGCCGAGGTAGGAGTACGTCGCGGAGACCATGCGGAGAAGGTAGAGAAGGGGTACGACACTTCGGCTCACGGGTCCAGATCGGCACCGATGGCGTAGTGGTCCGACGGGTAGAGCCCGTTGATCGGCCGGTCGCCGGCGATGAAAGCGCCCCGGACCGTCACTGCGGTGTCCGGGCGTCCCGGGCGCACCAGCACGTGGTCGATCCGGCGGTCGATCAGCGTGGTCGCCTCCAGCGGCGCGTACGGCAGCAGTGAGTCCAGAGTGGTCGCCCCCGGATCACCGCCACCGGCCTCCCACGTGTCCACGGTCACGGCGCGCAGCGGAGCCAGTTCGGGCTCGTCCGGTGGCGCGTTCAGGTCGCCGATCAGCAGCACCGGCAGGGGCCCGTCGAACGCCGGGTCCGTCACCAGCTCGGCGAGCGCCACGGTCTGCACGGCCCGGTCCTCGGCGTAGTGCGGCTCCCATTCACGGCACGTGACGATGACGTACAGGTTGCCCCGGGGGTGGTCCAGGGTGCCGATCAGCGCCGTCGGCGGCGGGCCGGGGCGCTGGGGATGCGGCAGCTCGCGGACCTCGGTGCGCCGGATCGGCCAGCGGCTCAGCAGACCCAGCCCGACCACCGCGCCGAGCTGGCCGGGCTCCTCGACCGGCTCCGGCCCGGGTGGCAGCGAGGTGGGTGCGAACGCCGCGTGCATGCCGAGCTGCTTCGCCAGCACGTCGGCCTGGGTCGTGCCGTCGGCGGCCCAGGTCTCCACCAGGCCCACCACATCCGGCTGGTACGTCTCCAGGGTGGTTCTGATGCCGGCGGCCCGCTCGCGCCAGTTGCCGCCGAAACGCCACCACACGTTCCAGGTCATGACCCGCATGCAGAGACGGTAAGCCCGCCGGGGTTTGATGGCACGGTGAGCCGACCCGTTCTGCTGCTGGATCTCGACGGGGTGCTGAACCCCTTCGCCGCGTCCTCCTGCCCCGACGGATACCTCGAGCACGAGTTCTATCCCGGTGAGGGCCCGGAGCGTTACTGCCCGGACCACGCCGCGTGGATCACCGAGCTGGCCGCCGCCGGTGACCTGCGCTGGGCGAGTGCCTGGGGCGAGGACGCCAACACCCTCTTCGGCGCGAAGCTGGGCGTCGCCGCGCTGCCGGTGGTCCCCTTCCCGCCGCTGCCGTTCCCGCCGGAGGCCAAGGTGCCGGCGGTGGCGGAGGTGGCGGGTGACCGGCCGGCCGCCTGGATCGACGACAACCACACCGAGGCGGGCCGCCGCTGGGCCGCCGGGCGGTCGGTCCCGACGCTGCTGGTGCCGGTCGACTCGGCGGTCGGCTGGACCCGCTCCGACGTGGACCGGGTGCTGGCCTGGGTGGCCGGCCTCGCGGGCTGAGCGGTCTCAGGCGTTCTGCCAGAGGCCGATCAGGTTGCCCTCGGTGTCGTGGACGTAGGCCGAGAAGCCCATGTCCCCGACCGGCTGCCGGCCGATCGCCACCTTGCCGCCCAGCTTCTCGATCCGGGCCAGCGCGTCGTCCAGGTCGTCGACGCCGATGGTGATCACCGGGCTGGTGATCGGGCCCTGCTTGGCGAGCATGCCGCCGTTGATGCCGCCGGGCTCACCCGGCCGGCCGGACCCGTCGGTCGCGGTGGTGGTGACCATCGTGTAGCCCATGCCCGGCATGCTCGCCAGCTGCCAGCCGAAGGCCTCGCGATAGAAGGTGTGCGCCCGGTCCGAATCGTCGAACGGGACCTCGAAGTGGACGACTTTGTCCATGACTCCTCCTCAGCTCATTGCCGACGATAGACCCGGCCACCGACAGAATCGGCGGTTCGCTCGCCGACCCGCAGATCCCGTTCGAGCTCGGCGATCACCGCCCGGAGATCGTCCAGGCGCTGGCTGATCGCGAGCCGGTCCAGCTCGTCCGGCTCGCCGTCGCCGTCGGCGTCGAAGTCCGGCGCCAGGCCCTCGGTCAGCTCCAGCCGGCGGACCTCCTCCATCGAGTTCACGATGACCGCGATCAGGATGTTGACCAGCAGATTCACCGTGATCAAGATGTAGCTGACGTAGTAGACGAGGGTCCAGCCCGAGACGGCCAGGCCCTGCTCGATCAGCTGCGGCAGGTTCTCCTGGGAGAGCAGCACGAAGAGGGTCAGCACGGCGCGGCCGATGGTGCCGTACTCCTCGGGGTAGTGATCTTTGAAGATCAGCCAGCCCGCCATGCCGTACACGTAGAGGGTGACCAGCGCCAGGGCGAGGAAACCGCCGACGCCCGGCAGGCTGCGCAGCAGCGCCGAGACGATGGTCCGCAGGCCGGGGGAGAAGCGCACCAGCCGCAGCACCCGGGCGATCCGGATGATCCGCAGCACGGTCGTGTCGCCGTGCAGGACGGGGACGAAGACGGCCAGCGTCACGACGAAGTCGAAGACGTTCCAGCCGTTGCGGAAGAAGTCCTGCGGCCGCCGGCCGTAGGCCAGGATCCGGACCGCGATCTCGGCCAGGAAGAGCAGCCGGAAGGTCCATTCGAGCGCGTGCAGCAGCGGCCGGGCGTGGCCCAGATCCGGGTACGTCTCCAGGCCGAGCACGATCGCGTTGGCGCCGATGATGACGATGATCAGCACTTCGAACAGGCGCGAACCGGTGATCCGGGCGCACCAGCGGGTCACCTGCGACATCTATCGACCCTACAGAAAGTGGCGCCCCCGCCGGGGCGAGGGCGCCACCGTGGTTCAGCTGCGGTAGACGCCGACCTCCCAGAGCGAGTAGCCGTAGTCGGTGGCGCGGGCGGTGCCGGAGACCCGGACGTAGCGGCCCGTGCCGCTGATCGCCAGGTCGTCGAAGCCGCCGTTGCCGCTGGTCGTCGTGTGGATCGTCTGCCAGGTGCTGCCGTTGTCCGACACCTGCACCGTGTAACCCTTGGCGTACGCCGCCTCCCAGGCCAGCAGCACCCGGTTGAACGACTGCACCGAGCCCAGGTCGACCTGCACCCACGCGGTGTCGACCCACTCACTGGCCCAGCGGGTGCCGTAGTCACCGTCGACCGCGTACGCCGGCAGCTGCGGCCCGTTCGTGCCGGTCGGCTGGTACGTCGACGCGGTCACCGTCCGGCCCCGGGCCAGGTTCGTGCCGGGGATCGTCGGGGGGACCACCTTGAACGAGCGCTGCTCGATGCCCACGTTGCCGTGGCCGTCGAACGCGTACACGTAGACCTTCCAGACGCCGAGCTGTTCCGGCGCGCGGGCCGTGAACGTGCCGTTGCCGTTGTCGGTGAAGACCACGTTGGTCAGGCCGGTGCCGCCGGTGATGTGCTTGTTGCTGTACATCAGGTTGTAGCGGATCAGATCACCGTTGGGGTCGCTCGCCCCGGCGGTGACGGTGAACGTACCCCCGGCCGGCACGGCGGTCTGGTTGCTCACCGACATGGAGTTGATCTCGGGCGGGGTGTTGGCCGAGGCCTGGCCGGTGTACGCCTGCTTCAGCGCGTGGTAGCCGAGCCGCCGCCAGCCGCCGGTGAAGGTGTTGAGCCAGACCCCGCCGAAGTCGTTCTCCAGCCCGTAGTGGAACTCGGTCGCGCCCAGCGCCACCCCGGGGTGGGCCTTGATGGCGTTCCAGCTGGCCGTGTAACCGGCCCGCTTCTGCAGATCGGTCGGCTCGGTCGGCACCCCGTTGACGTCGTTGGGCACCTCCCACTCGCCGGCCGGTCCGCCCTCGGTGACGATGTACGGCTTGGTGTAGCCGCCGTTGATCCAGTCCTGCTTGACGTTGCCGATCGCGCCGTACGAGTTGACGGCCAGCAGGTCCAGGTCCGGCGCGTACTGCTTGTAGTACGGCCACGCGCCGGTGTACGCGTCCGTCGAGGTGACCGGGTGGTTCGGGTCGGCGGCGTGGATGGCCTGGGCCACTTCGTTGACGTACCTGGCGTACGCGATCCGCCGGGCCTCCACCTCGGCGGCCGACAGCCCGTGGTCCTGCATGGTCAGGATCACCTCGTTGCCGACGTCCCACATGAGCACGCCCTGCTTGTTCTTCAGCGCGTTGACCCGGGCCACGATCTCGTTCTTGGTGGCGGTCTTGTAGGCGGTGTCGTTGACGTAGTCGGCTCCCTGGTTGAGCCAGTGCCCGACGACGACCTTGATGTTCTGCTGCGCGGCCCGGTCCAGCAGCGCGGGCGTGTTGATGTCGTCCACGCCCCAGAGCCGGATCGTGTTGACCCCCATGTTCTTCAGGTCCCGCATGTAGCCGTCGGCGGCGGCCTGCGGCGGGCCGTAGGTGAGACCCTTCAGCTCGTACGGTGAACCGTTGACGTTCAGCTGCCAGTTGCCCTGGCCGCCGGTGACCCGGACCGTCGACGGGCCGGCCGGGGTGGCCGGGTCGGTCATCGCCGCCGGCGTGGTGCCGGCGGCCCGGGCCACGGTCACCGAGTCGACGCTGAGCACGCCGCCCGAGGTGGTCTCCGGGGTGGGTGTGGTGAAGCCCGCGATCGCGTTCGGCAGCGAGCCGCCGACGGCCAGGTCGAAGCGCAGGAAGAAGCCGTGGTGCACGGCCGCACGCCACGCGGTCACGCCGACCTGCGACTCGCGGACCACCCAGGTCTGCCGGCCGTCGAGGTAGAAGCGGATCTCCTCGTCGGTCTTCGTACGGTCGATGACCTGGGTGTACTCGTGGAAGCCGGTCTGGCAGCCGGTGCAGCTCGCCAGTCCGCTCTGCCGGCCGTTGTACTCCGCGCACGGCCCGTCGGGGGCGGTGCCGCAGTGCAGGGTCTGGGAGAGCTGGCTGCGCCCGTTGACGTCGGTCATGATGTCGGTCTCGCCGACGCCGGGCCAGTTGGTGTAGTTGCCCCGGTAGGCCGCGCCGGTGGCCCGGAAGCCGGGCCAGTAGCCGGCGCCGTTGGCCACGTCGGGCTGCTTCAGCACGGCGGTGAACTTGGTCTGCTGTCCGGCCAGCGGCTCGAAATCGGTGCGCTGGGTCTCGATGCGTCCCGAGGTCCACTTGCCGGCGCCGTCGCGGATCGCCTTGATGTTCAGCTTGCCGGCGCCGTCGAGGTAGACGTTGGCGGTGGAGTTCGACGCGGTCTCGACCTCGCCGGTGCCCCAGTTCGCGGCGCCGCCCGGATACTGGGTGCCGGTGCGCAGCAGCCAGTTCGCCGCGTTCGGCGAGGTGTTGGCGGCGCCGCTGAAGTCGTCGGTCCAGACGGTGGTGAAGTCACCGGGCACCGGCGGGGGCGTGGTCGGGTCGGTGGGCGGCGTCGTGCTGCCACCGGTGAAGACCTTGAACTCGTAGAGGGAGTAGCCGTAGCCGCTGGCGCGGGTGGTGCCGTACATGCGCACGTAGCGCCCGGTGCCGTTCACGGTGAGCGTCTCGGTGCCGCCGGCGCCGGTGGTGGTGCTGTGGATGTCGGTCCAGGTGGTGCCGTCGGCACTGGTCTGGATCTTGTACGCCTTCGCGTACGCGCCCTCCCACTGCAGGACCACTTGGCAGATGGCCTGGGAACTGCCCAGATCCACGCGCAGCCACTGTGGATCGGCGAACTCGCTCGACCAGCGGGAGCCCGCGTCCCCGTCGACGGCCTTGCCCGCCGCGACGTCCGCGCCCTCCTGCGAAGAGGCGGTGGCCGGCTTGCCCTGGGCGGCGTTCGTGGTGCCACAGGCCGTCGGGGCGCCGGTGGAGCCGTAGACCTTGAACTCGTAGAGGGAGTAGCCGTAGCCGCTGGCGCGGGTGGTGCCGTACATGCGGACGTAGCGGCCGGTGCCGCTGACGGTGAGCGTCTCGGTGCCGCCGGCGCCGGTGGTGGTGCTGTGGATGTCGGTCCAGGTGGTGCCGTCGGCACTGGTCTGGATCTTGTACGCCTTCGCGTACGCCCCCTCCCACTGCAGGACGACCTGGCTGATCGTGGCGGTGGTGCCGAGGTCCACCCGCAGCCACTGGGGATCGCTGAACTGGCTCGACCAGCGGGTACCGGCGTTGCCGTCCACCGCGAGGGCCGCGGCGACGTCCGCACCCTCCTGCGACGACGCGGTCGCGGGTCTGCCCTGCGAGAGCAGGGAATCGGCGGCGTGTGCGGTGAACTGCACGACGCCCACATAGGCGGCGACGACGGCGAGCACGGTGACGGGGATCAACCGGCGCCAGCGTCGAGGTCGGGGCGCGTGCGGGGACAGCGCC
This sequence comes from Actinoplanes sp. NPDC048967, assembly GCF_040649415.1. Classification (NCBI taxonomy): domain Bacteria; kingdom Bacillati; phylum Actinomycetota; class Actinomycetes; order Micromonosporales; family Micromonosporaceae; genus Actinoplanes; species Actinoplanes sp. NPDC048967. Next base: position 356,934 of record NZ_JBEZFL010000007.1, read on the forward strand.
TGGGGGGATGCCGGATGCACGGGAACTCCTGACGTTCGGGGACGGAGTCACGGGGGAGTGATCAATGGAGAGCGCTCTCCATAGAGCCGCAGTGTTGCGCCCGCTTTTCCGTTGTGTCAAGCATCCGGTGTCCCGGGGGCCGCAAAACCGGCGATTACGGTCGGCCGCCGGTGGATTTGGGAAAGCGCTCTCCAAGACCGGCTGTCGGAGCGGTGCGGAAAAATTCCGCGGGCGCGTGTCGAGAAGCCGTCCGGGTCTCCGACTCACCGGTGGAAGTGCCCCGGCCGGGGCACCCGAGGGCTGGGAGACTGAGCCATGAAGTACATGCTGATGATGTTCGGTGACGGCGCCACCATGATGCAGAGCCGGAGTCAGGAGTGGGTCTCCGAGATGATCCAGTTCATGATGTCGTTCAACGCCGAGCTGGCCCAGGCCGGTGAGTTCGTCGAGGCCCGCGGGCTGGCCGATCCCACCTCGGCCAAGACCGTCTCGCTGGTCGACGGCCAGGTGGTGGTGACCGACGGGCCGTTCGCCGAGGCCAAGGAGTCGCTGGCCGGCTACTGGGTGCTCGAGGTCGAGGACGAGCAGCGGGCGATCGAGCGGGCCGGCCAGATCGTCGTCTGGGCCGAGCGGGTCGAGCTGCGCGAGGTTCCCGACGGGCCGCCCGAGCAGTGACCACGGATCAGCCCGGTGTCGAGGGCCTGCTGCGCGAGCTCGCGCCGCAGGCCCTCGGGGTCCTCGTCCGCCGGTACGGGCAGTTCGACGCCGCCGAGGACGCGGTCCAGGAGGCTCTGCTCTCCGCCGCCCTCAAATGGCCGGTCGAGGGGGTTCCCGACAGCCCGCGGTCCTGGCTGATCACCGTGGCCGGCCGTCGGCTGGTCGACGAATGGCGCAGCGAGAGCGCCCGCCGCGCCCGCGAGGAGCACGTCGCGTTGCTCGAACCGGCCGACCCGGCCGCCGCCGCCGACGAGGACGACACCCTCACCCTGCTCTTCCTCTGCTGCCATCCGTCGTTGTCGCCGCCCTCGCAGCTCGCCCTGACGCTGCGCGCGGTCGGTGGCCTGAGCACCGCGGAGATCGCCCGGGCGTTCCTGGTGCCCGAGGCCACGATGGCCCAGCGGATCAGCCGGGCCAAGCAGCGGATCCGCACGAGCGGGCTGGGCTTCGAGGCACCGCCCGAGGCTGAGCGGGCCGACCGGCTCCAGGTCGTCCGGCAGGTCCTCTACCTGGTCTTCAACGAGGGCTACACCACGAGTGCCGGGCCGGACCTGCAACGGGCCGACCTGACCGCCGAGGCGATCCGGCTGACCCGGATGCTGCACCGGCTGTTGCCCGGCGACGGTGAGACGGCCGGGCTGCTCGCGCTCCTGCTGCTCACCGACGCGCGGCGCCCGGCGCGGACCGACGAGCACGGCGCGCTGGTGCCTCTGGACGAGCAGGATCGCGGACTGTGGAACGCCGCGTTCATCGCCGAGGGGGTCGCGCTGGTCTCCGGGACGCTGGGCCGGGGACCGCTGGGGCCGTACCAGTTGCAGGCCGCGATCGCCGCGGTGCACGACGAGGCCCGCACCGCCGCGGAGACCGACTGGCCGCAGATCCTCGCCCTCTACGAGGTGCTGGAACGCGTCTCGCCGGGCCCGGTGGTCACGCTGAACCGGGCGGTGGCCGTGGCCCGGGCGCGCGGGCCGCTGGCCGGGCTCGCCGTGCTGGCCGAGCTCGACGGTGACGAGCGGATGGCGGGCAACCACCGGCTCGAGTCCGTCCGCGCGCATCTGCTGGAGCTGGCCGGTGACCACGCCGCGGCGCACACCGGGTACCTGCGGGCGGCGGCCATGACGGCCAGCCTGCCCGAGCAGCGGTACCTGACCCTGCGGGCGGCGGCGCTGTCGACCCGTACCTCATCCGAACATTGAGCCGGGCCTGAGCCGGGCATGATGGTGCGGTGAGTGAACCTTCCGCCAAGGGCCTGATCCTGCTGGTCGAGGACGAACGGCCGATCGCGGACCTGGTCCGGCTCTACCTGAGCCGGGACGGCTTCGGGGTGCACGTCGAGCACGACGGCCCGGCCGGGCTGGCCGCGGCCCGGCGGTTGCGGCCGGTCGCCTGCGTGCTGGACATCGCGCTGCCCGGGATGGAAGGCACCGAGATCTGCCGCCGGCTGCGGGAGGCCGGTGACTGGACCCCCGTCGTCTTCCTCACCGCCCGTGACGACGAGGTCGACCGGATCCTCGGCCTCGAGCTGGGCGGCGACGACTACCTCACCAAGCCGTTCAGTCCGCGGGAGCTGGTCGCCCGGGTGCGGGCCCTGCTGCGCCGGGCCGCCGGGCCACCCGACGGCGGCCACGTGCGCACGCTCGGGCCGTTGCAGCTGGACTCCGGCCGGCATGTGGTCACCGTGGACGGTGTGCCGCTGACGCTCACCCCCACCGAGTTCGACCTGCTCGCCCACCTGCTCGGGCGCCCGGGGCGGGTCTTCACCCGGGAGGAGTTGCTGGCCAGCGTCTGGGGGTACGCGTCGCCGGCGGGCACCCGTACGGTCGATGTGCACGTGGCCCAGGTGCGCGCCAAGCTGGGCGCCGCCGCGACCCTGATCCGCACGGTCCGCGGGGTCGGCTACACCGCCGATGCGTAGCACCCTGTCCGGCCGGACCGTCCTGGTCACCGCGGCCACCGCCGTCGTCGCCGTCATCATCACCGCGCTCGTGGCCCTGCCGATCGCGGTGCGTTCGGCCAACAACGCCGCCCGCGACGAGCTGGTGGAGAAGTCCGCGCTCGCGGTGGAGCTGCTCACCACCGAACGCCAGGTGGCCCGGGAGCGGATCGTGTCCCGGCTGCGGGCCGACGGCGTCGACGTCTACCTGATCCGGCGGGGCACCGTCGACCGGGCCGGGCTGCCGGACCGGGTGGTCACCCAGGTCGCCGGCGGCGCGACGGTCAACACTCGCGGCACGGTCGGCGGGCGCACGGTGCTGATCGTCGGCCGGCCCTTGCGGGGCAACACCAGCGGTGTGGTGCTCACCCGCGACACCGCTTCCGGTACGGCGGCCCGGGTCCTCGGCGGAGTGTGGCTCGCGCTGCTGGCCGGCCTGCTCGGTGGTGTCCTCGCCGGAGCGCTGCTGGCCCGTTTCATCGCCCGGCCGCTGCGGCAGGCGGCAGTGGCGGCGGGCCGGCTCTCGTCCGGTGACCGCTCGGTACGCCTCGCCGTGCGACCTCCCGCCGAAGTGGCCGAGCTCGCGTCCGCGCTCAACCAGCTCGGCGCGGCGTTGCAGATCAGCGAGGGCCGGGAACGCGAGTTCCTGCTGTCGGTGTCGCACGAGCTCCGTACCCCGCTGTCCACGATCCGTGGCTACGCCGAGGCCCTGGCCGACGGCGTGGTCGCCGCCGACGACGCGGCGCGGGCCGGGCAGACCATGGTCGCCGAGGCCGACCGGCTCGACCGGCTCATCTCGGACCTGCTGGTGCTCGCCCGCCTGGAGGCCGCGGATCTGCCCGTGGACATCGTGCCGGTGGACCTGGTCGACCTGGCCGGCTCGGCCGCCGAGGCGTGGGCCCGGCGCTGCGGCCCGGACGGCCCCGAGCTGCGCACCGAGCTGCCCGCGGAGCCGGTCGTGGTGGCCACCGACCCCGGCCGCATCCGCCAGGTCATCGACGGGCTCTGCGAGAACGCGCTGCGGGTGGTGCCGCCCGGCGCCCCGCTGATCCTGGCGGTACGGCCCGGTCCGCACGGCGGTGTGCTCGAGATCCGGGACGGGGGTCCGGGCTTCTCCGACGAGGACCTGGCGGTGGCGTTCCAGCGTGGCGCCCTGCAGCGGCGGTACCGGGGCATCCGGCGTACCGGTAGCGGTCTGGGCCTGGCGCTGGCCGCCCGCCTGGTCGGGCGGCTCGGCGGCACCATCGCGGCCGGGCACGCCCCCGAGGGCGGCGCGATGTTCACCATCGCCCTGCCCGCCCCGACCGGCCCTTACCCAACCCGAACATGACGCTGATCCGGCCCGTGCACGGCCGGCGCAGTCTGGGCGGCATGACACGAACCCGTATCGCGCTGACCCTGACCACTGTGAGCCTCGCCGGTCTGCTCGGGCTGAGCGGCTGCGGCGGTGGCGCGGCCCCGGCCGGTGCCCCGGCGGCGCCCGCGGCGGACGTCGCGGACGTCGCGGACGAGACCTTCGCGCTCGCCGCCGTCGGCCTGGAGGCGGAGCCGGCGCCGTCGGCCTCGGCCGCGGCCAAGCCGGGCAAGGCGGGCAAGCACCCCAGGGCCCGCAAGTTCCTCCGGAAGAACACCCTGCACGGCGAGATGACGGTGCAGGGCAAGGACGGCGTCAAGACCGTCGTCGTGCAGCGCGGCACGGTCACCGCGGTGGGCGCCACGTCGGTGAGCGTCAAGTCCACCGACGGCTTCGCGCAGACCTGGACCTACGGCGACAAGCTGCGGGTCGTGCAGGACAAGAAGAAGGTCGAGGCCGGCGCGATCAAGAGCGGCGCGGAGATCGGCCTGGCGGGCGCCAAGGACGGCGGCAAGAACGTCGCCCGCCTAGTCGTGATCAAGTAGCGAGGAGGTTCAGGGCCCGCGCTCTTGGACGAGCACGGGCCCTGCACCCCGCCCCCCGGAGTAAAGATCTGAGCGGGTCACTGCAGGATGGCGCCCATCGGCGACATCAGCAGCTTCCCGAAAGCCTCGGCGGTGCCGTCCAGGCGCGTCCGCTCCCGGCCGAGGGCCTGCAGGTCATGGCGTACGCACCAGAGCTTCTGCGAGTTGCGCCAGGCCACGTTGCGGGTGTACTCGATCAGCTCGCCCTGCCACCAGTCGTCCAGGTCGCCGTTCATCATGTCGATGATCAGCTGCCACTTCTCCAGGAAGCCGCGGCGCAGCCCGGGGATGGACTCGGCGAAGATGTCGTTGATCTGCAGGTAGTCGTGGTGCTGATCGCTGTCGTCGACCGGGTCGGAGCCCAGGTGGTCGAAGGTGGTGACCAGGGCGAACGGCAGGTCGAAGTTGATGTGCGCGTTGACCCCGGCGGCCGCCGACGGCAGCGGGCGCGCGTCCGGGCCGGGGATCCGGTGGAACAGCACCGACCAGGCCCGCGGGCAGCCGGCGCTGGCGTCCGACCACTGGCGCAGGGCGTCGAAGTAGCGGGCGGCGAACTCCACGTCCAGGCGGGACAGGAACGCCGGGTCGGCGAACCGGCCCGCGTACAGGCGCTCGAGCACGCTGGTCGTGATGGTCAGGTAGAGCTTGTTGAAGTCGGCGAGCGGGTTGCTGTCCAGCAGCGGCGGCACCCGCTCCAGCACGTCCTGGAGCTTCGTGAGCTGGTCGACCACCGCGGGTACGTCATCGGGGTGCCCGGCCAGCACGTCGGCCATGTCCTGGCGGACAGGCCCCCAGACGGAATCGGTGATCATCGCGGTCCTCCACACACGGAACTCCCTCGCGGAGGCCCTCCAGCACCGCCCGGCGGCCTGGTCGGACCGGCCGGCCGGGCGGTGCTCCCCCGAACGAGAGTCAGCCTTTCACCGGGGGCGGGCGCGGGGATCGGTAGAACGACGTATTCCGCGTACGTAGATAACGAAAAGGTCACGCCGCCCGGAGGAACACCCGGCTGGCCTGCACCCGGGTCCGCACCTGGAGCTTGTCGAAGATGTGCCCGACGTGCACGCCGACCGTCCGCTCACTGATGAACAGGGCCTGACCGATCTCCCGGTTGGTCAGCCCCTCGGCGACCGCCGCCAGGACCTCCCGCTCGCGCTCGGTCAGCACGTCCAGCTCGTCGCCGGGGTCGCGGCCCGGCGGCGGGACCGGGACCGTCTCCTCGTCACCGGTCAGCGCCACCCGGGCCCGGGTCGCCACCGCGGTGATCTCGGCCGCGAACGGGTTGGCGCCCATGGCCCGGGCGGTCGCGTACGCCTCGCGCAGCGCCATCGTGGCCGCCGCCCGCCCCCGGTTGGACCGGCCCGGCCGGCGCGCGAAAGTGGCCTCGGCCTGCCGCAGCCGCGAGTAGGCCGCCGGGTACGGCTGCTTGCGCCTGTCCCACGCCGTCGCGGCCCGGGCCCACAGCTCCGGGTCGTTGCGCTCGTCGATCCGGCTCTGCTCGGCCGCGCACAGGTCCAGGTAACCGTCGACCACGGCCCGCACCGGCGGGGCGGCGTTGCCCGCGCCCTTGGCCATCCGCTCGACCACGGTCTGCAGCCGGCGCACCGCTCCCGGGTCCACCGGCACCTTGCCGCCGGCCTGGGCCTCCGCCTCGGCGCGCAGCCCGTGCCAGGCCAGCACGCCCAGCAGCACCAGATCGTCGGAGCGGGTCTCGGTCAGGCCGCGCTGCACGGCGGTCCGTGCCTCCGCGTGCCGGCCCTGCCACATAGCCAGCCCGGCCCGCAGGGTGAGCATCGGCAGCACGTGCCTGGCCCCGCCACCGGCCAGGATGGTCGCCACCGCCTCCAGGTCGCGGTCGGCCTGCTCGATGTCGCCGACGCCGACCCACAGCCGGCAGCGCGACAGCAGCAGCTCGACCGCGTCGGCGCCGGACGGGCGGTGCCGCATCGCGGTGTCGAGCACCTTCTCCATCTCGGCCCAGTCGCCGATCCGGAAGAGCCCGTTGGCCGCGATGGCCAGCAGCCGGGTCTGGTAGGTGCGGCCGAGCCCGATCGCGGCCAGCTTCTCCGCGCCGCGGCGGGCCACCAGCACGCCCTCCTCGACGCTGTTCAGCGGCCCGGTGAGCAGCTCGGCCAGGTGCAGATAGGCGCAGCCGATGTCGTCCGGGTGCCCCGAGCGCTCGGCGATCTCCACCGCCTGGCGGATCACCGCCAGCCCCGCGTCGGGATCCTCCCGGAAGGCCAGGCTGAAGCCCAGCGCCGCGCTGGCCCGGACCAGGTCGGCGGTCGAGCCGTCGGCCTTCTCGGCCAGCTCCAGCGCGTCGCGCGCGCGGACCCCGGCGTCGGCGTAGCGGCCCAGGTGGACCAGCAGCTCGGCCAGGTGCGCGGCCGCGCTGGCCTTCTCCGACGGCGTGCACTCGGCGAACGCCAGCGCCCGTTCGTATTCGATCTCGGCCGTGGCCGAGCGGCCCGCCGCGGCCAGGTAGCGGGCCCGGCGCAGGTGGATCTCGCAGGCCCCCGGGCCGTCCGGGCGGGCGGCCAGCTCCTCGAGCCGGGTCAGGGCCCGCTGGTGCTCGCCGCAGCGATGCGCCGACTCGGCGGCGTGCGCGAGCAGCTCGGTGCGCTCGGGCGCCTCGTCGCAGCCCAGTTCCAGCGCCATGCTCCAGTAGCGGTGGGCCTCGGCGAAGCCGTAGAGCTGCTCGGCGGCCCGGGCCGCGGCGACGACCGAGGGCATCGCCCGGGCGGGCTCGCCCGCCTGCCGCCAGTGATGCGCCAGCCGGGCGTGGTCGACGGCGCCGGGGACAGCCTCCAGCGCCTCGGCGTAGCGGCGGTGCCGGGCGGCGTGCTCGGCCGGCAGCACCTCGTGCTCGAGGACCTCGGCGACCACCTGGTGCCGCAGCCGGTAGCCGTCGGCCGCGCTGGTCACGAAGCGGTGCGCGACCGCGGCCCGGATCGCCTCGATCAGCTCCGTCTCCGGCAGCGGCAGGACCCGGGCCAGCAGGGCGTGCTCGACCGGCTCGACCCCGGCGGCGACGGCGTGCACCACGTCGTGGGCGTGCGGGGGCAGCTCGTCGACCCGGGACAGGAAGATCTCGCGCAGTGTGTCGGACAGCTCGACCCGGCCGTCCCGCAGGTCCCGGGAGAGCTCCTCGACCACGAACGGGTTGCCGCCGCTGCGCTTGTAGACCCGGTCGGCGTCCTCCGGGGCCACGTCGGTGCCGGCGATCGCGGCGACCAGCTCACCGGTCGACTCCTGGTCGAGCGGGGCCAGGTCGAGCACGCGTACGGACCGCAACCGGCGCAGCTCGGCCAGCACCCGCCGTAGCGGATGGGAGCCGTGCAGTGACTCGGCCCGGACCGCCGCCAGCACCGACAGATTGATCTCACCGAGGCCCGCCAGCAGGTAGAGCAGCAGCTGCCGGGTGCTGCGGTCGGCCCACTGGAGGTCGTCGAGCACGAGCAGCAGCCGCCGGCCCTGGGCCAGCGAACGCAGCTGCTGGGAGACCCGTTCGAGGAGCACGCCCGCGCCGTCCTGATTGGCGACGGCGTCCACCGGGGCGGTGTCGGCGTGCACCCCGGCGCGGCGCAGCGCCTGCAGGACCGGGTGCAGGGGAGAGGCGTCGCCGATGTCCAGGCAGGTGCCGGACAGCACGGCGACACCCGCGTCACGCAGCGCGTCCGCCGCCTCGCGCAGCAGGCGGCTCTTGCCCACGCCGCTCTCGCCGGTGACGAACACCGCCGCGGTGCCGCTGGGACCGGCGTCCAGCAGGTCCGTGCGAACCGCGGTCAAAGTGCCGGTACGTCCGACAATAGGCGCGTCGTCCCCCTCGCTGGCCATGCGTGGCAGCCTAGTGCCGATCCGGGTAGCACGTTCTCGTCGGTTCGGACTGTTCTGCGTCACAAATTCGACGCTGGGCCCGCTGTCACAGATACGTCATTCTGCGGATCCGCTGTACCCCCGCCGGCTGGCACCGTTTGCCTCGCCAATGCGGCGAAGGGGCGTGGGGCATGAACAGAATGACTGCCGGCATCCGGTGCCGGCGACAGACAGTGACCGTGCTGTTCGTCGACATCGTGGGTTTCACCGCCATCGTCGACGAGCTGGACTGCGCGGACGTCCGGGACCTGCAGATGGACTACTTCTCCACCGTGTCGGCCGAGGTCCGGGCGGCGGGCGGGGTGGTCGAGAAGTTCATCGGGGACGCGGTCATGGCGATCTTCGGGGCGGACGGGCCGTCGCCCGGCACGCCGGCGGGCACGAGCCGCGCGGCAGTGGGAGCGGTCCGGGCCGGCCTGGCGATCCAGGAGGCGCTGCGGGGGCGTCTCCTGGCCGGCCGGTTCCCGGTCCGGACCCGGGTCGGGCTGGCCACCGGCGACGCCATCGTCGACCTGGACCAGACCCGCGACGGCGGGTACGGGATGGTCAGCGGCAGCGTGGTGAGCACGGCGGCGCGGCTGCAGGCGTACGCGCCGCACGACACGGTGGTGGTCTGCGCGGCCACCCGGGCGGTGACCGACCACGCGGTGGTCTACCAGGAGATGCCGCCGGTCTCGGTGGCCGGCAAGTCGGCCCCGGTGGAGCTGTCGCGGGCGCTGTACCCGCAGGTGGTGGCGGCTGGACCGGTCCTGCAGACGTGCGGCTGACCGGCCCGGCCGGCAGATCCGCCGGGACCCAATCCTTCAGCGGGGACGACCTGGGCCGATAAAGGCAACGTGGGTGCCACGCCTTCTCCGCCGGCTGAGCCGGCCCTGCTGCAGCTCGAGCCCGGCGACGCCGCCGGGCTCGAAGTGCTGGGCGAGCTGGGCCGCGGCACCCAGGCGGTCGTGCACCGGGTACGCCTGCGGGGCCGGGAGTACGCCCTCAGGCTCCTGCGCGACACCATCGCCGCGAGCAACGAGGGCGTACGCGAGTTCCGCCGCCAGTGCGCGCTGCTGGCCGCCGTCGACAGCCCGGGGCTGCCCCGCGTGCACAAGACCGGTACGGCCGGCGGCCGGCCGTACGTGATCATGGATCTGCTCCCGGGCGAACCGCTGACCGCCCGCCTGGCCCGGGGCCCGGTCCGCGAGGCCGTGGCCGTCCGGATCGCCACCGACATCGCCGGCGCCCTGGCGGCGGCCCACGCCCACGACCTGGTGCACCGTGACGTCAAGCCGGACAACATCGTCGTCGGCCCGGACGGCGGCGCCGGACTGGTCGACTTCGGGCTGGCCACCCGGGTCTCGGCCGGCGCCGGGATCACCGAGGAGCCGGTCGCGGGCACGCTGCTCTACAGCCCGCCCGAGCAGAGCGGCATGCTCAACCGGCCCGTCGACGGCCGCTCCGACCTGTACGCCCTGGGTGCGGTGCTCTTCGAGTGCGTCACCGGGGCGCCGCCGTTCGCCGCGGGGGACGTCGGCGAGCTGCTGCACCTGCACGCCACCGCGCCCGTACCGGATCCCCGGGCCCTGGCCCCCGGCCTGGGCGCCGCCTTCGCCGCGATCATCGTCCGGCTGCTGGCCAAGGACCCTGACGACCGTTACCAGAGCGCCGCGGGCCTGCTGGCCGACCTGCGGCGGCTCGATGACGACCCGGCCGCGGTGTTCCCGCTCGGGGAGCAGGACGGCCCGGTTCCCCTGGCCACCGCTCCGCTGACCGGACGCGACTCCGAGTTCAGCACTCTGCGGGAGCGCTGGAGTGCGGCCGCGGCCGGCCGTGGTGGCATCGCTGTGCTGCACGGGAGCACCGGCAGCGGCAAGACCCGGCTGGCCGCCGAGCTGGGCGAGCTGGTCGTGGCGGCCGGCGGCACCGTGCTGCGGAGTACGGCCTCACCCAGCGACCGCCGGCCGATGGCGCCGCTGCGGGCGGCTGTGGACGCGTACGTCCGGGCTCTGCTGCGCCGCCCCGGTGGCGCTGCCGCCGCCGGCAAGCTGTTGCGCTCCGCCGCCGGGCAGGGGGCCGGCCTGGTGACCAGCCTGTCGCCGGCGCTGGCCGACGCGCTCGGCGTGCCCGGCGTGGCCGCCGAGATCGGCCTGGAGCGGCACTCGGCCGCCGTCGCCGACCTGCTCACCGGCCTGGCCCGGACGACCGGCCCGGTGCTGCTGCACCTCGACGACGTGCAGTGGTTCGACGACGGCACCGTCCGGGTGCTCGAGCAGCTCGCCGCCGGGCTCACCGGGGTGCCGCTGCTCGTGGTGGCCACCGCCCGCAACGACGACGAGGGCGCGCCCGCGGCCGCCATGGTCCTGAACCGCCTCCAGCCCGGCCCCGACACCGACATCACGCTGGCGCCGCTGAGCGCCGCGGCGGTCGGTGACCTGATCAGCTCCCTGTCCGGCGGGGTCCGGATCGACGAGCGCGGGGCCACCGCGATCGCCGTGCTGACCGGCGGGAACCCGTTCGCGACGATCGGTTATGCCCGGGCGGTCATCGACGCCGGCCTGCTGACCCCCGACTGGGGCGTCTGGCGGGTGGACACCGCCGGCGTGCAGGAGCTGGCCCTGCCGGCCGACTCCGCCCAGCTGCTGCTGCGCCGGATGGGCACGCTGGCCCCGGAGAACCGCCGGCTGTTGCAGCTCGCCGGCGTCATCGGCGCCACCTTCGCCCCCGGCCTGGTCGCCGAGGTGGCCGGTGTCGGCCGCCGCCGGGTCCTCGACGTCCTCTCCGACGCCGCCCGCCGCGGCCTCGTCGAGCACCGCGAGGGCACCGTGCGGTTCGTGCACGACAGCATCCGCCTCGCGCTGATCGACGGCCTGCCCGACGACGAGGTACGCCGGCTGCACCAGCGCATCGCCGACGTGCTCGACCACGAAGGCGCCGACGTGTACGTCCTCGCCCGGCACTGCGCGCTCGGCGACCCCTCCTACGAGCCGGCCCGGATGCTGCGCGCGGGACAGGCCGCCGGAGCCCGGGCGCTGGCCGAGCACGCCCCCGACACGGCGCTGACCTTCCTGGAGTACGCCGCGGAGGCTGCCGAGACCGGCGGGCTGACCGTGGACAGTGAGTTCCACCAGCTGCTCGGTGTCGCGTACCACCAGAACGGCCGCTTCGACGAGGCGATCGCCGCCCTGACCACCGCCCTGGAGGGGACCACCGACCGGATCGCGCGGGCCCACCTGCACCTGCACCTGGCCCGCGTGCACGAGAGCAACTGGGGTGGTGCGGCGCAGGTCCGCGCGGTCGAGCAGGGCCTGGCCGAGCTGGGCCGCCCGCTGCCGCGCAACCCGGTCCTGGCCGCGCTCACCGGCATGTGGCTGTTCTTCGTGGGCTGCCTGATCGGCGTCACCCGGCTCGGCTACGGCACCGCCAAGGGCGCCTACCGCGAGCGGCTGCGGCTGCAGACGACGCTGTACCACTACGGCGGCTCCGGCAGCGTGCGCACCCTGCGCCCGCTGCGGTCACTGCTCTACGGGCTGCGGTTCATCCACCCGACGAGCCGGCTCGGCCGGACCCCGGAACGGGCCCGCGACCTCGTCGGCCTCACCCTCGCCCTGCGGATGCTGGGACTGCAGCGGACCTCCGACCGGATCACCGCGGCCGCCGTCCGGCAGGCCCACGAGTTCGGCGACCCCACCCTGCTCGCCCGTATCGACTGGATGACCGCCATCGCGGTGCACGGCAGCGGCGCCGACTCCGGCGAGCGGGTGCGCCAGGTGCTGGCCGAACGCGACCGCTTCCTCGACGTCGGGCTGATCCTCGACTGTTACGCCGTCCTCGGCTGGGACTGGCTGCTGTGCGGCGAGATCACCGAGGCCGAGGCGGCCCGCCCGGGCCGGCAACGCTGGCTCGAGGGCGGCGGCAACGCCGACCGCAGTGCCGTGCTGGCCGTCGACGCCGGGCTGCTGGCCATGCGCGGCCGGGCCGGCGAGGCGATCAGCACGCTCGCCCGGGCCGGGGACGGGCCCAAGGAGATCCACGAGGTCGTCGACACGATCATCGCCCGGATGCTGTCCGCCATCGAACGCGACGACCTCGAGGGCGCCTTCGACGACGCCGTCGCGGACTTCGAGAGCCTCCGGCTGCGACCGCTCGACGTGCTGCCCGCCCAGCACTGCTACTACGTCTACCTGGCGTACGGCCGGCTGGAGCAGGCCCGCCGGGCCGCGCCGGCCGACCGTGACACCGCGGTCGCCGTCGCCGCGGCGGCTGTCTCCGCTCTCGGCCGGGTCACCCGCCGGCCCGTCGTGGCCGCGCACCACCGGATCGCCCGTGCGGCGCTGCTCGCCCTGGACCCGGCGCGCAGCGTGGCCGCGCTGGACCTGCTGGCCAAGGCCGAGCCCCTGCTGCGCCAGGTCGACGCGCCGCTGCCGGCTTTCGAGGCCGCCCTGGTACGCGCCCGCGCGCTCGCCGCCATCGGTAGCACCGGGGAGGCCGACCGGCAGGCACGGATGGCCGCCGGGATCGCCGAGGACCGTGGCTGGCCGCACCGGGCCCGCCGGGTGGCCGCCGAGTTCCGCCTCGACGCCGGGCGCCGCAACCGCGTACCGGTGGTGGCCGCCCGCGGCCGGGCCGGCCAGCGCTGGGCTGCCCTGGAGCAGCTCAGTCTGGCCGCCAGCCGGGTCATCGACCCGGACCGGCTGACCCGCGTCGCCCTGGACGAGACCACCCGCCTGCTCGGCGCCGAACGCGCCATCCTGTTCCTGATGGACCCCGAGACCCAGGTGCTGGCCCCGTTCGTGGGCCGCGACTCGAGCGGCCGCGACGTCGCCGAGCTGACCGGCTACAGCGCCACCGTCGTCGACAAGGTCCGGCACAGCCGCGAGCCCCTCGTGGTCACCGGCACCGAGCAGGGCGAGGCACTGGGCGCGCAGAGCGTGGTCCAGTACGGCCTGCGCAGCATCCTGGTCGCCCCGCTGGAGCTCGACGACCGCCTGCTCGGCGTGGTCTACCTGGACAGCCGGGTCGCCAAGGGCGTCTTCACCGTGGACGACGCCGACGTGCTGACCGCCATCACCCACCACATCGCGGTCGGCCTGGAGACGGCCCGGGCCGCCCAGCTGGAGGTGGCGGTGGCCGCCGCCAACCGTCAGCGCGACCTCGCCGAGACCCTGCGCCGCGCGATGGCCCGGCTCACCGGCACGCTGGACCCGCAGCTGGTGCTGCGCCGGCTGCTGCTGACCGCCCGGCAGACGCCCGGCGCGAACCGCGGCTGGCTGCTGCTCGGCACCTCCGACTCGGAGGAGATCACCGTGCTCGGCGGGCCGGCCCCGGTGCAGCTCGCCCTGGCCGAGCACCCCGACCTGCGGGGGCTGCTGGACAACCGGCAGGCCGACATGATCAACGGTACGCCGCCCTGGGCCGGCGCCTTCGAGGACTCGACCGGGCAGAGCTGGCTCACCGTCACCCTCGACGACCGCAACGGGGCCCTGGGCGTGCTGGTGCTGGCGTCCGACCGGCCGGGCGCGTACGCGGCGGCCGACCTGGGGCTGGCCGCGGCGCTGGTGGGTCAGGGCATGGTCGCCTTCGACAACGCCCGGCTGTTCAGCCGGGTGAACGAGCTGGCCACCACCGACAGCCTGACCGGCGTCGCCAACCGGCGGCGGTTCTTCGAGCTCGCCGAGCGCTCGCTGGCCGCCGCGCGGGCGGCGGACGGGCCGGTCACCGCGCTCATGGTCGACATCGACCACTTCAAGCGGATCAACGACGCGCACGGCCACCAGGTCGGCGACGACGTGATCAAGGGTGTGGTCCAGCGCCTGCTCGGCGGCCTGCCGGCCGACGGCCTGGTCGCCCGGTACGGCGGTGAGGAGTTCGCGGTGCTGCTGCCCGGCGTCGACTCGGCCGGGGCCGAGCTGGCCGAGGAGCTGCGGGCCGCGGTGGCCGGCACGCCGGTCGACACCCGCTCCGGGCCGATCCCGGTGACCATCAGCGTCGGCCTGGCCCGGCTGCGCCCCAGCGACCCGACCCCGGACACCCTGCTCGGGCGGGCCGACGCCGGCCTCTACGCGGCCAAACAGGCCGGCCGGAATCGTGTTGTGGCTCACGACCCGGAGTATTTGCCCCTTTAGTCGTGTGTTAAGGAGACCAGCTCACGGTCGGCCTCACGAAACTCGTCAGAGGTGCCCGGTAGGCTCGCCGCGTCGTTGACAGCTGCCACTGCCGGGAGTAATACCTCGTGACTGCGCAACCAGAGATCCTCTACGGGGCTGATGACCTCACGCACCTCGAAGGACTCGATGCGGTCCGCAAGCGGCCGGGTATGTACATCGGTTCCACCGACAGCCGGGGCGTCAACCACCTCGCCAACGAGATCCTCGACAACGCCACCGACGAGGGCGTCGGCGGCCACGCCGAGCACGTCGAGGTGACCCTGCACGCCGACGGCTCGGTGCAGGTCGACGACGACGGCCGCGGCATCCCGACCGACATCAACGCCAAGTCCGGCCTCAACGGCGTCGAGCTGGTGCTCACCCGGCTGCATGCCGGTGGCAAGTTCGGCGGCTCGGGCTACAAGACCTCCGGCGGCCTGCACGGTGTCGGCGCCTCCGCGGTCAACGCGCTGTCCCTGCGCTTCGACGTGACGGTCCGGCGCGACGGCAAGGTGCACGAGCTGTCCTTCCAGCGCGGCGTGCCCGGTGTGTTCGCCGGCCCCGGCCCGGACGCACCCTTCCAGTCGCAGAGCGGCCTGCGCGTGGTGCGCAAGATGAAGCGTGGCGAGCGCACCGGCACCTCGATCCGCTACTGGTACGACGCGCGGTATTTCGAGACCGGCGCCCGGCTCGACGTCGACGTGGTGCGGGCCAAGCTGCGCAACACCGCGTTCCTGGTCCCCGGCGTGGCGTACGTGCTGCGCGACCACACGGGCGAGGAGCCGGCCGAGGAGAAGTTCCACTATCCGCACGGACTGACCGACATGGTGGAGTTCCTCACCCCGGCCGGTGACAAGCCCGTCTCGGGGATCCTGATGGTCGCCGGCGAGGGCACCTACAAGGAGAACGCGGCCGACGCCAACGGCGTCATGCAGTCCAACGTCGAGCGCAAGGCCCAGGTCGAGGTCGCGTTCCGCTGGGGCACCGGCTACGACCGCACGGTGGAGTGCTTCACCAACACCATCCGCAACGTGCACGGCGGCACCCACCGCAAGGGCTTCGAGCGGGCCCTGACCCGGGCCCTGAGCGACGCCATCCGCAACGCCCGCGGCCTGCTCAAGCCCAAGGAGGACGTGCCGGTCCTGGACGACCTGCTGGAGGGCATGACCGCGGTGATCCACGTGCGGGTGCCCGAGCCGCAGTTCACCTCGCAGACCAAGGACGAGCTCTCCACCGCCGGCATCACCCGGGTGCTGCAGACCCTGGTCGAGCAGCACCTCAAGGCCTGGATCGACGACCGGCGCACCAAGAGCGAGGCCCGCACGGTCCTGCAGAAGGTCGTCGACGCCGCCCGGGTCCGCCTGACCCAGAAGCAGCAGAAGGACGCGGCTCGCCGCAAGACCGCGCTCGAGGGCGCGTCCATGCCGCCCAAGCTGGTCGACTGCCGCTCCACCGGCATCGGCCGCAGCGAGCTCTACATCGTCGAGGGTGACAGCGCGCTCGGCACCGCCCGGATGGCCCGCAGCTCCGAATACCAGGCCCTGCTGCCGATCCGCGGCAAGATCCTCAACGTGCAGAAGGCCAGCCTGCAACAGGTCCTGGACAACGTGGAGTGCTCGGCCATCGTGCAGGTGCTGGGGGCCGGCTCCGGCCGCACCTTCGACATGAGCACGATGCGCTACGGCCGCGTCATGATCATGGCGGACGCGGACGTCGACGGCTCACACATCCGCACCCTGCTGATCACCCTCTTCGCCAAGTACATGCGCCCGGTGATCGAGGAGGGCCGGCTGTTCGCCGCGATGCCGCCGCTGCACAAGATCACCACCAAGGGCCGCAACGCCGAGACCATCTTCACGTACACCCAGCAGGAGATGGAGGCCGCGCTGACCCGGCTGGAGCGCGCCGGCAAGTCGGTCGCGCCGGTGAGCCGGTTCAAGGGCCTCGGCGAGATGGACGCCGACGAGCTGTGGGACACCACGATGAACCCGGCCACCCGCACCGTCCGGCGGATCACGCTGACCGACGCCGAGCGGGCCGAGGCCACCCTCGAGCTGCTGATGGGTGAGCGGGTCGAGCCGCGCAAGAACTGGCTGATCGAGGCCGCCGGCCGCATCGACCAGGAAACGATCGACGCCTGAGAGGCTGTTTTCCAACATGGCACGCCGCAGAAACGAGCAGTCCCGGGTGGACCTGTCGGCCTTCGACCAGGCCGGCGCCCGGGTCATCGACAACCCGCTCACCACCGAGGTCGAGGACTCCTACCTGGAGTACGCCTACTCGGTCATCCACTCGCGCGCCCTGCCGGACGCCCGTGACGGCCTCAAGCCGGTGCACCGCCGCATCCTGTGGTCGATGCAGGAGCAGGGCCACCGCCCCGACCGGGCCTACGTCAAGTCCGCCCGCGTGGTCGGTGACGTGATGGGTCGCTACCACCCCCACGGTGACCTGGCGATCTACGACGCGATGGTGCGCCTGGCCCAGGACTTCTCGCTCAACGCGCCGCTGATCGACGGGCACGGCAACTTCGGCTCGCCCGACGACGGCCCGGCCGCCTCGCGATACACCGAGGCCCGGATGTCCCGCGAGGCGATGCTGCTGGTCGGCGAGCTCGGCGAGGGCACGGTCGATTTCAAGCCCAACTACGACGGCTCCGAGCTCGAGCCCAAGGTGCTGCCCGCGGCCTTCCCCAACCTGCTGGTCAACGGCACGTCCGGGATCGCCGTCGGCATGGCGACCAACATGATCCCGCACAACCTGGGTGAGGTCGTCACGGCGGCCCGCCACCTGATCACCGACCCCGAGGCCGACCTCGACACGCTCATGCGCTTCGTGCCCGGCCCCGACCTGCCCACCGGCGGGCAGCTGCTCGGCCTCGACGAGGTCCGCCGGGCGTACGAGACCGGCCGTGGCGTGGTGCGCATGCGGGCCCGCGCGCAGACCGGCCCGCTGGAGGGCGGTCGCGGCCGCCAGGCGATCACCGTCGTCCAGCTCCCGTACGGCGTCGGCACCGAGAAGATCATCGAGGCGATCACCGACGAGGTGAAGGGCAAGCTCATCACCTCGGGCCCGCGCAAGGGTCAGCGCCAGCCGGCCCGGCTCCAGGGCATCGCCGACGTCAAGGACCTCACCGACCGCGAGCACGGCATCCGGCTGGTCATCGAGTGCAAGGTCGGCGTCAACCCGCAGGCCCTGCTGGCCGACCTCTACCGGCTGACCCCGCTGGAGTCGTCCTTCGGCATCAACAACCTGGTGCTGGTCGACGGCCAGCCGCGGACGCTGGGCCTCAAGGCGCTGCTCGAGGTGTTCCTGGCCCACCGCTACGAGGTGGTCACCCGGCGGACCACGCACCGCCGGACCAAGCGCCAGGACCGCCTGCACCTGGTCGACGGCCTGCTCATCGCCCTGATCGACATCGACCGGGTGGTCGCCATCATCCGCGGCAGCGACGACGCCGCGGCGGCCAAGGCGGGCCTGATGAGCGAGTTCGGGCTCAGCGACATCCAGGCCACGTACATCCTGGACACCCCGCTGCGCCGGCTCACCCGCTTCGACCGCATCGAGCTGGAGACCGAGCAGGAACGACTGCGCGGCGAGATCGCGGAGCTCAGCCGGATCCTGGACAACGACGACGTCCTCAAGCAGGTCGTCTCGGACGAGCTGGCCGAGGTGGCCTCGGAGTTCGGCGTCGCCCGGCGCACCACGCTGATCGACGGCGACCTCAAGGAGGTGCTGGCGGCGTCCGCGCCGGCCGGTCCGCTCGAGGTGGCCGACGACCCCTGCCAGGTGATCCTCTCCGCGACCGGCCTCATCGCCCGCACGGCGGCGGAAAGCGAAGAGGCGACCGAGGGCCGGCGCCGCAGCGGACGGGTCAAGCACGACGCGGTCCGCTCGGTTGTCCACTCCACCGCCCGGGGCCGCGTGCTGCTCGTGACGAGCACCGGGCGGGCGTTCAAGGTGGACGTGCTGCCCCTGCCGGTGTTGCCCGAGCAGTCCGGCACGGTTTCGGTGCGTGGCGGCATGTCGGCCTCGGAGCTGATCCCGCTGGAGCCGGGGGAGAAGGTCGTCGGCCTGGCCCCGCTCGGCGCGTCCGGCTCACCCGGCCTGGCCATGGGCACCCGGCAGGGCGTGGTCAAGGTCTGCGCGCCGGAATGGCCGGTCCGCTCGGACGAGTTCGAAGTCATCACCCTCAAGGACGGCGACGAGCTGCTGGGGGCGACGTGGCTGACCGACGGCGCGGAGTCGCTGGCCTTCGTGTCCTCGGACGCGTCGCTGCTCCGCTTCCCGGCCAAACTGGTGCGGCCGCAGGGGCTCAAGGGCGGTGGCATGGCCGGGATGAACCTGTCGTCCGGGGCCGAGGCTGTGTCGTTCAACGTGGTGAACACGACGGATCCGCAGCATGGTGAGCCGATGGTGGTCACCTCGACCGGCACTCAGGTGAAGGTCACGCCGTTCGGGTTGTATCCGGCCAAGGGGCGGGCTACCGGTGGGGTTCGGGTTCAGCGGTTCCTCAAGGGGGAGACCGCTCTGGTGGTTGCCTGGGTCGGGCCTCGGCCGGTTGGGGCCAGTGCTACCGGGGATCCTGTTGAGCTTCCTTCGGTTGATGGTCGGCGGGATGGGTCTGGGGAGGCTGTGCTCATGGGGCCTCAGATTGTTGGGCATTTGATCGAGCGGGGTTGATTTTTTCTTGCGGTTGGACGGTTGGGGGCCGGGGTGACCAAGATCGGCTTGAGGAGCATTTATGCCGTTCTTGGTCACCCCGGCCCCCAACCTTGCATGGTTTCCTGGTCCGGCCGGGATTTGGTTGCTCGTCGCTGGTTGCCGCGCTTTCTGGGTGATCCCCTTGCGGTGAGGGGTCTGGCTGCCGCGCTGTGGTTCTTGGCGGGGATTTTGTCGGGCAGGCCGGCCTGAGTGGTGGGTCTTGCGTACGCACCTCGCCGGTTGCGGTGCGGGAGGGTGGGGGTCTACCCCGACCGCACTTTGATGCGCAACGCATCTTCGGGCGCGCGTTGATCCGCAGTCCATCCCGGCTTCGCCTCGAGGGGCTGCTGACTTCTAGGCGCGCCTCGACGCGTAACCCGCTTCGCCTTACCTCGACGCGTAATCCGTCCTGCCTTGCCTCGTCTCGCGGTCGGTCCTGGCCTTGCCTTGGGGTGCCTGGATGCGTGATTCGCCTTGTCTTGTCTCGTTCCGCGGTCGTTCCGGCTTTGTCTTGTGGCGCTGACTTTTTCAGGTGCGCCTTGATGCTTGAGGCGTCTCGTGTTGCCTTGTTTCGTCAGCTATGCCGCCTCTTCTGCGACGCGCCCTCTGGCGCGGCTTGGCTCGCTTCGGCTTGTCTCGCGATCCATGGCCAGTCGCGTTTGGTCCGTGTTTCCGGGCGTGCTTCAGCTGCATGTTCGATGGGCGAGTTGAGGCGGGTGCGGGGTTTGGCTTTCCTTCGGTGTTCGGGTTATCGCTTGGCGCGGCTTTGTAGTTGGTTGGTCAGGCGGTTGTGTTCGGCGGTTGCGGTTGCGGTGGTGTCGCTCAGGCCGCTTTGGACAGCCGTTCGGCTGCGTAGGAAGCTTCGTAGCAGGGGCACGAGGAGGGCTTCCGGCAGTGCTTTCAGTGCGGTGAAGGCGCGTGGGACCGGCGGAGTTGGCAGGGTGGACAGGTTCTCTCGGATCTGGTGGAGCATGATGCGGACCGCTTCCGGGTCGGCGGCCAGTGCGGTTGGGCCGCCGGCTGCGTGCGCGGCTCGGCTGAGGGGTATTTCGAATGCGGCGTGCGTGGTGAGCCAGGCGTCCATGTGCGGCTCGGCCCTGGCTCGGATCCCGGCCGTGCGGAACGCCTGCATGATGCGTTCCGAGCGCGGGTGGGTGCCGCCGATCGTCATCGGGACCAGTCGGTTCAGCAGGCTGGTCGCGCGGTAGCGGACCACGTCGCCGTCCATTGTTCCGCCGGCATTGGGGAAGCCGAGCAGTACGCGCTCGGGGCCCAGTATCGCGGCCAGCGGTTCTGCTCCGGCCGCCCAGTTGAGCAGGAACAGCACGTCGCCGTCGACGGCGGCCAGCGACTCCAGCACCGCGTCGACCTGGTGGGTGCGGACGAAGACGGTGATCAGGTCGTACCCGTTGGACGGCTTGTCGACGATCGGCACCGGCACCCGCCGTACCGCTGGGTTGTCGCCCTCGGCGATCAGCACGCCGTGCTCGCGCAGGGCGGCCAGGCGCCGGCCGCGGGCGAGCAGGGCAACGTCGTGCCCGGCCTCGTGCAGGCGGGCGGCATACAGAGTGCCGAGGACACCGGCGCCGTACACGAGGATCTTCATCTCGGCCTCTTTCAAACGCTCGTTTTAATCAAACGTTTGTATGGTGGCACACGTGGCTACGATCGACACCCGCACCCAGCTCCTCGATGCGGCCGAGCACCTGTTCGCCGAGCGCGGCTACCGCGGGACCTCGGTCCGCGCGATCACCGACCGCGCCGGGGCGAATCTGGCCGCCGTCGCCTACCACTTCGGCTCGAAGGCTGAGCTGTTGGCCGCGGTGGCCCGCCGGGTGATCGAGCCGATCAACGCGGCGCAGGCCGCCGGACTCGACCGGTTGCTCGCCCGGACGGCTGATCCGGCGGTCGCCGACCTGGTCGCGGCCTTCGTGGGGCCGCTGTTCGACGAGATGCCGGCCGGCGCCGAGAGTGGCGCCCGGACGTCCCGGCTGATCGTGACCATCCTCAGCGACCCGGCCGAGGAGACCCGGGCCTGGACCGGCCCGGCCGAGGACACGGTTCGCGACCGTTTCGTGGCCGCTTTCCGGCACGCGCTGCCTGACCTGCCCGCGGAGGAGCTGTGGTTCCGGTTGCGCGGGATCCTCGCGGTGACCGCCGTGGACCGCGTCAATCTCTACAACCAGCGCCCGTCGACCTCCGGGTCGGGCGAGGCGGCCCGGGACTGGGCGATCACGTTTCTGGCGGCGGCGATGAGCGCACCACCGACCGGCACCTGACGCAGCGTCGGCGTTCCGGCGCCGGTGACCGCGTCCACGAGCCGTTCCCGGCCGCCGACCTACCGGAGGAAGCCACCCCGGAACGGTGGCTCGTGGTCGGCCACCCGGTCGGCGCGATGGTTCAGGGGGAGGTTGTGCTCCTGGAGCCGCCAATGTCGCGCTGCGGTTCTGGTGGGGATATCGCCGTGCGGGCCGGCGCGGATGGTCCAGCCGTGAGCGGTGTGCGCACGACAGCCTTCGGCCGGTGTTCTCCGGCATGGGATGATGTGGGCCGCTGACTGGAGAGCGGAGCGAGGGCGATGCCGTCCCTGTATGTGGCCCATGACGATGAGCTGGTCATCGTGTCCAGGCTTGCTCTCGAGGTGGCCGGTGGGCGAGGGCTTTCGTTCGGCTGGGGCGGCGTCGTCGAGATCACCCCCGCGGATGAACCCGCCGATCGAGGGCCTTTCGAGGGCCTCCTGTATGGGTTCGCGCTCTTCTTCGGCATCGTCGGCGGATTGATGCTGCTGGGTGGTGCCCTGGTCGGCGGCCTTCTCGTCCTGGCGGGGATCGCGGCCGGTGGCGGGGCGGTGCTGTACCGCTTGCGGCGCCGGCCCGGCGTGATTTCGGCGCCCCGGTTCGAGAGTGACCGCGCGCAGCATCACGTGCTCGTCGACGACCGCGAACGGCAAGTGTTCTCGGACGCCATCGATCTGTGTCAGCGGACGTCGGAGACGTGGCCCGCGCTCGGGGCGCTCATCGACGTGCCCATGGCGGAGCGGCAGCTCGCGCAGGCGTTGTTCGATCTCGCCGGAGCGCTGGAGCGGCGGCAGGAGATCCGGGAGCTGCACGCCGAGCTGGCCCGGCATGACGGTGCGTTCGAGCTGGCGCCGCGGATGGCGAAGGCGACCTCGACGTTGGCAGAGCTGGATGACGAGGTGGCCCAGCGGCTGGCGGCGTTGCGTGCGGTTGTGGTGGCCGGTGCGGAACTGATCCGCGATCAGGAGATCGAAGCGCTGGCCCGGGAGGCCGACGAGGCGCTGGCCCGGCTGACCTCGGCGGGGCCGGACATCTCGGCGGATGCCGGCTCTGAGCTCGCCGAACGCACCGAGGCCGTGCTGCGGGCCTACCGCGAGCTGACCTGATCGCGCCAACCGCCCGGCAACGCGGCGGCGCTCGGATCCAGCGCGTTCAGTGCGATCAGCGCAGTGCTGCCCCAGGAACGCGGCGTTGGTGGATCAATGCACTGCGGGGGGCCAGCGGTGCGCGCGCCAGGCGTCCCAGGTCGGGAAGCCGGGTGGGGGGTGGCCGATGGGCTCGGTGCCGTCGAGTTCGCCTCGGGTGGGGATCTCGATCTTGGCGGCCCACTCGGTGAGTTCCTCGTCGGACATGGGCCAGGTCGTGTGGGCTGCTTCAGCCTGGCGCTGATCAGCCCGTCGCCGCTGCTCGGCCGGCGAGACTTCGAAGTACAACATCTGCACGGTGGCGCCCCGGTCCGCCGCTGCCTGGCGCAGCGCGGAGCGCTCGTCCCGGCTCCACAGGCCGTAGTCGATCACGACGTTGTTGCCCAGTTCCAGGGCGCGCAGCCCGATCTGGATCAGCCGGCCCTCGATCACGTCGCCGGCCGCCGGTGGATTCTCCTCCCCGTACAGGGCCTTGATCCACTCGTCCTTGGTGAGTCGCAGGGCTTGCTGTTCGCTTTCGATGCGGCGGGCGGCAGTCGTTTTCCCCGCGCAAGGGAGTCCCACGGTAAGAAACAGCGTCGGTTGCCGGCTCAAGCTTCAGCGCTTTCTCGTTCTGCGATGGCTGTCTGGATGCGACGCAGGGTGCGCAGGGCCTTCTTGGCGGCAGCGCGTACTTCGCCGTCGAAGACGGTTGCACCGCGGTCGGTGGCCATCAGTCGTTCCAGGGTAGGGGCCGCCCGGTCGTCGCCGGTTGAGCCCAGCGCGACGGCAGCCCAGTAGCGTTGATTCGGGTCCGGACTTTCGGTCGCGGCCAGCAGCCGGGGCACCACCTCGGGCGCGAACAACGCCAGCGTGCTGGCCACGTAGCCGATCCGGGGGAAGCGGCGGTGCTCGAACTCCTGCCAGAGGGCCTCCAGCGCCGCGTCGCCGCCGATGCGGGCCAGGGCGTCGGCGGTTCGCTGGCGGAGCCAGTCGGCCTCATCGCCGAGCAGCGGCCGCAGCGACGGTACGACCGACGCGTCGCCCAGCCGGCCGAGTGCGGTCACCGTTTCGCCCCGGACGATCCACTGCGAGTGGTCGAGGAGCGTGACCAGCTGCGGTACGGCGGCCCGGATGTCCATCGCCGCGCAGCCCATGGCGGCCCACGCCTGGCAGTTGTAGCGGGTGTCGGCGAGCGCGGCCAGCAACGGCTCCGCCAGGGCGCTGTCCGCGAAGACGGCCGCCTGGTTCATCGCCCGCGAATACAACGACCGGTGGAAATCCCGGTAGTCGCGGACGAGCGCGTGCAGCGCCGCGATGGCTGATTCGTCACCCTGCGTCCTGGCCCGGTCGAGCAGACGGTGCACATGTGCCTCGCGGGTCTCGAGGTCACCCGCGCGCAGGCCCTGCAGGTCAGCCGGATTCACCGCCCGACCATACGCGAACCGGCCGACGCTCAGGCCGGGGCGGTGACCAGCGGGTCGTGGACCCGGCCGATGAACAGCGGCACGCCGCTGGACCGGTCGTGGATGACGTAGAGGAACGGGCGGTCGACGAAGAAGCTCGGCCCCTGGGGTATCGACGGCGGCCGGACGATGACCGCCGACGCCGCTGCCGCCTCGGTGCCCTTCTCGTCCACGGCGATGAAGGTCTCGTGGGCCACGTCGTCGATCCGCAGGGACGGCTCGGTGCTGATACCGGTGAAGTCCGCCCGCGACGAGAACGCGGTCGGCATACCCAGCTCGCTCAGTACGCCGCCGAGCTGCGCCGGCAGCCGGAACGTCCACTTCGGCAGCCGCAGCTGGACCGTCTCGAACCGGAACCCGTGCAGCAGCGCCCCGAGCCACTCCTCGCTCAGGTGCGCTTCGACCGCGGCGAGATCGTCCCGGGTCGGCACGACGACGGCCATGGCCAGCCCGCCACCGGCGTACGGCACGTCGACCGCCCGCCAGCCGTCCCCTTCGAGGTATCCCATCGTGTCGAACGGCCCGCGCATCATCGGCACCTCGACGACCCGGCCGTCATCACGGGTGAACGGCGCCGCCACGGTCGCCGGGACGCTGAACGGGTACGTCCAGGCCGCGCGCAGGTACGTCGTGTTCGTCAGGATCAGGGTGGTGTCGGGGCTCACCGAGCCGGACGGCAACAGCTCCGGGATCTTCGCGTCGGTCCGGTCCGACACCCAGGTGTTGATCTCCTGACGCGACATGTCCGTCGCGCCCCGGAAGTCGACCGGGTGGGCCGCCGCGCCGTAGTAGCCGGTCAGCGTGTCCCGGAAAGCCGGCTTCAGGTCGAGACCGAGCCGCGTCCACAGGGCGTTCGCCGTGGCCAGCTTGGGCTGTTTGATGCCGTCCCCGTCCTGGTACCGCCCCGTCAGCAGTTGATCGACGGTGTTGAGACCGCTGTCCAGCGCGCCGGGACGCGGCTGCGGCGCGTGCAGCACGGCGTCCATCTCGTCCGCGGTGGTGGAGCCGGCGCCCGCTCTGGTCATGGCCAGGGCGAACGCGACCGAATACGGCGAGCACACCACGTTGCTGTCGCCCGCGGCCGAGCTCAGCGAACGGTAGAGGTCGGCGGTGAAGCCCCGTACGGCGATCGCGGCGCCGTCAGCGGCAGCCGGATCGGGCGGTACGCGCGCCGGATCGGGCGTCGCAGCCGACCGGCCGGGAAGTTTCGGGGCGACCAACGCGGCCGTGGCGAGCGGCAGAGCCCGCAGGACAGATCGACGCGACACCATGTGGCGACGGTAGAACGGTCCTGTCCGGACACGCCAGGGCGCAGCCGAATAAATCGAAGTCCAGCGATATTTGCTACATGCCGGAGACGTCGATGTCCGCCCCGTCGAAGTCGACACCGACGGACGTGCTCCGGCGGCTGCTGCTGCCGCCGCCGGGCTCGGCGGGCGTGTCCTTGCTGACGACGGCCAGGACGACGAAGAGGATCAGCAGGATCCCGCCCATGATGGCGAGCCCCAGCCCGACCTCGCCGCGAGCGCCGGGCGGGATGAGCTCCCACAGGTCCACCACCAGTAACCGGTACGGTTTCAGCGCCTGCCAGATGAAGACGGCCACCGCAGCCGAGAAGGCCACGATCGTCAGCATGACAGCCCCGGTGAAGGCTCCACCGGCCATCTTCGATGCTCGTGTCCGGAGTTCCTGCCGCATCGCTCACCGCCCAGCGGATAGGCGTCATCCGTCGTTCACGGTAGCGAACTTCAGCAAAGCCACGAAGGGTTCAGGTCGGCCCTCGACGCGCCGGGCACCCCCATCGTGATCTGGCCGCTCGGGCCGGTTGCCCTCGGCCTGGGCGTCTGGGCGTTGGTCCGGGCGTCGCGGCGCGGCGGTCCAGACCGAGGCCGACCGCGACAGCCGCCCGAAGTAATCGGTGCGCGGTCACCAGATGGGTCGCAGGCGGCCCGGGGTGGCGATGCGGGACAGGTCGGCGCGCAGGGCGGTCAGGCGGTGCGGGCCGAGCGCGTCCGCCCACGGGCGCAGCACCTCGATGGCGGCCTCGTCGGCGGCCCGGGTGCACGCCCAGCCTTTCGGGCTCAGCACGATCAGCCGGGCGCGGGCGTCGGCCGGGTGCGGGCGGCGTTCCACGTACCCCTTGGTCACGAGCTCTTCGACCAGCTGGCTGGCCGCCTGTTTGGTCATGCTCAGGTGCTCGGCGAGCTGGCCGACCGTCGCGCCGTCGTGGGACAGGCGGGCGAAGGCGAAGCCGTGCGCCGGGCGCAGGTCGGTGAAGCCGCGGGCGCGCACGCCCGCGTCGATGGCGTCCACCAGGGCGGCGGCCGCGTTGAGCAGCAGCACCGGCAGGTCGAGGAGATCACGGTCCACGGAACGAGTTTGACAGATCGGTCAAGCTGCTTGACTATTTAGTCAAGCAGCTTGACTACTTGGGGAGGCTTCACCATGGCCGTCATTCGTGAGCAGGACGCCGTCGCACATCGGTTGCACGGCGCCACCTTCAATTCCTTCGTCGCGCCGGCGTCGGGCAGCACCGAGCTCTGCGCCTGGCGGCTGGAGATCGGGGCGGGCACGACCGGCGTGCCGCACCGGGTGAGTCGCGAGGAGGTCGTTCTCGTCCTGAGCGGTGAGCTGACGGCGACCGTCGACGGCGCCGGCACCGAGGTGCGCTCCGGCGATGTGGTTTTCGTGCCGGCCGGGGCGAGCTTCGCGCTGGACAACACCTCGGGTGCCCCGGCGACCGCGTGGGTGACGACCACGGTGGGGCTCGAGGCGACGCTGGCCGACGGCTCGTCGATCAGGCCGCCCTGGGTGCGCTGACCGCGACGGACAGCAGGACGCCGCCGGCACCCCGGGCAGGGTGACGGCGGCGTCCGCAGTGGTAAGGGCGGTCTACTTCGAGGGCTCCGGGATGTCGCAGGTGATCTTCGGGTTCACACCCAGCCAGTTGAGCGGACCGGCGACCACCGTGACGACGACCGTGCCGGCCTCGGCACAGCTGGCGTCGCCGGTGTCCTTGAAGTAACCACGCTCGAACGCGGCGACGGCGCCGAGGACGAGCCAGATGACGAGAATGACTCCGCCGATTGATCCTGCGCGCATCGGGGGCTCCTAGGTCGTGGGGACTGGCCGCGAGATACCCCGAATGCGTCGATCTTTAAACGGAGGCCCGGACCGCCTGCAACGTGTAGCTGTGCGGCAGCCGCTGGGGACGGTCGGTGAGCTGCCATTCTCCGTTCTCCAGCTGCCGCATCTGACCGGGCATCGCCTCCCACGGCACGGAGAGGTGCTCGGTCAGCCCGGTCACCGCCAGCCCCGCCTCGATCAGCGCGGAGGCGGTCTCGCCGAGGCCGTGGTTCCACTCGTGGGTGGTGTTGTGCACGAACTCGGCGTCCGTCTCGACGTACGTGCCGCCCTCGTTCCAGACCGTCGGCTCTGGCTGCTCGAAGTACGGGTGCTCCAGCGTGAGCAGGCCGTCCGGCCGGGGGTCGGCCAGCGCCCACAGCACCGGGTGGCCCTCACGGATGAACAGCCGGCCGCCCGGGCGCAGCAGCTCGGCCACGACCTGGGCCCAGCGGCGGATGTCGGGCAGCCAGCACAGTGCGCCGATGCCCGTGTACACCAGGTCGAAGCTGCCGCGTTCCAGCTTCTCCGGCGCGCTGTAGACGTCCGATTCCACGTACTCCACCGGGGTGCCGGCCTGCTCCGCGATGCGCCGGGCCTCGGCCAGTGACGCCGGGGAGAAGTCCACGCCGGTCATCGTGGCGCCGAGGCGGGCGAGCGACACGGTGTCCGTACCGATGTGGCATTGCAGGTGCACGCCGCGCAGGCCGCGGATGTCGCCCAGCCGGGGCAGGTCGAAGCGGACCACGCTGCTCAGGTGCGCCGGATCGTCGGCGAAGGCGGCCACGTCGTAGTCCTTGGACGCCGCGTGGGCTGCCGCGCGTTCGTCCCAGTTGGCGCGGTTCAGGACCTGATATTCGTTCACGGCGCCGACCGTATCCCAGCCCCGGCCAGGTCACGAGGTGGTTTCCGGGTCGCCCGTGCCACATGATGTCAGTGGCATAGCGTTAGATGGCAGGTCGACGGGGCTGAATGCGAAGGCGGTAGGGGTTGGAGACCAGGCGTACGACGGTGCGGGACGTCCGCCGCGCGAACCGGGCCAGCCTGCTCACGGACCTGTTCCACGGCGGCCGGCAGAGCCGCCAGGAGCTCGGTGACACGACCGCGCTGAGCCAGGCCAGCGTGAGCAACCTGATCGGCGAGATGATCGACGAGGGCCTGGTCGAAGAGGCCGGCCTGGTCGGTTCGGACGGCGGGCGGCCCCGCGCGCTGCTGCGGGTGGCTCCCGGGTACGGCTACGTCGCCGGCGCCGACGTGGGCGAGACCCGCCTGCTGGTGGAGCTGTACGACCTGGCGATGTCCCGCCTCGGCGTGGCCCAGTTCTCGCTCGGCGACGACGGTCCCGACCCCCAGGTGACCGCGGCCAAGCTGCTGGAGGGGCTGGCGGCGGTCATCGCCGAGGCCGGCGTCGAGCGTTCCGAGGTGCTCGGCTTCGGCGTCGGCGTCCCGGGCGTCGTGGACCACTCGACCGGTTCGGCGGTCGTGCACTCGCAGACCACGGGCTGGGACGCCGTACCGCTGGGCGAGATGTTGCGGGCCGGCACCGACGTGCCGGTGTTCGTGGAGAACGGGGCGAAGACCCTGGGCCAGGCCGAGATGTGGTTCGGCGCCGGCCGGGGCGCGCGGCACGCGGTGATAGTCATGGTCGGCACCGGCGTCGGCGCGGCGGTCGTGATGGACGGGCGCGGCTATCGCGGCGCGTTCAGCAACGCCGGGGAGTGGGGCCACACCACTCTGGTGTACGACGGCGACGTCTGCCGGTGCGGGGCGCGGGGTTGTCTGGAGGCGTACATCGGGTCGGAGACGGTGATCGCCCGCCTCGCCGCGGCGACCGGTCAGCAGCCGGACCCGAAGTTGCTCACCCGGATGCTCGCGGCCGACGGTGCGCTGGACGAGCCGGCCCAGGCGGTCATCACGCAGACCGTGGGCTACCTGGGCGCCGGCATCGCGGGGCTGGTCAACTTGTTCTCGCCGGAGCGCATCGTGCTCGGCGGACCGGCCGGCTTGGCTCTCGGAGAGCGCTTTCTTCCCGACATTCGTGACGCAGCCTCCCGAAACGCCCTGCGGCATCCGTACTCGCGAACCCGGATCGACCTGTGCCAGCTGGGCCCGGACGCGGTCGCGATGGGCGCGGCCACCCTGCCGATCGCCCGCCTGCTCGCCGACGGCGGCCTCCCGGCGACCCCGGGCCCGACGACTCCGCCGTCCCGCGCCGCCCACCGCCGCTCCCTGAGCCGCGGCCGCAGCTGAGCACGAAAAGGGCAGGGCTGACAGCGCGGGGGCGCCGCGGCAGAAGCCCACGATGGGGTTTCGCCGGCGCGGAGACCTACGCGGCACGGGCCACCTTCCGCGCCTGCCTCGACGCCGTCGCCCAACCGCCCGGAGCAGCGCCGGACCGCGGGACCGCCGTCGCGACCTTCCTGCGGATGCCCGGCGACGACGACGAGCAGCCGTTCGCCCTGGCGGTGCGGGCCGGCTCAGCAATGACGATGGCGCGGCCGTCCGGAGCGGCCGCGCCATGAACCGTCTCAGCTGCCGCGGACCCGGCTGATCGTGTCGCGGTACCAGAGGGCCGACTGCTTCGGCGTACGCACCTGCGTGTCGTAGTCCACGTGCACGATGCCGAACCGCTTCGCGTACCCCTCGGCCCACTCGAAGTTGTCCATCAGCGACCACGCGAAGTAGCCCTGCACGTCCGCGCCCTGCTCCCGGGCCGCCGCCACCGCCGCGATGTGCTCGGCCAGGTACGCGGTCCGGTCCTCGTCGGCCACGTTGCCGTCGGCGTCGGCGCTGTCGTCGAAGGCCGCGCCGTTCTCCGTGATCACCATCGGCAGGCCGGGGTAGTCACGGTGCAGCCGGACCAGCAGCTGGGTGAACCGGTCCGCGGTGATCGGCCAGTTCATCGCCGTACGCGGACCGCCCGGCAGGACCGCCCGCACCACCGGGTGCCCGTCGGCGTCGTGGGTGTTGCCCTGCTCGTCGGTGCCGCTGAAGTCCTGCCCGAAGTAGAAGTTGACCCCGAGCACCTCGAACGGCGTCGAGATGACCGCCAGGTCGCCGTCCTGGACCGGGAACGCCGTGCCGCGCGCCGCCAGGTCCTCGACCATGTCCGCCGGGTATTCGCCCTTGCGCAGCGGGTCCAGGTAGATGCGCAGGCCCATGCCGTCCGCCCGGCGCGCCGCGTCACGGTCCGCCTGCGTGTCGGTGGCCGGGTCCGCCGTACCCATGTTGAGGGTGATGCCGAACTTCATCTCGCGCGTCGCCGCGGCCCGCATCCGCTGGGTCGCGAGGCCGTGGCCGAGCAGCAGGTGGTGCACCGCCGAGATGGCGTCGCCGAAGTTCTTGCGGCCCGGTGCGTGCACGCCCACGTAGTAGCCCAGCCAGGCCGAGCACCACGGCTCGTTCAGCGTGGTCCAGTTGTCCACCCGGTCGCTGAGCTTGTCGAAGACCAGCATCGCGTAGTCGGCGAAGCGGTACGCGGTGTCCCGGTTGGGCCAGCCGCCCGCGTCCTCGAGCTCCTGCGGCAGGTCCCAGTGGTAGAGGGTGACCCACGGGTCGATGCCGTCGGCCAGCAGCTGGTCGGTCAGCCGGTCGTAGAACGCCAGGCCGGCCTGGTTCGCCGGGCCCCGGCCGCCGGGCTGCACCCGCGGCCACGCCACCGAGAACCGGTACGTGTCCACGCCCAGGCTCTTGATCAGCGCCACGTCCTGCGGCATCCGGTGGTAGTGGTCGCACGCGACGTCGCCGTTGTCGCCGCCCACCACGGCGCCGGGCACGCGGCAGAACGTGTCCCAGATGGACGGTGTTCGGCCGTCCTCGGCGACGGCGCCCTCGATCTGGTACGAGGACGTGGCGACGCCCCACCTGAACGACGGCGGCAGGTCGGCGGTGGGCAGGAGCAGCCCGGGAGCGGGCGTGACTGTGGGGTTCATGGTTCTCCTGAAGGGGGATGGATATGGTGACGGCCCCGGCTGGTGGGGCCGGGGCCGTCGGCGGTGCAGGTGCTACCCGACCGGCTGCTTGACCGGGTGCAGCCAGCAGGCGACGGTGCGGCCGGCCCCGTCGGGGGTGTCCGGGTTGCCGAGCACCGGGATGTTGTCCGCGCAGGGGTCGAAGGCCTTCGGGCAGCGCGGGTGGAAGGAGCAACCGGTCGGCATGCCCTTGAGATCGGGCGGTGAGCCGGGGATCCCGGCCAGCTCGCGGCGCGGGCCGCGCAGCGCCGGGAACGAGGACAACAGACCCTTGCTGTACGGGTGCAGCGAGTCCCGGTACAGCGAGGTCGCCTGCGCCTCCTCGACGATCCGGCCGCCGTACATGATGGCGATCCGGTTCGAGAACTCCACCAGCAGCGACAGGTCGTGGGTGATGAAGATGACCGAGAAGCCGAGCCGCTCGCGCAGTTCGATGAGCTGACCCAGGATCTGCCGTTGCATGACCACGTCGAGCGCCGTGGTCGGCTCGTCCATGATGACCACCTGCGGCTGCAGGATCAGCGCCATGCCGATCATCACGCGCTGCCGCATGCCGCCGGAGAGCTGGTGCGGATAGGCGTCCATCCGGTCTGCCGAGATGCCGACGAGCTTGAGCATCTCCCGGGCGCGGGCGTTGCGGCTGTGCGCCGACATCTGCGGCTCGTGCGCGGCCAGCACGTCGGTCAGCTGGGTGGAGATCTTGTGCACCGGGTTGAGCGAGTTCATCGCGCCCTGGAACACGATCGCCGTCTCGGCCCAGCGGAACGCCTGCAGCTGCTTGTCGGTCAGGCCCAGGACGTCGTACGGCTCGCCCTGCTCGGGGTGGTAGATGACCTCGCCGCCGCTGACCACGCCGGGCGGGGCGAGCAGCCGGGTCAGCCCGTAGGCCAGGGTGGACTTGCCGCTGCCGGACTCGCCGGCCAGCCCGAGGACCTCGCCGCGGTGCAGGGTGAGGTTGACGTCGCGGACGGCGTGCACCGCCTGGTCGCCCAGGCCGTAGTCCACGTTGAGGTTCTTGATCTCGAGAACGGGCTCGTTCATCGAGTCGCCTCCTTGCTGCGGGTGACCGGGGTCGGCTTGCCGCCGATGACCGGGATCGGGCTGGCGTGGGTGTGCGGCGCGGCCGAGTTGTCCAGCACCGGCGTGAAGCCGACCCGCATCCGTACGGTGCGCCCCGACGTGGTCTTGATCTTCGTCTTGCCGGCGCTGCGCAGCCGCGGGCTGACGAACTCGTCGATGCCGAAGTTGATCAGCGAGAGGGCGGTGCCCAGGAACGCGATCGCCAGACCGGCCGGGACGAACCACCACCACGCGCCCTGGGCCAGGGCCTGCTGGCTCTGCGCCCAGAACAGGATCGTGCCCCAGTTCCACGAGGTGGCCGAGCCGATGCCGATGAAGGCCAGGGTGATCTCCGAGGTGACCGCGAAGATGACCGTGCCGACGAAGCCGGACGCGATGATCGCGGTCAGGTTGGGCAGGATCTCGAAGATGATGATGCGCCAGGTGGACTCGCCGGTGGCCCGGGACGCCTCGACGTAGTCGCGCCTGCGCAGCGACAGCGTCTGGGCTCTCAGGATCCGTGCCCCCCAGGCCCACGAGGTGAGACCGATGATCAGGGCGACCAGGGTGTCACCGCCGCTGGGCACCGCCGCGGTGACGATGATGATCAGCGGCAGGGCCGGGATCACCAGGAACACGTTGGACAGCGCCGACAGGCTGTCGTCCCAGCCGCCGCCGAGGTAGCCGGCCGTGACACCGATCAGCACCGCCAGGATGGTGGCGATGACGCCGGCGGCCAGGCCGACCAGCATGACGGCCCGGGTGCCGACCAGGATCTGGCTGAACACGTCCTGGCCCAGGTGGGTGGTGCCGAACCAGTGGTCGGCCGACGGCGGCGCGACGAACTGCTTGCCGCGGGCGTCCGGGTCGTACGGCGCGACCCACGGCCCGATGATCGCGAACAGCAGGTAGATGCCCAGGACGATGATCCCGGTCATGGCCTTCTTGTTGGAGATGAACCGGAACTTGCGGCGCTTGGCCTTGCCCGGCTTGGCCGCCTCGGGCTGCGCCATCGCGCCCTGGCCGGGGATGACCTGGTCGATGCTGGAGGTGGGGATGGTCACCTGTCAGCCCTCCTTGCGGGTACGCGGGTCGAGCATCAGGTAGGCGATGTCCGCGATCAGGTTGGCCACCAGTACCGAGATGGTGATGACCAGGAAGATGCCCTGCATCAGCGGGTAGTCCTTGGCCCCGACCGCCCGGAACAGCAGGAAGCCCAGCCCCGGATAGGAGAAGACGATCTCCACCAGCAGGGTGCCGCCGACGATGAAGCCCAGCGACAGCGCGAAGCCGGAGATGTTGGGCAGCAACGCGTTGCGGGCCGCGTAGCTCAGCGCCACCCGCCGGTCCGACAGGCCCTTGGCGTGCGCGACCGTGATGTAGTCCTCCGCCGCGACGGTGACCATCATGTTGCGCATGCTCAGGATCCAGCCGCTCACCGAGGAGATGAGGATGGTCAGGGCCGGCAGCAGGCTGTGCTGCAGGGCGCTGGAGATGAACGGCCAGTCCGGGTACGGCACCACGTCGGTGCCGTAGCCACCCGAGGACGGGAAGAAGCTGTCCGGTCCGGCGAGCAGGTAGATGGCCAGCAGGCCCAGCCAAAAGTACGGCACCGAGGACAGGAACGTGGTGGCCGGCAGCAGCCCGTCGATCCACGAGCCGCGCCGCCAGCCGGCCAGCACGCCGAGGCTGGTGCCGATGAAGAAGCTGATGATGGTCGTGATGCCGACCAGCGCCACGGTCCACGGCAGCGCGTCGCTGATGACCTCGGACACCGGCGACGGGAACGCGGTGAACGACAGGCCCAGGTCGCCCTGGAAGAGCTGCTTCCAGTAGTCGACGTACTGGCTCCAGATGCTGGCGTTCTTGTCCAGGCCGAACAGCACGTAGAGCGAGTCGATCGCGTCGCTGCTCATCTGCCCCTGGAACCGGGCCAGCAGTGACTTGACCGGGTCGCCGGGGATGAGCCGGGGGATGAAGAAGTTGATGGTGATCGCGGCCCAGGCCGTGAAGAGGTAGAACAGGATCCGCTGGATCAGGAACTTCATCGGACCTCCTCCGGGTGCGCGTCCGCCGCGACCGTCACGGCCTCGGGGGAGTGGCCGGTCGCGGCCGAGCCGGGCGGCTGGGCGGCGACGGTGGCCTCGTCGTAGAGCCAGCAGGCGGCCCAGTGACCGGGCTTGTCGCCGATCTCCAGGCGGACCGGCAGGTCGGTGAGGCAGCGCGGCATCGCCATCGGGCAGCGCGGGTGGAAGCGGCAGCCGCTGGGCGGCTTGATCAGGCTGGGCGGCTCGCCGTTGCCGCGGTCCGCGGCGTCACCGAGCATGTTGGCGATCCGGTCCGGGTCGGGTGCGGAGTCGATCAACAGCCGGGTGTACGGGTGCGCCGGCGACTGGGTCACCGACTCGCTGTCGCCGCCCTCGACCATCCGGCCGGCGTACATCACCATCGTGTCGTCGGCGAAGTAGCGCGCCGAGGCGATGTCGTGGGTGATGTAGAGGATGGCCAGGTTGAGCCGTTCCTTGAGGTCGCGCAGGAGGTTGAGCACGCCGAGCCGGATCGAGACGTCCAGCATGGACACGGGTTCGTCGGCCAGCAGCGCCTCCGGGTCCGCGCCCAGCGCCCGGGCGATGGCCACGCGCTGGCGCTGGCCACCCGACAGCTCGTGCGGGAACTTGTCCAGGTAGCGCTCCGGCGGCGTCAGGCTGACCCGGGTGAGCAGGTTGTTCAGCGCCGCCTCGAGCTCCTCGGCGGAGTTGCCGGCGTTGTGGTGGATCTTCAGCGACCGGGTGAGGTGGTACCGGATGGTGTGCACCGGGTTCAGCGACGCGAACGGGTCCTGGAAGATCATCTGGACCCGGGCGGCGTACTGGCGGAACTGCCGTCCGCCCTTCACCTTCGTGCTCTCGCCGTGCAGCTGGATGTCCCCGGCGGTCCGGGGGTAGAGCTGCGCGAGCAGGCGGGCCACGGTGGACTTGCCGGAGCCGGACTCGCCGACCAGGGCGGTCACGCGGCCGCGTCGCAGCGTGAGATGTACGTCATCAACCGCGTGGACGGCGTCGTGCGTGCGGTTGAAAAGGTCGCGCAGCTTCCGGCGGACGGGGAAGTGCTTGGTCAGGCCGATCGCCTCAAGCACCACCTCGTTGGCCGGCGCCTCGGCCTCAGGGCTCAACGTCATGCCGAGTTCCTTCGCAGGGGTGAACTGCCGCGGTGCCGTGCCCCGGACGGGTCGAGCCCGTCCGGGGCACGGCGTTGCGGATCAGGAGTTGGCGGGCTTGAGGTGCAGGACGACGTCCAGGGCGTTGGCCTGCGTGGGCTGGCCGGCGCTGTAGGGGTTGGTGTCGTCGGGCCAGCCGACCCAGTTCTTGGTGCTGTAGGCCATGCCGATGTTGTCCGCGCCGACGGGGATCATCGGCACCTGCTCCACGAAGATCTTCTGGATCGTGTTGAGCGCGGTGGTGCGGGCGGCGTCGTCGGCGGCGTTGGCGTACGCGGCCAGCGCCGCGGTCGCCTCGGGGCTGTTGAAGCGGCCGAAGTTGCCACCCGGGGAGGCAGTGCCGATCTTCTTCAGCAGCTTGCCGTCCATGATGGTCTGGTAGATGTCGTACGGCGTCGCGCCACCGTTGGTCCAGCGGAAGGTGGCGTCGAACTTGCCCTCTTCCACGTTGCGGAACCAGGCGTCCTGGTTGGCCTTGTCGACCGTGGCCGCGATGCCGATCTGCGCGAAGTTGTCCTTCACGATCTCGAGCGAGGTCTGGTAGTCGGACCAGCCGCTCGGGTCGGTCAGGGTGATCTTCACCGGCTTGCCGCTCGGGTCCTTCAGCGTGGTGCCCTCGAGCTTGAAGCCGGCCTCGGTGAGGACCTTCTTGGCGCCCTCGACGTCGACGGCCTGGGTCTTGCCCTTGTACTCCGGCGCGACGTAGGCGTCACCGGCCGGCGACGGCAGACCGGTCACGCTGGTGACCAGCGGGTGGAAGTAGCCGGCCTCGGCCTGGTTGAAGATGTCCTCGCGGTTGACGACCATGCTCATCGCCTTGCGCAGGGCCACGTTGTCGAACGGCGCCTTGGTGGTGTTGATGTAGAGGCCGTGGATGCCGAGCACCGGCGGGGCCCACACCTTGTAGTGCGCCGGGTCCTTGTCGATGAAGACCGTCTTGTAGTTCGGGATGAAGACGAAGCTCCACTCGTTCGAGCCGTCGGACAGCGCGGTCGTCTGCGCGTTGTTGTCGGTGTACGACGTGTAGCGCAGCTCCTTGACCTGCGGCAGGTCCTGCCAGTAACCGTCGGCGCGCACGGTCAGCGTGGTGGTCTGCGGGGTGAAGGACTTCAGCGTGTACGGGCCCGAGCCGACCGGCGTCTTGTTCGGGTCGGTGGTGGGGTCCTTGATGCCTTCCCAGATGTGCTTGGGCACGATCGGGGTCTGGCCCAGCCACTTGTCCTTGTAGACGAACATCGAGCTGGTGAACGTCACCGTCACGGTGTTCCCGCTGGCGCTGATGTCGCCGTACGGGGTGGCGGCCAGGTTCAGCGCCTCGTTCTTCTTGATCAGGTTGAACGTGTAGGCGACGTCGTCACCGGTGACCGGCTTGCCGTCGGACCACTTCGCGTTGTCGCGGACCGTGATGGTCGCCTTCTTGAAGTCCGGCGTCCACTCGGCGCCGGTGGCCAGCCACGGGCGGGACGGCTCGGCCGGCTTCACCGGGTTCCACATCAGCAGCGGCTCGTAGATCATCCAGCGATAGCCGAGCGAGGCGCCCGCCGACGTGGTGAGGAACGGGTTGTGGTTCTCGGTCTGCGGGCCGTTGGGCATGCCGACGGTCAGGAACGTGGCCCCGCTGCCGGCCTTCTTGTTGCCCTCGTTGGGGGAATCGCCACAGGCGGCGAGACCGCCCGAGGCCAGCACGCCCGCCAGGGCGACCGCGAACAATTTCCTGCGCTGCATCTCTGATTTCTCCTCAGGTGGTGCGAATCGGGTGAGAGGGGGTGCCCCGAGGCAGGGCGAGTGCGCCGGACGTCGGAACGCCGGCCGTTTTGCGGATCTATGGGGGTGTGACGGGGGAGTGCGGCTTATGCGGAGTCGGGCTCCGGGCTCACGCCGGTGGAGCCCCGGACGGTGAACGTGGCGGGGATGACGGTCGGGCGGTTGGGCAGGGGTGAGCCCTCGAAGTGGGCGAGCAGCGTGCGCGCCGCCGCCTCGCCCATCTCGCGCAGCGGTTGGTGCACGGTGGTCAGCGGCGGCTGGGTGTGGGCCGCCATCGGGATGTCGTCGAAGCCGACCACCGCGACGTCCTGCGGGATGCGCCGGCCGCTGTCGAGCACGGCCTGCATCGCGCCGGTGGCGGAGAGGTCGTTGTGGGCGAAGATCGCGTCGAACTCCACACCGGACTCCAGCGCCGCCTGTACGAGCTCGAAGCCGCGCGCGATCGTGAAGTCGCCCTGGAGCACGCGGTCCGGGCTGACCGGGTGGCCGGCCTCGGCGAAGACGCTCGCGAAGCCGTCGAGCCGCTGCACCGTGCAGCCGAAGCGCGCGGGACCGGCGACGACCAGCGGCTTGCGCCGGCCGATCTCCAGCAGGTGCCGGGCGGCGGCGCCGGCGCCGGTGTGGTTGGTGGTGCCCACGCTGGGGATCTGGCCGGGCTGCACGTCCCGGTCGTCGATCAGCACCACCGGCAGGCCGCGGGCGTGCAGCATGGCGATGTAGTCGAGGGTGCCTTCGGGCTCGATGACCAGCAGCCCGTCGAAGCTCTTGGCGGAGACCTGGGCGCCGAACTGACGCATCGACTCCTCGCCGCGGTTGCAGGTGAACAGCAGCAGGCCGTAACGCTCGGTCTCGAGCACGTCCACGGCGCCCTGCAGCACCTCGCCGATCCACGGCCAGGTCAGCGAGGGGACCAGCATGCCGACCACCCGGGTCCGGCCGCGGGCCAGGCCCACGGCCCGTGAGCTGGGCACGTAGCCCAGCTCCTCGATGACCTTGCGGACCCGGGCGGCGGTCGACTCGTCCAGCTCACCCTTGCCGTTGAGCACCCGGGAGACCGTGGTCTTGCTGACCTTGGCCCGGGCCGCCACATCGGCGATGGTGATTGGCACGTGTCCTCCGACTTGTGTCCAGGCG
The DNA here is from genome assembly GCF_040649415.1 of Actinoplanes sp. NPDC048967. Classification (NCBI taxonomy): domain Bacteria; kingdom Bacillati; phylum Actinomycetota; class Actinomycetes; order Micromonosporales; family Micromonosporaceae; genus Actinoplanes; species Actinoplanes sp. NPDC048967. The sequence goes on from NZ_JBEZFL010000007.1 coordinate 395,382, forward strand.
GTTGCACCGCAGTTTCGGAACCGGTTTCGGGAGCGGTTCCGGGAAGTTAACTCCGGTGAGCCGGGTCACGTCAACGCGTCGGTAGCTTTATTTAGGTTTCGAGACGGTAACTAGGTTGCGCCTTACTCGTTTACGTGCTTCGCAAGGTTCTCGGTACGGGGCGAAACGGACAGGGTGGCCGGATGAGATCAGGTCGCCGGCCGGCGCAGGCGCGCGGTGATCAGAGCGACCACCGTGGTGCCGGCGGTCATGCCGGCCAGCACGAGGAAAGTTCCCACCAGATAGAGCCCCGTCTCGTCCTCGCCGGCGGCCTGCGCGGTCCACGCCGCGGTGAACGCGACGGTCATCACGGCGGCCGCCGGAAGCGCCGGCACCCGCAGCAGCACGGCGGCGATCAGCAGGGCGGCGAGCGTCAGCACGGCGCCGGCGACCTGGGCGGTGGTGTACGGGCCCGAGGAGGTCCCGGTCTCGGGGTCGAGCGTTCTGGTGGTGTCCCGGCCCAGCCAGGCCCACCAGGTGAACACGGTCGCGGCGGCCAGCGCGAGCAGGCCGGACAGGGCGCGGAGCTTGATTGCGGGCATGGCACGAAACCTAGGGCGGTGCCCCGGGTCACGGGATGAGCCCGCGTACCCAGATCATCCGGGTACGGCGACACCCTCCACCCGGCGGACCACGTCGGGCAGCACGGCACCGAGGGCGGCGTCCACGATCAGGTTCGCGTACGGCTCGCCGCGGGTGACGCCCTGGTTGACGATGGCGACCCGGATGCCGTCCTTGGCGGCGCGCAGCACGAACCGCCGCCCGGACATCACCGTCAGCGAGGATCCGAGCACCAGCAAGGTCCGCGCGCCCGCGACGAGCTCGAAGCTGCGGCTGACCCGCTCGGCCGGCACGGTCTCGCCGAAGTACACGACGTCGGGCTTGAGCATGCCGCCGCAGGACCCGCAGTCGACCACCGTGAAGCCGTCCAGCTCGGCGTCGTCGATCTCCACGTCGCCGTCCGGGTTGACCGCGCTGACGGCCGCCGCGAAGCCCGGATTGGCCGCGTCGAGGCGGTCCGAGTGGGCCGGCCGGTCGGACAGCTCACCGCAGTCCAGGCACGTGATCCGGGACAGGTTGCCGTGCAGCTCGACCACGCCGTGCGCGCCGCCCGCCTGGTGCAGCCCGTCCACGTTCTGGGTGATGATCCCGTCGAGGCGGCCCAGCTCCTGCAGCCGGGCCACGGCCCGGTGCCCGATGTTGGGCCGGGCGTCGCCGATGGTGCGCCAGCCCAGGTGGCTGCGCGCCCAGTAACGCCGCCGGGCGACCGGATCCCGGGTGAACGCCTGGTAGGTCATGGGGGTGGTGCGGCGGGCCGCGCCGGAGGGTCCGCGGTAGTCCGGGATGCCGGAATCGGTGGACAGGCCGGCCCCGCTGAGCACGACCACGCCGCCGTCGCCGACCCACTCGGCGAGCTGTTCGATCTGTGTCACCCGTCCATGGTCCCTCACTCGCCGGAGTGGGACGAAGGACGCACTCACGACTATCTGTGCACGCAGGGGCCGAGAACGGTAAGTTGTCAGGGTGGCCACTGTCGCGCGCCTGCTGCCCCGTTACTGGGACGGTCGACGCCTGCTGCAGTTCCTGGCCGGCCTGGCGCTGATCGCCCTGGCTTTCGCGCTCCCGTCGGTGCTGAGCCCGGCCGAGGCGCCCGCCGAGTCCCCGGTCACGATCATCACTACGGTCGACACCCCGGCGGGTCCGGCCGTGCCGCTGGTCGAGGTCCCCGCGCCGCGCCTGGGCGGCAGCCGGGCCGGTCTGGCCCTGAGCGCGCCGGAGGCGGCGAGCGACGCGACCGGGACCGCCCAGGTCGCCCTGGCCGCTGAGACCGCCCTGGCCGCTGAGATCGTCCGGACGGCCGAGGCGGCCGAGGCCGCGGCGACCGGGCCGAGTGACGCTCCGGCTTCCGGGCCGGTCGACGCGGGCGCGGTGCAGGGCGTGGCCGGGCTGCCGGTCCAGCCGCGGCACGACGGCCGGGGGATCTGCGTCGAGGCCCGCGCGGCCGCCGCCGGGGCCACCCCGCGGCCCCACGGCCAGCGCGGCCCCCCGCGCGCCTGAGCCGGGTCCACCACCCCGCACCCCGCCCGGCGTCCCGTTCCCTGACGGCGCCGGCCCCTCGGCTTTCATGAGCGACTCCTGTGCGCGTACGGGAAACGCGGAAGCCGGCAGCGCCGCGACCGTGAGCGGCCCGAAATCAGTGACGAACCCCTAGAGAAGCGGATGTTCATCGTGGAAACCGCCGCAACCATCTGGATGGTCCTGCTCATCGCCGTCGCCGCCGCGACGGCCCTCTTCGCTGTGCCCCGCCGCCCGGCCCGCCCGGCCGCGCTGCCTCCTGATCCGCGCGCCGCCGAGCGCGCCGCGGCCGCCGACCGCGCCGCCGAGGTGTCCCGTCGCCGCCGGGCCGAATGGGAACGCGCCCAGGGGCAGGTCGACGCGGCCTGGGCGGCCTTCGACGCGGCCGACCGGGACGCGCGCCGGGTCGCCGCCGCGGCCGCCTTCCCGATCTTCAAGCAGCGCCGCACCCGCACCGAGCTCGCCGACCGTGAGCGCAACCTGCACCGGATGGCCACCGCGGCCTGCCGGCACCGGGAGCTGTCGATCGCGCAGCTCAACGAGGTGCTCGCGCACCGCGGCAGCTGGAACCCGCGGCGGCACCCGGTCGCCCAGGAGGCCGCGCTGCGGGCCGCCGTGCGGGAGCACCGGTTCGCCGCCTACCAGGCTGCGGCCGAGCAGGAGCGGCTGGCGTGGCAGGAGTCCGAACGGGCCGCCGCCACGCTGCGCGGTCTGCGCGCCGAGGCCCGCACAGTCCGGGTTCCGGCCGGCAGTGACGTGCACTACGAGCAGCAGTGGACGCCGGCGCGCCCGGCCAAGGCCCGGCTGGCCGTGCACTGAGCCGCCAGCGAACGTCCAGAGTGGAATGTGGTCACCCGTCGGACTGCCCGTGCCCGGACTTACGAGGCGGGACTCAGGCAGGCCAGGTACCGTCGGGGTCGCTGATGACGGACGGCAGGAGGCCGAAGTGTCGTTGACCCCGGCGGGCCGCCCGCCTGCCGTACGGCTGCACCGGGCCGCGCGCATCGAGGACGCCGTGCACGAGATCGTCGAACGCCGGCTGCGGCAGCGCGGCTGGGCGCCGGTGATCACGGCGTACACCGGTTACGGCGCGCCGGGCTGGGCCCGGGTGATGGCCCGGGTCGTGCTGACCCGGCGCACCCGCTCGGCCCGGCCGCTCGACAAGGTGCGCGGCTGGCGCAGCTTCACCACCTCACCGGTCAACAACGCGCCGGTGCGGATCCAGATCGGCGACCAGGTCCACGAGACCCGCACCGACCGCAGTGGCTACGTCGACACCCGGGTCAAGGGCGACCTCGTGCCCGGCTGGGGCAGCGTCCGGCTGAGCACCGAGGGTGCCGATCCGGTCGAGGCGCCGATCCGGGTGGTGGACCCGAGCATCAAGTTCGGGGTCGTCTCCGACATCGACGACACGGTGATGGTCACCGCCCTGCCCCGTCCGTTGCTCGCGGCGTGGAACACGTTCGTTCTCGACGAGCACGCCCGCGCCGCGGTCCCGGGCATGGCGGTGCTCTACGAACGGCTCGTCACGGCCCACCCGGGCGCGCCGGTGTTCTACCTGTCGACCGGCGCCTGGAACGTGGGGCCGACGCTGGCCCGCTTCCTGTCCCGCCACCTGTACCCGGCCGGCCCGCTGCTGCTCACCGACTGGGGCCCGACCCCGGACCGGTGGTTCCGCAGCGGCCAGGAGCACAAGCGCAACACCCTGCGCCGGCTGTCGGCGGAGTTCCCGGACATCAAGTGGCTGCTGATCGGCGACGACGGCCAGCACGACCAGGAGATCTACTCCGAGTTCGCGCGCGAGCACCCGGACAACGTCGCGGCCGTGGCCATCCGCCGGCTCTCGCCGACCCAGGCCGTGCTGGCCGGCGCGGTTCCCGGGCCGTCGGGCACACCCGAGGCGGTCGGCTCGGGCGGCAAGACGTGGTTCGCGGCCCCGGACGGCGCCGGCCTGTGGTCCCTGCTGCGGGACACCGACGTTGTCTGAGGTCAGTCCCGCTCGCTGTCGGCCGGCTCCGGCGTCTTGTCGGCCGTGCCCTCGGCGACCCGCGCGTGCAGCCGTTCCCGGATCTCGTCCGGGGTGTACGCCCGGCGCCGCCGCTCGGAGCGAGCCAGCACCACCCCCGTGGCTGTGATTCCCGCAAGCCCGGCCAGTCCCGCTACCTTCCACCAACGCATCTGCTGAGGATAGACACGTGGTCGCCGACATCAGCCTCGACGAGGCCATAGATCTGACGCGTACGGGTGACATCTGGCTGTTCCGTGGCCGCTCCGGCCCGGACCGGGCCATCCAGGCGATGACCAACAGCCCGGTGAACCATGTCGGCATGTCGTTGGTGATCGAGGACATGCCACCGCTGATGTGGCACGCCGAGCTGGGCAAGTCGCTGCCGGACATGTGGTCGGGCACCTTCCAGCGCGGGGTGCAGTTGCACGACCTGCGCGACGCGGTCACCGTCTGGGCCCGGCGGTACGGCCAGCGCGGCTGGCTGCGGCAGCTGGAGCAGCCGGTGACCACCGAGATGGAGGACCGCGCTCTCAAGACGGTCGCCCGCCTCGACGGCACGCCGTTCCCGTCCAGCGCCCAGCTCGCCTGGCGCTGGGCCCGTGGCCGGGTGCCCCGCATCCGCCTGCCGTGGCAGGAGCCCGGGTCCGAGGAGGCCGACCTCGAGACGGCGTACTGCGCCGAGGTGGTCGCGGTGACCTACGAGGACATGGGCCTGCTGCCGCACGGCAAGCAGCCGAGCTGGTACGACCCGGGCCGTTTCTGGAGCGGCGACGACCTGGAACTGTGCGACGGCTACCGGCTCGGCGCGGAGATCGCGGTCACACCGTAGTTACTCTGGGCCCGTGGTTCTGGTCGGCCGGGTGCCCGAGGTCGTCGCCCTGGACCGGCTGCGCGCCGCCGCGGCAGCCGGCGAGGGTGGCGCGGCCCTGATCGTCGGTGAGGCCGGCATCGGCAAGTCCACGCTGGTCGAGGAGGCGGTGGCCCGCGCGGTGGCGGCCGGTGCCACGGTCCGGGTCGCGCGGGCGGTGCCGGACGAGGGCGCGCCCGCGTACTGGCCGTGGCTGCGGTTGCTGGAGGACGTGCCCGGGCTGTCGCCGCAGCTGCTGACCGCGACCGCCGCCGAGGGCGAGTCCCAGGCCGCCGTGCGGTTCCGGGTGGCCCAGCGTACGGTGCGCGCGTTGCGGGAGGCCGGTCATCTGGTGCTCGTGCTGGAGGACCTGCACTGGGCCGACGCCGCGTCGATCGCGTTGCTGCGCATGCTCTGCCGGGAGTTGCCCGGCTCGCGCCTGCTGGTGATCGGCACGCTCCGCCCGCCGGTGCCGCTCGACGATCTACCCGCCGTCGAGGTGCTGCGCCTGGAGCCGTGGGAGGCGCCGGCAGTGGGTGCTTATCTGACCCAGGAGGCCGGTCCCGGCGTCCACGGCTCCTGGCCGGCCGTGGTGCACCGGCTCAGCGGCGGCAACCCGCTCTATGTCCGGGAGCTGACCCGGCAACTGTCGCGGGAGGACCGGCTGCGCCGCCCGGCCGGACGGTTGGAGGTGCCCGCCGAGCTGCGGCGGCTGGTCGGCCGGCGTACGGCCCAGCTCAGCGCGGACTGCCGGGAGCTGCTGGGCGGGGCGGCCGCGCTGGGTGCGGAGATCGACGTGGCGGTGCTGCGTACGGCGGCGAGCGACCCCGACGCGGTCGACGGCCTGCTCGCCGAGGCCCTGGACGCCGGGGTGCTGACCGAGGACCCGTGGCGGCCCGCGCTGCTGGCCTTCGCGCACGACCTGGTCCGGCGGGCCCGCTACGACGAGCTGTCCCGCGGGGAGCGGATCGCCTGGCATCAGCGGCTCGCCGACGCGCTGGCCACGGCCGGTGCGGCGCCCGCCGACATCGCCCGGCACCGGGTACGCGCGGCCGTGGACGCCCGCTCCCGGCAGAGCGCGGTCGACGCCTGCCGCGCTGCTGCCACAGCGGCCACCCGGGCCCTCGACTACGCCGAGACGATCCGCTGGCAGGGCCACGCCGTCGAGCTGGCCGACGACCCCGCCGACCGGCTCGCCCGCGCGACGGCCGCGTACGCGGAGGGCCGGCTCGACCTGGCCCGCAGCGACTGCGCGGCCGTGCTGGACAGCGCCGAACGCGACCACCGGGCCGACCTGGCCGTCGAGGCGGCGTTGGTCGTCCGCGGCGTCGCCGGCGAGCTGGGACCGGCCCTGTTGCTGCTGTGCGAACGCGCGCTCGCCGTCGCCGGCCGGCATCCGCGGGTGCTCGCCCAGTACGCGTACCTGCTGGCGGACTCCGGGGACGTGCGGCGGGCGCGGGAGATCAGCGCCGAGGCGATGGCGCTGGCCGAGCTGACCGGCAGCCCCGACGACATGGCGGCGGCGGTGCACGCCCGGCACCAGGTGACCGACCCGTTCGAGCAGCCGGACGAGGTGGTCGCCCTGGCCGAGCGCAGCTGCGCCCTGGGCCGCCCCGACGCCGAGCTGTGGGGGCGCACCTGGCGCATCGACGCGTACCTGATGGCCGGCGACAGAGCCGCCGCCGACGCGGAGACGCTGCGGCTGGACACGCTGGCGCAGCGGCTGGGCTGGCCGCTCGCCCGCTGGCACCTGCTGCGGGCCCGGGCCACGGGGGCCCTGCTGGCCGGCCGGCTCACCGAGGCGGAGCAGCTCGCCGCCGAGGCCCGGGAGGTCGCGCACCGGATGCAGGACCCGACCGCGGTCGGGCTCTACTACGCGTTCCTGGCCGGTCTGTCCCTGCAGACCGGGCAGGCCGCGGAATACGTCGCCGCGGCCGGGCGGATGTCGACGGCCCTGTCCCTGCCGATCGCGGCCGCCCAGCTCGGTCGCACGGCCCTGGACGCGGGGGCCGGCGACATGGCCCGGCTGTGCTGGCAGCACCTGCGGCCGAAGCTGGACGACGTGCCCGCGGGCGGCCTGCGCGTCTACGTCCTGGTCCTCGGCGGCGAGCTCGCGGCCGGGCTCGGCGACCTCGACACGGCCCGGACCTGCTACGACCGCACCGCGCGCCACGCCGGTGTCTATCTGAACAGCACCACGAACTGCCACGGGGCCGCCGCCCGCGCGCTCGGCGTGATCGCCTCCCGGCTCGGCGAGCACGACACCGCGGTCGGGCACCTCGACGCCGCGATCACCATGGAAGCCGGTTCGCCGCCGTTCCTGGCGCAGGCCCAGCTGGCCCAGGCGCGGGCGCTGATCGCCCGGGCCGCGCCGGGGGACCGCCGACGCGCGCGCGACCTCGCGACCGCCGCGGCCGCGACCGGCCGGCGGCTGGGCATGATCCGGGTCGCGGCGGGCGCCCAGGTCCTGGTCGAGGAGACCACGGGGGTACGCGGGGGAGCGGGCGCACTGACGGCGCGGGAGAGCGAGATCGCCGCGCTGGTGGCCGACGGGCTGGCCAACCGTGCGATCGCCGAGCGGCTGGTGCTCTCCGAGCGCACCGTGGAGACGCACGTCCGCAACCTGCTGGCCAAGCTGGGGCTCAGCAACCGCACGCAGGTCGCGTCCTGGCTACGTACCGGATCTCAGCGGCAGTACTGAGGTCTCCGGGCGCCGCCGTGGCGAGGCTGCTGGTATGACACAGCACCAGCGCCTCGAAGGCGACATCCGGCCCGGCACGTACGTGATCGACTCCGCCCGCTCCAGCGTCAAGCTGACGGCGGCCCACACCTTCGGCCTCAAACCCGTGGACGCGACCTTCGCCGTACGGTCCGGCACCGTGATGGTGGGGGCCAGACCCGAGCAGTCCACGGTCTCGGCCGACCTGGACGCGGCCAGCTTCACCACCGACGACCCGCGCCGCGACAAGGACGTACGCGGCAAGCGCTTCCTGGCCGCCGACACCTACCCGGCGATCGGTTTCCGCAGTACCGGGCTGAACCGTACAGCCGACGGCTGGCAGCTCACCGGCGTGCTGAGCATCCGGGGCGGCTCGGCCCCGCTGACGTTGTCCATCGTGGACGTCCAGCCGGTCACCGACGGCTACCACGTACGGGCCGCGACGACGGTCGACCGGGTGGCCGCCGGAGTCGGCGCGGGCCGGGCCCTGATCGGCCGGCACGTCCGGGTGACCGTGGAATGCCGCGTTTCAGCCGGCTGAACCGGGTATGCAGCACGACATGCTGCGAATCGCACAGTTGACCCTGGATGTGCAGGACATCGACGTGATGACGGCCTTCTGGTCGGCGGCCCTGGGCTACCGCGTGGAGAAGGGTGACGACGGCAACGCCAACCTGCTCCCACCGGACGACGCTCCGCCCGGCGCCCAGCACATGTGGCTGCAGGCGTCGGCCGGCCCGAAGTCGGGGAAGAACCGCGCCCACCCGGACCTGACCGCCACCGACCCGCGGGCCGAGGTGGAACGCCTGATCGGCCTGGGCGCGCGGCACGCGGACGTGGGGCAGCGGGGGGACGAGCCGTACGTGGTGCTGGCCGACCCGGAAGGCAACGAGTTCTGCGTGCTGACCGCCTGGCGCGATCCGGCCCTGGCCGGCCGGTGACAGCAGAAAGGGCGCTGAGGAACCCTCAGCGCCCTTCGCCTGTGTCTGGTCAGCGCGCGGCCCGGCTGCGAGCCGAGAAGGCCGCCGCGCCGCCGCTGGACGACTGGCTGGTGTGCACGGCCGTCGAGCCCGTGCCGCCGCGCCGTCCGCCGCGAGCGCCACCCTGGGTGCGGGGCGCCTGGGAACGGCCACCGGCGGAACGTGCCCCCTGGGTATGGCCGCCCTGGCCGCGAGCGCCGGAGCCGGCCGGCTGGTCGCCGCCCGCGCCACGCGCGCCGCCACCGCTGCGACCGCCTCCGCCCGTGCCGCGACCGCCCGCTGCCCGGGTGCCGCCCGTGGCCGCACCCCGGCCGCCGCCCGACCGGCCGCGCCGGGCCTGGCCGCCGCCCTGCTCCTCGGCCGGCTCGGGCACCGGGGACACCGGCGCGCTGTAGGTGCGCTCACCCGGGGCGAGCTGCGCGAGCAGCGCGTCGCCCGGACGGGCCTTGCTGGTGGTCGGCCGGATGCCGGCCTTGCGGGTGAGGTCGCGGACCTCACTCTGCTGGTCGTCGGTCATCAGCGTGATGACCGTGCCCTGCGCGCCGGCCCGGGCCGTCCGCCCGGAGCGGTGCAGGTACGCCTTGTGCTCGACCGGCGGGTCCGCGTGGATCACGATCGCGACGTCGTCGACGTGGATGCCGCGGGCCGCGATGTCCGTGGCCACCAGCGTCTGCGCGCTGCCGTCGGAGAACGCCGCCATGTTGCGGTTGCGGGCGTTCTGCGCCAGGTTGCCGTGCAGCTCCACCGCGGGCACGCCGGCCTGCACGAGCTGGCGGGTCAGCGTCTTGGCGCGGCGCTTGGTGCGGGTGAACACCACCGTGCGGCCGGGGGCGGCGGTCAGGTCGACCAGCACCGGGAACCGGTCGTCGTGGCGGACGTGCAGCACGTGGTGGGTCATCTCGATCGGGGCCTCGGCCGCCGAGTCGACGTGGTGCGTGACCGGCTTGTGCATGAACCGCTTGACCAGCACGTCGACGCCGTTGTCGAGGGTGGCCGAGAACAGCATCCGCTGACCGTTGGTCGGGGTGCCGTCCATCAGGCGCCGGACCACCGGCAGGAAGCCCAGGTCGGCCATGTGGTCGGCCTCGTCGAGCACGGTGATCTCGACCGCGTCCAGGCTGGCGTAGCCCTGCTGGATGTGGTCGGCCAGCCGGCCCGGGCAGGCGACCAGGATGTCGACGCCGGCCTTCAGGCCCTTGATCTGCGGGTTCGCGCCGACGCCGCCGAAGACGGTGAGGGTGCGCAGGCCCAGGGTCGCGGCCAGCGGGGCGATGGTCGCCTCGATCTGGGTGGCGAGCTCGCGGGTCGGCGCCAGGATCAGCGCGCGGGGCCGGGTCGGCCGCCGCGGGGACTTGCTCTCGGCCAGCCGGGCGAGCACGGGCAGGACGAACGCGTACGTCTTGCCGGAGCCGGTGCGGCCCCGGCCGAGCACGTCGCGGCCGGCGAGCGAGTCGGGCAGGGTGGCGGCCTGGATCGGGAAGGGGGTGGTGATGCCGAGGTCGGCGAGCGCCGCGGCGAGCTTCGTGGGCACGCCGAGGTCGGTGAACGAGGACATGTAGGTGTGAACTCCGTAAGTCTGAAGGGGTCGTCCTGCCCGGCGCAGACCTCACGGGTCGCGGCGCGTGGTGGTCGATCCAAAGGCGGCCCGAGGCAGAACTGGGCGGGCCGCGAGATCAAGTGTACGCGCCGGTGCACCGCAACCCCGCCGCACCCGACTGTGACCCTCCCTGCACCCCGCGACCCGCACCGTTTCTCCTCAGTGCCGGACTCCCCCCGCCGGCCGGTATCCGAGGAGAGACCCCCCATGAGCGGTGTTGTTGTCTTCGACCGCCGTCGCGAGGACGTCGTACGGGCGCATATGCCGCTCGTCGGTCATCTGGTCCGCGAGATGCTGGCCCGGGTGCCCGCCCACGTCAACCGCGACGACCTGCTCTCCGCCGGGTACGCGGCCCTGGTGGCCGCCGCCCGCGGCTTCGACGAGGAGCGTGGTGTGCCGTTCGCCCGGTTCGCGGCGGCCCGGGTACGCGGGGCCCTGCTGGACGAGCTGCGCGGGCTGGACTGGGCCAGCCGGTCGGTGCGGCAGCGGGCCCGGCGTACGGACACCGCCCGCCAGGAGCTGACCGCCGAGCTGGGCCGGACCCCGACGGCGGCCGAGGTCGCCGCGCACCTGGGCTGCACGGTGGAGGACATCGAGTCCGCGGACGACGACGTGGCCCGCGCCGTGGTGTTCAGCCTGCAGGGCTTCGCCACCGTGGGGGCCGACGACATGGTGACCGAGCCCAGCGCGGGCCCGGAGGAGCTGCTGATCCGGCGGGAGCGGCTGGGTTACCTGCGGCACGCCATCGATGTGCTGCCGGAGCGGCTGCGCGCGGTGATCACCGGCTACTTCTTCGAGGAGCGCCCGATGGCGCGGATCGCCGAGGAGCTGGGCGTCACCGAGTCGCGGGTGTCACAACTGCGGGCCGAGGCGTTGGCTCTGCTCAAGGACGGTCTGAACACGCACCTCGATCCGGCGCTGGCGGCTCAGACCCCGGTCAAGGACGGTTGCGTGGCGCGGCGCCGGGCGGCGTACTACGACCAGATCGCGACCCGCGGCGGGCTGCGCGACCGGCTCGCGCTGACCAGCCCCGACGGTCTGCCGGTAGCGGCCTGAGGCCGGCTCCGCACGGAGCCGGCCGCAAGCGAGGATCACGCGTTGGCGCAGGTGCCGGCCTTCTTCTGGGCGGCGATGGCCTTGTCGGCGCCCTTGGCGTAGAGGGCCAGGCCCTCCTTGGCGGGCTCGAGCTTCCACGAGTCCTGCTCGTAGACCATCGTGTAGGACTGGGCCGCGACCAGCTGCTTGGCGATCACGACCGCCCGGTCGGCGCCCTCCATCCGGGCGCTGCTGAGCGTGATGGCCAGGCCCTTGCGCGAGCACGCGGTGTTGAGCTTGACGTAGTCGGCCTTGGTGATGGCCTTCTTACCGGCATCGGTGTACATGTCCCAGGCGCCGGCGAAGTCACCGCCGCTGAAACGGTCGAAGACGGTCTGCGCGGCGGCCTTGGCGCCCTCGATCGTCTTGGGCTGGGGTCCACCGGCGGCCGCGGCGGCGGCGTTACCGGCCGGAGCGGCTTCCTTGTCGTCGGTGCAGGCGGTGGTGAGGGAGAGGGCGGCGACGGCGATGAGCGCCAGCGCGCCGAGGCGTCGGAACGGGTGGCTGTGGTTCATGCACCGCTTAATGTCGATGGACCGTCCGGCGTAACGGGCAAGGCCCCGCGGTGACGGATTCCTTACACTTGCCGATGCGGCCGTAACCCCGGTCACGCTCTGCCCAGGACGCCGGTGCATCGGCTATTCTGAGCGTTTCCACGGAAACGAAAAAAGCCACCTGAAAAGGTGGCTGACCTCGGAATGCTACCACAACAGGGAGTAGCTTTGTCAAGCTCCGCCGGCGGCACGGAAACACTGCGGAACGACGACATCGAGTCCGAAAAGGCCTACCTGGCCGTGCTCTACGACCGCCTCGACCTGCTGCGCGAGCAGGCCGACGAGCGGCTGCGCGCGATTCTGCTCGAGGCCGGCGGCACCCCGCAGGGCCGCTCCCAGCGCGAGGCGACCCGCAGCCATTGGGCCGAGCAGCTCGCCCAGATGAATTCCGTCGAGAACGGCCTGTGCTTCGGCCGGCTGGATTTCGCCGCCGACAACCCCCGCTACATCGGCCGGATCGGACTGTTCGCCGAGGACCGTGATCAGGATCCGTTGCTGATCGACTGGCGGGCGCCCGCGGCGCGCCCCTTCTATCTCGCCACCGCGGTGTCCCCCGAGGGGGTGACCCGCCGCCGGCATCTGCGCACCCGGGGCCGCGAGCTGACCGGGATCGACGACGAGGTGCTCGACATCGAGGCCGGTGCCACGGACGGCCGCGAGGACGTGACCGGTGAGGCCGCGCTGCTGTCCGCGCTGACCGCCAACCGCACCGGCCGGATGCGTGACATCGTCGAGACCATCCAGTCCGAACAGGACGAGGTGATCCGGGCCGGGCTGCCCGGTGTCCTGGTGGTCCAGGGCGGTCCCGGCACCGGCAAGACCGCTGTGGCGCTGCACCGCGCGGCGTATCTGCTTTACACCCACCGCGCCCAGCTGACCAGGCAGGGCGTGCTGATCCTCGGTCCGAACGCGACCTTCCTGCGCTACATCTCGCAGGTGCTGCCCTCGCTGGCCGAGACCGGCGTGCTGCTCGCCACCCTCGGCGACATGTTCCCCGGCGTGACCGCCCGGGCCACCGAGGCGCCGGCCGCCGCCGCGCTCAAGGGCCGGGTCGACATGCTCGACGTGCTCGCCGCCGCGGTGGCCGACCGGCAGACCGTGCCGGACGACTACGTGGAGGTCGACCACGACGGCTTCCCGCTGCGCATCGAGCGGGCCGTCTGCGAGGACGCGCGGGCCGAGGCCCGGCGTTCCGGGCGTCCGCACAACCTCGCCCGGTCGATCTTCGTGACCGCGGTCATCCACACCCTGTCGCTGCAGATCGCCGAGCGGATCGGCGCCGACCCGCTCGGCGGCGACAACCTGCTGGAGGAGGCCGACCTGGCCGAGACCCGGCGCGAGCTGCGCGAGGACGAGGACGTCCAGGCCGCGCTCTTCGAGCTGTGGCCGATCCTGACCCCGCGGCAGGTGCTGCGCGACCTGCTCAGCGATCCGGACCGGCTCGCCTCGGCCACGCCGGAGCTCAGCGACGAGGAGCGGGCGCTGCTGCTGCGCGAGCGCCGGGCCGGCTGGGCGCCGGCCGACGTGCCGCTGCTGGACGAGCTGGCCGAGCTGCTGGGGGTGGACGACACCCTGCGGGCCCGGGCGGTGGCCCGCGAGCGCGAGCAGGCGATCGAGTACGCGGAGGGCGTGCTGGAGATCGTCGAGGGCTCGCGGTCGCTGGACTTCGAGGACCAGGAGGAGGAGATCCTGTCCGCCATCGACGTCGTCGACGCCAGCGCCTTCGTCGAGCGGCACGAGGTGATCGACACGCGTACCGCCGCCGAGCGGGCGGCTGCGGACCGCACCTGGGTGTTCGGGCATGTGATCGTCGACGAGGCGCAGGAGTTGTCGCCGATGGCCTGGCGGCTGCTCATGCGCCGCTGCCCGAGCCGGTCGATGACCGTGGTCGGCGACGTCGCGCAGACCGGCGAGCTGGCCGGGACGACGACCTGGGAGCAGGTCTTCGAGCCGTACGTGGCCCAGCGCTGGCGGCTGGCCGAGCTGACCGTCAACTACCGCACCCCGGCCGAGGTGATGACGGTCGCCGCGGACGTGCTCGCCGCGGTCGACCCGTCGCTGCAGCCGCCGCGCTCGGTGCGGACCGCCGGCGAGGAGCCGTGGGCGGCCCGGGTGCGGCCCGCCGAGCTGGCGACCGAGCTGATCACAGCGGTACGCCGGGAAGCCGCCGCCGCCGCCGAGGGGCGCGTGGGTGTCCTGGTGCCGGCCGGGCTGGAGGAGTCGCTGGGTCGCGAGCTCACCGCCGCCATCCCGGAGGCGGCCGTGGGGGAGCAGCCCGACCTGCTCAACCACATCGTGCTGATGACGGTCCGGCAGGCCAAGGGTCTCGAGTTCGACAGCGTGATCGTGGTCCAGCCGGACGAGATCATCGCGGAGAGCCCGCGCGGCCTCAGCGACCTCTACGTCGCGGTGACGCGGGCGACCCGGCGGCTCGGGGTGCTGCACACGGCCGAGCTGCCCAAGGTGCTCGACGCGCTGAGCTGAGCGGGAACGCGGGGCGGGGCCGGTGCGCGTACGCACCGGCCCCGCTCGTCGTCGTGGATCAGGCGGCCGCGCCGTGGGCCAGCGGCGTGAAGCCGTGGGCGTTGGTCAGCGCGAGACGCGAGTGCAGGCTGGTGTTGCCGGCGATGGTGGCGTAGTAGCCGGCCCGGCGGCGGGCGATGATGCTGTCCGGGTTCTCCACCGCCGGCGCCAGCTCCGGGTCGAGGTGGGTGTTGAGGCCGTCCTTGAGCAGCGACAGCGCCTCGGCGCGCAGCTGGCTGATCCGGCTCTCGGTGACTCCCAGGTCGGCGGCGATGTCGGCCATCGGCCGCTCCTTGAGGAAGTACTCGGTGATGACGGTCTGCAGGCGCTCCGGCAGCGACTCGATCGCGTGGTGCAGGTAACCGATCTGCTCGCGGCGGATCAGCATGTCCTCCGGGCCCGGGGTGCGCTCGGTGACCAGGTCGTCGGGGCTGCTGGTGGTGAAGCCCTGCAGCGACAGCACGGTGGCGCGCTGCACGTCGTTGTCCGTCTGGTGCAGGTCCGTGGTGGTGGTGCCGAGCGCCTGCGCCAGCTCCTCGGTCGTCGGCGTCCGGCCCAGCGTGGTGGTCAGGCTCTGCCGCGTGGTGTCGGTCGCCCGCGCCTTGGTCCGCACCGAGCGGGTCGCCCAGTCCAGCGAGCGCAGCTCGTCGAGGATGGCGCCGCGGATGCGGGTGGTGGCGAAGCGGTTGAACGGGATGCCGCGGGTCGGGTCCCAGCCGCGGGCGGCGGTCACCAGGGCGTGCAGGCCGGCACTGGTGAGATCGTCACGGTGGATGTGGTTCGGGATCCGGCTGAGCATGTCGCGCACCAGGTGGCCGACCAGCGGCATGTTGGTGCGGATCAGTTCCTCCTGCTCGGCGGCGGACAGGGCCGGCACGGCGGTCGCGGTGTCGGCGGCGAGGTCGGCAGCGGTCGTCATGGTGCTGGTCATGTGAATCCCCCGTGTGTTGTCGGTGGCCCGCGGCGGTGGGCACCGGCTGACAAGGAGAAACTTTGAGTGACGCCGGGTACATGTTCTGGTTGCGCTCAGTTGCCGACCGGTTGCTTCGGATCCGGCTCTCAGGCGGCCCGGGCGGGCACTCGTACGGTCGCGAGATCCCAGACGAAGCGGGCCGGGGCGAACGCTTCGGCGTACCGGACGCGGGCCTGCGCGCCGAAGTGCCGGGCGGTGCCGGTCGGCAGCTCCGGATCCACCGGCACCGGGGCCTCGGCCAGCGCGGCGAGCTTGCGGTCCAGGAACGGCGAGATGTCGACGAACAGCGCGGGGGCGAACCGCAGGGTCGACTCGCCGGCGTAGTGCAGGATCCGGCTGCTGTGCCGGGCGGCGGACAGCGTGGCCACGGCGGCGGCGCGGTGCTCGGCGTTGGCGTCCTCGGGGGCGTGCACGTAGACCACGTCGGCGTCGACACCGGTCAGCACGTTCTCGATGGCGGCCACCGTCATCGCGGCGGACGAGATCAGCCCGGGCCACGTCTCGCCGGGCCGCTGGTGGCGCGACCGGCGGTCGTTGCTCCCGCGGGTGTGCCCCCGGCGGTCCCCGGAACGGCGCTCGGCGGCCTGCGGGCCCCAGACCAGCAGACAGTCGAGCTCGCGGGCGGCGGCTTCGGCCTGCCGGCTGCGTACGGTGTCGGGCCCGTCGCAGGTGAGCACGAGCATGGTGACCGAGTCACCGGCGGCGCGGTGGGCGGCGAGGGTTCCGGCACACCCGAACTCGATGTCGCCGGGGTGCGTACCGACCGCCAGCACGCTGCGGGTCATTCCGGCCTCCGTGGTTCTCGGTGCACCATCGCGGGGGTTCGGCGGCGCTGAGTGTCCATCGGCCACGGGCGGCACGGCTTGAGGGTTGTGGCGTGACTACGGCACGCTGGTCGGCATGGATCTCACCGACTCCGGCACGACCGTCAACCTGATCGCCGGCGTGGCCATGCTGGCCGGCGTGCTGGGCGTGGTGATCCCGGTCCTGCCCGGCCTGCTGCTGTGCTGGGCGGCGGTGCTGCTCTGGGCGATCCTGGGCGACGCGGACGGCGGCCGCTGGGTGGTGTTCGCCCTGGCCACGGTGGTGGCGGTGGGCGGCACGGTGGTGAAATACCTGTGGCCCGGCAAGCGGCTCAAGAGCACCGGCGTACCCACGTCGTCGCTGCTGATCGCCGGCGTGCTGGGGATCGTCGGCTTCTTCGTGGTGCCGGTGGTGGGCCTGGTGCTCGGCTTCGTCGGCGGTCTGTGGGTGGCCGAGCGCCTGCGGCTGGGCGCGGGCCAGGCGTGGCCGTCGACCCGGCAGGCGCTGGGCGCGGTCGGCCTGTCGCTGCTGGTGGAGTTCGCCGCGGCGCTGGGCATCGCGGTGATCTGGGTCTTCGGCCTGCTGGCTACCTGAGCCCCGGCCGGCGGGGCACCTTGAGCCCCGGCCGGCGGGGCACCTTGAGCCCCGGCTGGCGGGGCGCTCGCGGTTGCGGCCGGCGGTGCCCTCGGCTCGGGCTGGCGGGGCGCCCGCGGTTGCGGCCGGGCCCCGGGCTCCGGTTAGCGGGGCACCGCGGTGCGACGTCGCAGCCGCCGGCGGCGACGCTGGGTGAGCAGCAGGAGCAGCGGCGCGCCGGCCAGCACGACGGCGATCGCGGCGGCCAGCCCGAGCGACAAGCCCCTGTTCGTGGAGGCGCGCACCGCGGTGGCGGCGGGCCGCTCGTCCTTCGCCGCCGGGGCCGGGGCGGCGCTCGCGTCGGTGGCCGTACCGTGGGCATCCGGGCTGTCCGGCTCGACCAGCTTGCCCACCGACGCGTCCTTGGGCAGCGAAAAGCCCCAGTCCAGCAGCGCGGCCCCCTGCTGCCAGCCGCGCAGCGGAGCCGCCTCGGCCCCCAGCACGGTGGCGACCAGCCGACGGCCGTTCCGCTCGGCGCCGCCGACATAGCTGTGCCGGGCCAGCTTGGTGAAGCCGGTCTTGCCGCCGAGCGCCCCCGGATAGTTGTAGATCAGCTTGTTCTCGTTCTGGATCTGGAAGCCGCCCTTCTTCAGCTTCTTCTGCGCCGGGATCTGCGCCCGCTCGGTCAGCGCGTACTTGCGGAAGTCCGGCTTGGCGAAACACTGCCGGGCGATCAGCGCCAGGTCGTACGCGCTGGTGAACTGCCCCGGCCCGTCCAGCCCGGACGGCGTGACGGCATGCGTCTGATAGGCGCCGAGCCGCTTCGCCTCGGCGTTCATGGCGGCGACGGTGGCGGGCAGGCCACCCCGGCCACCACCGAGCCGGGCCAGCGTGTTCGCCGCGTCATTGCCGGAGTTGAGCAGCAGCCCGAGCCACAACGTGCTGACCGGATACTTGCCGCCCTTGAGCAACCCGACAGCCGAGCTGTACGGCTCGATGGCCAGATCCCCGTCGGTGATGGTGGCGACCTGCTCGGGGTCGAGCTTGTCGATGACGGTGGCCACGAGCAGCAACTTCTGGACGCTGGCGGGGGTGCCGTACACGTGGGGGCCGCAGCCGCCGAGAACCTCGCCGGTATCCAGATCCGCGACCAGCCAGCTGGTCGCGGTGAGGGCGGGCGGACTCGGGGCGCCGCGCGGGATGATCAGGCCGTCGGTGGCCAGGGCGTCGCCGCCGACCGCGCGCAGGACGGGGTCGTCCTTGGGCGGGATGGGGCGGGCCGGGCGGCCCTTGGGCGGCTTGACCTTGGGACGCGGGCACGGCACGGGCGCTGCCTGGGCCCGGGCCCGGGTCTGGGTCTGGGCTTGGGCTTCGGTTTGGGCGGCCCGGGCCTCCGCCGCGTGCCCTGCCCCTGCCCCTGCCGCGCCGGCTTGGACGGTGCTGGCTTGGGCGGTGCTGGCTTGGGCGGTGCCGGTTTGGGACGCGCCGGCTTGGGCGATGCCCGCGCCGGCTCGGGTCGGGGGCTGTGC
This sequence comes from Actinoplanes sp. NPDC048967, assembly GCF_040649415.1. Taxonomy (NCBI): domain Bacteria; kingdom Bacillati; phylum Actinomycetota; class Actinomycetes; order Micromonosporales; family Micromonosporaceae; genus Actinoplanes; species Actinoplanes sp. NPDC048967. The sequence continues at coordinate 413,699 of NZ_JBEZFL010000007.1, forward strand.
CGCGTGGGCCGGGCCGGTCAGGGCCGCGGTGGCGAGGGCCGCGGTCAGAGCCGCCATGATCCGTCGCCGGGCCGGGGCAGGGGTGGGGATGAGCCTCACGGCCACACGGCTCCCGCGTCGAGTCGGCGCTGGAGCAGACGCTCCAGCGGCATGGTCTCACCGTCGCCGCCGCCCGCGCCGACGATCAGCCGGGCCGGGCTGGGGGACACGTCGGCGCCGGTGAAGTGGGCGCGCAGTGAGGAGGGGACGGACAGGACGTAGTACTGGCCGTCCTCGCCGACGGCCACCGAGCGGTTCGCCTTCAGGTACCAGCCGCGCAGGCGGGTGCGGTAGGTCGCGTGGCCGTCGAAGGCGCGGGCCCGCAGCACGACGGGCGGCACGCCGCGTTCGGTGGCCCGGCGCACGAAGTCGGCCAGCAGCTTGCCGGCCTGCTCCGCCTCGGCGGCCCGGCCGGCCTCCAGCGCGGCGCCGTGCCCGGCGACCGCCTGCCGGCGCTGCTCTTCCCAGGCGGCACGGTCGTCGGCGTCCATGGCGACGACCCTAACGGCATCCGTGCGGCCCCAGCCACCCGGGTTTTCCACCCGGGCACAGCTAACCGCGCCGCCCGCCACGATTCCACGGAATAGCGCGGTCGCATTAGTGAAGGCGACCGGGGCGATAATTGCCCGAGGTCTCCGTTATTCTGTGAAATTCAGGCGAACAGTTGCGCGCGGAGTGCGTCACAGGCGAGACTGGGCGCGTTCTTCGGATTACGTCAGGAGTCGTTATGGCGCGGCAGGTAATCACGACCCTCATCGACGACCTGGACGGAAAGCCGGCCGATCGGACGGTGGAGTTCAGCCTCGACGGCACGAGCTACACCATCGACCTTTCCGAGGCCAATGCCGGCAAGTTGCGCAAGGCGCTGGACCCGTTCATCGAGGCGGGCACGCGCATCGGCCGGGGCGGTTCCGGCCGCGCCGCGGGACGGCCGTCGAGTGGCACGGGCCGCACGGCGGGCAGCCGCGACGAGAACAGGCTGATTCGCGAGTGGGCGGCCGAGAACGGCCACCAGATCTCCGAGCGGGGCCGCATCCCGCAGAGTGTCAGCAATGCCTATCGGGCGGCCCACGGCCGCTGATCCCTTGTGGTTGCCGGGGCCGGACGCGTCTGCGTCCGGCCCCGGCGCATGTCCAGGTACGGCAATGAGCGGCCGCGTCCGGTAGCGCCGGCAGCCGCACGGATGCATTCAGCGTTGCGCGACGGCCGACCGGCATCGCGCCGAGGCACGCGGCCGTCAGGAACTGTGCTGGGCGGCCTGATGCCACCGGGCTGCGGTTCGGCGGAAGGCCAGGCTCAGTGACCTGACGGCAGTTCCTGGCCGTCGGCCCGGTGGGAAAGTCCGGCCGGTGGTCTGCTCGAGAGCCAGGACGCCGCCTGATCGAAGGCCCGGTGGCCGGGCCGGTGGCCCGGCTGAGAGGCCGGTCGGTGGTCTGGCGGGGAGACCGGCTGATGGCCTGGTTGAGAGCCCGGCTGGGGCCTGGTTAAGAGCCCGGCTGGGGCCTGGTTGGGAGGCCGGCTGGTGGCCTGGTTGGGAGCCAGGCCGCGGCCTGGTGGAGAGTCTTGCGGCGGGTCCGGTGGGAAGCCGCAGCCGATGGCCTGCGGGGAGCCGCCCGCGGACTGGTCGGAAGTGTTGACGGGCTGCCCGATCGGAACTCCGGTGGTCTGGTGGGGAGCCAGGCCGCGGCCTGGTGGAGAGTCTTGCGGCGGGTCCGGTGGGAAGCCGCAGCCGGCGGACTTCGGGGACCCGCCGCGGACTGGCCGGAAGTCTTGACGGGCTGCCCGATCGGAACTCCGGTGGTCTGGTGAGGAGGCCGGCCGAGGCCTGGTGGGAGGGTCCTGTGGCTGGTCTGGTGGGGAGCCGCAGCCCGATGGCCTGGGGACCCGCCCGCGGACTGGCCGGAAGTCTCGATGGGCTGCCCGATCGGAACTCCGGCCCGCCGGGAAGCCCGGTCGGCGGCCTCGTGGAGAGCCCGCTCCGGCAGCCCGGCACGAGGCCCTGCGAAAAGCCCGGCCCATGACCCGATGGAACCTGAGTCCGCGGCCCGGTGAAAAGCTCTGCTCCCGGCCAGGTGGATAGCCTGGTCGCACCAGCAAAGGCGCCGGTCAATGGCCTCACGGTCGTCGCGATCACCGGCAGCTACCACCTCCGGAATGGCCCGTCCGCGCGGAAACGGCGTTCACCTGAGCCGGACCCGACTCCGGTGGATCCCGGCCGGCCGGCGCGCGGAATGGGCCTCGCGGCCGCCGCCGCAGCGATGCCGACCGATGCCGACCGGCCGGTCGACCATCCGGTAACGGGCCGCCGCGTCTCCGGTAACGGCGGTGCCGTGATCCCGGCCGCGACATCGTCGAAACTGCCCGCCGGCTATCGACGCGCGCATCGGGAATCGTCTGGTCCGGACGGCACGTTTGCCGCAAGGCAAGGGTGCGGGCCTGTCCCGCCTCGCTAAAGGCGGGCGCGGTCAAAGAGCGGGCCCACCCACGAGTACTGGCCTTAAAGTCATAGGCATCACTGCCCAATGGCCGCCCGGCGAGTGATCCCTAACGGTGGCATTGCGTACGCGACTGGTGACAGTAAGGCGAATAGCCGCCCCGGGACAGCCGGGGCCGGAAAGATTGCGGTGGGTCCGGTTCAGGCGGTACGGAGTTTCGGCAGCATCGGCGCCACCGCTTCCAGGATGCGTTCGTCGCCGGCGTACCAGCTCGACTTGCGGGGCCAGTGCGTGAGCACATCGGTGAAGCCCAGCTCCGCCGCCCGCCCCACCGCGTCCGTGAACGCTTCGACGCTGCTCAGCGACAGCACCGGCGACGAATCGAGGTTGAGATACCTGTCCAGCTTCCGGTCGCCTGCCGCGTCGGTGAACTTGGCGCTGACCTCGGCCACCGACCGCCACCACGCCGCCTCGTCATCCACCGCCTGCGCTCCGGTCGTCACCCAGCCGTCGCCGTACCGGGCGGCCAGGCGCAGGGCGCGGGGGCCGTTCGCCGCCACCACGAGCGGCGGGCGCGGCTGCTGGACGGGGCCGGGGGTGCTGCGGGCGTCCACCGCGCGGTAGTACGTACCCGTGAAGTCGGCCTTGTCGTTGTCCAGCAGCCGGGTGAGCAGCTCGAGGAACTCGGCGAAGCGGTCCACCCGTTCCTTCGGGCTCAGCTCGGCCGCGCCCAGCACCGCCGAGTCGAAGCCGGTGCCGCCCGCGCCCACGCCGAGCAGCAGCCGGCCCTGGGAGATGTCGTCCAGGGCGGTGATCTCGCGGGTGAAGTGCACCGGGTGGCGGAAGTTCGGCGACGCCACGAAGGTGCCGAGGCGGATCCGGCGGGTCACCATCGCCGCCGCCGTCAGGGTCGGCACGGCGTCGAACCAGGGGCCGTCGACGAGGTCGCGCCAGCCCAGGTGGTCGTAGGTCCAGGCGTGGTCGAAGCCGTACTCCTCGGCCAGGCGCCAGCGCCGCCCGGCCACGGACCAGCGTTCGTCGGGAAGGATCACGATGCCGATACGCACGCGAGGACGCTACCTCACGCCGAGCGCAGGCCGTCCTCGTCGCCCGTCGCCGTGGCCGGGCCGGCGGCCGCGTCGAACGCCGCCATCGCCCGGACCAGCTCCTGCCGGCTGGTCGGGCTCATCCGTTCGAGCACCTCGGCCAGCGCGGACCGGCGGCGTTCGCGCAGGTCCTCCAACAGGCGCTGGGCTGTCGGGGTGAGCAGCAGCCGGACCTCGCGGCGGTCGCGGGGATCCGGCACCCGGCGCAGCAGGCCGGTGGCCTCCAGCCGGTCGCACAGCCGGCTGGCCGAGGACGGCACCACGTCGAGGGCCTCGGCGAGGCGGCTCATGTTCGTGTGCGGCCCCCGCGAGATGATCGTGAGTACGCGCAGCTGCGCCGGGGGTACGGCGGGCGACTGCGCGAGCCGGGCGCTCTCCAGGACACCCAGCAGCGACTCCACCGTCGACTCCATCGCCGCTGCGACGTCCGTGACGCGATCCATGCCGGTCCTCTGTTTGCTCAAAGTCGGGGCATCGGGGCCTACCAGGTCATGGCCTCTCCCAGCCTGGACCACGTCGGTCATCGCCGCCAGTCGAGGCAGACGGTGACCGCGTCGTCGTCCGGATCGGCGCCCGCGTGATATTCGCGCAGGCCCCGCATAACCGTACCCACTGCCTCGGTGGCGGGCTGCAGGCGCGTCCGGCGCAGCGCGGTCAGCAGGGCGCTCTCCCCGTACGGGGCCCGCCCGCCCGGCGTGGCGGCGTGCACCCCGTCGCTGACCACGAGCAGCCGGTCGGCCGGTTCGAGCCGGAACCGCTGGATCTCGTACCGGGTCTCGCCGAACATGCCCAGGGGCAGCTGCTGCTCCAGGATCACCGGCTGGATGTCCCGCTCGCGGGCGACGACGGCCCGGGGGGAGCCCGCGTCGACCGCGGCCACGTGGCCGCCGATCAGGTCGATCTCCAGGAGCAGAGTGGCGGCGTGGGCGGCGCCGCCGTACCGGGCGTGGATGGCGTCGCCGGCCAGTTCGGCCTGCTCGACGATGTCGGCGCCGGAGCGGCGGGCGTTGCGCATGGCGTTGACCGCGACGGTGGTGAGCACCGCGGCGTCGAGGCCGTCGCCGGCGCCGTTGAGCACGGTGATGGTGAGCCGGTCGTCGGCCAGGGTCCAGTCGAAGTGGTCGCCGAAGACCGCGTACGCGGGTTCCAGCTGCCCGGCGACCAGGAAGCGCTCGTCGCCCAGCGAGCGTCCCGGCAGCAGTTCCCATTGCAGCTCGGCCGCCATGGTGAGGCGTTCCCGGCGGATCACCCGGCGGTAGCGGTCGGTGACCGCGTCGGCGGCCCGCAGGGCGACGGCGAGCTCGTCGGCGACCGCCGACAGGTCGCTGGTCAGCCCGGCGCCCGAGGGCAGGGTGGTCTGCACGGCGAGTACGCCGAGGCGTTCGCCCCACACGGTCAGCGGCAGGTAGGCGCGGTTGCCGTCCGTGGCGATGTCGACCAGCGGCCGCTGGCTGCCGAAACAGCGCACGGCCAGGGCGTTGCCGGGCGGTCCGCCGACCTCGAGCAGCGGCCACAGGCCGGTCAGGGTCAGGTCGCCGAGCAGCACCTCGACCCGGCCGGCCGCGTAGTGCCGGCGCAGGTGGTCCGCCACGACCTCGGGAAGCCGGTCGGGCGGCGCCGCGCGCAGCAGCGCTCCGACCAGCGTCGGACGGTCGGACAAGGGTTGACCTCTTCTCCTCGGGGCGCGGGAACGCATCGGACAGCAATATTTGCTGTACGGCAAGGATGATAGGGGCACGGCGAAGCGGCCCGGCGGCGGGCAGTGGGCCCGGCCCATCAGCGGGTACGGCGGATCAAGGGGTACGGCGGATCAAGGGGTACGGCGGGAAGGTACGGCGGAACGGCGGGTCGCTCAGTGCGCGCCCGCACCGCCGGCCAGCGCGAAGGACTTCTCGAAGTGGATGAGGCTGCCGCGGCGCGGGGTCGACTGCATCCGGACGTTGTCGCTCAGGGCCTTGATGAGGAACAGTCCCCGGCCGCGCTCGCTGTTCGGACCGGGTTCATCGACCGCGTTCGCGTCGAAGCCGGCGCCGTTGTCGGCGACGTCGATCGCGCAGCGGTCCTCGGCCACGTCCAGGCGGACCTCGATGCCGTCCGCGCCGGTGGCGTGCTTGACCACGTTGGCGCACGCCTCGGTCAGGGCCAGCTCCAGGTCGTCGCCGTCCTGGCGGTCGACCTGGAACGCCGACAGGGCACACCGCAGCAGCCGGCGCACCGCGGGCACGCTGTCGACCTCGCGCGGCAGGTTGAGCCGTACCGAGATACGCATGCGACTCCTCCCCCCGTTGTCGACCCGGCACCTGCCCGGTCCGCTGACAGTGATGTTCCCGCCGGACGGCCGGGCTAATCCCGGTACCGGCGATCCGGCTTCCCGCCGGTCCGGAACCGGCCGTCCGAAGTTCTTGTTATCGCAGGCCGTTCGGGCGGTCTCCCTTCCCGTGGTCGGCGAAACGGCCGCCGCGCGCAATGATCGAGGCTCCACGGGAGAGGTCAGGACTCTGATGGCGTTTCAACCGGACACCGCGACGGTGGTCGCCGCCCGCGCCGGCGACCCGGCCGCGGTCGACCGCCTCGTCGCCGGGTACCTGCCGCTGGTCTACACGATCGTCGGCCGGGCCCTGGACGGGCACGCGGACGTCGACGACGTCGTGCAGGACACCATGCTGCGCGTCCTGCGCAACCTCGGTGACCTGCGCGAACCCGAGGCGTTCCGGTCCTGGCTGGTGGCCATCACGGTGCGTCAGGTGCGGGAGCGCTACCGGGTGCGCCGGTCGGCGCCGGACACCCTGCTGCCCGACGACGTCCGCGACCCGGGAGCCGATTTCACCGACCTGGCGATCACCCGGCTGGAGCTGGCCGGTCAGCGCCGGGAGACCGCCGAGGCCACCCGCTGGCTCGACGAGGACAACCGGGAGCTGCTCTCGCTGTGGTGGCTGGAGGCCTCCGGCGAGCTGACCCGGGACGAGATCGTCGCCGCGACCGAGGTGACCCGCCAGCACGCGGCGGTACGGATCCAGCGGATGAAGGGCCAGCTGGAGACGGCCCGCGTCGTCGTGCGCGCGCTGGCCGCCAATCCGCCGTGCGCCGATCTGGCGCTGGTCACCGCCGAGTGGGACGGCCGGCCCGGAGCCCTGTGGCGCAAGCGCATCGCCCGGCACACCCGTGACTGCCGGCAGTGCTCACCGGCCTGGTCGGGTCTGGTGGCGGCGGAACGGCTGCTGGTCGGCATGGCCCTGGTGCCGCTGCCGCACACGCTCAGCGGCGGCGCCCTGTCCGCCTTCGGTGGCGCGCAGGCCGGTTCGCACGTCGCGCACGTGGTCTCGGGCAAGGCGCTGGCCGCCAAGATCGCCGTGAAGGGCAGCGTCGGCGTCGGCCGGCGGGTGCTCACCGCGATGCTGGCGACCGGCACGGTGGCCGGTGGCGGTGCGGCTGTGGTGGTGTACTCCAACGCTGACAAGCCGGTCGCGAACGCGGCTGTGATCTCCACCGCAGCGCCCACGCCGCGGCTGTCCCTGCCGGCCGCGCCCACGCCCAGCGCCACCTCGGTGTCGCCGTCGGCCCGGCCGTCGCCGACGAAGAAGAAGACCAAGGCGCCCGTCGCGCCGGTGCCGGCCACCGCGACCTCGGCCAAGAAGGGCGTCGGCACCTGGCAGTTCGACGGGATCAAGGGCGCGCTCGACGATGTCGGCGCGGGCTGGTACTACAACTGGTCACCCGACAACGACTCCATGCCGGGGCCGGCCGACGTCGAGTTCGTGCCGATGATCTGGGGCAAGGCCAACGTGACGGCCGGGACCCTGGCCAAGGCGAAGCGCGAGGGTGACGTGCTGCTCGGCTTCAACGAGCCGGACATGGGCGGGCAGGCGAACATGAGCGTCGAGGACGCTCTCGCCGCCTGGCCGAAGCTCCAGGAGACCGGCCTGCGGCTGGGCAGCCCGGCCGTGGCCTACGGCGGCGACACCGCCGGCGGCTGGCTGGACCGGTTCATGAAGGGCGCGAAGGAAAAAAATCTGCGCGTAGACTTCATCACGGTGCACTGGTACGGCTCGGACTTCAGCGACGCCGCGGTCGGGCAGTTCCTCGGTTACGTCGACGCGGTCCACGCCCGCTACGACCTGCCGGTCTGGGTCACCGAGTACGGCCTGATGAACTTCACCGGCTCCCCGAAGTACCCCACGGGCGCCCAGGAGGCGGCCTTCATCAAGGGCACCACGACCGGCATGGAGAAGCGTTCCTTCGTCGAGCGGTACGCGTGGTTCGGGCTGCCCGCGGTGGGCGACAGCGTCGACTTCGGTCTCTACAAGGACGCCTCCACCCCGACCGAGGCGGGCAAGGCGTACAAGGCCGCCGGGTAGCACCGCGGGATAGGGTCGGATCATGATTCGGTTCGGCTACAAGGCATCGGCGGAGCAGTTCGCCCCGCGCGAGCTGCTCCGCTACGGCATCCAGGCCGAGCAGCAGGGTTTCGACTCGGTGTTCGTCAGCGACCACCTGCAGCCGTGGCGGCACGACGGCGGGCACGCCCCCGCCGCGCTGCCCTGGCTCGGCGCGCTGGCCACCAGCACCGAGCGGGTCCTGCTCGGCACCAGCGTGCTCACCCCGACGTTCCGCTACCACCCGGCGGTGGTCGCCCAGGCGTTCGCCACCCTCGGCTGCCTGGCGCCCGGCCGGGTCATCCTCGGTGTGGGCTCGGGGGAGTCGCTCAACGAGGTGCCGCTCGGCCTGCAGTGGCCGGACGGCAAGGAGCGCTTCGCCCGCCTCAAGGAGGCGGTCACCCTGATCCGGCAGCTCTGGACCGAGGACCGGGTGACCTTCGAGGGCACCTTCTACCGCACCGAGCTGGCCACCATCTACGACAAGCCGGAGCAGCCGGTGCCGATCTACATCGGCGCCTCCGGCCCGGCCGCGACCCGGCTGGCCGGGCGCATCGCCGACGGGTTCATCACCACCAGCGGCAAGGGCAGTGAGCTCTACACCGACACGCTGCTGCCGGCCGTCCGCGAGGGCGCCGAGAAGGCGAACAGGTCACTCGACGACGTCGACCTGATGATCGAGGTCAAGGTCTCCTTCGACCCGGACCTGGAGCGGGCGCGCAACGACACCCAGTACTGGGGCGCGCTGGCGCTGTCGCCGGAGGAGAAGACCGGCGTCGAGGACCCGATCGAGATGCAGCGGCGCGCGGACGCCCTGTCGGTGGACCGTACGGTGAGCCGCTGGATCTGCTCCTCGGATCCGGACGAGCACGCCGCCAAGGTCACCGAGTACCTGGACATGGGTTTCAAGCACCTGGTCTTCCACGCGCCGGGCCCGGACCAGGACCGCTTCCTGCGGGTGTACGGCGAGCAGATCCTGCCCCGGCTGCGCGACCGCGTCGCTCAGTAGCCGCGGTAGTTCTCGCCCGGCACCGCCCGCAGATGGGCCGGGCCGTCCCAGCGCTCGTCCCGGCCCTCACCCTGGATCACGGTGAGGTCCGGGCGGCCGGGCTCGCCGCCGCGCCGCCGTACCGGCCGCCGGCTGTCGCGTCCCCGGCCCTCCCGGCTGTCGCGCAGGTCCCGGATGTCGCGTTCCTGAACGTCGCGGTCGCGGCCGGGCGGGGGCACCGAGTGCCGGGCTGCGTGCCGTCCGGTCGGCTCATCCGCGTAGGGGCCCGGCCGGGCCGTCGGCACCTCGAACGCAGCCTCCCGAGGTGCTTCGTAGCGAGCCTCCCGGCGTGCCTGCTGGGGAGCCTCGTAGCGCTGCGGGGCCGGGCGGCGGCCGATCCGCCACCGCCGGACGTATTCGCTCCACGCGGTCCGCAGGGCGCGCAGCGCCGCCGGCAGGACCCGGCGGGGCCGGTCGTCGCCGTGGATGCGCGGATAGCCGACCGTGGCGACCTCCACCACCCGCAGGCCCTGGGTCGCCATCCGCAGCGTGGTCAGGGTGTCGATCTCCGGTCCCTCGCCCCAGGCCGGCCGGCCCCGTTTGGGCCCGCGCGCGTCGGGGGGCGGCAGCTCCAGGGACGGCAGCAGCTCGCGCCAGTAGGCGTTGTAGGCGCAACTGAGGTCGGTGAACCGGGTGCCGAAGAAGAGGTTGACGACCCGGCACAGCACCGCGTGCCCGAAGCGTTCGGCGGCGCCGGCGTCACGGTGGTCGCCGCCCGGGCGCAGCCGCGAGCCGTGGGCCGCCTCGGCGCCCGAGAGCAGGGCGTCCACGAAGCGGGGGATCTCCTGCGGGTCGGCCGAGCCGTCCGCGTTGAGCGTGACCACGATGTCGCCGGTGCTCGCGGCGAAGCCGCAGACCAGCGCGTTGCCCTTGCCCGAGCGGGTCTGGCGGACCACGACCACGTCGGGGCGTACCTCGCGGGCGACCGCCACGGTGTCGTCGCGGGACCGGCCGTCGACGACGACGACCTCGTCCACCGGCGGCAGGTTCTCCAGGATCAGCGGCAGGTTGTGCTCTTCGTTGAGGGCGGGGATCACGACGGTCACGGTTGGCGACGACCACGAGGCGTGGTTCGCCGGCTGTCGCGGCGCGGGAGGCATGGCGGTGGCTCCTCGGCGGGTGCGGTACGGAGGTCATCGGGGGACCGGGCAACAACTTACCAATCGATTACCGTGCGTCAACTGGTCGTGGGGGTGACGGGAGGGCCGGCGGCGGACGGTCATGAATGTGCAGCTCGGGTGCCCCTTTACCGGTTAAGTATCGGAGAATCGTGACAGATCACCCATTGCTCTGAGTGACCAAAGGGGGGATTTCGGTCCGCTCATAACCGGCATTCCGGACGATGGGAATCCGTACGGTGATGGCTGCGGGGATAGGGTTCGGGGCGGGCCGCCGTCTCCCGGGCCGGCCGGCCACCCCGAGCGTGGAGAGGAAACTTCTCAGTGAGACTGGGTCTGCACATCGCCGATTTCACCTGGCCCGACGGCGCGCCGCGGCTGGGGCCGGTGCTGGCCGACGTGGCCACCGCGGCCGACGAGGCCGGCTTCGACCGGATCAGCGTCATGGATCACCTGTGGCAGATCTTCGGCACTCCCGAGCACGAGATGCTGGAGGCGTACACCGCGCTCGGCTTCCTGGCCGCGCACACCCGCCGCGCCAAGCTGCTCACCCTGGTGACCGGCGTCGTCTACCGCGATCCCGGCCTGCTGGCCAAGGCGGTCACCACCCTCGACGTGCTCTCCGGGGGCCGGGCCATGCTCGGCATCGGCGCCGCCTGGAACGAGGAGGAGTCCCGCGGCCTGGGCCTGTTCTTCCCGCCCACCGCGGAACGCTTCGAGCGCCTCGAGGAGGCCCTGCAGATCTGCCTGCGGATGTTCCACGGTGACGAGGCGCCGTACGACGGCAAGCACTACCAGCTCGGTCGCCTGCTCAACTCCCCGCTCCCGCTGTCGAAGCCGCACCCGCCGATCCTGATCGGTGGAAGCGGCGAGAAGAAGACGCTGCGCTTCGTCGCCAAGTACGCCGACTCGTGCAATCTCTTCGGCGTCCCGGAGATCGAGCACAAGCTCGACGTGCTGCGGCAGCACTGCGCCAACGAGGGCCGCGACTACGACACCATCGAGAAGACGGTGTTGCTCAACCTCGACCCGGGCGAGAAGGGCGAACGTGTCGGGGAGGTCATCGCCGATCTGACCCGCTACGCCGGGCTCGGTTTCTCGGTCGGGCACGGCATGATCGCCGGCGTCTCCGATCTGCGCAAGATCGAGACGCTGCGCACCGAGGTCATGCCCGCGATCGAGGCGCTGTGACAGTGCGGGCGGTGGTCTTCGACCTCGACGGCGTCATCATCGACACCGAGGAGGTCTGGGAGGAGGTACGCCGCGGTTACGTCGCCGAGCACGGGCGGGAGTTCCTCGCCGACACCCAGACCCGGATGATGGGGATGAGCACCGGCGAGTGGTCCACGCACCTGAGCGCCGAGGTGGGCGTGCCTCGCACTCCGGAGCAGGTCGCGGCGGACGTGCTCGCCCGGATGGCCGAGCGGTACAGGTCGGCGCTGCCGCTGATCCCCGGTTCGGTCGACGCCGTCCGGCGGCTCGCGGCGAGCTTCCCCGTCGCCCTGGCCAGCTCGTCCGCCCGGATCCTCATCGACCAGGTCCTCGAGACGGCCGGGCTGACCGGCACGTTCCAGGTGACGCTGTCCACCGAGGAGGTGCCGCGCGGCAAGCCGGCGCCGGACGTCTATCTGGCCGCGGTCGAGCGCCTCGGCCTGACGCCGGAGGTCTGCGCGGCGGTCGAGGACTCCAGCAACGGCCTGCGGTCGGCGGCCGCGGCGGGGCTCGCGGTCGTCGCGGTGCCGCACGGGGTCTATCCGCCCGCGGCCGATGCTCTGGCGCTGGCGAGCCTGGTCGTCGACGGTCTGGACGAGCTCACGGTCGAGGCGGTCGAGAAGCTCCGCTGAGCGGTTCTCCGGGCCGGCCCGTGCGGCCGGCCCGGGACTCCGCCTCCGGGTAGGCGGGCAGGTCGATGCCGCTGCTGCGGTCGCCGGCGATCTTGTACGTGAGGGTCATGAACCACGCCCGGTTGTGCAGCCAGTTGCGGATGGCCAGGCCGTGCGCCGTCCTGGGGGCCAGGAACCGGCCCGCGCCCGCACCGCCCTTCTGCGCCCGCTTGGCGAAGCGGCTGATCCGGGCCTCGTAACGCGGGAAGGCCACCGTGTGGTCGCCGCCCGCCGCGGCCAGTTCGCCGGCCAGCGTGTACGCCGCCACCAGCGCCGTACCGTTGCCCATGCCGCCGATGGTGGCCCCGCACGCCGCGTCGCCGACCAGGGCGATCCGCCCCCGTGACCAGGGCTCGATGTCCACCCGGCAGATCTGGTCGAAGTAGAGGTCGTCGGCGGAGTCCAGGGCGGCCAGCATGCGTGGCACCTCCCAGCCGAGGCCGGCGAAGCGCTCGCGCACCAGCTGTTTCTGCGCGTCGAGGTCGTACCGGTCGTAGCTCAGCTCGGGCGACGCGAACGCGACGAACGCGCCGGCCCGGTCCGGGTCCCGGTGGTCGCCGCCGATCGAGGCCAGCCGCCCCGGGGTGTTGTAGTTCAGGGTGTCGCGGCCCAGGCCGAGGTGGTTGGGCATCGGCCAGCCGGCCACGTAGTAGCCGAGGTGGGTGACGTGCTGCCGTTCCGGGCCGAAGGTCAGCCGGCGGACGTTGGAGTGCACCCCGTCGGCCCCGACGACCAGGTCGAACGTGCGCTGCCGGCCGGATGAGAAGGTGACCTCGACGCCGTCCGGGGTCTCGTGCAGGGCCGTGATGCTGTCGCCGAAGAGGTACTCGGTGTGCTCGCCGGCCGCGCAGAGGATCCGGGACAGGTCACCGCGCAGGATCTCGACGTCGCCGCCGGCGAAGTCGGCCGGCATCTCCATGGTGCGCCGCCCGTCCGCGTCCACGAAGCGCATCGCGGTGCCCCCGGTCCGCACCTCGCGCAGGGCGTCCAGCACACCCATGCGTTCCAGCAGGCCGAGGTGGACCGGGCCGCGGAAGTCGACGGCGTTGCCGCCCGTACGCAGGGCCGGGGCGATCTCGACGATTGTCGGCCGGAAGCCGTGGCGGCCCAGCCAGTAGGCCAGGGCGGGCCCGGCGATGCTCGCGCCCGAGATCAGAACCGTGCGGGTCATGGTGGCTCCAAACTGTGTCCGTCGGTATCAGTTATTTCTGTGTACGGTAGATACAGTTGTCGGCGGAGCGCAAGGGGGTTGTCCGATGTCGGTGGAATTCCTGTGGGACGGGCGGGCCCAGCCCACGCGCGGGCCCAAGCCGGCGCTGACCCTGGAGGGCATCACGGACGTCGCCATCGCGGTCGCCGACGCCGAGGGCCTGGCCGCCGTCTCCATGCAGCGCGTCGCCGCCGAGCTGGGCAAGACCAAGATGTCGCTCTACCGCTACCTGCCGGGCAAGGCGGAGCTGGTGGCCCTGATGATCGAGCGGGCGATCGGGGAGCCGCCGGAGTTGTCGGCCGGCTCCTGGCGCGCGGCGCTCACCCAGTGGTCGGAGCGGCTCTTCGCCGCCTACCTGCGGCACCCGTGGTCGGTCGACGCCACGGTCGGGCGGCGTCCGCTCGGCCCGCGTGAGCTCGGCTGGATGGAGTGCGCCCTGGCCGCCCTGGGCAGCGGGTCCGGGCTCACCGGGGCGGAACGGCTGGACGCCGTCGCGGTGCTGGCCGGGCACGCCCGGATGCTGGCCCAGCAGGCCGCCGCCCGGCTCGACGAGGACGGGATGAACGCGGCGATGAGCGAGGTCGTGACCCGGCACGGCGCGCGCTTCCCGCAGCTGACCGCGGCCATGCGCGAGACGGCCGTCGAGGGCGGCCAGAACCAGGCGTTCACCTTCGGCCTGGACCGCATCCTCGACGGCCTCGCCGCCCTTATCGACCGGCGCTCGGTGCGCAGCTGAGCCGGGCGTCGGCCCAGTCCGCGTGGTCGAAGTTGCGGCCGTCGCCGCCGTCGGTCGCCCGCAGGGTCAGGATCCGCACGCCGGTGACGTCGACGCTGAGCGCGGCAGCCGGGTCGGTGCTGCGCCGGATCCCGGTCGCGGCCAGCGGCCGCGCGTCGCCGAGCACCTGGAAGTCCACCGAGCCGGACTGGGTCACCTCGTCGTCGATGCCGGCCACCGCGGTGAAGCCGGTGCAGGCGCCACCCAGCCAGACCGTGATCTCGCCGGGAGCGTGCATGCCGAGCCCCTTGGCGTACACGGTGCCGCGGATGGTCAGCGGGCGGCCGTCACCACGGTCGGCCTCCCCGTTGGACCGGTCGCGCTCGACCGGCCCGTACCCGTTGCTCTCGCTCAGGAACGGCAGGTCGCTGACCGCCGGGGTGCCGGCCGGGTCGGCCGGCGGCACCAGGACCCGGACCGCCTGCTCGACGTGCACCGGCCGGCGGCTTCCCGGGGCGTCGGGCGAGCCCGGATCGGCCGGGAAGGTGAAGTCGGCCGCGACCGGCAGATCGGTGAAGCCGGTGGCGAGGCCGGCCGGTGCGGTGAGCCGCCAGGTGCCGCGCAGGGTGTCGCCGCCGCGCATGGTGGCGTCGCGCACTTCCGCGCCGGAGACGGTCCAGCCCGCCGGCGGTACGGGTGCCAGCGTCACCCCCGTGATCGGCCCGCCGGCGGGCAGCGTGAACGTCGCCGACACCGACACCGTCCCCTCCGGACGGACATCCGCGCTCGCCGGGTCGACGGTCAGCGTGGTGGCGGGCACCCGCCGTACGGGCCGGTCGCAGGTCGCCGACCCGGCGTACGCGCACAGCACGGTGACGAACCCGCCGTTGGTGCGCTCCGGCACGGTGAGCGTGTCACCGCGGCGCACGATCCGGCTCTCCCGCACCAGCCCGCCGTCACCGTCGCGCAGTGTCTCGGCCAGGTAGCGCCCGCTGCCGAGGAATCCGAGCGGAGTGCTGAACGTCTTGGCGGCCACCGCGGAGATGCCGCCGACGTACCAGCGGTCGTCGTGCCGCCGGGCGATGACAGCCTCCTGACCGGGCGCCCCGGCGAGCAGCCTGGTCTCGTCCCAGACGGTCGGCAGCTGGCTCAGTGTCCGCAGCGCCTCGGGATGCGACTCGTACGTCTCGGGCTTGTCGGCCGGGTGCTGCCAGCCGGACTCGTAGACCACCGCGAGGGCCACCTCGTGCGCGTCGGTGGTGTCCCGGTCGGCCACCACCCAGGTCACCGGCGTGTAGTCCATGCCGCCGACCACGTTGCGGGTGAACGGGAACATCGTATTGGTGGCGGCCCGGGTCCGGAACTGCTCGGCGCCGCGGATCGCCTCCAGCGTCATGACGTGCGGCCAGGTGCGCTGCACCCCGCGCGGGATGGTGGCGCCGTGGAAGTTGACCATCAGCCTGTGGGTGGCGGTGGCGGCCAGGATGTCGTCGTACCAGCGGAAGCGGGCCTGGCTGTCGGAGTCCATGAAGTCCACCTTGACCCCGGCCACTCCCCACGACTTGAGCAGCGGCAGCATGGTGTCCCGCTCCTGCGCGGTGTCCAGCGCGGTCCAGTGGAACCAGAGCAGCACGTCGACGCCGCGGGTCCGGGCGTAGCGGACCACGCCGGGCACCCAGTCGGCGCTCCAGCCCTCGTCGATGAGCACGTAGGGCCAGCCGTTGCGGGCGGCGAAGTCGACGTACTGCCGTTGCCGGGCCGGGTCGCCCGGGCTGCTGTGCTCGGAGAGCCAGGACCAGGCGGTGGTGCCGGGCCGCACCCAGGAGGTGTCGGTGAGCTTCGCCGGCGGGGCCAGGTCGTCGACCAGCATCGAGCCGGTGACGGTGGCCAGGTCGCCGACGATCGCCGTACGCCACGGGGTGGCCAGCCGGGCGGTCGCCTCGATCCGGGGGTCGGCGAGCTTGATCGCGTACGCGCCCGAGCCGGCGCTGTGGGCCAGCCGGGCCCCGGAGTATCGACCGTCCACGTCGGACTCGGTGATGAGGGCGTAGTTGCCGCCGACCCGGAACAGCGACGGGAAGCCGTAGTCACCGGCGGCGGCGGCGCCCGCGGTGGTCTGCACCCGTTCGTTCTCGTAGTTGGGGGAGTACGGCAGCAGCCACGCGGGTGCGTCGGCCGGCAGCGAGAACGACGACGTCTCGCCGGTGATCGTGCCGCCGGTCGGCAGCACGTACCGGTAGGCGGCGCCCTCGGCCGAGACCCGCACCACGACGTCCAGCCGGGCCCCGCCGGCGCCGGTGAAGGCGAACGTCGACTCGGTGAGCGTGACGTCGCGGGCCAGCTGTTTGCCGGTGGTCCTGGTGTACCGCTCGCGGACCGTCCGGTTGCCGCGCTTCACGAAGCTCAGCCCCGCGCTGAGGTCGGCGGCGGTGGTGACGAGGCCGATCGGTGCCGGGGACAGCACGGCCGTGCCGGCCCGGTCGACCCCGAAGCTGAGCCGGCCGGCCTCGTCGAGGGCGAGCCGCGCGTTGACCGCGGCCCCCGGGCCGCTCACGGACCAGGACAGCGGCTCCGCGGCGGCCGCCGGAGCGGCCGATGTGGTGGCGGCCAGGGCCGCACCGAGCACAGTGGAGGACAGTCGCCGTAGGCGCATCAGATCTCCTTCGCATCGAAGGATGACCATATTTCACGCGCATTACGGAGATCCAGAATAATAATTATTACTGCCGATCGGGCCTGGCGTCCCCGGCCGGGACGCCAGGCCCGGACGCGGCTACTGCGGCAGCTGCCGGCGGTCGGCCGGAGCGCGGCGTTCCGCCGGGTTGACCGGCGCGGTGCTGACCGTCGCGTGGCCCGGGGCCGGGGTGAGCGCGGCACGGCCGGTGACCGGCACGATCAGGCGGCTGGCGGCCAGGTCGACCCGTACGGTGGCGCCGGTGTTCGGTGCCTCGGTGAATTCCGGGTCGCTCTGGGTCAGGACCAGGCCCAGGGTGTGCCCGGCCGCGACCGTCACGTCGTAGGCGCTGAGCGGAACCGTCACGGTGTACCAGCGGTCCGCCCGCAGCGGGGTGGTGAAGCGCAGCGACACGTGGTGAGCCGCGTCCAGCCAGCCGCGGGTCAGCACCTCGTGGTCGGTGGTCACCACCCGCTCGGCGACGTCGCGGTAGCAGGCGTCGTCAGCCGCCGTCGACGCTCCCCAGCACGACTCCGTGGCCAGGGTCCGCACACCTTCACCACTGCCGTAGTCCACCCGGGTGGCGCTGCCGTAGTCGACCAGCCTGGCGGTGAGCTGGGTCGTCGGCCGGTCGACGCGGATCCGCAACCGAAGGGACGGGGAGCCGGAGATGCGCAGCGGCGCGCGCAGCGGCCCGTAGAGCACGGCGAGCCGCCCCGCGACGTCTTCCGACGGCGAGGCCACGGCCGCGTCCTCGGTCAGCGACTCGTCGGTGTACGAGGCCACCGCCGACCCCAGTGGCACACTGACCTCGCGGGTGCCGGGCAGCGGCCAGTCCCGGGCCGCGGTGAAGACGCCGGGTGCGGTCTCGATCGTCGCCCGCGGCTGGGCCATGACGCCGTTGTGCAGGCCCTGCAGCCAGTAGTCGAACCACTGGTGCAGCGTGTCGACCCACTCCGCGCGGCGGACGTCGAACGGGTCCACGTGCCCGGTGCGGTGCAGCCAGATCTTGCGCGGTACGCCCTGCTCGGCCAGCTCCTGCCACCAGGCGGCGAACTGCGGCGTGGCGACGTTCAGGTCGTTGAGGCCGTGCACCACGAAGACACTCGCCCGGACCCGGCCGGCGGCGGGGCGGTAGTCGCGGGCGCGCCAGAACGCGTTGTAGTCACCGGTGTCGTCGGCGCTGTCGGTGGCCAGCGAGGAGGTCACCGCCGCGCACTCGGTGAGCCGGTCGCTGACCACGGACTGCAGGTAGTTCGGGTAGCCCGAGGAGCGCAGGGAGCCGTTGTAGCGCATGTAGTCGTACCAGCTGGAGATGGCCGAGATCGGCACGATGGTCTCCAGGCCCCGGACCCCGGTGGCGGCGACGCCGTTGGCCACCGAGCCGTCCCAGGACTTGCCGATCATGCCGACCTTGCCGGTGCTCCAGGAGCGGGCCGAGACCGGGGTGCCGTCGGCGGTGAAGCCCCGGGCCCGCCCGTTGAGCCAGTCGATCGCCGCGCGGGCCCCGGCCACCTCGGCCGGGCCGCCGACGTCCTCGCAGCCCGTCGAGCGGCTGGTGCCGCTGAGGTCGACGGCGGCGAAGGCGTACCCGCGGGGCACGAAGTAGTTGTCGTAGAACAGCGGCGCCTTGCTGATCACGCCCTGGGCGTCGTACTGCTTGAGCTCGCCCTCGTTGCCGCGGCCGCAGCAGGCGTAGTAGGGCGAGGCGTCCATGATGATCGGCACCTTGACGCCGGCGGCCGTGCGCGGGCGGACCAGGTCGACCGCGACCCGGTCGGGCACGCCGTCCCGGTCGGCGTCGGTGGGGGTCTGGACCCACACGCTCTCGCGGATGGCGTCGGCGTAGTCGTAGACGGGCACGGTCTCGCCGCCGCGGATGAAGGGCGGGGCGGCCGAGGCGGGCGCGGGCACGCTGAGCAGACCGGCGAGCACCACAAGAGCGACAAGCAGAGCTCGGGGTACGGCAACGGGCATGGCGGTCCTTCCTCCAACTATGGACATCCATGCCATTCGATCGTATGACGGCCCCCGGGTGAAGGAAGATCGCGCAATTTACCTGGATGACACAACCAGGTGTGAAGGATCTTCATGACGGGTATCGCCGCCTGGACTGCACAGGAGGTGCCCGTGGAGACGCTCGCGGCTGAAGGGCTACGGCTCGATCTCGACGTATTCGACTACCTGATCCTCGCGATCTATTTCGCGACCGTCCTGGGCGTGGGTTTCGCCGCCCGAAGAGCGATCAAGACCAGCGCCGACTTCTTCCTGTCCGGCCGCTCGATGCCCGCCTGGGTCACCGGCCTGGCGTTCGTCTCGGCCAACCTCGGCGCCCTCGAGATCATCGGCATGGCCGCCAACGGCGCCCAGTACGGCCTGATGACCCTGCACTACTACTGGATCGGCGCCGTACCGGCGATGGTCTTCCTGGGCATCGTGATGATGCCGTTCTACTACGGGTCCAAGGTCCGCAGCGTCCCCGAGTTCCTCCGGCTGCGCTTCAACCGTCCGACCCACCTGTTCAACGCGCTGAGCTTCGCGCTCGCCCAGGTGCTGATCGCCGGCGTCAACCTCTACGCCCTCGCCCTGGTCCTGGACGCCCTGCTCGGCTGGCCGCTCTGGCTGTCGATCGTGATCGGCGCGGCGATCGTGCTGCTCTACATCGGCATCGGCGGGCTCTCCTCGGCGATCTACAACGAGGTGCTGCAGTTCTTCGTCATCCTGGCCGGCCTCATCCCGATCACCATCGTCGGCCTGGTCAAGGTCGGCGGCATCAACGGCCTCTTCGACGCGGTCCGGGACAGCAAGCTCGGCGACGCCGCCCTGCACACCTGGCAGGGCACGGCCGGCTCGGACAACCCGCTGGGCGCGAACTGGATCGGCATCGTCTTCGGCCTGGGCTTCGTGCTCTCGTTCGGCTACTGGACGACCAACTTCGCCGAGGTGCAGCGGGCGCTCTCGGCCAAGGACATGAGCGCCGCCCGGCGCACCCCGATCATCGGCGCCTTCCCGAAGCTGCTGATCCCGGTGGTCACGGTCATCCCCGGCCTGATCGCCATCGTCACGGTCAAGGGGCTCGGCGCCGACGAGGGCGACCTGGTCTACAACAACGCCATCCCGTTGCTCATGCGCGACCTGCTGCCCAACGGCGTGCTCGGGGTCGCGGTCACCGGTCTGATCGCCTCGTTCATGGCCGGTATGGCCGCCAACGTGAGCGGGTTCAACACCGTCTTCACGTACGACATCTGGCAGACGTACATCCGCAAGGACCGTTCCGACGACTACTACCTGCGCATCGGCCGGGTCGCCACGGTCGGCGGCATCGTCGTCGGCATCGGCACCGCGTTCATCGCGGCCGGCTTCAGCAACATCATGAACTACATCCAGACGCTGTTCTCGCTCTTCAACGCCCCGTTGTTCGCGACCTTCATCGTGGGCATGTTCTGGAAGCGGATGACCGCCTGGGCCGGCTTCTGGTCGCTGCTGCTCGGCACGGCGTCCTCGCTCACGCTGTACCTGCTCTACCTGGCCGACGTGGTCAAGTTCAACTCCGACCTGGAGGAGAGCTTCTGGGGCGCGGGCCTGGCCTTCGCCACGGCTGTCGTGGTCGCCGTCGCGGTGACGCTGTTCACCGAGTCCAAGCCGGAGAACGAGCTGCGCGGCCTGGTCTACGGCCTGGGCGGCCCGACCACCTCCGGCGAGGTGATCATCGCCGGGGACAAGGTCTGGTGGCGCAACCCCGTCCTGCTCGGCGCCATCGCCGTCGGACTGGCCTTCCTGCTCTACATCCCCGTCTGGTAACCGGCGCGAGCCACGAGAGGAGTCGACATGTCGCAGGAGTCCAACCGGCCCGACGACGAGCAGCTGGCGCAGGGCGAGGATCTGGAGAAGGTGTCGGCCGCGGCGCGCCTGTTCGACGTGCGCCGGGTGATCGGCGGGTTGTTCGTGGTCTACGGCGTGATCGTCACGCTGCTCGGGATCTTCGACAACAGCACGGAGATCGACAAGGCGCAGGGTGTCCGGATCAACCTGTGGATGGGTCTGGCGATGCTGGCGCTGGGCGGGCTCTTCCTGCTCTGGCTGCGGTTGAGCCCGACCGAGGTGCCCACGGCGAAGGCGGAACCGGACGCCGACGCGGGCCCGCGGGAGCCTGTGGGGAACTGAACGGCAACCCGGGCCGCCCGATTGATGGAGAAGTCGGTGCGGCCCGGGTGCAAGACGGTTGCACCCCTACCCCGAACCTTCCGATCCACCGGGTCTGCTTCCGATACTCAGGTCATGGAACCCCTCGCCTCAGTGAGCTTCGCCGGTGGGGCCGGACAACGGCCCGTCGGCTGGCAGATGCAGCTTCGCGTTGACTACGCGGTCAACAAGGTCATGCAGACGCATCGCGGCAAGTCCGAGGATGAAGTTGCTCAGGCCATCCAGGATCAGCTGCGCAGTGTCGGCGTCGTGCCGAACTCCCGGCAGATCGCCCAGTACGCGCTGGCGATCTCCAGTTTGCCGTTGCTCCCGCCCAACAACCGGACGTGACGCCTGCGCTCCGCGGCCCGGGCTGTCACCGGGCCCGGAAGCGCAGGATCCGGTCGTCGCCATCCTGTACGTCGCCTCGGCCGTCCGTGTTCGAGGTGGTCAGCCAGAGGGCACCGTCCGGCGCGACGGCTACGGTTCGTAGCCGCCCGTAGCGCCCGGAGAGCTCGGCCTTCGGCTCGCCCCCGTCCAGCGGCACGGTCCACAACCGCTGCCCCCGCAGTGCGGCGACGTACAGGGTGTCGCCGGCGATCGCCGCCCCGGACGGGGAGGCCTCATCGGTGCTCCACGTGACGACCGGGTCGACGTAGTCCCCGTCGCCGCCCTTGCCCTCGACCTCGGGCCAGCCGTAGTTGCCGCCGGGTTCGACCTTGTTGACCTCGTCGAGGCGGTTCTGGCCGAACTCGATGCCGTACATCGTGCCGTCCGCCGCCCAGGCGAGGCCCTGCACGTTGCGGTGCCCCAGGCTCCAGACCGGCGAGCCGGCCTTCGGGTTGCCCGGCGCGGGCCGGCCCTCCGGGGTCAGCCGCAGGATCTTGCCGTTGGTGTCGCCGGCGTCCTGCGCGGCGCTGCCGTCCCCGGCGTCCCCGGTGCCCACGTAGAGCATCTTGTCCGGGCCGAAGGCGATCCGGCCGCCGTTGTGGATGCCGGCCTTGGTGATCCCGTCGAAGATCACTTCCGGGGCGCCCCCGCCGAGCTTGAACCGTACGATCCGGTTGTCGTCCGCCGCGGTGTGGTAGGCGTAGATCCACCGGGTCCGGGCGTAGTCGGCGGCGACCGCCAGGCCGAGCAGCCCGCCCTCGCCGTCGGCCGCGACGCCCGGCACCGTGAAGACCTGCTGCGGCTTTCCGCCCCCGGCCCGCACCCGCAGCACGCGCCCGCTGTCCCGCTCGGCGACCAGCGCGCTGCCGTCGGGCAGGAAGGCCATTCCCCACGGCACCTCGAGGCCGGTCGCCACGGTCTCCGGGGCGCTCAGATCGGGGGTGCCGCGGTCCGTGGACGGGGTGGTCGAGGCGGGCGCGGTGGCCGCCGGCACGCTGGCTCGGGGCGCCGGAGCGGCAGCGGGTTCCTCGGCGGAGCAAGCGGCCAGCAGGGCCGCGCCAGCAGCGGTAACAGCCACTTGCCAGCGCATCCTCGACCGATCGGCGGTTGACATGGCACCCACCGTGCCTCGCCTGGCTGAGAGAAACCTGAACGGGTACGGACCGTTACCATTTCTTCACCGATACAGGTATGCACATCCTTGACAGCCTCGGCGGATGGCCGGGAGGGTCCACTCACGACCTTCCCACCCATGGAGGCTCACACCATGACCCCAGCCCGCCGGGCTACCGCCTGCGCGTTATCTCTTCTGACAGTGGCCGCCGCGGTCCTGTCCGGGATCGCGCCCGCCGCCGCCGTGCCACGCGAGGACGACCTCGCCGTGTACACCGGCACCTTGGACGCCGCACAACTCGAACGCCTCCGCGCGGTCGGCATCGACCACGACGAGAGCGCCGTGACCGCCGCCGCCGGTGGCAAGGTCACCGTTCAGCCCATCCTCGGCCGGCGCCAGGCCGAGGCCCTGATCAAGGCCGGCGTCCCGCTGACCGAGAAGCGCGCGACCCGGGCCATGCGCCAGCAGGCCGCCGCCGCGCCGACCGTCTTCCGGCAGTACAACGCCCCCGGCGGCCTCCGCGAGGAGCTGGCCCAGACGGTGGCCGCCAACCCGCGGATCGCCAAGCTGGTCACGGTCGGCAAGACCGTGCGCGGCGTACCCATCCAGGCCGTGAAGGTGACCCGGGACGCGCGGGTCGTGCCCGACGGCCGCCGGCCCGCGGCCATCTACCTCGGCGCGCAGCACGCGCGTGAGTGGATCACCCCCGAGATGACCCGGCGCCTGATGCACCACGTGGTCGACGGCTACGGCACCGACCCCGCGCTCACCAGGCTGGTCAACACCACCGAGCTGTGGTTCCTGCCGGTCGCCAACCCGGACGGCTACGACTTCACCTTCACCGAGGGACACCGGTTGTGGCGCAAGAACCTGCGCGACAACAACGGCGACGGTGAGATCACCGCGGGCGACGGCGTCGACCTCAACCGCAACTTCGCGGAGAAGTGGGGTTACGACAACGAGGGCTCGTCGCCCGACCCGGCCAGCGAGACCTACCGCGGCCCGGGCCCGAACTCCGAGCCGGAGACCAGGGCGCTCGACGCGCTGTTCCGCCGGGTCGGCTTCGAGTTCCTGGTCAACTACCACTCGGCCGCCGAGCTGCTGCTCTACGGCATCGGCTGGCAGGTCAGCACGCCCAGCCCGGACGACCAGATCCAGATCGCGATGGCCGGTGACGACGCGCACCCGGCCGTGCCCGGCTACGACCCGGACATCTCGGCCGAGCTCTACACCACCAACGGCGACACCGACTTCCACGCCCAGGTCCGCTACGGCTCACTCGGTTTCACCCCGGAGATGAGCACCTGCGAGACCATCTCCAACCTGTACCCGGACGACCAGTGGAAAGCCGAGGACTGCGAGAGCGGCTTCAACTTCCCGGACGACGAGAAGCTGATCCAGGACGAGTTCCTGAAGAACCTGCCGTTCGCGCTCTCGGTCGCGCAGTCGGCCAAGCAGCCGGACCGCCCGGTATCGACGGTCGGGCGCAGCACCGCCGACCTGACCGTGGACGCGTTCGACACCTCGTACGGCTCGCGTCAGCCGGTGGCCGTCACGGCCCGGCGCAGCCTGCGCGACGTCACCCTGCACTACCGGGTCAACGGCGGGCGTGAGCGCACCGACCGCACCCGCGAGTGGCGTGGTGGCGAGCGCTACGGCGACGGCGTCGACAAGTACTTCGCCGAGCGCCGGGGCACGGTCGCCAAGGCCCGCGCCAAGGACAAGGTGCAGGTCTGGTTCACCGCCCGCAACGGCCGCCGGACGGTCAAGTCGGCGAGCTTCACCTACACCGTCGCTGACAAGATCGGTGGGGACGTGCTGGTGCTCGCCGCCGAGGACGTCACCGGCGTCTCGCCGGCCAACACCGACGGCGCCACCACCGCCCGCTACGCCGCGGCGCACGTCGCCGCGCTCAAGCGGGCCGGCCGTTCGGCCGACGTCTACGACATCGACGCCCGTGGCCGCAAGGCCCCGCACCCGCTCGGTGTGCTCTCGCACTACAAGGCGGTGCTGTGGGAGACCGGCGACGACATCATCCCGCGGGCGCCCGGCCAGCCGGCCGGCACGGTGGCCCGCTCGGCCCTGGAGACCGAGCTGGCCGTGCGGGACTACCTGAACGAGGGCGGCAAGCTGCTGTTCAGCGGCAAGTACGCCGGTTTCGCCCAGGGCGCCAACGGTGCGTACGTGTACCAGCCCGAAGGTCCGGCGGAGTGCCTGTCCGCGGACGACGCGACCTGTCTGCCGCTGGGCAACGACTTCGAGCAGTACTGGCTGGGCGCGTACTCGTACGTCGACGACGGTGGCACCGACGCCGACGGCAAGCCGTACCCGGTGGTCGGCACCGAGGGGGCGTTCAAGGGCTTCTCCGGTCACCCGGCCGGTGACCACACCGCCGCCTTCCTGTCCACCTCGAGCTTCCTGCCGAAGTCCCAGTTCCCGCAGTTCGCCAGCTCGGCCCCGCTGGACTGGCAGCAGCCGGGGGCCGCGCCGTACGACCCGTACGACGGCGACTGGTACCTGTGGAGCGGGCAGGCGGACGTCTCGTACAAGCGGCTCACCAAGACCGTCGACCTGACGGCCGCGACCGCCGCCCGGCTCAAGTTCCAGACCTCGTTCGACACCGAGGCGGGCTGGGACTTCCTGTTCGTCGAGGCGCACGTGGTGGGCACCGACGACTGGACCACGCTGCCGGACGCGGGCGGGCTGACCACCACCGAGACCGGCGACAGCTGCCAGTCCGGCATCGAGACGATCCATCCGTTCCTGACCCACTACCAGGGCGAGGGCTGCACCTCGACCGGCACCACCGGCACCTGGAACGCGGCCACCGGCAACAGCGCCGGTTGGAAGCAGTTCGACGCCGACCTGAGCGCCTACGCGGGCAAGCAGGTCGAGCTGTCGATCTCCTACATGTCGGACTGGGGCACCCAGGGTCTGGGCGTCTTCCTGGACGACGTCCGGGTCGAGGTCGGCGGCGCGGTGGCGCAGCAGACCTCGTTCGAGTCGGACCTCGGCGGCTGGACCGTCGCCGGGCCGCCGCCGGGTTCCGGTGCCAACAGCAACGACTGGGCGCGCAGCCAGCTCGCCTTCGACTCCGGCGCGGGCGTCACCACCACGGACAGCGTCTACCTGGGCTTCGGCCTGGAGGGGCTGCCCGAGGCGGAGCGGGTGGACCTGGTCCGCCGGGCCCTGCGTCACCTGAAGAGGTAATCCTCTTTCGGAGGTAAACCGCCAGAACCGCAGATCGCGCCGCGCGCTTGCTCTAGACAGGAGGCGCGCGGCGCGCCTGCCGGGCAGGGCGGAGAGACAACCGGTGCGAGCACAGACACGGCCGATCCTGGCCGCGTTCCTCACTGTCCTGGCCGCGGTGACCACGGCGGCGGCCCCCGCGTACGCGGTGCGCGGGGGAGCGCCGAAGTGGCAACCCTGCGAGGAGGACAGGACCGCCCAGTGCGCCACCCTCGACGTGCCGGTCGACTGGGCGCAGCCGTACGGGGCGACCGTGGCGATCGCGCTGGCCCGCCGCCCGGCCGCCGACCCGAAGCAGCGGATCGGCACGCTGGTGGTCAACCCCGGCGGCCCCGGCGGTTCGGGTGTCGACTTCGCCCTCGACAGCACGTTCTTCAGCCCCGAGCTGCGGCGGCGCTTCGACATCGTGGGCTTCGACCCGCGCGGGATCTCGCGCAGCCATCCGATCGTGTGCACGACGACGGTGCTGACCGCGGCGCCGCCGCCGGCCATCGATAGTGCGAAGGCGTACAACGCGTTCGTCGCCTACAACCGCCGGCTCGCCGCTGACTGCGCCCAGCGCACCGGACCGCTCTACGGGAACGTCGACACGCTGAGCGTGGTGCGGGATCTGGAGGCGGTACGGGCCGCGCTGGGTCAGGAACGGATCAGCTTCTACGGTGCCTCGTACGGCACCCTGCTCGGCCAGCAGTACGCCGAGCGTTACCCGCAGCGGGTCCGCGCGATGGTGCTGGACAGCGTCATGGACCACACCGTCGACACCGACGGCTTCCTGGGCGGCGAGGCGCTCACCGCCCAGGACTCGTTCGACGAGTTCGTGGCCTGGTGCGCGCGCAGCACCGAGTGCGCCGTACACGGTCGTGACGTCCGCAAGCTCTGGGCCGGGCTGCTCGCCTCGGCGCGGCGCGGCACGCTGCGGGACCCGAACGACACGGCGTACAAGCTGACCCTGCACGAGCTGGTCGGGGTCGCGTTCAGCTCGATGTACGACCCGCAGTGGCACTCGCTCGGCGTCTTCATCAAGGAGGCGACCGGCGGCGCGGGCACCAAGCTGGGCCGGGCGGCCGCGGTCGACGTCAGCGAGCACAACTTCCACGCCGTGTTCTGCGACGACTGGTCGATGCCCGTGGCCGGGTACGCCGACCTGCGTGCCCGCCTCGACCGGATCGCCGCGAAGTCGCCGCAGATGCCGTTCTCGCCGCTCGCGCTGACCTCGGTCTACGGCTGCCTCGGCCGTACCGGCACCACGGCCAACCCGCAGCGGGCGCTGTCCCCGGCCAGGACCGGCCCGGTGCTGCTGGTCAACGCGCGGCACGACCCGGCCACGCCGTACGCCTGGGCCCGGCACGTCGCCGCCCAGCTCGGCCCGAAGGCAACCCTGCTCACCTACGAGGGCTGGGGACACACCGTCTACGGCCGCAGCGATTGTGTGGGCGGGGCGGTGGACCGCTACCTGCTGACCGTCCGGCCGCCCGCCGCCGGGATCAGGTGCCCCGGGGTGGAGCCGAAGGCGGCCGGCGTGGGCGGCATTGCGCCGCGGCGCGGGTATCCTTAGCCTGGCTAAGTATCCCGGAGGAGGCGCCGTGTCCCATCCTTCCGCCATCGCCCCGGCGCACTGTTGAGCCGCCGCGCGCCCCGCGCCGCCATCGACCCTGACCAGCGCAAGTCGTGGCTGCGTCGCGCGCTGCCGCTGGTCCGGGCGCACCGCGCGCTGCTGATCACCTCGCTCGTGCTGTCGTTCGCCGGGCTCGTCGTGCAGGTGCAGATCCCGAACCTGGTCCGGCTCGGCATCGACCGGGCGATCGTCGAGCGCACCGGCGACCTGCCCACCTACGTCTGGTGGATCGTCGCCCTGGCGCTGACCCAGGGCCTGATCAACTACGCTGCCCGGCTCTACCTGCTGCGCACCGCGTACGAGCTGGAATACGACCTGCGCAACATCGTCTACGCGCACCTGGCCCGGATGCCGTTCGGCTTCTTCGACCGGGTCCAGTCCGGTGAGCTGATGTCACGGTCCGGCTCCGACATCCGCGCCGTGCAGATGTATCTGTCGTTCGGCCCCTCGATCCTGGTGCAGTGCCTGATCGCGGTGGTCGCCTTCGTGCTGATGCTGTCGATCAACGTGCCGCTGGCCGTCGTGGCGATGGCCACCATGCCGGTCATCGGCTTCCTCGGCGTCGGCATGCGCAAGGCGATCTTCCCGGTGTCCTGGCTCATCCAGGCCCGGCTGGCCCGGCTGGCCACCGTCGTCGACGAGAACATCCAGGGCGTGCGGATCGTCAAGGCGTTCGCCGCCGAGGGGCGGCAGCTGCGCTCGCTGGCCGAGGCCGCGGACCGGATCCGCTGGGCGTACCTGCAGGACGCGCGGATCCGCAGCCGGTGGAATCCGGTGCTGGACAACCTGCCCCGGCTGGGGCTGGCCCTGGTGCTGCTGGTCGGCGGCATCATGGTGATCGACGGCGGGACCACGGTCGGCACGATCGTGGCCTTCAACTCGTACGTGCTGATGCTCCAGCCGCCGTTCCGGATGCTCGGAATGATGATCATGATGGGTCAGCGGGCCTCGGCCTCGGCCGCGCGCATCTACGAGATCCTGGACACGCCCAGCGAGGTGGTGGACCCGGCCCAGCCGGTGGACGTCAACCTGCGCGGCGATGTGTGCTTCGAGCGCGTGCGGTTCGCGTACCCGAACGGCACCCTGGCCCTCGACGGCCTGGACCTGCGCATCCGGGCCGGGGAGACGGTGGCCGTCGTCGGGGCCACCGGCTCCGGCAAGTCCACTTTGGGCCGGCTGCTCGCCCGGTTCTACGACGTGACCGGCGGCCGGATCACGGTGGACGGGCACGACGTGCGCGGCCTGCGGCTGGCCCGGCTGCGTGACCAGGTCGGCATCGTGCCCGACGAGCCGTTCCTGTTCTCGCTCTCGCTGCACGACAACATCGCGTACGGGCGCCCCGGGGCCGACCGCGAGTCCGTGGTCGCGGCCGCGGTGGCGGCCGGGGCGGACGACTTCATCCAAGAGCTGCCCGAGGGGTACGACACGGTGGTCGGCGAACGCGGCTACACCCTCTCCGGCGGCCAGCGTCAGCGCGTCGCCATCGCCCGGGCCCTGCTGGTGAACCCGCCGGTCCTCGTGCTGGACGACGCCACCAGTGCCATCGACGTGACGGTGGAGCAGCGCATCCACTCCTCGCTGCGCGATCTCATGCGCGGGCGGACCACGATCATCGTGGCGCACCGGCTCTCCACGATCAGCCTGGCCGACCGGGTGGTGCTGATGGCGGGCGGCCGGGTGGTCGCCGACGGCACCCACGAGTCGCTGCTGGCGACCGAGCCGCAGTACGCCCGGGTTCTCGCCTCGGCGGTGGCGGCATGAGCATGTTCGGTGGTGGTTTCGGGGGGTTCAGCAGTGGTGGGCGGCCGTCGATGGGGATGGCCGGGCGCAAGGGCAACGGGCTGCCGTTCGCCGGCATCCCGGCCGACGTGGCCGAGGGCGTCGCGAAACTGGAGGCACAAGAGCCGGAGCACGGCGACCCGCGCGTGCCGTTCGACCCGGTGGCCGACAGCGGTGCCCGGGTCACGCTGCCCCGGCTGGTCATCGGACGGCCCGGCCTGCTGGTGGCGGCGCTACTGGCGATCCTGGTCGAGACTTTGCTGCTGCAGGCCGGGCCGTACCTGGTGCAGGTCGGGATCGATCACGGCATCGCGGCGAAGAACCTGCCCGTCCTGGTCGGTGCCACGGTTGCCTTCGTCGCCGCGGTGCTGGCCACCGGCCTGGCCACCGCGGTCCGGATGCGGCAGAGCGGCCGGCTCGCCGCCTCGGCCACCCGCGACCTGCGGATCCGGATCTTCGCCCACCTGCAGCGCATGTCGCTGGACTACTACACCCGGGAGAAGGCCGGCGTCACCATGACCCGGATGACCTCCGACGTGGAGTCGCTGCAGTCCCTGCTGGCCGACGGCTTCGCCCAGTTCGTCATCCAGGCGCTCACCATGGTCGTGGTCACCGGGGTGCTGTTCCACTACCACGCCGGGCTGGCCGTCATCACGCTCATGCTGGTCGTGCCGCCGCTGCTGATCGCCTCGCTGTGGTTCCGCCGGGCGGCCGACCGGGGCTACAACCGCCAGCGGGACGCGATCGCCGCGATGTTCGCCGACCTGTCGGAGAGCCTCAACGGCGTCCGGGTGGTCACCGCGCACAACCGGCAGGACCGCAACATCGTGGCGCACCGCGAGGTGGTCGGCGGCTACCGCGACGCCAACGACTTCACCGGCCGGATCAACGCGATCTACGGCCCCGGCACGTCGGTCATCGGCCTGCTCGGGATGGCGGCGCTGCTGCTGATCGGCGGCCGCATGGTGCTGCGCGGCGCCCTGACCATCGGCGAGCTGACCGCCTTCGTGCTCTACCTGAACGCCTTCTTCCAGCCGGTGCAGCAACTGGTCCAGCTCTACACCCAGTACCAGCAGGGCCGGGCGGCGATCGGAAAGATCAACACCCTGCTCGGCGCGCGGCCGTCGGTGGTCCAGCATCCGGCGGCGGCAGAGCTCCCACCGGTACGCGGGGAGATCGTCTTCGCCGGTGTCACGTTCGGCTACCTCCCGGACCGCCCGGTGCTGGCCGGCGTGGAGCTGGTGATCCACCCGGGCGAGACGGTGGCCTGCGTGGGCCCGACCGGCGCGGGCAAGTCGACGCTGGCCAAGCTGGTCACCCGCCTCTACGACCCGACCGCCGGCAGCATCCGGATCGACGGTCACGACCTGCGCGAGGTCACCCTGGCCTCGCTGCGCCGGCAGATCGGCGTCGTCCCGCAGGAGCCGTTCCTGTTCGCCGGGACGCTGCGCGACAACATCGCCTTCGCCCGCCCGGCCGCGACCGACGCCGAGGTGTGGGCGGCGGTCGACGCGGTCGGCCTGCGGGACCTGGTGGAACGCTCACCGGAGGGCCTCGCGACCCCGCTGCACGAGCGCGGCCAGTCGGTGTCCTCGGGTGAGCGCCAGCTGCTGGCCCTGGCCCGTGCGTTCCTGGCCGAGCCCCGGGTGGTGGTGCTGGACGAGGCCACCTCCAGCCTGGACCTGCGCAGCGAGCTGCGGGTCGAGGCGGCGCTGGACCGCCTGCTGGACGGGCGTACGGCGATCCTGGTGGCGCACCGGCTGTCGACGGCCATGCGGGCCGACCGGATCATCGTGGTGGACGAGCACCGCATCGTGGAGACGGGCAGCCACGACGAGCTGCTGGCCGCGGGCGGCCGCTACGCGACGATGTTCGAGACCTGGGCGGCGCACTCGGCGCCCGCCTGAACCCCGCCGCCCGTAGGCTGGGGACCGTGCAGCAGGCGTTCTGGATCGACGAGCAGTTCGACCGCGAGCATGCGACCGGCGGACCGAGCCGCTATGCCGGCGAGGTGCGCAGCCGCATCGACGAGTTCGGCCCGGCGTGGGGCGACTTCGCGCCGGTCACCTTCGCCGTGGTGGCGTGGCGGCTGGCCACCGGCCTGGAGCCCGGCTACGTCCGCCGGCACCCCCGGATCGTCTCGGCGGCGTGCTCGCGCAGCGCCTGGGACGGCAGCCTGATCTGCGACGTCACACTGGTGTCGCCGTGGCCGGCCCAGCTCACCTGGAGCCGCCAGTGGGACCGGGACCGCGGCTGGCGCGACTGGCCCCAGCTGTTCGGCCAGTACGTCGGCCCGTCCGAGCAGGACCTGACCCGCAGCCCGCACCTGCGCGCCTCGCTGCTGGTGCAGGCACCCGTCCGGCTCGACGACCTGCCGCCGGCCCCGGAAGGCCCGGACGCGCAGGTCGAGCAGAGCGCGCACCGGGCTGTCGCGGTGCTGGTCCGTGAGCTCAACGAGCTCCTGAACCCCATCGTCGACCAGCTCGAGACGGACATCCCCGCCGACTCGTGAGCGCCGGGTGTCGTTGATCGACATCGGTCGAGGGCTACCCTGCGGTAACCCCGCTGGGTAGCGTGGCTGTCACGAGCAGCCGTACCCGGGTCAAGGGGGTAGACCGTGACCGAACCGGCCGACGTCACCGAGAAGCAGGCGCGCAAGGTCGCCGAGGAGGCCCGCCAGGCCGAGTGGCGCAAGCCCAGCTTCGGCAAGGAGCTGTTCCTCGGACGGTTACGGCTCGACCTCATCGATCCCTGGCCCGCGGCGGAGCCTCGTCCCGACGCCGAGGAGTTCCTCGCCAAGCTGGAGGCGTACCTGGTCGCCGAGGTCGACGGCGCCCGCATCGAGCGGGAGGCCCGCATCCCCGACGAGGTCTTCCACGGCCTGGCCGCGCTCGGCGCGTTCGGTATGAAGATCGACCGGGAGTACGGCGGCCTCGGCCTGTCCAACCTGCACTACTGCCGGGCGCTGACCCTGATCGGCTCGGCCAGCCCGGCCGTCGGCGCGCTGCTGTCGGCCCACCAGTCGATCGGCGTGCCGCAGCCGCTCAAGACCTTCGGCACTCCGGAGCAGAAGAGGGCGTTCCTGCCCCGGCTGGCCGCCGGCGAGGTGTCCGCGTTCCTGCTCACCGAGCCGGACGTCGGCTCCGACCCGGCCCGCCTGGGCACCGTCGCCGAGCCCGTCGAGGGCGGCTACCGGCTCGACGGGGTGAAGCTGTGGGCCACCAACGGCACCGTGGCGACCCTGCTGGTCGTGATGGCCCGGGTGCCCGGCAAGGGCATCACCGCGTTCGTGGTGGAGGGCGACTCGCCCGGCATCACGGTGGAGCGGCGCAACGAGTTCCTCGGCCTGCGCGGCCTGGAAAACAGCGTGACCCGCTTCCACGACGTGTTCGTGCCGCAGGAGAACGTGATCGGTGGCCTCGGCAAGGGCCTCAAGATCGCCCTGACCACGCTCAACACCGGCCGGCTGTCGCTGCCGGCGATGTGTGTCGGCGCGTCGAAGTGGTCGCTCGCCGTCGCGCGGGAGTGGTCGGCCGAGCGGGTGCAGTGGGGCCGGCCGGTGTCGCAGCACGAGGCCGTGGCCAAGAAGATGGCCTTCATCGCGGCGACCACGTACGCGATGGAGTCCACCCTGGACCTGTGCTGCATCCTGGCCGACGACGACCGCAACGACATCCGCATCGAGGCCGCGCTGATCAAGCTCTTCGCCAGCGAGACGGCCTGGCTGGTCGCCGACGAGCTGATCCAGATCCGCGGCGGCCGCGGTTACGAGACGGCCGCCTCGCAGGCCGCCCGCGGTGAACGCGCGGCCGAGGCCGAGCAGGTCCTGCGGGACCTGCGGATCAACCGCATCTTCGAGGGCTCCACCGAGATCATGCACCTGCTCATCGCCCGGGAGGCGGTCGACGCGCACCTCACGGTGGCCGGCGACATCATCGACCCGGAGGCCGGTGTGGGCCGCAAGGCCCGCGCCGGGGCCCGGGCCGGGGCCTTCTACGCGCGGTGGCTGCCGAGCCTGGCGGTCGGCCGCGGCCAGATGCCGAACGGGTACGCGGAGTTCGGCCCCCTCGCCCCGCATCTGCGCTACGTCGAACGGACCTCGCGCAAGCTGGCCCGGTCGACGTTCTACGGGATGTCCCGCTGGCAGGGCGGGCTGGAACACAAGCAGGCCTTTCTGGGCCGCATCGTCGACATCGGCGCCGAGCTGTTCGCCATGTCGGCGGTGTGCGTGCGGGCCCGCGCCGAACGCGAGCACCGCGCCGCTGGTCACGAACTGGCCGACCTGTTCTGCCAGCAGTCCCGGCTGCGGGTCGAGGCGCTCTTCGCCGCGCTCTGGGAGAACACCGACTCCCTGGACGTCGAAGCCACCCGGCGGGTGCTGGGCGGCCGCTATGCCTTTCTGGAGCAGGGCATCATCCCGCGGTCCACCGAGGGCGCCTGGGTGTCGGCCTGGCAGCCGGGCCCGGCGACGGTCGAGGATGTCCGCCGGCGGATCCCGCCGTTCACGGCCGGAGACCGATGAGCGCCTGGCCGGTCTCGGGGTCGAACGGCACCGACTCGTGGTCGTGGACGATCAACCACCGGCCGTCGACGCGCCGGCAGCCGAGGGTGGCCCGCACCCACATGTCGACCTGCGCGCCGGAGTGCAGCGTGCCGGAGACGTGGTAGAGAAACGAGCAGAACCCGACGTCGCCGTCCGCCGTCACCTGCAGGTCGCGCACCTCATAGCCGATCTCGGAGGCGTACCCGTCGAACCAGGCCCGGGTCGCCCGCTCGACGGCAGCGCCGCCCCGCGCGTGCAGCGGCGGCAGCACGTTGAAGGTGACGACGTCGGGATGCTGGCGCGCCGCGAGGGGTTTCGGATCCTTCGCCCGCACGGCGGCGATCCGTTCCTCGACCAGTGCGCGAAGTTCGGTTCGGCTGTCCATGACACCTCCCGACATCGGTGGTCCGTTGCACCACGACCTACCCGGGCCGGTCGAAACGCAACCCGGCCGGTCTCGACATGATCCTGCTCTTGATCTCGATGACGGTGGGTGACCAGCGCGTCCCGGGTTGTGCGCACCTCCCACTCGCGGTAGGCAGGAGTCTGTCCACTCTGTTCTCACCGCTCCCGGAGGCATGATGCGGTTCCCGACCGCGCTGGCCATGACGGCCACGCTCACCGCGACCACCGTCGCCCTCGTGCCCGCCGCGGCCTCCGCCCACGGCGGTGCGCCACCCTTGGGCCCGACCGCCACCGGCTACGGCGGCGCGGTCTCCACCGTCGACCCCACCGCGACCGCTGTCGGCCTCGACGTGCTGCGCCGCGGCGGTAACGCCGTCGACGCGGCCGTGGCGGCCGCCGCGACTCTCGGGGTCACCGAGCCGTTCTCCGCCGGCATCGGCGGCGGCGGCTTCTTCGTCTATTACGACGCGAAACACCGCAAGGTGCACACCATCGACGGCCGCGAGTCCGGGCCGGCCACGATGACCGAGGACATCTTCGTCGATCCGGCCGACGGCCTGCCCTACGACTTCGCCGAGGCGCGGGTCAGCGGCCTCTCCGTCGGCACCCCGGGCACCCTGGCCACCTGGGAGGCCGCGACCGGCAAGTGGGGCACCCGCTCCCTGGGCAGCCTGTTGCAGCCCGCCGCGCAGGTCGCCGACCGGGGCTTCGCCGTCGACGCGACCTTCCGGCAGCAGATCGCCGACAACGCGGCGCCCTTCGCCCAGTTCGGCTCCACCCGCGAGCTGTACCTGCCCGGCGGTGCCCCGCCCGCGGTCGGTTCCGTGCAGCGCAACCCCGACCTGGCCGACACCTACCGGTTGATCGCCAGGCGCGGCACCGGCGTCTTCTACCGCGGTCCCGTCGGCGCCGACATCGTGCGCACCGTGCAGCACCCGCCGGTCGCCGCCGACCCGGCCGCCCCCTGGGCGTACCCGATCCGCCCCGGTGACCTGCGCCTGTCCGACCTGGCCAACTACCGGCTGCGGTTCCCGGCCCCGACGAAGTCCGGCTACCGGGGCCTGACCGTCTACGGCATGTCCACCCCGTCCAGCGGTGGCACGGCGGTCGGCGAGGCGCTGAACATCCTGGAGCGGACCGACCTGTCCGAGGTCTCCATGACCCAGGCCCTGCACCAGTACCTCGAGGCGTCCGCGTTGTCCTTCGCGGACCGCAACCGTTACGTGGGCGCGTACACGCCGCAGCCCGTGCTGGACCGGCTGATCGGTGACCGGTGGGCGCGCCAGCGGGCCTGCCAGATCGACCCCGCGAAAGCCCTGACCAAGCCGGTGCCGCCGGGCGACATCACCGCCTCGGGCTGCACCCCGGCGCGCGTCGGCGGCAAGGTCGAGGACGGGCAGAGCACGACCAACCTCACCGTCGCCGACCGCTGGGGCAACGTCGTGGAATACACCCTGACGATCGAGCAGACCGGCGGCAACGCCATGGTCGTGCCGGGCCGCGGCTTCCTGCTCAACAACGAGCTGACCGACTTCAACTTCACCGGTACGCAGGGCAGCGCGCCCGACCCCAACCTGCCCGGCCCGAACAAGCGCCCCCGCAGCTCCATGTCCCCGACGATCGTGCTCAAGGACGGCCGGCCCTTCCTGGCCGTCGGCTCGCCCGGCGGCGCCACCATCATCACCACCGTGCTGCAGGTGCTGGTCAACCGGATCGACCTGGGCATGACCCTGCCCGAGGCGATGGCCGCTCCGCGCGCGTCGCAGCGCAACACCGCCGCCGTCCAGGCCGAGCCGGCGTTCATCGCGCAGTACGGTGACGCCCTGGGCCGGCTCGGGCACACGTTCCAGCCGCCCGTGGCGGAGCTGGGCGCGGCCACCGCGATCGAGTTCGGCCGCGGCGGCCGGCTGATCGCCAGTGCCGAGCCGGCCCGGCGTGGCAGCGGTGCCGCGGGCGTGGTGCATCCCCGGCGCTGACGGACGGCCTGTCCCGCCACGTGGCGGGACAGGCCTCACGCCGTCAGAGCGATCGTCAGCGCGCCGGCCGCGACCATCACCGCGGCCCACAGCTTGTCCACGTTGAACCAGGCCCGGCGCAGCACGCTCAGGCCGACGAACTCGTAGACCAGCACGGCGCAGGTCGCCAGCACCGCGAACATCGCCACCGTGTGCACGCCCGCCGCCAGCAGCCCGTCGAGGGCCGCGGCGGGCGTGCCGGCCAGACCGGCCGGAGCCGCCGCGGCGAGATGACCGGCATGCCCGGCCGGCTGCGCCGTCGTCGTCGTGGCCAGCACCGGCAGCAGCATCAGCCCGGCGCCGTGCGCCGAGGACATCAGGAACGACCAGCCGGCCAGCTGCGCCGCCGACAGCCGCATCCCGGCCCACCGGAAATGCCGGGCGGAGAGCAGCCGCCACAAGCCGAAGCCGACCAGCACGACCCCGCCGACGATGGCCACCACGTTGCCGGCCACCACCGACTCGGTCGCCGACACCACCGCCGCCACGATCGCCACCGAGGCCAGGTGCCCGGCGGCGATCGGCGGCACCGAGCGCAGCAGTACGGCCCGGCTGCGTTCCTGCATGCCCCGGGCCACCGCGAAGAGCCAGCCCATGGCCGGGTTCAGCCCGTGGAAGGCGCCCAGCGCCGCCAGCACCGCGAGCTGGCCACCGGTCACGGGAAGCAGTACGAGTCGGACGAGGCGTCGCCACCCTGCAGCCGTACCTGATGCACCCGCCGGCCGCGGAACTCGTCACCGTGCGGGAAGAAGTTCGGGTCCAGGGTCATGCCGCCGCGCTCGGTGTCCACGTCGATCTTGGCCAGCCACGCGCCCACGCCGTCCGGGTAGAACTGGTCGTCCCAGGAGCCGTACAGCGAGTTCGTGACGTAGACCCGGCTGCCGTCGCGGGAGACCTCGACCATCTGCGGGCCACCGGCCAGCCGCTCGTCCGGGAACGACGGGTGCGCCACCCGGCCGACGACGCCGCCGAGCCGGACCGAGCCGGTCTGCACCGGGTGGAACGGGTCGCTGACGTCGAACTGCTTCAGCTCGCCGGTGCCCCAGCAGGAGACATAGAGGAAGCGGTCGTCCACGGACAGGTCGATGTCGGTGATCAGCGGCGGGACCGCACCGAACGGCTGCAGCGCCGGCGGCAGGGCGTCGGCGTCGGCGGGCTCGGCGGCCACGTCGATGACCTTGGTGACCGCGAACTGCCCGTCGTCGCCGCGGTGCCACACCCAGACCGAGGCGGACAGGTCCTCGACGCTGGTGACGACGCCGAGGAAGCCGTACTCCTTGCGCGGGTCGTGGGCGGGGCGCAGCTCCAGCGTCATCTGGTACTGGTCGCCGAGGTCGACCGTCTGCACCAGGGAACGCTTGGCCAGATTCCAGAAGTGCAGGCGGTGGCCGTACTTGCGGCCCAGCAGCAGCTCCGGGACCAGACCGTCCTCGATCATGGACGGTGTGCCCCACTCGGAGGAGACCAGCACGTCGCGGGTCAGGTGCCACCAGAAGTCGTACGCCAGGTACTGATCGCCGCGGTCGCTCTCCCACGCGCCGCGTACCTCGAAGGTCGTGTGGTCCAGCACCGCGATGCCGCCCGGTCCGTCGGCCGAGCCGCCGCCGAGCGCGGAGACGTAGATGCCGTCCGGGCCGCAGTGGATGGTGTGCGGCCGGGAGTAGCCGGCCTTGCCGGCCAGCTCCTCGGCCGGGATCTCCTTGACCAGTACGGGGTTGCGCGGGTCGTCCTTGGTGTCCAGCACGTAGATCCGCGACGAGCGCAGCCCGGGCACGATCAGGTAGCGCCGTTCGACGTGCGGGTGCGGCGCGGTGGGGCACAGGGCGCTGCTGCACGCGTTCCACCCGAAGTGGTGCAGCTCGTCGCCGGTGTGCGGCAGCTCGGTCCAGCCGACGACCGCGCCGTACGTGGCGGAGGCCGGGTCGGTGTCCACGACGGCGATGGCGTCCGGTTGCCCGGCCGACCGGTCGAACGCGGCGATGTACGCCAGCTGTTCGGCGGGCGCACCGGCGGCGTCCCGCGGGGAGGGATAGAACGTCGGGTCTGGTGTCCACCTCGTCATGATGGTCATCCTCGCCCGGCGGCCGCCCGGTGAACAGGGTCACAGTTGTCAACGAGTTGTCAACGAGCGTCCAACGGCAGCCGCACGCACACGGTGGTGCCGGGTCCTTCGTGCTCACTGAGCTCGATGGTGCCGTGGTGGCGCTGCACGACCGCGCGGCTGAGCGTCAGCCCCAGCCCGGTGCCGGGGATGGCCCGGTCCCGGGCCCGGCTCGTGCGGTACAGGCCGGTGAACATCTTCTCGCGTTCCTCCTGCGAGACGCCGATCCCGGTGTCCGAGATCGACAGCTCGGCGGCCCGGCCGGTGGTCCGCAGCCGCACCGCGATCCGCCCGCCGTCGGGGCTGTACTTCACGGCGTTGCCGAGCAGGTTGTCGACGACCTGGCGCAGCCGGTGCCGGTCACCGGGCAACACCAGCTCGTCGGGCATCTCGTCGACGATCGACACCGGCTCGTCGGTGACGGCGTCCCGGGCGGCCTGGACCGACTCCCGGACCAGCTCGACCAGGTTGATCGGACTGAGCTGCACCGCGGCGTGCCCGGTGTCGAGCGCGGAGAGCTCGAGCAGCTCGTTGATGATGTGCCGCAGTTGGGTGGCGTTGCGGTCGATGACCTCCAGCAGCCCGGGCCCCTCGGCCACGAGCGTCTCGGCATCGGCGTCCCGCAGCAGCTCGGTGTAGGCGGCGATCGAGGTCAGCGGCGTCCGCAGCTCGTGACCGATCAGCGCGAGATACTCGTTCTTGGTCCGGATGAGCTGCCGCTGCAGATCTTCGACCAGCCGCTTCTCGATGAACTGGGCGATCTGCGCGGAGATCCCGGACATGAGCGCGACCAGCTCGTCCTCGGGATCCTCGATGGTGTCGGCGAAAGCGGTCAGCACACCCAGCGGCTCGAGCCCGTTGCGCACCGGGATGGCCAGCGCGGTGTGCAGCCGCGAGCTCTCGGCCGTCTCGGGCGAGATCAGGCTCTGCGGCCGGCCGACGTCGCGGATCCACAACGGCTTGCCGGCCTGCCAGGCCCGGCCGGGCAACCCGGTGCCGTACGGCAGCTCGGCCGGCACCTCGATGTCGGACTGCCAGCTGGGCGAGTTCCAGCTGGCGGCGGACCGCACCACGCCGGCGGCCTCGTCGACCAGCCACAACTCGGCATGGGTCCAGCCGAGCGTCCCGACCACGGCCTCCAGCACCCGAGGCCCGGCCGCCTCGATCGTCGGCGCGGCGGCGAGGGCGGTGACCACGGCAAGCTCACAGGTACGGAACCGTTCGGCCCGCCGCTGCCGGGTGACATCCTGAACGGCCTGCACCGCGCCGACGGTCTCCCCGTCCGGCCCGAGAATCGGCTGCGCGTCGATCAGGTAGTAGCGGGTACGCCCCCCACGCCCCTGCAGCACCAGCTCCTCGTTGCGGAGCCGCTCACCCCGAAGCGCCCGGAACAGAGCGACATCACCGGGCCGCCCGTCCCCGTCACTCGGCCCGGCGCCGGCGGTGTCGTCGGAGAGTTCGGCGGGCATCCGCGCGCCGCCCCAGAGCTGCTGCATCCGGGCATTGACCAACACAACCCGCCCCTCGGCGTCGCAGGCGGTGACCCCGTCGTGCAGGTTGTCCAGCACGGCGTCAAGGAACCGCCGCTGCCGATCGACCTCCTGGCGCCCCTGCTGCTCGGTGATGAGCAAAGTCCCGAGCCGCGCGGCATCACCGACGGCGGCGACATCCGCGGCGGACCACTCATGCGGCTGGGTGTCGAGCGCGCAACATATCCCGAGTACGGCCCCGGAGGCGTCCCGGATCGGCTGCCCGAGATAGGCGCCGCTGAGCCCCCGCCGCCGGATCGGAGAATTGGCCGGAATCCGCGGATCGGAGGCGAAGTCGGTGATCACCAACGGCCGGCCGTCGGCGACGACCAGCCCGGCGAGACTGTCCCGCAGCGGGGTGTCGCCGATGTCCTCCCAGCGCATCCGCAGGCCGTAGCTGCCGTAGATCCGCAACGCCGCACCGTCGACGAAGTGCACCAGCCCGCTGGGTGCGTGCGCGGCGCGGGCGATGAGGGCGGCCAGCTGCTCACCGGCGGCGCTGTTGATGGCGTCGTCGTGAGCGGTGAAGATGTCCGGCCACGACTGCCGGCCACCGCCGGCCGGGGATGCATCCCGATGGTCGGCCCGGTGAATACCGTTGAGCGGGAAGGCGGTCGGGGTCGCCGTCGGCGCGGCCGGCGTGTGCGCGGTTGTCGGCTGCGGGGTCGTGGGCTGCGGGGTCGTGGCTTGGGGGGTCGTGATCTGCGGGCTTGCCGGTCGCCCGTTCGGGGGCCGCGCGTGCGTGGGTTGCCCGTTCGCGGGCTCCGAGACCGAGGGCCGCGTCGTTGTAGGTTGCCCGTTGGCGGGCGGTGGTGTCGCGGGTCGCTCGTCGACGGCTTGCCCGTTCGGGGGCTGCGCGGTCTTGTCGTTCGCGGCTTGCCCGTTCGGGGACTGCGCCGCTGATGGATGCGTGGTTGAGGTGTTCTGGGCCGCGGGCCGGGTCGTGGCGGGCTCGGTCGTGGCGGGCTCGGCCGGCTCGGTGGCGGCGGGCTCGGCCGGCTCGGTGGCGGCGGGCTCGGCCGGCTCGGATCGGTCGGGTGATCCGAAGGCGGCGGGCGCCGGGCTGTTCGCGGCCGGCGGGGTGCCGGGTCGCGTGCGCCCGTCCGGTTCGGTGCTGGCCGGCGTGGTCGCCGCCGCAGCCGTTCCGGCAGGCCGGGCGCTCGGCGCCACCGGTGCGGCGGGACGCTCGAGGCCAAGATCACTTCGCGGCATGCTTGGACCTCCGCGTTTCAGGCTACCGACCAAGAAGCCATAAAACCGGCAAATCACCGGAAACGTCGAGGTGACCACGGGGTGGATGCCGCCACCAGCGGTGTCAGGTCCGGCGGTAGATGAGGTCGAAGATCTCCCGTCCGGAGCTGACCCCACGCCGTTCGAACTTCGTCTCGGGGCGATGGGCCGGCCGCGGCGCGAACCCCTCGTGCGCGTTGGCCAGACCTGGATCAGCGTCCAGAGTCTCGGCCATCCCCTCCGCGTAGTGGGCCCAGTCGGTCGCGCAGTGCAGCGTGCCGCCCGGTCGGAGCCGCTCCCGCAGCAGGGCGACGTTCGCCGGCTGAATCAGGCGGCGTTTGTGGTGCCGGGCCTTGGGCCACGGGTCGGGGAAGAAGGCGTGCACCGCGTCCAGGCTGCCCGCCGGCACCTTGCGGACCAGCTCCATCGCATCGCCGTGCGCGACCCGCACATTGGTGAGGCCGCGTTCGCCGATCAGCGAGAGCAGGTTGCCGATGCCCGGCGTGTGCACCTCCACCGCGAGGTAGTCCCGGCCCGGGTCGGCGGCCGCCATCGCCGCCGTCGTGTCACCCATGCCGAAGCCGATCTCCAGCACCTTGGGCGCATCGCGGCCGAACAACTCCACGAGGTCGAGGGGAGTGCGGTCACCGTCGACGACCGTGAGCCCGTACGCCGGCCAGATGTCGGTCATGGCGTCCGCGTGCCGGCTGCCCATCCGGCCACGCCGGGGATGGAACGTCCGGATCGGGCGCTCTGTCGTCTCACTCATCAGGCCGTCCACGATACGCAGCGCCGGCCGCCTGCCATCCAGCGGCGTGAGCGGGCCGGGGTGCTGAGCGGGCCGGGGTGCTGAGGGGGAGAGATCGGGGAACGGCAGAACGGCCGGCACTGGGCCGGCCGTCGTCCGCTACCCCCGGCTCACCTCACCGCTGGCTGGACGCTCGGCTGGGAGCCCTGGTGAAACGGCGTCCGCGCGCCCGTGGCCAGGTTGACCACCATGACCCAGGACCCGTTGCGGTAGGTGCCCGTGGCCACCCCGCGGTTCGCGTCCACGTACGCCAGCTCGCGGTCCTGGCTGGCTCCCACCGTGCGCTTCGCTCCGGTCGCCGTGTCGTATTCCACCACGTGCAGCGGCTGGTTCTCCGCGGCCGTCTCGCCCTGCTGGTACGCCGTCCAGGCCAGCTTCGCACCGTCGGCGCGCCAGCTCGGAATCACCGCGAAGCCGGAGGTCTGCAGGCTGCCGCCGCCGTACGCCGCGACTGTCTTCTCGCCGCCGGTGGCCACCGTGCCCACCGTCAGGCAGGCGTCGTACGTCGATTCGCAGTCGCCGCCGCGGAAGGCGACCCGGGTGCCGTCGGGGGACCAGGCCACCGCGTCGTCGGTGCGGAGCCGGTCGTGGAGTGCGCTCGGCGTCCCGGCCTTCGCGGCGGGGGCGGGCTCGGCCGGCAGCGGCTCGTCGCGGCAGTACGCCGGGAAGACCACCGTGGGCGTGGCCCCGGCCGTGGTCGCGGAGATCTGGTAGACGCCCGGGCCGCCGGAGCAGGACAGCGAGGCGAACGCGATGCTGGTGCTGTCCGGCGACCAGGACGGGCCGGACGCGGCGCGCGTGGTGAGCCGGCGCCGACCGGTGCCGTCGGCCTTCATGGTCCACAGCTGGCCGGCCTTGAGCAGGGCGATCGAGCGCCCGTCGGGGGAGAAGCGCGGCCGCGACCAGCCGCCGCCGGTGGTCAGCTTCGTCTCCGTCGCGCCCTTGCTCACCCATACGTCGCCGGCGCGGACGTAGGCGACCAGGCTCGGCATGGCCGGGGTGGCCGCGGCGGCGGGCGCCGTCTGGAAGAGCGCCCCCGCCGCGGCTCCGAGCACCGTCAGCGCGATGGTGCCTGCTGCTCGCGTCACAACCCGCATGTCCGAACGCCCCCCGACGTGTCTCCGTTCACCTACACCGGAGACATCGTCGCAACCGGGCTGCTCCTAAGAAGTTCCCGCGCCGAAACCTGGAGAAATACGGACTGTTCGGGCAGGTTGGCTGGCCGATCGGTCAGGCGGCGGTCGCGGCCCACATGGCGGTGAACGCGGCCGCCTCCCCGGCCAGCCAGCTCTCCACGTCGCCCGGGCGGGCTCCCGGGTCGATCCGGTGGGTGGTGCCGCGGCGCAGGTCGACCAGCACCGGCTCGGCGTTGGGCAGAATCTGGTCCATGTGGCGGGCCATCAGGTGCAGGGTCGCGGTGACGGCCTCGGGGGTGGGCGGCTGCTCGTCGAAGTGCAGCCGGACAGCCTCGCGCCGGCCGTCGGCGTACCGCAGGCCGAAGTGGGGGTTGATCTTGACTGCCAGCGGGCCGACCGAGGCGAGCGCGTCGCGGGTCTGCGCGAGGCCGACGCCCTCCGGGTCGCCGAGAGAGTGCAGGTAGGTCGTCGCTCCCGCGCTGACCGCCTCGTAGAGCGGCTTCCACCGCGGCTTGACGAGGTCGACGACCCCGTTGAGGTAGCTGCCGCCGGTGCGGAACGCGATGTCGGCCTTGAGGGCCTTGACGAGCTGGCCGTGCGGGTTGAAGCCGGTGCGCCGCTCGCGCTGGCGGCGCAGTCCGCCGACGAAGGTGGCCTTCGCCGGTCCGGTGCGGGCGACGTAGCGGGTGAAACCGAGCATCGTCGCGTAGGGCGGGATCAGGGTGGTGGAACTGGTCGAAACGGGCGTCGTCAAGGTGATCTCCCCGCAGCTCAGCGCTTGTTTTAGTACACACATACTAATCGACGGGTACGACATTCCCCAAGCGCTGCGGTGACCGTGCGGGTGCGTTCCGTAATCACGACATACTGGAGCGATGGCCCTGCTCCGTGTTGACTTCTCGTCCGAGACTCTCGCGCTCGGCACCTCGATGACCGTCGTGCTGCCCGAGCGGGCGAGCACCCAGATCGGCATCACCGGTCACGACACCGCCGCGCCGCCGCCGGTGCTCTATCTGCTGCACGGACTGACCGACGACGACACCGCCTGGACCCGCTACACCTCCATCGAGCGGTACGCCGCCGCCCGCGGCCTGGCCGTGGTCATGCCCCAGGTGCACCGCAGCTTCTACGCCGACGAGACGCACGGGTCCCGGTTCTTCTCGTTCCTGTCCGAGGAGCTGCCGGCGGTGGTGTCGTCGTTCTTCCGGGTCTCGACCCGCCGCGAGGACACCTTCGTGGCCGGCCTGTCGATGGGCGGCTACGGCGCGCTGAAATGGGCCCTGCGCGAGCCGCGACGCTTCGCCGCCGCGGCCAGCCTCTCCGGTGCTCTCGACGTGGCCGGCATGCAGCAGCACGACGACCGCCCGCACATCGTGGAGCTGCTCGGCCGGGTCTTCGACCGCCCGCTCGCCGGCACCGACGACGACCTGCTGCACCTGGTGGCCACCGCTGACCGCCGGGAGCTGCCCCGGCTCATGCTGCGGTGCGGCACCGAGGACCACCTGCGCGCGGCCAACGAGCGCTTCGAGGCGGTCTGCC
This sequence comes from Actinoplanes sp. NPDC048967, assembly GCF_040649415.1. Classification (NCBI taxonomy): domain Bacteria; kingdom Bacillati; phylum Actinomycetota; class Actinomycetes; order Micromonosporales; family Micromonosporaceae; genus Actinoplanes; species Actinoplanes sp. NPDC048967. Next base: position 457,935 of record NZ_JBEZFL010000007.1, read on the forward strand.
GCGAACACGGCGTCGACCTCGACGCCGCGTTCGGACCGGGTGCGCACGAGTGGGGTTACTGGGACGCCGAGATCCAGACCGTCCTGGACTGGCTGCCCCTGAAGAACTAGGGCTGGAGGGCGCCGGCCATCCGGGCCTGCTCCTCGAGGACCTCGTTCATCCGGGCCTGGACCGCGTCCATCTGCCCGATCGTGTCGCTGGTGGTCAGGATGCCGGCGGACACCGTACGGGCGCTGTTCTGGATCCCGGCGATCTGCTCGGCGACCCGCTGGGTGGCCTCGGCGGTCTCCCGGGCCAGGTCCTTGACCTCGCCCGCCACCACCGCGAAGCCGCGGCCGACCTCGCCGGCCCGGGCGGCCTCGATGGTCGCGTTGAGGGCGAGCAGGTTGGTCTGGTCGGCGATCGACGAAATGATCTTGATGACGTCGCCGATGGCCGTGGAGGCGTTGCCCAGGGCCTCGACCTCGTGGGTCATGTCCGACGCCCGGTTCACCGCGTCCTGGGCCACCCGGGTCGCGTCGTCGCTGGCCGCGCGCAGCCGCGAGACGGTGTCCAGCAGGGCTCGGGCGCTCTCCTGGGCCGCCTCGGTCGCTCGTACGATGTCGAGCCGCTGCGACACCAGCTGCGCCACGTTGCGCAGGGCGGACGCCCGGGACTCGGACAGGTCGATGAACTCGGAGGTGAAGAAGTCCATCGTGCCGATGATGCGGCCGTGGCTCACGATCGGGAAACAGACCCCCGACCGGACCCCGGCCCGCTGGGCGGCGGGCGCCCGGACGCAGTCGGTGAGCTCACCGATGTCGCGGACGAAGACCAGGTCCTTGGCGCGCCAGGCACGGCCGGACAGGCCGACGCCCTCGGCGAAGGTGGCGGCCAGCGTCACCTTGCGGAACTCGTCGCCGGCCGAGCCGGACTCGACCTGGAAGCGCAGCACGTGCTCGTCGTCGTCGACCTCCCAGTACGACCCGTAGGCCCAGCCGAACGACGTGCGCACCGAGTCCAGCGCGATCCGCAGGGCCGTCGATGAGTCGGTCGCGTCGCCGAGCGCGGTGACCACGTTGGTCACCGCGAGCCGGTCGTCGGCGATCTGGCGCAGTTCGGCGGTGGCGACGGCGTTGAACCGGGCCTGCTCGGCGATCCGGGCGATCGACGCCCACTTCTCGCTGCGCGGCCCGTCGATGTAGAGCGGCTCGGCCGAGTAGTACTCCAGCGCCGCGACCTGCTGACTGCGGTGCATGACGGGGATCACCACCGCGGCTGCCATGCCGGCCCGGGCCGCCGCCTGGCAGCGCCGGCAGTCGGCGCAGTCGGCCATCGAGCTCAGGTACACGAACTGCTTCGTGCGCCAGGCCTTGCCGACCAGGCCGGCGTCGGCCGGTACCGGACCGGCGGGCACCGCGGACCGCAGCTCGCCGGTGATCGGGCCGGCCTCGTACTCGATGCAGACGTTGCCCTTGCCGTCGGGCAGCCAGACCGCGCCGTAGCTGAAGTTGTGCGACTGGACCGTGCTGTCCACCGTGATCCGCCACGTCGACGCCAGATCCTGGGCCCGGTCGAGATCCATGATCAGCTTCTCGAGGCTCTCGACGTCACGGGGAATCGGGCGCAGCGCTGCCCCGCCCGACTGCCGGGAACGAAATGGTGCCACTTGTATCCCCCATACTCGCCGACAATCCCCGCCCGATTGCTTCCATCATCGGGCAGTACGGCCAGGTCGGGGTGGGTTTGGCGAAGCCGGGGCGGCTCAGCCCTGGTCGTTGTCGCGGCTCTGCTCGGCCAGGAAGCGCTCGAGCTCGGCGCCGAGCTCCTCGGCGGTCGGCAGCGGCCCGCTCGACTCGGCCAGCAGGTTGCCCTGCCGTCCGCGCAGGAACGCGTCGTACTGCTCCTCCAGCGACAGCACCAGCCGGCTGGCCTGCTCGTCGTCGGCGACCTGCTTGTCGACCTCCTGGCGGACGACCAGGGCGGCCTCGCGGAGCCGGCCGGTGGGCAGGGCCAGCCCGGTGGTCCGGGAGACGGAGTCCAGCAGCAGCTCGGCAGCGGCTGGGTACGTGGTCTGGGCCAGGTAGTGCGGCACGTGGGCGGCGTACCCCATGGCGTCGTGCCCGGACTCGCCCAGCCGGAACTCCAGCAGGTTGCCGACGCTCGCCGGGACCTGGACGCGCTGCAGCCAGGACTCGCGGTCGCCGAGCAGGCGCTGGTCGGTGGCGTGCGCGGTGACGCTCACCGGGCGGGTGTGCGGCACGGCCATCGGGATGGCGTTGAGGCCGACGGTCAGGTTGACCCCGAAGCGCTCGATCAGGCCGGTCACGGCGGCGATGAAGCGTTCCCACTGCAGGTCCGGCTCGGGCCCGGCGAGCAGCAGGAACGGGGTGCCCAGCTGGTCGCGGACGAGGTGCAGGGCCAGGCTCGGCTCCTCGTAGCTCTCCCAGTGGTCCTCGACGAAGATCATGGACGGCCGGCGGGACCGGTAGTCGAGCAACTGGTCGATGTCGAAGGTCGCCAGGACCTGGGTGTCCAGGTGCTCCAGCAGATGTTCGCGGGAGAGCTGGATCGCGCTCCCGGCGTCGACGAACCCGGTCAGCGCCTGCACGAGCACCGGCTCGTCCAGGTCGGGCAGGTCGTCGGCCAACTCGTAGAGCCCTTGTGGGTCGAGCACGCTGCGGACCTCCTCGAGATGCGCCCGCGGGGGCGGGCCATGTGGTGGGAACACCGGGCCGCGCGTGTTCATTCCTGCTCCCGCGCGCGAGGATCGGTGCATGTCTGATCTTTCCCTACGGCCGATGGTGCCCGGTGACGCGGCGGCCGTGCTGGCGATCTACCAGGCGGCGCTCGACGGCGGCGACGCCAGTTTCGAGACGACCGCGCCGGACTGGGCCGCCTTCGACGCGGGCCGGCTGGCGGATCACCGCTGGGTCGCCGAGGCCGGCGGCGCCGTCCTGGGCTGGGTCGCGGTCACCAGGGTCTCACCCCGGCCGGTGTACGCGGGAGTCGTCGAGCACAGCGTCTACGTCGACGCCGGGGCGCAGGGCCGGGGTGTGGGACGGGCGCTGCTGCAGCGGCTGTTCACCTCGACCGAGGCGGCCGGCATCTGGACCATCCAGTCCGGCATCTTCCCGGAGAACGGGGCCAGCCTGGCGCTGCACCGGCGTACCGGCTTCCGGGTCATCGGCACCCGCGAGCGGGTCGGCCGGCACCACGGCCGCTGGCGGGACGTGGTGCTGCTGGAACGACGCAGCCCGGTGGTGGTGTGACTCGTGTGTTGAACCTGCCCGGGTTCTCCGCCGCGGGCGGGCTCAGACGGCGAGCACCCGGGCGGCCTCGAGGTGCTCGGTGACCTGCTGCGGGGACAGCGGGCGGGAGAAGTGGTAGCCCTGGGCGAAGCGGTAACCCAGCCGGTACAGCGTCTCGGCCTGCTCGGCCGTCTCCACGCCCTCGGCGATGGCCTGCAGGTGGAGTCCGTTGGTGATCTGGATCATGGCGGTGGCGATCACCGCCTCCTCCGAGCGCCCGCCGATGCCGTCCACGAAGGACTTGTCGACCTTGAGGGTGTCGGCCGGGCAGGTACGCAGCAGCCCGAGTGACGAGTGCCCGGTGCCGAAGTCGTCCAGCGCCACCTTGACCCCGAGCGTGACCAGGCTCTGCAACGTGTCCAGGGCCACGCCGCCGTCGAACACCGCGGTCTCGGTGACCTCGACGACCAGCTTCTCCGGGTCGAAGCCGCTGTCCGCGAGCGCCGCCCGCACGTCCGCGGCGAAGCCCGGCTCCCGCAGCTGCCGGGCCGACACGTTGACGCCGATCTCGCCGGGCGCCCCCGATCCGAAGACGTCCTGCCACTCGGCGGCCTGGCGCAGCGCGGTCCGCAGGATCCAGTCGCCCAGCGGCACGATCAGGCCGGTGCGCTCGGCGATCGGGATGAACACGTCCGGGCCGATGAAGCCGCGCTCGGGGTGCTTCCAGCGGATCAGCGTCTCCAGCGACGTCCACTCGCCGTCGGGCAGCGCGACGATCGGCTGGTAGACCAGCGTGAAGTCGCCGTTGTCCAGCGCCTGGCGCAGCTCGGCGCCGAGCTGGGCGTCGGCCGCCTGGTCCTGCTCGAGGCGGGCGTCGTAGACCGCGTGCCGGCCCTTGCCGCGCTCCTTGGCGGCGTACATCGCCAGGTCGGCGCGGCGCAGCAGCTCCTGCGGACTGGCTTCCGGCCACACCTCGGCGAGCCCGATGCTGGCCTTGACCAGCAGGTCGTAGCCCAGCGCGTGCACCGGGCGGGTCAGCGACTCGGCGATGCGGTCCAGCACCTCGGTCGCCTCGGCCAGGCGCAGCCCGCGCAGCAGCAGGCCGAACTCGTCGCCGCCGAGGCGGGCCACCACGTCGTCCTCGCGGACCGCCTCACGCAGCCGCTGCGCGACCACCACCAGCAGGGCGTCGCCGACGGCGTGACCGAGCCGGTCGTTGATCGCCTTGAAGTCGTCGAGGTCGATCAGCGCCAGGCTCAGGGTGTTGCCCGCCCCGGCCCCGGTCTCGGCCAGCGCCGCGCGGGTCTGCTGCTCGAACAGGGTGCGGTTGGCCAGGTCGGTGAGGGCGTCGTGGGTGGCGCGATGGGTGAGCCGGCGCTGGTAGCCGTTGAGCTCGACCAGGTTGGCGTCCACCCGGCCGAGCAGCCGGCCGTTCTCCGACAGCGCGTTGACCTGGCGCAGCACGACCAGCGCGGTCAACAGCACGGCGGCCAGCGCGACGGTGAGTACAGCCCCGCCGGCCTGGCTGCTGACCGTCAGCAGCAGGGCGTCGGTGGCCGCGACGGCCAGGTACGGCACGACGCTGAAGGGCCGGCGGCGGCGTTCGGGCTGCGGGACCCCGGCGGCCCGGCGCTGCCGGTCGGCGGCGAACGCCACGAACAGCAGCGTCGCCGGTACGAACATCTGCGAGCCGCTCAGGCCCGGGTGCAGGTCGAACAGCAGCGGGAACAGTCCGCCGCCGACGGCGCCGACCGCCGCCGCGGCCGCGAGCAGCCGCAGGGCGATGCGGTCCACGCCGCCGAAGCCGCTGAGGGCGACCTTGACGAAGGCCAGCGAGCCGACCAGGCCCAGCGCCATCAGCATGATCACCGGTACGGCGGCCGGCCCCTCGGCGTCCCAGGCGTTCACCACCTGGAGCAGCAGGTACCAGGAGAAGATGCCGACCGTGATGCTGATGGTCGCGGCGTCGAGCAGGAAGCGGACCATGATCCGGTCCTTGCTCTCCCGCTTGGCCATCGGCAGCCGCAGCAGGGCCCAGAGCAGCACCATCATGGCCAGCGCGTAGCAGATCGAGGTCGGCACGTCGTGCTGCTGGTCCAGCCGGCCGGGGTTCAGCACGGTGAAGCGGGCATCGCCGGCCAGGCCCAGCACGATCAGGACGCAGACCACCGCCAGCGAGCGCCACACGCGCCGGGTCACCCGGTCCAGCCCGGGGGTGAAGGCGGTACGCCAGCAGGCCCACCCCGCGATCGCGGTACCGATCATGGCGGGCATCCAGCCCCAGACCACCTGGCTGCGCTGCGCGGCGTAGTTCGCCACGAAGACGCCGATCGACACGACCAGTACGGCGACAGCAGTGATCAGCATCGGCGTCGGCCGCAGCCGTTCCACCTGCCGTTCCTCGCCCGTCGTCATGCGTGCGTCGTCCTTCCGCCACGGATGGGTGCCTGCCCAGGGCTCATCGGTCGCCCGGTGGACGGGATGAGCGAAAACCGGGGCGTCGAGCGTCACCGCACGGCTGCACAGCGTGGGATCTCGCCAACCGTTGCCGTGCACGTGCAGCTGCACGGCACAATGGAACGAGATCCCCTCTCGACCCCTCGGAGTGATCTGGTGACCGATCCCGTCGTACCCGCCCTCCCGACTCCGCCGAACGCATCTGACCAGGGCCCGGACCCGGCCGGCCCACCCGGGACGCTGTGGGCCCGGATGAAGGCCGACCCGCAGTACGCCCCGGAGCACCTCGCTCTGGAGGCGGTCCGCCGGCTCGGCCCCGAGGCCCGGCGCTGGGCCGAGCGGGCCCGCTCGGAACACCCCGGCCTCACCCCGGACGAGCTGGCCCAGCAAGTGGTCCGGCGGTTCACCAACCACGCGCGGCTCTCCGGTGCCGTCTCCGGTGCCACCGGCCTGCCCGGCGCGGTCGTCGACGTGGGCGTGCTCGCCTGGACGCAGGCACGGATGGTGCTGCACATGGCCGCCGCGTACGGCGTCGACCCGACGGGTCCGGACCGCGCCACCGACCTGCTGGTGCTGCAACGGGTGCACAAGGCCGCCGAGACCGCCCGGCTCGCGCTCGGCGTGGCGGCGGGCCGGGAACGCGCCAGCCGGCTCTTCGCCACCAGTGCCGGCCAGCCGCTGTCCGGGGTCATGGTCAAGCTCGGCGTCAAGCTGGCCCAGATGGCCGGCGTCCGGGCGGCCCGGCGGATGGCCGCCAAGGTCATCCCGGGCGCGGCTGTCGTGCTCGGCACCTGGGCGAACTCCGCCGCGACCAAGGACCTGGCCCGGCGCACCACGGAGCTCTACCGCCCTTCCTAAAGTCGGCGTGAACGTTGTCGATGATTGCCCCTGTGAAGGACAGGGACACGAACTCCGGAGGCCGCTTGCCGCTGCGCAAGCGCTGGCTCCTGCTGTTGGTGACCCCGTTGGTGCTCACCGGTTGCAGCTTGTTCACCGCGCCCAGCGCCACGAAGAGCGGTGGCACGGACATCACCTCCGAGGTGACCGGCAGTGACCAGTGGCTCGTCGTGGCCCAGGGCAGCGCCACGCCGACCCCGCGGCCGAGCAGCGGCGCCTCGCCGGCCCCGACCGCGACCACCAGCGGCTTCCTGCCGCTGCCCCCGGTGGTGCGGCCCACCCCGTCGGCCACCTGCGCCCGGGACACCCCCCATTTCAACAAGATCAACGCTTTGGCGGTCACGCCGGGCACCACCTCGGCCACGGTGAGCTGGTACAACGTCGGCGGTTACAACATCGTCGAGTTCCGGATCACCGCGATCAGCCAGGACCTCAAGCTCGGCGACCAGCGCGACATCGGCTTCGTGACGGTCAAGCCGGCCAACCCGTGCGGCTTGCTGAGCGCCGAGGTGCCCGGCCTCGACCGCCGGACCGGCTATGTCTTCACGGTCGACGCGGTGGTGATCCGCCGCAGCGGCGACGGCACCCACGCCGCTACGGTCTTCCGCTCGTCCGTGGTCTACACCAGGTAATCGGTCAGCGTGCGTTCCGGGCGGTAGCCCAGCGCCCGGGCCCGGCCCAGCTCCAGGACCATCCCGTCGGTGAGCTGGTCGACGGCATAGCGGGTCAGCGTCGGCGACACCGCGGCCAGCGCCCGGACCGGCCCGGCCGGCACGTGCCGCACCGGCACGCGCAGGGCCCGGGCGAGAACCTCGTCGCGCCGGTACGGCCGCTCGTCGGCGATGTTGTACGCGCCCCCCGGCCACGCCACCGCCGCCAGGCACGCGGCCGCCAGGTTCTCCACCGCCGTCAGGCTCATCGCCACGTCCGGCCCCGGCAACCACGCCCGGCCCCCGCGCACCACCCGGCGCAGCCGCGGCAGCAGATGCCGGTCGCCGTCGCCGTAGACCGCCCGGGGGCGCAGGGCCACCGCGCCGGCGGCCAGGGCGAGTCGTTCCCCGGCTGCCTTGGTCCGCCCGTACACGCCCCGGTGCCCGTCGACGGGGTGGTCCTCGGACACGGGCGTGCGGTACGGGCCCGGGCGGTAGACGCTGGCGCTGCTCACCCAGACCACGGGCCGCCCGGCCGCCGCTCGCAGCAGCCGCGCGGTCCCGTCCACGTTCACGGCCCGGAACGCCGCCTCGGTCCGGCGGCCCGGACGGGGGTCACCGACCGCGGCGGCGAGGTGGATCACGGCATCCGCGCCGGTCAGGTCGGGCAGCTCACGGTCGGCGTCCCAGGGAACGTGTCGGCCCACCGGACCCGGGCGGCGGCCCAGGCAGAGCACGTCGTGCCCGTGGGCCGCGGCGAGGCGGGCGACGGCTGCGCCACAGAAGCCGGACGCGCCGGTGACAGCTAGCCGCATGTCGCCCGTACCGTCAAGGAACGCCAGCCCGGCAGCGCCGCGCGCCGATCGGGCCGGGCCCGGACCACCACCGGGCGCAGCGGAGCGAGCGCCTGCAGCAGGTCGGTGAGCTGGGTACGGGCCAGCCGGGCACCGGGGCAGGCGTGCGGCCCGACGCCGAAGACGAGCTGGGCGATGTGCGCCGGCGCGGGCGCACCCGGGTCGGGGTCGAGGTGGTGGGCGCCGACGGCGTGCCGGGCGATGAGCAGCATCCGGTCGCCGGCGCGGACCGGGCAGCCACCGGACGGCGTCGGCAGGTGACCGGGCGCGGCGGCGACGCGGGGCAGCAACGGGGTCGCAGCGGTGACCCGCAGCAGCTCGGAGGCCAGGGCGGGGCTGCCGGCGTACCCCCAGAGGTCGGCGTCCGCGGCCCAGGCCGCGGCCCGCGGCAGCGCGGCGACCGTCGTGTTGACCGCGGCCACCGCCAGCATCACGGCCAGGCCGGCCTCGGGTCCACCGCCCGGCGCGACCAGCGCGGACAGCCGGTCGGTGGCCGCCCGGGCCCGGATCAGGGCCCGGCGCCGGCCCGGACCCGGCAGGTGCGAGCGGGCTGCCGTCGCGGCCGCCTCGCGGGCCGCCGCGGCCAGCGCGGGGCCGTCCGCCGCCAGGCCGAGCAGCGCCGCCGCGGTCGTGCCGGCCAGTTCCGTCACCACCGGTACGAGATCAACGGTCTCGCCATCCGTCAGCGGCTTGAGCCCGCGGTCGAGCACCTCGGTCCAGATCGGGCGCAACCGGGCCACCGCGGCCGCCCCCAGCGCGTCGGCGGTGCCCCGCCGGGCCTGGCGATGATCGTCGCCCTGCTGGTCGAAGAGCAGATCACCACCGGTGAGCCGGCCCGCGGCACCGCCGGTGGTGCCCTCGGCGGTGCGGTCCAGCGGGATCCGGGTCAGTCCGGCCGTGTACGCCCCGGCGTCGTTGATCAGCAGCGTGCCGCCGAGCCGCAGCACCGGCCGCAGCCGTCCCGCCGCGAGCAGCGCGAACAGCATCGGATGGCTGCCGAGATAGACCAGCCGGTCCCGGGAACGAGCCCTCATCGCACGTGCACCGCGGCCGGCGCGGGCCGGTACCGCCGGTCCCAGTGCCACAGCAGCGTACGGCGGGCACCCCAGGCCCGCAGCCGACGCAGGCTCGACTCGACGACGAGCTGCTCGGCCCGCACCACCCGCGCACTGTGCCGCCGGGCCCGGTTGAGCATCGTCACGTCCTCCGCGCCGTCGCCGAGGGCCTCCCGCGGGGTGCCACCGCAGCGCTCGTAGAGCTCCGCGGTGATCGCCACGTTGTGCCCGTGCACCAGTACGAACGGGCACCGGTAGGCCGGGGAGCGGTGCCGCCACCGGCCGTACCGGGCGGCCAGCCGGACGACGGCCGGGTAGAGGTGCCGCTCGGCCAGGCTCGGCCGCTCGTCGCGGCGCGGCACACTGCGCCCGCACACCAGGTCGGCCTCGTCGAGCAGCAGCCGGGCGGTCGCCACCCAGTCCCGGGCCGGCAGGCAGTCGGCGTCGGTGCGCAGGAGCCGGGTCGCACCGCCGGCGATGGCGTGCCGGAAACCGGTGTCGGCGGCCGTGCCCGCACCCGGCTCGGGCTCGGGCACGACCACCACGTCACCGCGATGGGCGGCGGCGATCGCGGCCGTGCCGTCGGTCGAGCCGTTGTCCACCACGACCAGGGTGAAGTCCTGATCGGACTGGGCCGTCAGCGCCGCCAGCAACCCCGGCAGCAGCGCGGCCTCGTTGTAGGCCGGCACGATCACCGCGAGGTCCCTCATGCGCCGGCCGCCAGCCGGGCCGCCGCCGCGCGGTCGGGCTTACGGGACCGCCCGGCCAGCGGCACCTCGGCGAGCACAACCGCGTCCGGCCGGGCCGTACCCATCCGGGCCAGTGGCTCGCGCAACGCGGCCCGTACGGCCTCCGGCGCGGCACCGGCGGCGGGCTGCACCACGGCCACGACCCGCTCGTCACCGTCGCCGGCCGGTACGCCCACGATCACCGCCAGCTCGACACCGGGGACGTGCAGCGCGGGCTCGTACAGGCCGGGGTAGATGTTCTCGGCGCCGCGCAGGATCATGTCCTTGCACCGGCCGCCGAGCACCACCGTGCGGCCGTCGAGCCGGCCGATGTCCCCGGTCGCCACCCACTGCTGCGACGGCTCGCCGAGATAGCGGTCCGCCGCGTTGGTCCCGGCGAGCAGCAGCTGACCGGCGTCGTCGACCCGGGCGCGTACCCCCGGGAGCAGCTCGCCCACGAGATCACCCGGCCCGGTGAAAGCGGCTTTGGTGGCGCTCTCCACCGCGGCGGCCGGGAAGACCTCGGTGAGGGCGTAGACGCCCCAGGCCTGCTCCGCGCCCGCGCGCCGGACCGCGACCAGCAGCCCGGCGCTGACCGGCGCCGATCCGCTGTAGACCCGCCCGGTGAACCGGGCGCCGGCCGACAGGGCGGCCCGCAGCTGCGGCGGCGTCAGATAGGTGGCCTGCGGCGCGAGCCGCGCGAGCTGCCGGACCAGCGTCTTCGGCCGGTGCGCCGGCAACGCCACGGGAGCGCCGCCGGCCAGCGACGGGACCAGCACGAAGAAGGTGCCGCCCAGCACCGGCCGGCCGGGCACGGGCAGGACCAGGTCGCGGACGGCCCGCATGCCGGCGGAGACACTCGCCCGGGTGTGCACGACCGCGCGCGGCCGGCTCGTGGTGCCCGAGGTGAAGACCACGACCGCGTCGCCGTCGCCGTCGAAGCCCGCCGGTGGCGGTCCGCTCGCCGGGGCCAGGCCGGGCGCGGTGCCGGGCAGCCGCCGCCCGATGGTGACCGTGGGGGCCAGCGCGGCCAGGTCGGGCAGGGCCAGGTGGGCCCGGCGGGCCAGGGGAGCGGCCCAGCCGGCGACCGCCTGCGCGGCCGCGTCGGCCAGCACCAGCCGCGGCGCGGCCAGCCGCAGCCGGGACAGCAGCACCTCCGGGCCGGCGGTCGGGTCCAGCACCGCGATCCGCAGACCCAGGTGGTACGCCGCCAGCAGCACCGCCAAGGACCGTGGCCCCGGGCGCACGGCGATGCCGACGGTGTCCCCGGCCACCAGCCCGCGGGCGTGCAGAGCGGCGGCGTATCCGCTGGTCAGCCGGGACAGGTCGGCACGGGTGGCGCGGACCACGGTCTGCCCGGTGCGCCGCGCGCCGAGCACGGCCGGCCGGGTGTCGTCGTCCCGCAGGCCCGCGATGAGCTCGTCCAGCATCAGCGGGGATCCGCCGTGAGCGCGCCGCTGCCGCGGTCGAGATACCACTTGGCGGTGCCGACGATCCCGTACGCGGCCAGCCGGCGGGTGGAATTCTCGACCACCATCGTGCGGCTGTGCCGGATCGCGGTGGTGCTGCGGCGGACCCGGTTGAGGAAGGTGCGGTCGGTGGGCGACGGGCGCCGGGGCATGCCGCCGCACGCCTCGTAGAGCTGCGCGGTGATGGCCATGTTGTTGCCCGCGTGCATCCGGTAGGGCGCCCGGTAGCCGTCCGCGCGGTGCGCCGGCCGCAGCCGCCCGAAGGTCGCCGCCAGGGCCACCAGCAGCCGGAAGAGCGCCCGCCCGGCCGGGCCGTGCTCGTCGCGGCGCGCGGTGATCCGCCCGCACATCAGCCCGGCGCCGCCGGTCAGCCCGGCCCGGGCCGCCGCCAGCCAGCCGGGCCGGGGCAGGCAGTCCGCATCCGTACGGGCGAGCATGGTGGCCCCGGCCGCGATGGCGTGCCGGAAACCGGTGTCGACCGCGCAGCCGACGCCCTTCTCCGGCTCGATGAGCACATGCACAGGGAACGGCGCGACGAAAGCGCGCGCGATGGCCGCCGTGTCGTCGGTCGAGCCGTTGTCCACCACCAGCAGCTCGAAGTCGGTGTCGGTCTGGGCCGCCAGCGCCGCCAGGGTCTGACCGATCCGCCCGGCCTCGTTGTACGCCGGCACGATCACCCACAGCGCGGTCACGACACCTCCCAGATCATGGTCATCAGGCTCACGCCGCCGCCCAGCCCGACCAGCAGCACCTTGTCGCCGGTGCGCAGCCCCGGACGCACCCGGTCGAGCTGGACGCCCAGCGTGGCGCTGGCCATGTTGCCCAGCTCGGGAACGGTCACCTCGAGCTTGTCCACGGGCACGCCGGCCACCTCCACGAACCGCTGAAGATAGGGCAGCGTCACCTGGTGCACCAGCACCCGGGCGTAGTCGTCCCAGCCCAGGCCGGTGCGGTGGTGGACGCGTTCGACCAGGCCGAGCCCGATCTTCTCGAAGACGCCCCGCAGCTTGTGCCCGTCGCCGGCGAAGTAGGTGTGCTCGTCACCGCGCGGATGCCGCGAGCCGCCGCCGAAGATCCCGCCCACCGCCCAGTGCTGGGAGTGCGTCTCGGCGTCCACGTCCAGGATGCCGCCGGTGGCCACCGGCTCGACCAGCACGGCCGCCCCGGCGTCGCCGAAGGTGTAGCCGGCGAACGCCTGCCGGGCCTGGCGCATGCCGTCCAGCCGGGGCCGCATCGCCCGGGTCGGGGTCTCGCCGGTCACCACCAGGGCCCGGCGGGCCCGCCCGGCCAGGATCATCGAACGGGCCAGGTCGATGCCGTTGAGGAAGCTGTTGCAGGCGTTGGTCACGTCCAGGGCGTGCGCCCGGCCACCCAGCGCCGCCTGCACGACGTGCGCGGTGGCCGGCTCGGCCATGTCCCGGGTCGCCGAGGCGAACAGCAGCAGGTCCACGTCCAGCGCGTCCAGTCCGGCCTGCTCGAGGACCTGCCGGCCGGCGGCCACGGCCAGGTCGGAGGCGTACTCGCCGGCGGCGGCGACGCGGCGGGTGGTGATGCCGGTGGCCTGCGCGAACATCCCGGCCGGCAACGGCAGGCCGCCGCCCACCCGGGCCTGCAGGTCGTCGGTCGTCATCCGCTGCTCGGGCAGGCAACTGGCCACGGCGGTGATACCCACGCGGGGAACGGTCGTCGTCATGGGCGCCAGCCTTCAGCAGTGCCGGGGTCCGCGGCGTGAGTAGAACGGCTCATTCTTCCTAGGCCCGGCGACCAGGACCAGGGTCGAAGAGGGTGGGAGGCGCCACAGGGCGGCGCGGGCGGACTTCTCTAAGCTTCCGGGCATGGAACCCATCGTCGACACGGTCGTGCTCGTGGCGATCTCCGTGCTCGGCGCGGCGCTCGCCCGGCGGCTCGGCTTCATCGCGCCCCTGGTCCTGCTGGTGGCGGGCCTCGGCCTGTCCTTCGTCCCCGGTCTGCCGGAGGTGGAGATCGAGCCGGAGCTGGTGCTGATCGGCATCCTGCCGCCCCTGCTCTACGTCGCCGCGCTGCAGACCAACGTGGTCGCCTTCCGCCGCGCTCTGCGCCCGATCCTGCTGCTCGCGGTCGGGCTGGTCGTGCTGACCGCGTTCGCCGTCGGCTTCGTCGTGCACGCGCTGCTGCCCGAGGTGCCGCTGTCCGCCTGCATCGCGCTCGGGGCGGTGGTGGCGCCGCCCGACGCGGTCTCGGCGACGGCGATCGCCCGCCGCATCGGCCTGCCCCGCCGGGTGGTCACCATCCTCGAGGGCGAGAGCCTGCTCAACGACGCCTCCGCGCTGGTGCTGGTGCGGATCTCGGTCGGCGCGCTGCTCGGCTCGGCCGTCGGCTTCTGGGAGATCGCCGGTGAGGTCGCGCTCAAGGCGGGCGGCGGGGTGCTCATCGGCTTCGCGGCCGCGATGGGCGCCGCCTGGCTGCACAAGCGGATCGAGGACTCGCTGCTGGACGACGCGGTGTCGCTGCTCACCCCGTTCGTCGTGGTGATCGTGGCCGAGCGGCTGCACACCTCCAGCATCGTGGCGGTCGTCGTGGCCGGGCTCTACCTGGGGCACCGGATCCCGTACCTGTTGTCGGCGACCTCGCGGCTGCAGATGGACGCGGTCTGGCGGCTGATCACGTTCCTGCTCGAAGGCGTGGTCTTCCTGCTGGTCGGCCTGCAGATCCGCGACCTGATCAGCCGGATCGAACGCGACCTGGCCACCACGGTCACGGTCACCGCAGCGGTGTTCCTGACCCTGGTGCTGGTCCGGTTCGCGTGGATGTATCCGGCCACGTACCTGGCCCGGCTGATCCCGCGGGTCCGGGCCCGGGAGGAACGCCCGCCGCCGAGCGTGCCCACGGTGATCGCCTGGGCCGGCATGCGCGGCGTGGTCACCCTGGCCGCGGCGCTGACCCTGCCGCTCAACAAGGACGTGCCCAACGCCGACTACCCGCGTGAGCTGTTCGTCTTCGTGGCCTTCGCGATCATCGTGCTCACCCTGCTGATCCAGGGGCCGACCCTGCCGGTGCTGGCCCGGCGCCTCGGCGTCAAGGAGGACACCACCGCCGAGGACGCCCTGGCCGAGGCGGCGGTGCAGCACGCGGCGAGCCGCGCGGCGCTGGAACGGCTGGAGGCCGCGGCCGACGGCGCACCCCGGTCGGTGGTCGACCGGCTGCGGGCGCTGACCGACAGCAAGGCCAACAGCGCCTGGGAACGGCTGGGCAATCAGACGCAGGAGACCCCGTCGGCGGCGTACGGTCGGCTGCGTCGGGAGATGATTACCGCTGAGCGCCACGTCTTCAAGATCGCCCGCAACGAGGGGCGCATCTCCGAGGAGGTGCTCACCCGCGCCCAGCGCGATCTCGACCTGGAAGAGTCCCAGCTGAACCGGAGTGACGATTGACCTGCCAGCACCTGAAGGAAGCCGGGGAACCGACACCGCAGGCGCCGTACGAGGGCGGTTGCCCCGAGTGCGTGGCCGACGGCCACCACGACTGGGTGCACCTGCGCCTCTGCCTGGACTGCGGCTACGTGGCCTGCTGCGACTCGTCGCCGCGCCGGCACATGTCCGCCCACTACGAAACGGATGGCCACCCGGTGATGCGCTCCTACGAGCCGGGCGAGAACTGGAAGTGGTGCTTCGTCGACGACGTGCTGGGCGCCTGATGCGCACCCTCGTCGTGGGCGCCGGCGCGACCGGGGGCTACTTCGGTGGCCGGCCGGCCGAGGCGGGCCGGGACGTCACGTTCCTGGTCCGTCCGGCCCGCGCGGCCACCCTGGCCGAGCGCGGCCTGCGGATCCACTCCCCGGCCGGGGAGAGCACCATCCCGGTCCGGACGGTCACGGCGGGGCAGATCGACGGCCCGTACGCCCTGGTCGTGCTGGCCGTGAAGAGCTACGGCCTGGCGGGGGCCCTGAACGACCTCAAGCCCACGGTAGGACCGGACACGGTGATCGTTCCGCTGCTCAACGGCATGCGGCACATCGGCGAACTGACCGCCGCGTTCGGCCCCGACCGCGTCTACGGTGGCGTGTGCATGATCGCCGGCACCCTGACCGGCGAGGGTGACGTCGTGCAGCTCACCGGACTGCAGAGGTTGGCGTACGGCCCGCTGGACGGCGGCCCGGATCCACGCCTGCCGGCGGTGACCGAAGCACTGTCCGGGGCGGAGTTCGACTCCGAGGGCACGACCACGATCACCCAGCAGATGTGGGAGAAGTGGCTGTTCCTGGCCAGCCTCGGAGTGGTGACGACGCTGATGCGCAGCCCCGTGGGCGAGGTGCTGGCGGCGCCGGGCGGCCCGGCCTTCACCGACCGGGTGATCGCCGAAGCGGTCGCCATCGTGACGGCAGCGGGCCACCCGCCGCGCGAGCCGGCACTGACATTCCTGCGCGGCAGCATCACCAACGCCCGCAAGGTCCCGACGACCTCGTCGATGTACCGCGACATGCAGGCGGGCCGGCCGGTCGAAGCCGACGCGATCGTGGGAGACCTGGTCGCTCACGCGGAGCGGCTGGGCGTCGACGCGCCGTTGTACGCGGCGGCGTACACAAATCTGTCGGTCTACTCCCGCGGCAGGACCGCCTGACCGCAGCCGTATGCTTCGCAGTCCTTGATCGGAAGGGACCGCCGTGTACGACCCGCCGCAGCCCACATGGGGCGCGCCCACGCCTGGACTCCAGGGCTCGACCGCCATCGCCGTGACGGCCCGGTACTCGTGGCTGACCTTCATGCTGGGCCTGTTCAAGCCGTACCTGGCGATCAACGGTCAGCCGGTCCCGGCCCGCTGGGGGCGGACCGTCGTGCCGGTGCCGCCCGGTCAGCACCACGTCCACCTGCACGTGCCGTACCTGCTGCCGTCGCGGATCGGCACCGCCGACACGGTGGTCCCCGTCCATCCCGGCCAGGTGGTCGAGGTGGAGTACCGCGCACCGGCGATCGCCCTGCTCGACGGCGCGATCGGACCGGCGCCGCAGAAGTACCGCGGCCTGCCGGCGGCGATCGCGCTCGTGGTGGTGCCGCTGGTCCTGCTGCTGTGCGTGTGCGGCGGTATCGGCGTGGCGGCGCTGCTCGACAACGCCGATGCCGACACCTCGGTGGCGCGACCCACTGCCGTTGCGCCGGTCCCGGCCCGGCCGCGTCCGACAGAGGTGGTCCCGTCGGACAAGCCCACGCTGAGGTCGGCGCCGGTCCGCAAGCTGGTCGGCCCGGCCTACGCCGCCGGGGACGACACGTACACGATGGCGTTCAACGGGTGGCCGTTCGCGTTCCGTACGCCCGGCACCTGGGGGTGCGTGGCCGGCCGTGTCAGCCTCCCGGAGGCGCAGGCCCGAGTGTGCATCGACGAGGGCAACCCGGGAAGCGGACAACGGGTGCAGCTCATGCTGCGGCCGTGCCCGGCGCCCTGCGGGCCGGCGGAGCGGGACCGGCTCACCACGGAGTGGTTCGACCCCGGGGCGAAGGCCCGGGCCTACGACGAGAGCACCTGGTACGAGGAGACGCCGACGGACGCCAAGGGCCGGTACACCCTCGACATGAGTCACTTCTTCACGACCACCGGCGGGACGTGGCAGGTAGGGGTGGGAGGGTTCGCCCCGCCGGCGCAGAAGGCGGTCGTCCAGAAGATCTTCAACGACGTGCTGAGCCAGACCGCCTGACGGCGGCGCGCTGAACGTCGGACCGGGCGTCCGTTCCCGCCTCAACCCCTTTTGCGCGGCGGTCAGTCCCCGCTGAGACTGAAAAGATGAGCGGGCAGAAATTGCTACCAAACGTCACCACCGGCTTCGCCTCTGACGAGGCACGGAAGGCCATCACGCTCTGTTCGCCTCGATCTGCATCGCCCGCCTGTTGAAGGCGGGAACGTCAAGGACGACTACCCGGGTATGAGTCAGAACCAGACCAAGAAGTTCGCCAAGAGGAGGGGCGATCGGCTCAGGGAGGTGCTCGGCGTCGAGGACGACTCGTTCATCTTCGAGGTGGAGAAAGTGCGCAACGCGTTCGAGCACTATGACGAACATCTGGACAGCAGGATGGCCCTCCGGACTCCTGACGGCGATGCGCCCTCTGCGGTGGCCGCAAAGTGGCCGGGCAGATTCGCGAGGCCGAGGCCCGGATCAGGGGACGGGCAAGTTGGCGCTGAAGCGCTCGAAGGGCTCGGTGCGGAACAAGCGAAAGCCGGGCGGGGTGACGGATGACCGTGCGCTTGTCGACCACGCATCAGAGGCGGTGAGTGGTCGAGCCGACTGCCGCCCGGGTCAGCGGCGGTTGTAGAGGCGCATCGTCAGGGTGCCGAAGATCAGTACGAAGGCCGCGCTGGCCAGCAGGGTCCAGGTGATCTCGGGCATGTTCCAGTTGCCGGCCATCATGGAGCGGACACCCGTCACCAGGTGGCTGATCGGGTTGACCTCGACGAAGGCCTGCAGCCAGCCCGGCATCGTGCGCGGGTCCACGAAGACGTTGCTCAGGAAGGTCAGGGGCATCAGGACCAGCATGCTGACGCCCATCACCGACTTCTCCGAGCGCAGCAGGAGGCCGAACATCGTCCAGACCCAGGAGAAGGCGAAGGAGAAGATCACCAGGAGGGCGATCGCCGCGACCACGCCCATCGCGCCGCCGGCGGGGCGGAAGCCCAGGGCCAGGCCGACGCCCATGATGACGGTGGCCGCCAGGATGTAGCGGAGGACGTCACCGAAGATCATGCCGACCAGGGCGGCCGGGCGCCAGACCGGGAGGGTGCGGAAGCGGTCGAAGACGCCTTTCTCGATGTCGGTGTTCAGGCCCACGCCGGTGTACATGGTGATCATCACGACGCTGGTGACCATGATGCCGGGGAGGAAGAACTGCAGGTAGTCGCGGGTGGAACCGGCCAGCGCGCCGCCGAACAGGTACGTGAACATCAGCGTCATGATGATCGGGAACGCGGTGACGTCGAAGAGCTGCTCGGGGACGTGCTTGATCTTCAGGATCGCGCGCCAGCCGAAGGTCAGGGACGCCGACAGGGCGCTCGGGCGCTGGGGGCGTTCGCCGCGGGTCAGCACCGCTGCCAGAGTCTCGGCGGACGGGGTGTAGGCGGTGGGCGCCTCGGGGGTGCTGGTCGTGGTGCTCATGCCGTGGCCTCCTGCGGCTGCTCGGCCGGCCGGTCGGTGAGGGCCAGGAACACCTCGTCGAGGCTGGGCTGGCCGAGGGCGAAGTCGTCGACCACGACCCCGGCGGCGGCCAGGGCGGCCAGCGCCCGGGCGGCGCGCTCGGCGGCGCCCTGCTCGGAGCCCTCGGCCCGCGCGGTCAGGGCCACCGGGTCGGCGTCCAGCTCGACCGTGGTCTCCAGTGTGGTGGACAGGACGCGCTCAGCGGCCCCGCGCTGCGCGGCGTCGCGGATCCGGACGTGGATCGTGCCCGCGCCGACCGAGGACTTGAGCTCGCCGGGCGTGCCTTCGGCGATGACCCGGCCGTGGTCGATCACCGCGATCCGGCCGGCCAGCCGGTCGGCCTCGTCGAGATATTGCGTGGTCAGCAGGACGGTGGTGCCGTTGGCGACCACGACCCGGATGATGTCCCAGACCTGGTTGCGGCTGCGCGGGTCCAGGCCGGTAGTCGGCTCGTCGAGGAACAGCAGATCCGGCGTGTTGAGGATGCTCGCGCCGATGTCCAGCCGGCGGCGCATGCCGCCGGAATACTTCTTGACCTGCCGGTCGGCGGCGTCGGTCAAGCCGAACGCCTCCAGCAGCTGCGCGGCACGCTCGCGGGCCCGGGGCCGGGAGTGGCCGAGCAGGCGGGCCAGCAGGATGAGGTTCTCCGTGCCGGTCAGGTCCTCGTCGACCGAGGCGTACTGACCGGTGAGGCTGACCCGGGCCCGGACGGCGTCGGCCTCGGACACGATGTCGTTGCCGAACACCCGGGCGCTGCCGCCGTCGGGTCTCAGCAGGGTGGCGAGCATGCGCACCACCGTGGTCTTGCCTGCTCCGTTGGGGCCCAGCAGGCCGTAGACGGTGCCGGCCGGCACCGTCAGGTCGACGCCGTCGACCGCGCGGTTGTCCCCGAAGGTCTTGACGAGCTCCGAGGTCTCGATGGCCGGTGCACTCATGCCGGCATGGTGCCGGACCCCTGTGACATTTTTCCGGCCCCGGGGGCCGGCCGCTCTAAACCACCTATTTCGTGGCATGTACTGAGCGAAAGGGGGAAGTCTCAGTGGGTAACCGGACAGTCGCCGAGACGCCGGCAGCCCCATCGGTGAGAATGACCGCTGACACGGCCGCGCAGGATTGAGCTTCGCCCGTGCGGGGAAGACACGGGCCCGCCCAGCGGTGAGGCCCTCGCGGCCGCAGGGTACCGACGGTCGAGGGTGGGAGCAGCACATGCAGGTGTGGCCGGGTCACCGGTATCCACTGGGCGCGACGTACGACGGCACGGGCACCAACTTCGCGATCTTCTCGGAGGTCGCCGAGGCGGTGGAGCTCTGCCTGTTCGATCCGTCGGGCAACGAGCGGAAGGTACAGCTGCACGAACAGGACGCCTTCGTCTGGCACGCCTATCTGCCCGGGGTCGAGCCCGGGCAGCGCTACGGCTACCGGGTGTACGGCCCGTACGACCCGTCGCGCGGCCTGCGGTGCAACCCGCACAAGCTGCTGCTGGACCCGTACGCGCGGGCGGTCGACGCGGACATCGCGTGGCACCCCTCGCTGTACGCCTACGACTTCGACAACCCGGACGAGATGTCGGACCTCGACTCCGCGCCGCACATGGCCAAGGGCGTCGTGGTCAACCCGTACTTCGACTGGGGCAACGACCGGCGCCCGGACATCCCGTACCACCACTCGGTGATCTACGAGACGCACGTCAAGGGCCTGACCGAGCGGCACCCCGAGGTGCCCCGGGACATGCGGGGCACGTACGCGGCCCTGGGCCACCCGGCGATCATCGAGCACCTCAAGCAGCTCGGGGTGACCGCCGTCGAGCTGATGCCGGTGCACCAGTTCGTGCACGACAACCGGCTGGCCGACCTGGGGCTGCGTAACTACTGGGGTTACAACACGCTCGGCTTCTTCGCGCCGTACCACGGTTATTCGGCCATGGGCTCGCTCGGCCAGCAGACCAGCGAGTTCCGGGCCATGGTCAAAGCGCTGCACATGGCCGGGATGGAGGTCATCCTCGACGTCGTCTACAACCACACGGCGGAGGGCAACCACCTCGGCCCGACGCTGAGCCTCAAGGGCATCGACAACCGGACCTACTACCGTCTGGTCGACGATCAGCCCAATTTCTACATGGACTACACGGGTACGGGTAACAGCCTCAACGTGCGCAGCCCGCAGAGCCTCCAGCTGATCATGGACTCGCTGCGCTACTGGGTGACCGAGATGCACGTCGACGGTTTCCGCTTCGACCTCGCCTCCACCCTGGCCCGCGAGTTCTACGACGTGGACCGGCTCTCCACCTTCTTCGAGGTGGTCCAGCAGGACCCGGTGGTCGGGCAGGTCAAGCTCATCGCCGAGCCGTGGGACGTCGGCCCGGGCGGCTATCAGGTCGGCAACTTCCCGCCGAACTGGACCGAGTGGAACGGCAAGTACCGCGACACCGTGCGCGACTTCTGGCGCGGCGAGCCGGCCACCCTGGCCGAGTTCGCCAGCCGCATCACCGGCTCGGCCGACCTCTACCAGGACGACGGCCGCAAGCCGTTCCACTCGATCAACTTCGTGACCGCGCACGACGGCTTCACCCTCAACGACCTGGTCTCGTACAACGACAAGCACAACGAGGCCAACGGCGAGGAGAACCGCGACGGCGAGAGCCACAACCGGTCCTGGAACTGCGGCACCGAGGGCCCGACCGACGACCAGCAGGTGCTGCAGCTGCGGGCCAAGCAGCGGCGCAACTTCCTGGCCACGCTGATGCTCAGCCAGGGCGTGCCGATGATCTCGCACGGCGACGAGCTGGGCCGCACCCAACAGGGCAACAACAACGCGTACTGCCAGGACAACGAGATCAGCTGGATCGACTGGGACAACGCCGACGAGACGCTGCTGGAGTTCACCCGCAAGCTGACCGCGTTCCGGCACCGTCACCAGGTCTTCCAGCGCCGCCGGTTCTTCACCGGCCTGCCGGTGACCGCACGTGGCGGCGGCGACCCGCTGCCCGACCTGGAATGGTTCACCCCGGACGGCCGGCAGATGGCCGGTGACGACTGGGGCAACGACTTCGGGCGCGCGGTGGCGCTGTTCGTCAACGGCGAGGGCATCCGCGAGCGCGGCCAGTACGGCCAGCGCCACGTGGACAGCTCCTTCCTGCTCTTCTTCAACGCCCACGACGCGCCCATCGAGTTCCACACGCCCCCCACGGAGTACGGCGAGAAGTGGGAGAAGGTCATCGAGACCGCCGAGCCGTCGCCGGACCGGCCCTCGGTCGTCGAGGCGGGCTCCTCCATCCTCGTGCCGGACCGCTCCCTCATCGTCTTGGACAGGACGGTCTGACTTTGTTCCCCACTGGTACCTACCGCGTTCAGGTCCGCCCCGAATTCCCCCTGAAGTCCACGGCCGAGCTCGCCGAATACCTGGCCGATCTCGGCGTCAGCCACCTCTACACCGCGCCGCTGCTGACCGCCACGCCCGGCTCCGAGCACGGCTACGACGTCGTCGACCACAGCCAGGTCAACCCGGCGCTCGGCGGCGAGGAGGGCCGGCTGGCCCTCAAGGCCGCCCTGGACGGCGCCGGCCTGGGCCTGGTGATCGACATCGTGCCCAACCACGCGGGCGTGGGCGTCCCGTCGGCCAACCCGACCTGGTGGGACGTGCTCAAGCACGGTGAGCAGTCCGCGTACGCGAAGTTCTACGACATCGACTGGTCCCGCGGCCGGCTGCTGCTGCCGGTCCTGGCCGACGACCCGGCCGCGCTGGACGAGCTCAAGGTCGAGGGCGACGAGCTGCACTACTACGACAAGCGCTACCCGATCGCCGACGGCACCGCCGGGGGCACCGCGCGCGAGGTGCACGACCGGCAGCACTACGAGCTGGTCAACTGGACCCGCGGCGACTCGGAGCTGAACTACCGCCGGTTCTTCGCCATCGTCGACCTGGCCGGCCTGCGGGTCGAGGACCCCGAGGTGTTCGAGGCCACCCACCGCGAGATCCTGCGCTGGTACGACGAGGGCGCCGTGCAGGGCATCCGGGTCGATCACCCGGACGGCCTGCGCGACCCGGGGGACTACCTGCGGCGGCTGCACGAGCGCGCACCGGACGCCTGGCTCACGGTCGAGAAGATCCTCGAGCCCGGCGAGCAGCTCCCGGACTGGCCGGTGGCCGGCACGACGGGCTACGACGCGCTCTCCGAGATCTGCGGCGTCTTCGTCGACCCGGGCACGGAGGCGTTCTTCGACACCCTCGACCACCACCTGACCGGCGGTGAGCGCAGCTGGCAGGATCTGGTGCACCAGACCAAGCTGCAGGCCGCGACCACGCTGCTGGCCGCCGAGCTGGCCCGGATGTGCCGGCTGGTGCCGGAGATCGAGGCCGCTCCGCGCGCGCTGGCCGAGCTGGCCGCCTGCTTCCCGGTCTACCGGTCCTACCTGCCGTTCGGCACCCGGCACCTGGCCAGGGCCCGGTCCGAGGCGGGCCGGCGGCGCCCGGAGCTGATCCCCGCGCTGGACCAGCTCACCGCCCGGCTCCGGCGCGCCGACGACGAGCTGGCCGCGCGGTTCCAGCAGTACACCGGCGCGGTCATGGCCAAGGGCGTCGAGGACACCGCGTTCTACCGGTGGACCCGGTTCACCGCCCGTAACGAGGTCGGCAACGACCCGGCCAAGTTCGGTGTCCACCCGGACGAGTTCCACGAGTACGCCGACGAGCGGCAGGGCCGCTGGCCCGAGACGATGACCACGCTCTCCACCCACGACACCAAGCGCAGCGAGGACGTCCGGGCCCGGCTCGCCGTGCTCAGCGAGCTGCCCGGGGACTGGACCGAGGTGGTGCGCCGCTGGGTACGCGCGGCCCCGCTGAGCGATCCGGCCCTGGCCCACCTGATCTGGCAGGCCGCGGTCGGTGCCTGGCCGATCGAACGGGAACGGCTGCAGGCGTACGCGCTCAAGGCCGCCCGGGAGGGCGCGGTCTCGACCACCTGGCAGCACCCCGACGACCGGTTCGAGACCGCGCTGCGCGAGATGGTCGACAAGATCTACGACGACCCGGCCCTGCACACCGAGATCGGTGACTTCGCCGCGTCGATCACCGCGCCGGGCTGGTCCAACTCGCTCGGCCAGAAGCTGGTCCAGCTGGCCATGCCCGGCGTGCCCGACACCTACCAGGGCACCGAGCTGTGGGACTTCTCGCTGGTCGACCCGGACAACCGGCGGCCGGTCGACTTCGGCCTGCGCCGCGAGCTGCTGGGCCGCCTCGACGACGGCTGGCAGCCGCCGGTCGACGAGACCGGCGCGGCGAAGCTGCTGGTGACCAGCCGTACGCTGCGGTTGCGCCGGCAGCGGCCGGAGCTGTTCACCGGCTACCGGCCGGTCTTCGCCGAGGGCCGGGTGTCCGACCACGTGCTCGCCTTCGACCGGGGCGGGGTGGTGGCGGTCGCGACCCGGCTCCCGGTCGGATTGTCACGCCACGGCGGCTGGCACGACACCACGCTGACACTTGACGGCCACACCTGGACGGAAGTCTTCACGAACACCAGTTACGGCGGTAACCGCCTGGCGGTGGCCGATCTGCTGCACATCTATCCCGTCGCACTGCTGGTGAAAGAGTAATGACGCTCTTCGAAGTCTGGGTTCCCGAGAAGACCGTCCGGCTGCGGATCGACGGCACGGACCGTGACATGGAACGCGGCGACGACGGCTGGTGGCGCCTCGACGTGCCCGAGGCCGGGCCGGGGACCGACTACGCGTACGTGCTGCCGGATCACGACGGAGGGCTGCCCGACCCGCGCTCGGCGTGGCAGCCCGAGGGCGTGCACGGCCCCAGCCGGGTGTACGACCACGCGGCCTTCCGGTGGACCGACGGTTCCTGGACCGGCCGCCAGCTCCCGGGCTCGGTCCTGTACGAGCTGCACGTCGGCACGTTCACCCCGCAGGGCACCTTCGACGCGGCCATCGAGCGGCTGGATCACCTCGTCGAGCTCGGCATCGACCTGGTCGAGCTGCTGCCGGTCAACTCCTTCAACGGCGAGTACAACTGGGGCTACGACGGCGTCTGCTGGTACGCCCCGCACGAAGCGTACGGCGGCCCGGACGGGCTCAAGCGGTTCGTGGACGCCGCCCATCGCAAGGGCATCGGCGTGGTCCTGGACGTGGTCTACAACCACTTCGGGCCCAGCGGCGCGTACGCCCCGATGTTCGCGCCCTACCTCAGCGCCGCCGGCAGCAACCCGTGGGGCGACTCGGTCAACCTCGACGGCCCGCTGTCGGAGGAGGTCCGCCGCTACATCATCGACAACGTGCTCGGCTGGCTGCGGGACTACCACGTCGACGGGTTGCGGCTCGACGCCGTGCACGCGCTGGCCGACCACAACGCCGTACACCTGCTGGAGCAGATGGCGATCGAGGTGGAGAGCCTGTCCACCCACCTCAACCGGCCGCTGTCCCTGATCGCCGAGTCGGACCTCAACGACCCGAAGCTGATCACCCCGCGCGAGGCCAACGGCTACGGCCTGCAGGGCCAGTGGGACGACGATGTGCACCACGTGCTGCACGCCCTGCTGACCGGCGAGCGGCAGGGCTACTACGGCGACTTCGGCTCGCTGGAGAGCCTGGAGACCGTACTGACCGGTGCCTTCTTCCACGCCGGCACCTGGTCGAGCTTCCGCCACCGCCGGCACGGCCGCCCGGTCGACCGCGCCCGGATCCCGGGGCACCGGTTCGTCGCGTACCTGCAGAACCACGACCAGATCGGCAACCGGGCGATCGGTGACCGGCTGTCCGCCACGCTGTCGCCGGGCCGGCTCAAGATCGGCGCCACGCTGCTGTTCACCTCACCGTTCACTCCGATGCTGTTCATGGGCGAGGAGTGGGCGGCCGGCAACCCGTGGCAGTTCTTCACCAGTCACCCCGAGCCGGAGCTGGCCGCGGCCGTGCAGAACGGCCGGCGCCGCGAGTTCGCCTCGCACGGCTGGGCCGAGGCCGAGGTGCCCGACCCGCAGGACCCGGCGACGTTCGAGCGTTCCAAGCTGAACTGGGATGAGCGGGAGAAGCCCGGCCACGCCGAGATCCTCCAGCTGCACCGTCAGCTGATCGCGCTGCGCCGCAGCCGCGCCGACCTGTCCGACCCGCGCCTGGACCAGGTCGAGGTCTGGCACGGCGACCAGTACGTGGTGATGCGCCGCGGGAACTGCGCGGTGGCCGTGAACCTGGCGCCGGTGCCGCAGACGATCAGTCTGCGCGCGGTGCCGCGCAGCGTGCTGCTGGCCACCGAGCAGGGCGTGGTGCTGCAGCGCGACCGCGTCGAGCTCCCGGCTGAGACCGCCGTGGTGGTCGCCTTCCGCTGAGCCGGGACCCGGCGGTCAGCGGTGCAGGTTCGTCCGCACCACGGCCGCCGGGTTCGGCGTGGCCGGCCGGGCGCCGCGCCAGCGCTGGCTCAGCCGGTAGGCCAGCGCCCGGCTGCCGTGCACCAGACCGACCGGGTGCAGGTCCGCCGGGACATTACGGACCGGATCGAACGCGAGCTCCGCGTCCTGCTTCGGGGCCAGTTCGGCGCCGAAGCGCAACCGGCCGACGACCTCGACGGCGCTGCCGTCGGCCAGCGCGAGCAGCAGAACCCCGCCGTCGTGCCGGGCCGCGGCGCTCACCGATTCGAGGGTACGGCCGAGCGGGCCGGCGTCCGGGTCGGCCTGCACACCGAGGTGGAACGTGCGTCCCGAGCCGGTCCGGTACGGCAGGATCGAGCCGTACACGGTGTCGAAGCTGCCCCGGGGAACCGGCACGTGCCGCAGCACCCGGCCCCGGCCGGCGGTGGAGAAGAGCAGGTCGTGCCGCCGTCCCGCGACAGGTCCGTGCACCCGCACGGCGACCCCCAGGATGTCGGGGCGGCCGGGCCGGGTGCCGATGCCCTTGGAGATCCGCAGGGTGACCGGGTGCCGGCCCGGGCGGTCGAACAGCTCAGCGC
This sequence comes from Actinoplanes sp. NPDC048967, assembly GCF_040649415.1. Classification (NCBI taxonomy): domain Bacteria; kingdom Bacillati; phylum Actinomycetota; class Actinomycetes; order Micromonosporales; family Micromonosporaceae; genus Actinoplanes; species Actinoplanes sp. NPDC048967. The sequence goes on from NZ_JBEZFL010000007.1 coordinate 484,366, forward strand.
CGGTCGGTTCGAGCGTCCCCCGGACCTCCAGGTCCCCGGTGAAGGAACGGCCGTCGGGGTGCAGGAAACGGCGGTCCCGGGAGTGCGCGACACGCACCGCCACGGCCGCGGCGACGGCGGCTGCCGTCAGGGTCGCAGCGATCCTCATGAGGCGCGCATACCCCGAACCGGTGGTCGCTATGCCGTCCCCGCCGGCTGGCGCCGGGCGGGCCCGGTGTCGTGTCGGTGACCGCGACCCCGTTCCGTGACATTGGTCCGGCACCATGGTCGCTCCGGTACGCCGAACGGGAGAACAGTGTCGACGATGGACGACGAGAACGCCGGGGCGCAGGTCCGCAAGGTGGTTGTGCACCGGCGGGTGCCCGCGCCGCGCCGCCCCCGCTCGGCCCGCGCCCAGCGGGCGATGACCGGGCTGCGGCGCACCTTCACCCAGACCGACTTCCCGCCCGCCTTCGCCCGGCCCGATCGCCTGGTGCGCACCTGGGGCGGCTCGCTGGCCCCGTGGCGGCTGGTGGCGGTCGGCGTGATCATCATTCTGGTGCTGGCGTTCTCCTGGGTGCGGCTCTTCCACATCGGCCCGCCCTCGATCGAGGACCTGCGCCGCACCGCCGGCGTCGACGAGTGGCAGACGCTGCCCATCGCGGTCAAGGACGATCAGCCCGGCATCGCCGAGCGCAACCCCGTGGACGGCGTCTGGCGCGGCTTCGACATCGACATCGCGTACATGATCGCCGAGGATCTGGGTTTCCGCCGCGACGAGGTGCGCTTCTACGGCATCGAGAGCGAGGACCGGGCCCGGATGGAGGCCACCGACCTGGACGGCAAACCGGTGCCGGTCAAGATGGTGATCGCCAGCTACAGCATCACCGAGGAGCGTGAGCGCGAGCCCAACGTCATGTTCACCCAGTCGTACCTGCACACCGAGCAGTCGGTGATCACCCTCAAAGGTCATGACAAGGTCGCCAGCCTGGAGGAGTTCAAGGACAAGGACGTCTGCTCGCTGTCCAGCTCCACCAGCGCGAAGACCGCCGACGACTCCGACGCCAGGATCACCCGGCGGAACCGGATCTCCGAGTGCTTCCGGCTGCTGGACGACGAGAAGGTCGACGCGGTCACCACCGACGCGGCCATCCTCGGCGGCTACAAGGCCCGTCACCCGGACAAGTACGACCACTGGGATCTGGGCCTGGACAAGACCGAGGCGTGGGGCGTCAGCGTCGGCGCCAACGCGGCCCTGCGTGACCTCGTCAACATCACGCTCTACCGGTCCTTCAAAGACCCGAAGGACGCGCGCTGGGAGCAGGCGTACCAGAACAACATCCTGCCCGAGACGGCGCGGAACAAGGCGGCCGACGGTCAGCTCGTGCCGCTGTCCCGGCCCGGGCAGCCGGTCACCGCCCGGCCCCGGGTCCGGGAGCTGCCCTGGGAGGAGGTGGTCCCGTGACCGTGACGCCGTTCGCCCGGCCGGCCCGCCGGGTGCGCCGCAACCAGCTCAACTGGGTGCTCACCGCGCTGCCCGCGTTCCCGCTGGTGCTGCTCGTGCTCCGGCTCTGGTACCTGAGCCGGCAGGACCTGCCGACGATGCTGCTGCTGGTGCAGTACATCAGCCCGCTCGGCATGATCAGCGCGCTGATCATCACGCTGATCTGGACCGTCCCGGCCGTCGTGCTGGTGCTGCGGGCCCTCGGCGGCCTGCTGCTGATCAGCTCACCCGACCAGGAGGAGGCCGCCCGGCGCTCGCTGCTGGCGCTCACCGCCCTGCGCATGCCGGACTGGGTGGTGGCGGTCGCGGTGGCGCTGGCCGGCTTCACCTGGCAACTGCGCCTGCTGCCCACCCTGCTCATGCTGGTCGCCGTCATCCTGGCGCTGACCGCGGTGCAGCGCTACCCCGGCGAGCGCCGGATGCTGACCGTGGTCACCCTGGTGGTCCCGATCGTGCTCGGCCTGCTGATCCTGCTCTGGGTCCGGCCGGGCATCCGGATGTCGCTGGCCGCCGGCGAGTACGGCACGGCCGCCCTGCTGATCGCCCCGTCGCTGCTCGGCTGGCTGCTCACCGGGCCGCTCCCGCCCCGCGCGGCCCGGCTCGCCACGCACTGGCCGGCCGTCGGCGCGATGATCGTCGCCCCGTTCGTGATCGGTGTGGTCTTCCTGCGCGCGCCGGTGCTGCCCAACAGCGCCGTGGAGATCGGGGCCGAGGGTGCCGCCGTCGAAGTCGTCCGCGGCCAGCTGATCACCGTCGACGACACCGCCACCACCATTCTGCGGCGCGGCGGCGAGGTGCTGTTCATCCCCAACGCCGACGTGCGGTCCAAGACCCTGTGCCCGGAGCCGATCCGGACCCAGAAGAGCCGGATCACGGTACGCGGCTGGCCGATCGACGAGTCCGCGCTGGAATGGGTCGCACCCACCCGGCCGGTCACCGACGTCGACCCGCGCTGCCTCGGCCGCCCGCTGCGGCCGCGATGACCTCCGGTTTTGCACGGGTACGCACGGCTTGTCGCGACGCGCCGCCGACCACGTGCAGACAGGTTGGACCGGACCTGGCAGGCTGCACGCCATGACCTTGCACCTGCGGTGGGCGGCCGTCACCGATAGAGGCCACGTCCGGAGCAACAACCAGGACGCTTACTACGCCGGTGACCGGCTCCTCGTCGTCGCGGACGGGATGGGCGGCATGGCCGCCGGCGACGTCGCGAGCCGCCTCGCCGTCGAGGCGATGACCTCCCTCGACGTGCCGATCGACAACGACAGCCAGATGGACGCGCTGCACAAGGCGCTCGAGGTGGCCAACGGCCGGATCGCCGAGACCGTCGCCACCGACGCCGCCCTGCAGGGCATGGGCACCACGCTGACCGCCGTGATCTTCTCCGGCGACCGGGCCGCCCTCGCCCACGTCGGCGACTCCCGGGCCTACCTGCTGCGCGACGGCCGGCTCAACCAGCTCACCAAGGACGACACGTACGTGCAGATGCTGGTCGACCAGGGCCTGATCCGGCCGGAGGAGGCGGGCAGCCACCCGCGCCGCGCGGTCGTCACCCAGGCGCTGCAGGGCGAGCCGGTCAGCCCGTCGTACGTGATCGTCGAGCCCGAGCCGGGCGATCGCTGGCTGCTGTGCAGCGACGGCCTCACCACCGTGGTCACGGCCGAGCGGATCGAGGCTGAGCTGCTCGACTGCGACGCCCCGCAGAGCTGCGCCGAACGGCTGCTCGATCTGGCTCTGCAGGGCGGCGGCCCGGACAACATCACGGTGATCGTCGCCGATCTGGTCGCCGTCGACTGAGCGGCGTGATCCCGGGGCGCCGCGGGCTTCCCGCAGCGGCCCGGGGCTGCGGTACCTTACTCCGGTCGCGGGACGGCCAGCCGCGGCTCTGCTGCGGGTGGTGATGACGACGGGACGGCTGTCGGCACAGTCAGCCGTGACGCTGGCGCTCGTCGCCGCCGTCACGGCGATCGGCACGTACGCCGTGCCCGCCGAAGCCGGCCAGCGACTCTTCACCGACGCCGCCCAGTGTGCGGCCGGGGTGCTCGCCGCCGTGGTCTGCTTCGCCGCCGGGCGGGACAGGTCCGGTCACCGGCGCCGCTGGCGGATCCTGCTCGGCACCGGCCTCGCCGGCTTCGCGGCCGTCCGCCTCTGGTGGACCGTCAGCGACGTGCTCGAGCCGACCCGGGCCGTCGCGGCCGACGTGGCCGACATCGGCGTCCTGTTCCTGCCGGTCTTCACCGTCCTGGGCCTGGTCGCCGGCTCGATGGCCCTGCCCCGGCCGGTGCAGGCGTCGCTGCGCCGGGACCGGATCGTGCTGGTGATCGACAGCGTCCTGATCGCCGGCTCGCTGCTCGCGCTGGTCTGGTCGGCGGTGCCCCGGCGGATCTTCCACGAAGTGGGGGAGAACCCGTGGGTGGTGGGCTTCGCGGCGGCCTACCCGGTCGCGGACCTGCTGATCGCGGTCATGGTCATGCTCCTGCTGGCCACCCGGCCGGCCTCGCGGGCGGCGCGGGTGCCGTTGCGGCTCACCGCGCTGGCCATGCTGGCGCTGGGCGTCTCCGACACGCTACGGCTGCTCCAACTGAGCAGCGGTGCGCTCACCCCGGTCGAGTCAGCCGGCTACCTGCTCGGGCCGGCGCTGCTCGCCCTCGCGGCGATCAGCAACCCCGGGCTGGCCGACCCGAGCCTCGACGAACAGGCCGAGGCGGAATGGCTGCACCTGCTGCTGCCGTACGTGCCGGTGGTCGCCACCGGCGTGGTCATCGCGGTGCGCACCGGGACCGGCGGGCAGCTCACCTCGTACGAGGCGTACCTCGGCTGGCTCGGGCTGGGGCTGGTGGTGGCCCGGCAGATGTTCACCATCGTCGACAACACGGTGCTGCTCGCCCGCGTCTCCGAAGGCCAGCAACGACTGCACCACCAGGCTTACCACGACTCGCTGACCGGTCTGGCCAACCGGGCGCTGTTCCGCGAGCGGCTGGTGCTGGCCCTGGACGCGTACCGGCACCGCGGCGTACCGGTGGCGTTGCTGTTCGCCGACCTCGACGACTTCAAGCTCATCAACGACAGCTTCGGCCACGCCATGGGCGACCGGCTGCTGCGGGCGATCGGCGACCGGCTGGTCGCCGCGGTCGGCCCCGGCGCCCTGGTGGCCCGCCTCGGCGGCGACGAGTTCGCGGTGCTGCTCGACCACCGCGCCGCCGACGCCGAACCGGCCGGCCACCGCATCCTGGCGGCCCTGCGCGAACCGTTCGTCATCGACGGCCACACGGTCGGCATCAGCGCCAGCCTCGGCCTGGTCGTGCCCGAGCCCGGCGACCCGGAGCTGTCCGCGGACACGCTGCTGCGCCGGGCGGACGCAGCGATGTACGTCAGCAAACGCCGCGGCAAGAACGCCCTCGCCCGCTACTCCGGCGGCGCGGACGGCGGACCGAACGCGGACCTGCCGCACCTGCTGGCCCGGGCCCTGTCCGGCGCCCCGGCGGCGGCCGGCTTCGAGGTCTACTACCAGCCGATCGTCCGGCTGACCGACGGCGCGATCGTCGCCGTCGAAGCCCTGGCCCGCTGGACCGACCCGGTGGCCGGGCCGGTCGACCCGGACGTGTTCGTGACGGTCGCGGAACGCACCGGACTGGTCGCGGCGATCGACGACTTCGTGCTGGACCGGGCCTGCGCGGACGCGGCCGGGCTGGCCAACACCTACGGCCGGCCGATCGACGTGCACGTCAACGTCTCGGCGGCCCGGCTGGGGCAGCACGGGCTGGAGGAGGCGGTGGCCCAGGCTTTGGAACGGCACGACGTACGGCCGTCCCGGCTGGTCGTGGAGATCACCGAGACCCGCCGCATCCCGGACATGCCCCGCGCGATCGAGGTCGCGGAGCGGCTGCGCCGGCGCGGCGTACGGGTGGCCCTGGACGACTTCGGCAGCGGCTATAACGCTTTGGCGCAGTTGCACTCACTGCCGGTGGACATCGTGAAGCTGGACTCCACCCTGACCGATGTGGACGTGTCGCCGGAGCGGGCCGGGGCTTTGTGCCGTTCTGTCCTGGCCATTTGCGCTGAGCTGGGGATCGCTGTGGTGGCCGAGGGGATCGAGACACCTGCTCGTGCTCATGCTCTTGCCGCTCTGGGGTGTCATCTCGGGCAGGGTTATCTGTTCGGTCAGCCCGGTCCGGTTCATCGGCTCACCGCGACCGTTCCGGCCCAGCCTTCCCCGCATTCCTCACCGCACCTGGCGTCCTAGCGGCTCCGCGGGTTCAGGCGGCGGGTTGGTGGGGCTGTCGTCGGATCCTCCGGCCAGGGGTGGCGCGGGTAGCGGCCGCGGAGTTCCGCTCTCACCTGGGGGTATCCCGTGGACCAGAAGGAGGCGAGGTCCCGGGTCACCGCCACCGGCCGGCCGGCCGGGGAGAGCAGGTGCAGCAGGATCGGGATGCGGCCGTCGGCCAGGCGGGGGGCTTCGCGCCAGCCGAAGGCTTCCTGGACCTTGACCGCGAGGACCGGGGCTGAGGGGTCTGTGTAGTCGATTCTGACCTTCGAGCCGCTCGGAACCGGAAGGCGTTCCGGGGCTATGTCGTCCAGGCGGCCCGCTATCGACCAGGGGAGGAGGCGGCGCAGGGCTCCCACTGTGTCGATCTTGGCCAGGTCGGCGCGGCGGCGGGACTGGCCCAGGGGAAGCCAGTCCTCCAGATTCTTCAGCAGAGATTCGTCGTCCACGGCCGGCCATGGTGGGCCCAGGGCGGTGTGGGCGAAGGCCAGGCGGTCGCGGAGTTCCTTGGCTGCTCGGGACCAGGTGAGCAGGGAGAGGCCTTCGCGGCGGAGACCTTCCCGGAGGGCAGCCTGCAGACGGGCCGGGTCCGGCTTGTCGATGCGGCGCTCCACCAGGGTTATCGCGCCCAGGCGTGCTGTGCGGCGGGCCACCACGTCGCCGTTCAGCCAGCCGATCTCCGTGCCGGATTCCAGCAGGGTTGAGGCCGCCTCGCGGGCTGTTGCTTCGTCGAGGGGTGCGGCGCTGCGGATGCGGGCGGTGCGGGCGCCCGGAGCTCGGTCCGCGTCGGCGATGGCCAGCCAGGTCGTGCCGGCCAGGGCGCTGCCGGCGGTGAGGTCGGCGGCGGTTCCGCCGGCCATCAGGTACGCGCGGCCGCCGGGCTCGCGGACCTTGGCCACCCGTTCCGGGTACGCCAGGCCGACGATCAGCCCCGCGGCCAGATCGTCGGGCAACCACTCCCGGCCGCTGCTGTCGCTGTCGCCGCCGGCGTGGGTGGGGATCGCTGAGGTCAGGCGGCGGACTTCGGTGCGCCAGGCCGGGTCTCGGTCGGTGCGGGCTCGGCGCCAGGCCGCGGCCAGGTCGTCGGCTGTGCGGTCGGCGTCCAGGAGGGCGACCACTTCGGCGGCTCGGTGGGGGCCGATGGTGGGGGCGCCGTCCAGGAGGGCTCGGGCCAGACGGGGGTGCAGGCCCGCGTCGGCCAGGGCTCGGCCCCGGGAGGTGATCCGGCCGTCGGCGTCGGTGGCGCCCAGGGCTCGCAGGGTGGCCGTGGCCACCTGCATCGCGCCGGTGGGTGGGGGGTCCGGGAGGCTCAGGCCGGTGCCGTCGGGGTGTCCCCATTCCGCCAGGTCGAGGGCGAATCCCGTCAGGTCGGCGGCGGCGATCTCCGGTTCCGGCTGGGCCGGCAGGCGGTCGTGCTGGGCCTGGGACCAGCAGCGGTAGACCCGGCCGGGCGCTTCACGGCCGGCCCGGCCGGCCCGCTGGGTCGCCGACGCGCGCGACACCGGCACCGTGACCAGGGCGCCCAGGCCGCGGCTGTGGTCCATCCGGGGGACGCGGCTCAGGCCGGCGTCGACCACCGCGCGTACGCCGGGAACCGTCAGGCTGCTCTCCGCGACCGCGGTGGCCAGCACGACCCGGCGGACGGGGCTGGGGCGCAGCGCGGCGTCCTGAGTGGAGCCGGACTGGCGGCCGTGCAGGGGGACGACTTCGGCGTCGATGCCACGGAGTTTGGTCGCGACCGTCTCGATCTCGCGGGCGCCCGGCAGGAACGCCAGGACGTCGCCGTCTCCCTCGGCCAGGGCCCGGCGGATCGTCGTGGCCACGTGGTCGAGGAGTTTCGGGTCCACGCGCAGGCCGTGCGGCGGGGTGATCGGTTGCGGCGGCGGCGACCAGTGCACCTCGACGGGGTACAGCGCGGCCTCGGCCGCTACGACGGGTGCGTCGCCCAGCACCTCGGCCAGGCGTTGCGACTCGGCCGTCGCCGAGGTGGCCAGGACGTGCAGGTCGGGGCGCAGGGCCGCGCGGACCTCGATGAGGAAGGCCAGCGCCAGGTCGGAGTCCAGGTGGCGTTCGTGGCACTCGTCGAGGATCACCACCGCCGTGCCCGCCAGTTCCGGGTCGCGGTGCAGACGGCGTACCAGGACACCGGTGGTCACGACCTCGACCCGGGTCCGGGCCGAGACGCGCCGGTCACCGCGCACCGTGTAACCCACCCGCTCGCCCACCTGCTCGCCGAGCAGGGCCGCCATCCGGCGGGCCGCCGCGCGGGCCGCGACCCGGCGGGGCTCGGCCACCACCACCTTGGCGGTGGGTGCGGCGCCGGCCAGGGCCAGCGGCACCAGCGTCGTCTTGCCCGTGCCCGGGGGCGCGACCAGCACTGCGGCGCCCGCCGCGGCCAGGGCGGCGGTGACCTCCGGGAGGACCGCGCGGATGGGCAGGTCGGGCAGGGCGTCCGCGGCGATCAGCACCGGACCAGTCTCGCGCACGGCCGCGACAACGCCCCCGGCGCGGGGATACTGGTGCAAGATCGGGGTGTCCTGCTTGACTGTCCGTCGGCAACAGGGGGTGAACGGGTGGACCGGGTCGAGACGTTCAACTCCCTGCCCACCGGCCGGCTCGAGGCGGAGCTGCTCGCGGTGTGTGCCGTCCCCGCGTGGGGCCGGGCGGTCGCGGCGCTGCGGCCGTACCCGTCGAAGGAAGCTGTCCTGGCCGCGGCCGATGCGGCCGCCCGCGGCCTGAGCTGGCCCGAGGTCCTGCAGGGGCTGTCGGCGCATCCGCGGATCGGCGAGCGGGCGCAAGGCGACTCCAAGGAGGCGGCGTGGTCGCGGCGGGAGCAGTCGACGGCCGCGGGCAGCGGCGACGACGAGACCAGGGCCGCGCTGACGGCGGCGAACCACGCCTACGAGGACAAGTTCGGGCACGTGTTCCTGATCTTCGCCAGCGGCCGGACGCAGGAGGAGATCCTGGCGGCGGCGCGCGGGCGGATCGGCCACGACGAGGCCACCGAGCGGGCCGTCGTCGCCGATGAGCTGCGCAAGATCGCCCTGCTGCGACTGGAGAGGCTGCTCGATGCCCTCGAATGACGGCACGGCGGCCACGTCGCACGCCAGGATCTCCACCCACATCCTCGACACGGTCACCGGCGATCCGGCCCGCGACGTGTACGTGCGCCTCGAGCGCCGCGACTCCGACGGCTGGAAGCTGATCGCCGAGGGCCGCACCGACGACGACGGCCGGCTGCGGCACCGGGTCCCGCTGCACGACTGGCAGGCCGGCGGCTACCGGCTGGTGTTCTACGTGGAGCCGTACCTCGGTGGTCAGGCCTTCTTCCCCGAGATCACCGTCGCGTTCCACGTGCACGACCCGGACCGGCACTACCACGTGCCGCTGCTGCTGAGCCGCTACGGCTACACCACCTACCGAGGGAGCTGACCCCGTGGCGATCGTGTTGGGCCGCAACCGGTACGGCAAGGCGGAGACCCGCCTGGTGCACGTGCGCCGCGGCGGTGACCGCCATGACCTGATGGATCTGAACGTCAGTGTCGCGCTCTCCGGTGATCTCGCGGCGACCCACCTGAGCGGCGACAACGCCGGGGTGCTGCCCACCGACACGATGAAGAACACGGTGTACGCGTTCGCCCGCGAGCACGGCGTCGGCGCCCCCGAGGCCTTCGGCCTGCTGCTGGCCCGGCACTTCGTGACGACGCAGCCGCAGGTCTCCGCGGCCGAGGTCGCGCTGGAGTCGTACGGCTGGGAGCGCCTCGGCCCGCACTCGTTCCGCCGCTCGGGCGACCACGTCCGCACCGCCGCGGTGACCGTCGCGGAGCAGGGCACGCAGGTGGTCTCCGGCCTCAAGGACCTGGTCCTGCTGAACACGACCGACTCGGAGTTCCACGGTTATCCCCGCGACCGCTACACGACGTTGCCGGAGACCACCGACCGGATCCTGGCCACGGCCGTCGACGCCCGCTGGCGGCACCGAGGCGACGCGGCCGACTGGGACGAGTCCTTCGCCGGTGCGCGGCAGGCGCTGGTCGAGGCGTTCGTGGACACCTACAGCCACTCGTTGCAGCAGACCCTGTACGCGATGGGGCAGCGCGTGCTGGAGAGCCGGCCGGAGATCGCCGAGATCCGGCTGGCCCTGCCCAACAAGCATCACTACCTGATGGACCTGTCGCCGTTCGGGCTGGACAACCCGCAGGAGGTGTTCCAGGCCGGCGACCGCCCGTACGGTCTCATCGAGGGCACCGTGACCCGCGACGACGTGTCCCCGGCCAGTGCGGAGTGGTACCTGTGATCGTGATCGAGAACGTCACCGTCGCGACGGTGGACGCGGACGGCACCGAGCACACCGACGGCCACGTGGTGGTCGGCGACGACGGCCGGATCGCCGCGGTCGGTGCGGGTGGCGCGGGGGCCCGGCCCGGGTCTCCGCGCCGGATCGACGGCACCGGCTGCCTGCTCACCCCCGGCCTGGTGAACACCCACCACCACCTCTACCAGTGGGTCACCCGGGGCCTGGCCCAGGACGACAACCTGTTCGGCTGGCTCACCACGCTCTACCCGATCTGGGGCCGCATCGACGCCGAGGCGGTCGGGGCCGCCGCGGGCGCGGGCCTGGGCTGGCTGGCCCTTTCCGGCTGCACGACCAGCATGGATCACCACTACGTCTTCCCGCACGACGGCGGTGACGTGCTGGCCGCCGAGATCGAGGCCGCGGCGCGGATCGGGTTGCGGTTCCATCCGACCCGCGGCTCGATGGACCTGGGCCGCTCCTCGGGCGGGCTGCCGCCGGACAACGTGGTCGAGGAGACGGACGCGGCGCTGGCGGCCACCGAGGCGGCGATCGACCGGTGGCACGACCCGTCGCCCGGGTCGATGCTGCGGATCGGTGTCTCGCCCTGCTCGCCGTTCTCCGTGACGCGGGAGCTGATGAGCGAGGCCGCCGCGCTGGCCCGGCGCAAGGGCGTCCGCCTGCACACCCACCTCGCCGAGACCGACGACGAGGAGGAGTTCTGCCGGTCCCGGTTCGGCTGCTCCCCGGTGGAGTACGCGGAACAGCTCGGCTGGCTGGGCGAGGACGTGTGGCTGGCGCACGGCGTACACCTGGACGACGCGGCCGTGGCCAAGCTGGGCGCGACCGGCACCGGGGTCGCGCACTGTCCGAGCTCGAACGCCCGCCTCGGAGCCGGTCTGGCCCGGGTCCGGGACCTGCTCGACGCCGGCGCCCCGGTGGGCCTGGGCGTGGACGGCTCGGCCTCGCAGGAGGCGGCGCACCTGGGTGAGGAGCTGCGCCAGGCGCTGTACGTCGCCCGGCTGCGCGGCGGCCCGACGGCGCTGTCGGCCCGCGAGTCGCTGCGGCTCGGCACGATGGGCGGCGCCCGCTGTCTCGGCCGGGCCGACGACCTCGGTTCCATCGAGGTGGGTAAGCTCGCGGACCTGGTGCTCTGGCGCCTGGACGGGCTGGGCCACGACGGCATCGACGACAAGGTCGCGGCGCTGGTCCTCGGCCCGGCCGCGCCGGTGGAGCTGGCCCTGGTCGGTGGCCGGCCGGTCGTGGAACACGGGCATCTGGTCAACGCGGACGCCCACGCGCTCACGCTGCGCGCACGCCGGGCCCACCGTCGGCTGCTCGACGGATTTTAGGAAAACTTAAGGAAGCCGCCTCGATTAATTGTTATCGGCCAGCGGTAACGCCGCGACCTGCGGGCCATTGTCGGGCAATTCCTAAATCTTCTTTCGCGCCTTGATACAAGCCTCCTGAGCTGTGCATACTCCGTGGCGAATAGCTTTCACCGCTTCGGTACGGCCTCAGTGAAGGAATGGTTATGCGAACAACTGGAGCCCACGTCGCGCCCGGCGAGGTCGCCAAGCGGCGCCGGCGCACCACCCGGGTCGCCCTGGCTGCCGCGGTCGCCGCCGCGCTGGGCGGAAGTGGCATCTACATCGCCAACGCGAGCGCCGCCGAGACCGTGGTGCCGGGCCGGGTGCAGGCCGAGGCGTACGCCGCCCAGTCCGGCGCGCAGGTCGAGGGGACCGGCGACGCCGACGGCGGGAAGAACGTCGGCTGGCTCGCCGCCGGGGACTGGCTGCGCTACGACAACGTCTCCGTGACCGGCGCCGGCCTGTCCGCCCGGATCGCCTCGGACAACGCCGCGGGCGGCGCGATCGAGCTGCACCTGGGCTCGCAGACCGGCGCGCTGCTGGCGACGTTCCCGGTCGCCCGTACGGGTGGCTGGCAGACGTGGACGACGGTCACCGCGACGGCGAAGTCCGTACCCGCGGGGCAGCAGACCGTTTTCGCCGTGCTCAAGAGCGCGCAGGCCGGTGACTTCGTGAACGTCAACTGGTTCACGTTCGGCGCGGCGGCCACCGCTACGCCGGTGCCTTCCACGCCCGCACCCGCCCCGACCACCTCCGCCCCGGGTGGGACGCCCTCCGGTGACGGCTGGGTGACCATGGACCAGGCCAAGTGGAAGGCGCAGCTGGCCGCGTTCGACGCGATGAAGCCCAAGCCCGTGCCGGCCGGCAACGTACGGGTGCCCGAGTTCAACGCCTCCTGCACGGTCAGCCACTCCAAGCCCGACGACCCGATCGTCTTCCCGGGCATGTCCGGCGCCTCGCACATGCACACGTTCCTGGGCAACGACAGCACCGACGCGAACACCACGACCATGACGCTGCTGGCCAACGCCGGGTCGAGCTGCAAGCCCGGCGAGGACCGTTCCGCGTACTGGGTGCCGGAGCTGCAGGAGAACGGCAAGGCCGTCAACCCGCACGGCGTCACGGTCTACTACGGCTCGCGCCTCAAGGACCCCACCAGGACCGTGCCTTTCCCGCAGGGCTTCCGCATGATCGTCGGCGACGCCAAGCGGCAGGTGGACACCCCCAAGGGCGCTCCCGGCCAGTTCTGGTGCGCCGGGGCCGGCGGTGAGGTCGGCCGCAGCGCCGACGGCAACTGGCCGGTCTGCGCCAAGACCGCCGAGCTGACCTTCCAGCTGACCTTCCCGGACTGCTGGGACGGCGTGCACCTGGACAGCCCCGACCACAAGTCGCACGTCGGCGGGACCGGCCCGGACGGCACCTGCGCGAGCGGCAAGTTCCCGGTGGCGATCCCGTCGCTGTCCTTCGTGATCGGCTACCCGACCTCGGGCAGCACGGCCGGCTTCAAGCTGTCGTCGGGCAACGCCTCCTCGATGCACGGCGACGCGTTCTTCGCCTGGGAGGACGCGGCGCTGGGCAGCCGGGTCAAGAACTGCATCGTCCAGAAAGCCAAGTGCGACTCGTTCGGCAACTTCTAGGTCGGCACCACCGGGCGCCCCCGATCCCCAGGGGGCGCCCTCATCCCCAGATAGAGAAAAGCAACGGCCCCCGTTTCCCCGCGGGGGCCGTTGCCAGGTCCGGGCCGAGTTCCGTGCGGCCGGCGCGCAGACCGATACGGTACGAGGAGAGGGGTGCGTTCCGGGCCAGCCATCGCAGTGAGGGGAGTCGCCGACCGTGACCGAGATTCTGTCCGACGAGGCCGTGGCGTTCGTAGCTGACCTGAACCGGCGGTTCCGCCCGCGGCGCAACGAGCTGCTGGCCGCCCGCGCGGCCCGGCGCGCCGAGATCGCCGCCGGGGGCAGCCTCGGGTTCCTGGCCGAGACGGCCGGCGTGCGCGCGGGTGACTGGCAGGTGCCGGCCGCACCGGCCGACCTCACCGACCGGCGGGTCGAGATCACGGGGCCGACCGAGCGCAAGATGACCATCAACGCCCTCAACTCGGGCGCCAAGGTGTGGCTGGCCGACCTGGAGGACGCCAACACCCCGCACTGGTCGAACGTGGTCGACGGCCAGCAGAACCTGTACGACGCGATCCGCCGAACGATCCGGCTCGAGACCGACAAGAAGACGTACGAGCTGGGCGACGGGCCGTACCCGACCATCGTGATGCGGCCGCGCGGCTGGCACCTGGACGAGCGGCACCTGCCGGTGGACGGCGAGCCGGCCGTCGGGGCGCTGGTCGACTTCGGGCTCTACTTCTTCCACAACGCCGCCGAGCTGCTCAGCCGGGGCAGCGGGCCGTACTTCTATCTGCCCAAGATGGAGTCGCACAAAGAGGCGGCGCTCTGGAACGACGTGTTCACGTACGCCCAGGAGGCGCTGGGCATTCCGGTCGGCAGCATCCGGGCCACCGTGCTGATCGAGACCATCCCGGCGGCGTTCGAGATGGACGAGATAATCCACAGCCTTCGTCCGCACCTCTCGGGGCTCAACGCCGGGCGCTGGGACTACCTGTTCAGCATCATCAAGTACTTCCGGGACAACCCGGCGATGGTGCTGCCCGACCGGGCCGCGGTGACGATGACCGCGCCGTTCATGCGGGCGTACACGGAGCTGCTGGTCTCGACCTGTCACCGGCGGGGGGCCTTCGCGATGGGCGGCATGGCCGCCTTCATCCCCAGCCGCCGCGACCCGGCGGTCAACGAGGTCGCCCTGGCCAAGGTCCGCGAGGACAAGGAACGCGAGGCCGCCGACGGCTTCGACGGCTCCTGGGTGGCCCACCCCGACCTCGTGCCGGTCTGCCGGGAGATCTTCGATCGGGTGCTCGGCGACCGGCCCAACCAGCTCGACCGCCGGCGCGACGACGTCAGCGTCGACGCGGCACAGCTGCTCGACGTGGCGGCCACCGGCGGCGCGGTGACGGAGGCCGGCCTGCGCGGCAACGTCTCGGTCGCCCTGCAGTACCTGGAGGCCTGGCTGCGCGGCAACGGCGCGGTCGCGATCAACAACCTGATGGAGGACGCGGCCACCGCGGAGATCTCCCGCTCCCAGGTCTGGCAGTGGATCCACAACGGGGTACGCCTGGACGACGGCACCACGATCACGGCCGACCTGGTCGGGCGGATCGAGGACGAGGAGCTCGCCCGGATCCGCGCGGCGCTGGGCGACCAGGCCTGGGCGGGCAGCCGCTTCGACGACGCGCGCAAGCTCTTCGAGCGGGTGGCCCTCGCCGACGACTTCGCGGACTTCCTGACGACGGCCGCCTACGACTCGATCGACTGACGATGCGGCTCAGCGACGACGACTACGCCGCCCTGGACGACCGGCTCGCCGCCCACGACAGGTTCCTCGCCGCCCGGTATCCGGGGGAGCGGACCGGGCGGCAGCCGGTGCACACGGTCTACATCCCGGCCGACCGGATCGGCGGCTTCCGGCAGTGGGGCGCCCAGGCGCTGGCGGCGCTGGACGAGTGCCCGCCGCTGCCGTTCCCGGCCGCGCTGGCCGACCGGGTCCGGGCCAAGCTGGCCGCCGAGCCGATCGAGGACCTGCGGATCGACTTCGAGGACGGCTACGGCGTCCGCGACGACGACCAGGAGGACGCGGCGGTCAAGGCGGCCGTGGCCGTGCTGGCCGAGGGCCCGCGCCCGCCGTTCGTCGGGATCAGGATCAAGTCGCTGGAGGCGGCCACCCGGCACCGCTGCCTGCGCACCCTGGACCTGTTCCTGGCGCTGCACCAGGAGCCGTTCACGGTGACCCTGCCCAAGGTGAGCGGCCCGGACCAGGTCACCGCGATGGTCGCGCTGTGCGAGACGCTGGAACGCGGGTACGGGCTGGCCGCCGGCGCGCTGACGTTCGAGATCCAGATCGAGCTGCCGGCGGCGGTGCTCGGTGCGGACGGCACAGCGACCGTGGCCCGCCTCATCACCGCGGCCGGTGGCCGGTGCACCGGCCTGCACTACGGCACGTACGACTACAGCGCGGCGGCCGGAGTGGCGGCGGCGTACCAGGCGATGGACCACCCGGTCGCCGACTACGCCAAGGCGGTCATCCAGGCGGCGGCGGCCGGCACCGGCGTCCGGCTCTCCGACGGCTCGACCAACATCCTCCCGGTGGGCTCGGACGTGGCCGTCCACGACGCCTGGGCGCTGCACCACCGCCTGGTCCGCCGCTCCCTGGAACGCGGCTTCTACCAGGGCTGGGATCTGCACCCGGCGCAGCTGCCGACCCGCTTCGCGGCCACCTACGCCTTCTTCGCCGACGGCGTCGACGCGGCCTCGATCCGCCTGCGCCGGTATCTGGACCGGCAGTCGGGCGGCATCCTCGACGAGCCGGCCACGGCCCGGGCGCTGGCCGGCTACCTGCTGCGCGGGCTGGACTGCGGGGCCCTGGACGACGCCGGTTTCACCCGGGAGGAGCTGACCGCACTGCTCTGAGCGGCCGGGGGCTCAGCCGCCCGAGGTGCCGCTGGACAGCCCCGAGCCGGTGCTGCCGCGGCCGACGACGTTGGTCTTGACGGTGCCGTTGCCGACCTTGCCGGTCGCCGGCAGCTTGAACGCGCGCCGGGCCGCCCGGTCGCCGGCCGAGAAGGAGTCGCCGCCGTCCAGGTACGTGCCCGGCTTGAGGCCCCGGGCGTAGCTGGAGGAGTGGTACAGGAAGAACGACGAGGTCTCGTCGGCGTCGGCGCAGTTGTCCTCGTCGACGATCTCGCCGTCCTCGTCGGCGCAGTAGAACACCTCGTCGACCGGCCCCTGGTCCTCCTCCTCCTCCTCCTCCTCGTAGTACTCGTCCTCGTCGTCCACTTCGCCGGTGTCCGCCACCGCGTCCGAGCCCGGGCCCGCGGCGTAGCCGTCGTAGGTGTAGCCGGAGTCGTCGGAGTCGTCGTAGGTGGTGTCGCAGGCGGCGGTGCCGCCCGCGGCCAGAGCGAGGAACGCGGCGGTCAGGGCCACCTTGCGTGAGGCCATACGGCGGGTCGGCACGGTCGGCACTCCACGTCCCCCTCGGGTCAGGCGTCGGGGGCTGCGCCCGCTGCGCGATCTTTATACCGGCCGCCGGCGCGCCGCTCAGCCCCGATGATCCGCCCGGTCGGGAACCGGACACCCGATTGTGATCTTGTGGCGCGGCTTCACCCGACGTAGCCGTGTGGCAACAGTTGGCGGTTAGGCTCGGCCCATGGTCGATCTGGTGGTGCGGTCCCGTCGTGCCGTCGTCGGTGGCGCCGAGCAGCCCGCCGCGGTCTCCGTCGTCGGGGGCCGGATCGTCGCCGTCGACGACTACGCGGCCGTGCTGGAGGCCGCCGAGGACGTGGACCTGGGCGACCTCGCCCTGCTGCCCGGGCTGGTCGACACCCACGTGCACGTCAACGAGCCCGGCCGCACCGAGTGGGAGGGCTTCGCCACCGCCACCCGGGCCGCGGCCGCCGGCGGGGTCACCGCCATCGTGGACATGCCGCTCAACAGCCTGCCGCCGACCGTCGACGCTGACGCGCTGGCGGTCAAGCAGGACGCCGCCCGCGGTCAGATCCACGTGGACGTCGGCTTCTGGGGCGGCGCGATCCCCGGCAACACCGGCGCGCTGCCCGGCCTGCACGCCGCCGGGGTGTACGGCTTCAAGGCCTTCCTGGCCGACTCCGGCGTGCCCGAGTTCCCGCCGCTGACCCCCGACCAGCTCGGCGAGGCCCTGCGCGCGGTCGACGCCCAGTTCGTGGTGCACGCCGAGGATCCCGACCACCTGCACGCCGCGGTGGCCTCCCCGGCGTACGCGGACTTCCTGGCCTCCCGGCCGCCGGACGCCGAGCACGCCGCCGTCGCCACCGCGATCGAGGCCGCCCGCCTCACCGGCGGGCGCGTGCACATCCTGCACCTGTCCGCCGCGAGCGCCCTGCCGCTGATCGCCCGGGCCAAGGCGGACGGCCTGCGGGTCACCGCCGAGACCTGCCCGCACTACCTGACCCTGGACGCCGCCGAGATCCCGGCCGGCGCCACCGAGTTCAAGTGCTGCCCGCCCATCCGCGACGCCCCCAACGCCGACCGGCTCTGGGCCGCGCTGGCCGAGGGCCTGATCACCTGCGTGGTCAGCGACCACTCGCCGTGCACCCCCGAGCTCAAGCGGCAGGACACCGGCGACTTCGCGGCGGCGTGGGGCGGCATCGCGTCGGTGCAGCTCGGCCTGCCGGTGGTCTGGACGGCCGCCCGCACGCGGGGACACACCCTGGCCGACGTGGTGAGCTGGATGGCCCGGCGCCCGGCCGACCTGGTCGGGCTCACCGGCAAGGGCCGGATCACGGTGGGCGCGGACGCCGACCTGGTCGCCTTCGACCCGGCCGCGGACTTCACCGTCGATCCCGTACGGCTGCACCACCGCAACCCCGTCACGCCGTACGCGGGCAAGGTCCTGACGGGGGTGGTCCGCACGACCTGGCTGCGCGGACGGACCGTGACCGGCGACGCCCCCCGCGGCGTCTTCCTGACCCGGGAGGGTTCCTGATGGAGGAGTTCACGCTGCTGCCCGACCTGGCGTCGCGCACCTTCGGCGGCGGGGTGGTGTTCGCCAACGACGAGTTCTTCGCCGCCGCCGACCATCTCGTCGAGCCGGCCCGGCCGGTGTTCGCGCCGCGGACCTTCGGGCACAAGGGCCAGGTGTACGACGGCTGGGAGACCCGGCGGCGGCGCGAGCCCGGGCACGACACCGCGATCATCCGGCTCGGCGCGCCCGGCATCGTGCACGGCATCGACGTCGACACCGCGTTCTTCACCGGCAACTACCCGCCGTACGCCTCGGTCGAGGGCGCGGCGCTGGAGGGCTACCCGGATCCGGTCCAGCTGGCCGAGGCGCACTGGGTGCCGCTGGTGCCGCGCTCGCCGCTGGTCGGGGACAGCCAGAACCTGTTCCCGGTCGACTCCAGCCAGCGCTACACCCACATCAGGCTGAACATCTACCCGGACGGCGGGGTGGCCCGGCTGCGGGTGCACGGCGAGGTCGTGCCCGACCCGCGGCTGCTGCCGAGCGTCTTCGACGTGGCCGCGGCCGAGTACGGCGCCCGCATCGCCGGCTGCAGCAACATGTTCTACGGCCACCCGCAGAACATGATCTACCCGGGCCTGGCCCGGTCCATGGGCGACGGCTGGGAGACCTCCCGCCGCCGCGACGAGGGCAACGACTGGGTGCTGGTGCAGCTGGCCGTGCCGTCGGTGATCGAGCTGGCCGAGCTGGACACCAGCCATTTCAAGGGCAACGCGCCGGGCAGCGCCACCCTGCGCGGCATCGACGCCCGCACCGGGCTGCTCGACGACCCGACCGACTGGTTCGACCTGCTGCCCCAGGTGCGGCTGTCCCCGGACACCCGGCACCGCTTCGGGGTGTCGGTGGTCCCGGTCGCCACCCACGTGCGGCTGGACATCTTCCCGGACGGCGGCATGGCCCGGCTGCGCCTGCACGGCCGCCCGGACGGCGCTGTCCTGCGCGCCCGCTTCGAGGCCGTGACCTAGGGGCTGCCTCGTGCCTGTCGGGCGGCAGCCTCGCGGCGTGGACCGGCCTCGTCAGGCGAGCTCGACCAGGCCGGTGTGGTCGTCCAGCGGCAGGTCTCCGCCGGCCACCGCGGTGATGACCAGCTCCGGCATGGTCAGCAGACCGGACAGGGTGGTGGCCAGCGCGGTGTCCGCCGCGTCCCGGCCGGTGGCGATGCGGATCAGGCTCGGCCGGGGAGCCAGGCCGGTCGCGTCCCAGACCTGCCACCGGCCGTCCAGCGCGGTCTCGACCACCAGGTGGAAGTCCATCGGGGACAGCCCCGGCGCGTAGACCGCCGCGACCCGGGCCGGCACGTTCATCGCCCGGCACAACGTGGTGACCAGGTGGGCATAGTCGCGGCAGACGCCCCGGCCGTCGAGCAATGTGTCCGCCGCGTCGGTGCTCGGCCCGCTGCTGCCGGCCTCGTAGCTGAGGTGGTCGTGCACCCAGTCGCGGATCGCCCGGACGGTCGCGGTGGCGTCCGGCAGGCCGCTGAACAGCGTGCCCGCGAAGCCGGCCATCTTGTCCGACGGGCAGTACCGGCTCGGCCGCAGCGCGACGATCCGGTCCAGCTCGGTGACGTCCGCCGGGACCGGCCGGGCGACGGCCACCTCCGCCGCGTACGTGACGGTCA
Source organism: Actinoplanes sp. NPDC048967 (assembly GCF_040649415.1). Lineage (NCBI taxonomy): Bacteria > Bacillati > Actinomycetota > Actinomycetes > Micromonosporales > Micromonosporaceae > Actinoplanes > Actinoplanes sp. NPDC048967. The sequence goes on from NZ_JBEZFL010000007.1 coordinate 504,013, forward strand.
GCCGGCCCTTGGGAGCCCGCACGTAGTGCTGGCGACCGGGCAGCTCCACCGCCTCCACACTGCGGCCGTCGCTGGACAGCGACAGGGATTCCGACACCGGATCCGCGGCGGCGATCAGCAGGACGAGCTCGGCGGGCGCGGTGACGTCGAAGACGAGCGTGGCACCGACCTGGGAGTTGTTCACGGACGTCACGGTAGCCGGATCCGGATGTCGTCCGGATTACGGCGCGGGGCGGCGGAAACGCGGTCGCCCGATGCCGGCCCGGCCGTTACCGTCCTGGCGTGGGCCGAACCGTGACGCTTGTCCTCGTTGATGCCGCCGGTGCGATGCTCGGCGCCCTGCCACCGGTCGAGGTGGAGCTGCCCTGGTGGCCCGAGGCCGCCGACGTGGTCGCCGCCACCCGGGAGCGGCACGGCCTCGACGTGCAGGTGTTGCGGCTGCTCACGGCTGATCGTCCGGCCCAGCCCGGCGGCCACGTCACGTACCTGGCCCAGGTCTTCGAGCCGCCCGGTGTGCCGCTCGCGCCGGCCGACGCCGACCTGACACCGCACCCGCTGCGCGCCCCGTACGCCGTACCCGGTGGACCGGCCGCCTCGGTGGCCTGGGCGCTGGCCGCGCTCGGCCGCGACGACGTGACCCCCGTGCAGCAGCGCACCTGGAACCTGTCCATGATCTGGCACTTCGACGCCGCCGGCACCCCGGTGGCCTGGCTCAAGCAGGTCCCGCGGATGTTCGCGCACGAGCCCGCCGTGCTGGCGCTGCTGGCCGGCTTCGCGCCCGGGCTGGTGCCCACGGTGCTGGCGTCCGCCGCCCCGGGCCGGATGCTGCTCGCCCACGTGCCCGGCGAGGACCGGTACGACGCCGGCGAGGAATTCTGCGCGGCCGTCGCCGCGGACTGGCACCCGGCCCAGGTGCACTTCGCCGGCCGGGTCGCCGAGCTGCTGGCGGCCGGCGTGCCCGACCGGCGCTTCGACATCGACCGGCTGGCCCGGGTGGCCGAGCCGTTCCTGGACGAGATCGACGGGCTGGCGGCGGTGCTCGACGCGCTGCCGGGGCGGATCGCCGCGATCGAGGCCTGCGGACTGCCCGACACTTTGGTGCACGGCGACCTGCATCCCGGCAACGTACGCGCCGACGGGGAGACCCGGGTGATCGTCGACTGGGGTGACTCCACGGTCGCCCATCCGGCGTACGACATCCTGCGGCTCTGCGAGGGGCTGGAGGAGCCCGGCAAGGTGCTGCAGGAGTGGGCGCAGCGGTGGCGCTCGGATGTGCCCGGCGCCGACCCCGAGCGGGCCCTCGACCTGATCAGGCCGGTCGCCGAGCTGCGCTCCGCCGCGCTGTACGCCGAGTTCCTGGACCGGATCGAGCCCGCCGAGTGGCCGTACCACCGGGCCGACGTGCCGGCGCGACTGAGCGCCGCGGCCGCCGCGGCCGTACGGTGGTGGGGTGACTGACCTGCGGCGACGCTTCGTGGAGCAGCTCCGTCGCAACGGCGCCCCGCTGACGCCCGAGCTGGCCGCCGCGTTCGCCGCGGTGCCCCGGGAGCTGTTCGTCGCCGAGGGCTTCCAGCGCCGCGACGGCTCGTGGGCCCGGCCCGGCACGGCGGGTTTCCGCGACGCCGTCTACCGCGACGACGTGCTGGTCACCAAGGTCGACGACCGGGTGGCGGTCAGCTCGTCCAGCCAGCCGTCGCTGATGGCGATCATGCTGGAGGGCCTCGAGGTGCGGCCCGGCGCCCGGGTGCTGGAGGTCGGCGCGGGCACCGGCTACAACGCCGCGCTGCTGGCGGCGCTGGGTGCCCGGGTCACCAGCGTGGACGTGCAGGCCGACGTCGCGGAACGCGCCCGGGCCGCGCTGGCCGCGGCCGGGGTCGAGGGCGTACGGGTGCTCACCGGTGACGGCTACGCGGGCGCGCCGGGCGAGACCTTCGACCGGGCGATCGTGACCGTCGGGGTCGCCGGGGTCTCGCCGCAGTGGCTGGCGCAGACCCGGCCGGGCCCGATCGTCGTGCCCGTCGAGCACGCCGGCACGCACCCGGTGCTGGCGGTCCACGGTGCCGGGGAGGGCCCGGTCACCGCGACGGTGATCTGCCCGTCCGGGTTCATGAGCGCCGCCGGCCCGCTGACCGCCGCCCATCCGCGCTCCCACCCGCATCCGGTGCCGACCGGCGCGCTGACCGCGTTCGCGCCGTTCGCGCCGCCGCGCTGGGACCCGCCGCTGGGCTCGTACGCCTACCGTGACCTCTGGTACGCGGCCGGCGTGTGGAGCAGCCGGGCCACCCACGCGGCGCTGCCCGACCGGGACGTCAGCGGCGTGGTTCTGCTCGACGAGCCGGGCACCGGCGGCGCGGCGATCCTGCCGGACGGCTCGGTCCTGGCCGGGGGAGACCAGGCGATCGGGTACGGCGAGCAGGCGGTCGCGATCATCGACCGCTGGGAGGCGGCGGGCCGGCCGTCGATGCGTGCGTGGCAGATCACCCTCGAGCTGACCGGCGACCCCGGGGCACCGATCTGGGCCCCGGCGTCGTGGTCGCTGCGTCCCGCGCCCGCCGGCGGCTAGTCCGTTCGCCTGAGCCGGGTCCAGCCGTCCCAGCCCCGCTCGCGCATCAGCTCGACCAGCCGCGGCACCCGCGGATCGGACTCCGCGGCCAGATTGTCGATCAGGTCGAACGGCACCTCGTCCCGCCACGTCTCGCCGAGATCACCCTCGCCGGCGGCGTACGCCCGGTCCAGCAGCCCGGCCATGATGTCGGCGATCTCCGGCAGGCGTGACTCGTCGGCGGGGTCGCCGTCCGCGACCTCCGACAGCACCCGGTAGAGGCGGACGAACTGCGGATTCTCCAGCTCGGTCAGCTTGGCGGCGATGGCCCCGGGGATGTACTCGGGCCAGCGGGCGGCGATCAGGATCCACCCGTCCCGCTCACCCTCCAGCATCCGCTGGGACACCCCGATCTCGCGGAGCCGGTCGAGGTAGCAGGTCACGTCCGCTGACAGCACCAGGCTGTCCCCGGCCGCGAGCTGGGCGATCCGCTTGCGGCTGCGCTCCAGCCGTTCGATCTCCTCGCGCAGGTCGTTGTCGATCTTCTCGACGGCGTCGGCGAGGGTGTCGGCGTCGGCCCGCAGCATCAGCCCGATCTGCGACAGCGGTACGCCGGCGTCCGCGACAGTGCGGATCTTGATGAGGGCCACGACTGCCGCCGCGCCGTACCGGCGGTAACCCGACGCGTCCCGTTCCGGCTCGGGCAGCAGCCCGATCTGGTGATAGTGCCGCACCGCCCGCACCGTGACGCCGGCGTACGCCGCCAGCTGGCCGATCGTGAGCATGGTCCGATCCTCGCTCAGCTGATCCGGCGGCGGTAGGTGCGCATCGCGAAGGCCACGGTCACGACCAGGATGCCGACGCACCAGGCCAGGGCGGTCCAGATGTCCGAGCCCACCGGCTGCTCGGCGAACAGGGCCCGGAGGGTGTCGACGATCGAGGTCACCGGCTGGTTCTCGGCGAAGGCGCGTACCGGGCCCGGCATGGACTCGGTGGGCACGAAGGCCGAGCTGATGAACGGCAGGAAGATCAGCGGGTAGGCGAACCCGCTGGCGCCGTCCACCGAGCTCGCGGTCAGGCCGGGGATCACGGCGAGCCAGGTCAGCGCCAGGGTGAACAGGACCAGGATGCCGGCGACCGCGAGCCAGCCCAGCACCCCCGTACCCGACCGGAAGCCCATCACCAGGGCGACCAGCAGGACCACCACGAGCGAGATCAGGTTGGCGACCAGCGAGGTCAGCACGTGGGCCCACAGCACGGAGGCCCGGGCGATCGGCATCGACTGGAACCGCTCGAAGATGCCGCCCTGCAGATCCTGGAACAGCCGGTACGCGGTGTAGGAGATGCCCGAGGCGATCGTGATGATCAGGATGCCGGGCACCAGGTAGTTCACGTACGAGGCGGTTCCGGTGTTGATCGCGCCGCCGAGTACGTAGACGAACAGCAGCAGCATGGCGATCGGCGTGACCACCGTGGTGATGATGGTGTCGGGGCTGCGCACGATGTGGCGCAGCGAACGGCCCAGCAGGACGGCGGTGTCGCCGAAGAAGTGCTTGTTCATCGCTGTTCGCCCTTCGTGGCGGTGCCGACCAGAGTGAGGAAGACGTCCTCGAGCGTGGGCTGCTTCTCGACGTACTCGACCTTGGCCGGCGGCAGCAGCCGCTTGAGCTCGTCGAGCGTGCCGTTCACGATGATCCGGCCCTCGTGCAGGATCGCGATCCGGTCGGCGAGCTGCTCGGCCTCGTCGAGGTACTGGGTGGTGAGCAGCACGGTCGTGCCGCCCGCGGCGAGCTGGCGCACGGCCTGCCACACCTCGAGGCGGGCCTGCGGATCGAGCCCGGTGGTCGGCTCGTCGAGGAAGATCACCGGCGGGTCGCCGATGAGGCTCATCGCGATGTCCAGCCGGCGGCGCATGCCCCCGGAGTACGTGCCCACCCGCCGGGCGCCCGCCTCGGTCAGCGAGAACCGCGCCAGCAGGTCGTCCGCGATCGTCCCCGGATTCCTGAGGTGCCGCAGCCGGGCGACCAGGACGAGGTTCTCCCGGCCGGTGAGGATCTCGTCGACCGCGGCGAACTGCCCGGTCAGGCTGATCGACCGGCGGACGTCGCCGCCCTGGGTCGCGACGTCGAACCCGTTGACCGTCGCGCTGCCGGCGTCGGTCTTGAGCAGGGTGGAGAGGATCCGCACCACCGTGGTCTTGCCGGCCCCGTTCGAGCCGAGCAGCGCGAAGATGCTGCCCCGCGCCACGTCGAGGTCCACGCCGCGCAGCACGCGCAGCTCCTTGTACGACTTCTCCAGGCCCCGCAGCCGGATCGCGGGCTCGTTCATGGGTGAGGTGCTCATGGCGCCCAGGGTCCAGGGTTGACGCAGCGTCAGGGTCAAGCGTTTCGCGGATCAGGCGCGCAGATAGGCCAGGACCGCCAGCACCCGGCGGTTGGTGTCCTCGGCCGGCGGCAGATCCAGCTTGGCCAGGATGCTGCCCACGTGCTTGCCGACGGCCGCCTCGGTCACGAACAGCCGGGCCGCGATCGCCGAGTTCGAGTGGCCCTCGGCGACCAGCCCCAGGACCTCCCGCTCGCGGGGGGACAGCGCGGCCAGCGGGTCCTTGGGCCGGCGCAGCAACCGGCGGACGACCTCGGGATCCACCACCGTGCCGCCGCCGACCACCGTCTGCAGCGAGGTCATGAACTCCTGCACGTCGACGACGCGGTCCTTGAGCAGGTAACCGACCCGCCGGCCGTCACCGGTGTCGAGCAGCGCGGCCGCATACTCCTCCTGCACGTACTGGCTCAGCACGACGACCGCCAGGCCCGGCTGCTCCCGGCGCAGAGTGACCGCCGCCCGCAGGCCCTCGTCGGCGAAGGTCGGTGGCATCCGGATGTCGGTGATCACCAGGTCGGGCCGGTGCTCGGCGGCCGCCGCGAGCAGCCCGGGGCCGTCACCGACCGCCGCCACCACCGCGCAGCCGAACCGGGACAGCACCCCGACCAGGCCCTCGCGCAGCAGCACACCGTCCTCGGCCAGCACCACCCGGATCAGCTCTGCCACGGAAGCTCCACCCGGATCAGGGTAGGACCACCCGCGGGACTGGCCAGCAGCAGGCGGCCACCGACGGCGGCCACCCGGTCCGCGAGCCCGGTCAGCCCGGTGCCGTGGGCGGGGTCGGCGCCACCGTGCCCGTCATCGCGTACCTCCAGGACCAGCATGTCGCCCGCCTGCGCGAGCAGCAGATCGGCGCGGCTCGCCGCGGCGTGCTTCACCACGTTGGCCAGGGCTTCCGAGGCCGCGAAGTAGGCCGTGCTCTCCAGGTGCGGAGCCGGACGGTGCAAGCCCTCGGCGACCGTGACCGTGACCGGCAGCGGCGAGCGGACCGTCAGCTCCCGCAGCGCCGCGGGCAGACCCAGATCGGCCAGCGACTGTGGCCGGATGCCGTGGATCAGCTCCCGCAGCACCACCATCAGCTCCTTGGCCTCGTCGTGGGCCTGGGCCAGCGGCGCCGCGGCCGGCGAGTCCGCGGGCACGTCCAGCCGGGCCATGCCGAGCTGCAGGGTGAGGCTCGTGAGCCGGTGCTGGGCGCCGTCGTGCAGATCCCGCTCGATGCGCCGCCGCTCCGCCTCGAACGCGTCCGCCAGCCGGGCCCGCGACTGGGCCACCGCCCGCAACGCCGTGCCGTCCCGGTCGCCCAGCAGCGCCCGGGCCGTGGCGGCCTGACCGGCGGCGATCAGGCCGAGCAGATAGATCAGCACCGGGATCAGCAGCAGCCCGACGATCGCCAGCGGGATCGCCTGCCCGAGGGTGCTGACCCGGAACACACCGAACTGCCAGCTGTCCGTGCCGGAGGCGGCGAACAACGGACTCACCAGGAACGCGAAGTCGATCAGGGCGAGGAAGGCGTACATGCCGTAGACGACCGGGACGATCAGGCCCAGGAAGGCGCCGTAGAGGACCTCGCGCCAGGTGGCCGCCTCGGTGTAGCGGACCCGGAGCCAGGTGATCGGGTCCGTGCGCAGCGGCCGGTGGGCCGACTGCACGGGCCGCTGGTCGATCAGGGCCAGCCGGCCCCGTTCGATCGCGGCGAGCGGGATCGCGACCAGCGGTCCCGCCCCGGCGAACATCGCCAGGGCGGTGACCATCACGAACAGCAGCGGGCCGTCGATCACCCGGCCGTCGTTGAACCGCAGGCCGGCGGCCAGCCAGGGCAGGATGAGCGTGCCGAGCCCGACGCCGACGACGCCGGCGAGGGGCAGGGTGGTCAATCCGTAGAGGATCGCGCGCCACGGGCCGGACGAGAGCAGGTAGTGACGGCTGCGGAGGGCTTGCCAGGGAGTCTCGATTGTTGACACAGCGTCACGGTAATGACCGCCGCGGGGTCGTTCCCAGCCGTCCACGGCTACACCCGGGGTATGCCTGGCACTACCAGGTGCCGGCCCGGCGGGCCCGCCACGGCCGTCCGTCCGGGTCATAGATGAGCCGGTACGCCGGGACGGCCCACAACCGCTGCCACCAGGGCAGGCGCTCGGTCTCGTGGGGCACCAGCCGGCCCGGGGGACGGGGGCCCCGCTCGCCGTTCGCATGCCAGTCCCGCAACGCGTCGGCGGCGGCGCTGATCGTGCGCACCGCGTCGTCCGGGTCGATCAGCCCGTCGTCGTCGGTGCGGTCCAGGTGCTCACGCATGAGGGCGAGCCGCAGGTCACGTGCGTACCGGCGGGCGCCCTCACCCTGACCGGCCGGATCCAGCGGCTCCCGCTCGTCACGGGTGTTGTCCAGCACCGCGCACGACAGCTCACTGTCGTGGGTCCACGAACGACGGTTGAAGTTGTCACTGCCCGTGCTGGCCCAGACGTCGTCGGCCACGCACACCTTGGCGTGCACGTAGACCGGGGTGCCCGCGTGGTTCTCCACGTCGAAGACGTGCACCCGGTCCGGGGCGGCCTTGCGGCACAGCTCGATGGCCTCCTCGCGGCCGACCTGGTTGGGCGGCAGGGCGAACCGGCCGTCCACGTCCGGGTGCCGGGGGACGACCGCGACCAGGTGCAGATTCTCGTTGTCGTTGAGCGCGTCCGCGAACAGCTGGGCGACCTCCTTGGACCACAGGTACTGGTCCTCGAGGTAGATCAGCCGGCGGGCCCGTTTGATGGCTTTGGTGTAGCCCCGGGCGATGCTCTGCTCACCCAGCCGGGCGAAGCCGTACGGCGGGCGCATCGCCGGATAGGTGCGCAACACCTGGATGTCGTAGGGACCGCACTCGGGCGGATCCGGCGGCTGTGGCGGGAGCTCGTCGGCGTGCAGATCGGCGCCGCGCAGCTTGTCCTCGATCGTGGAGATCGGGCCGTGCTGGTCCAGCGGCACCTTGTCGGTCCAGCGCTCACGGAAGGTCAGATCGAGCGCGCCGACCACCGGGCCGCGCAGGGCCAGCTGGACGTCGTGCCAGGGCGGGTTCTTGCCGTACGCCTTGGCCATCGCGATCGGCTGCGGGTCACCGTGGTGGTCGGCGTCGTCGCGGCGGCTGTGGCACAGGTCGATGCCCCCGGCGAAGGCGATGTCCCGCTCCGGCTCGTCCGGGTGACGGATGATCACCAGCTTCTGGTGGTGCGAGCCGCCGCGGCGTACCCGCTGGTCGAGCAGCACCTCACCGCCCGCGGCGGCGATGTCGTCACCGAGGCTGCGGTTCTCCTCCTCGCTGTACGCCAGCTTGTCGACGTGCGAGCGCCAGAGCAGGCCCTTGACCACCACACCGCGCTTGGCGGCCGCGGCGAACAGCTCGGCGATGGTCGGCCCGTCGTCACGCATCCGCTCGTCCGGGTCACCCCGCCAGTCGGTGAAGAACAGGTGGTCGCCCTCACGCAGCGCTTCCACCTCGTCCACCAGCCGGTCGAAATACGTTCTTCCGTGAATAAGCGGTTCGGCGGTGTTTCCCGTGCACCAGGTGGGTATGTCGGAGTCCGGGTTGCCACGCTCGTCCGCGGTCAGGAACCAGTCCTCCAGTGGCACGGGGCAGCCCTTCCGAGGTCGACGACGCCCTCACCGTAGGCCCCTGGACGGCGGAACGCACGCTGAAGCACGCGTCCCCGAGTGAGACGGGAAACACTCCATGACCACTGAGCCTCTGACCACGACCGCCACCCCGGCCGACGCGGCCGCCGCCTCGGAGCGTGGCCTGCTCATCGCCATGCTGCTGCTGGTGCTCGCCGGCGTGGGCGCGATGCTGCTGATGTCCTGAGCTGCCGATACCGAACCGTTGTGGCATGTGACGGATATGGGGCAGCGCCGGTTGGCGCGCCTGGCCCATACTCGTCGGCATGACGGGGGATCCGGGGTACAGCAGCGCAGTCATCGAGGTCCCGCAGGCGGAGGCGGCAGCAGGGACCAGCCGGACCGTCTGGTCGCCGACGCACGGCCCGCTCAACGTGGTGGTGCCCCCCGGCACCGTCGACGGGGCGGTGGTCTGGGTGCAGAGCCCGACCGCCGGCAACGTCGCCGTGACCATCCGGGTGTCGTCACCGTTCCCGCCGCCGCAGCCCTACCCGGGTGCTCCCGCGGCCGGTCCGGGTTACCCGCCGCCGCCCGGCCAGCCCTACCCCGGCCAGCCTCATCCCGGCCAGCCCTTCCCGGGTCAGCCGTTCCCCGGCCAGCCCTTTCCCGGCCAGCCCCAGCCCTTCCCCGGCCAGCCCCAGGCTTTCGCCGGGCCGCCGCAGGCCGCGCCGCGTAACAACAAGCGCAACGCCGTGATCGGCGGCAGCCTCGTCGTGCTGCTCGCCCTGGGCTGCTGCGGCATCGTCCGCGTCTTCAGCGGGGGCGACGACGACAGCCCGCAGGCCGGCAGCCGCAACGGCGTGGCCGCGACCGCCGGCAGCACGGGCCCGAAGTCCACCACCCCGCTCGCCCCGGAGCAGTACGCCCAGGTGCTGGCGGCCTCCGACACGGCGATCGGCACAAGCTTCCGCAAGCTCGCCACCGCCGACAGCGCGGCCTTCGCCAAGGCGGCGCCGGCGGCCGTGACCACGATCCGCGCCGAGGCCGACAAGCTGCGCGCCGTCCAGCCACCCGCCGCCGCGGCGGCCGCGCACGGCCAGCTGACCCTGGAGCTGCAGAGCCTCGGCGACATGGTCGACGAGTCGGCCTCGGCCAAGCAGGAATGCCCGGCCGCCTCCCCGTGGGCGACGGTCCTGCAGTCCGGCTGGGCCGACGGCATCCGCGAGGACGCGAAGAAGCTGGCGGCCGCGGACCCGGCGTTCAAGTTCGGCACGTTCCTGCCGGCGGCGCCCAAGGAAAGCAAGCGCCGCCTCAAGAACGGCACGTTCATCACCCGCACGAGCACCGGCGGCTCCGGCCACCTGAAGATCAAGAACGGCGCGGACGACACCACGGTCAGCCTGGTCCCGGCCAAGGGCAAGAAGCCCAAGCCGGTCCTGACCGTGTACGTCCGAGGCGGCGGCACCTTCACGGCGAAGGGCGTGCGCGACGGCACGTACCGCGTCTACACGGCGTCGGGCGAGGACTGGGACAAGGGCAGGAAGGGTTTCACCCGGGACTGCTCATTCAGCAAGTTCGACGACACGTTCAAGTTCAGCACGACGTCGTTCTCGGCCTCGATCTGGACGATCACCCTGACCCCGGTGATCGGCGGCAACGCCTCGACCAGCGACGTCGACCCGAAGTCCTTCCCGAACTGACCGGCGCTCCCGGCCCTGCCGGCCCGCGCTAGCTGTTGCGACACGACACGTTGTTCTAGGCGGTGAGGCGGCTGATCGGTGGGCGTCCTCCGAGGGCTGAGTGGCTGCGGGCAGTGTTGTAGTACTCCAGCCAGGTGTCCAGGGCGTGGGTGCGTTGCTGGCCCAGGCGCGGGCATAGGCCCATTCGGTTTGCAGAGTGCGGTTGAAGCGTTCGGCTTTGCCGTTGGTCCAGGGTCTGCCGGGTTGGATGAACCGGAGGCCGATACCCAGCTGCTCGCAAGCGGTGATCCAGCCCCGGCCGATGCGGTAGCTCTTGGCGTTGTCGGTCAGGACCCGCTGCACGACCACGCCGTGTTCGGCGAACCAGGCCGTGGCGCGGGTCAGGAATCCTGCGCAGGCGGCGACGCGCTCGTCAGGCAGGACCTCGGCGTAGGCCAGCCGGGTGTGGTCATCGACTGCGACGTGGACATAGTCAAACCCGTTACTACGGCCGCGGACCTGCTCACTGCGCCCGTGCAGCCGCCAGCCACCACCGTCGGGCACCCGGCCGGGCTTCTTCACGTCCACGTGCAGCAACTCGCCCGGACACGCGCGTTCGTAGCGGCGTTCGCTGTGCCGGCGGTTGCGCACCAACTCACCGGTGAGCCGGTCGACATCGACCAGCCGCGGTAGTCCGGCCCGGCGGATCACCGCACCGATGGTCGACGCCGTCAGCCCCAGAAGGCCCGCCAGCCGCACCGGACCGGCATGCTCGCCGATCCGCGCCGCCACGATCCGCGCCGTCACCTCCGAGGAGGTCAACCGGGCCAGGCGATGCGGTCGCGACGAGCGGTCCACCAGACCGGCCGGACCCTCGGCGCGTCCCACCGAGACCTCCGGATCGAAACGGCGACGTCAAGCACCGCCACTCCTTCCGGAGGTCTCCCTTTCGATCAAGACACCACGCCGAACATCAACAACGTCTGTGGTCAGTACAGCTAGCCGGGCCGGTGCGTTTGCTGGTGCGGGGTATGGGCGTCCAGGCCGAAGCCGGCTTCGCGGGCATCGATGAGCTCGTCCCAGTGCTCGCGGGCCCAGGCGCAGGCGGCGTTCATCGGCTCCAGCATGCTGACGCCCAGCGGCGTCAGCGCGTAGCCCTGACCCTCGGCCCGGCAGACGAGACCGTCACGTTCGAGGCCGCGCAGTGAGCGGGTGAGGGTCCGTGCGGTGACCCCTGGCAGCGGCACCCGTAGCTCCGAGAAGCGTCGCGGCCCGCCCTCCAGGCAGCGGAGGATCATGCCCGCCCACTTGTCCCCGAAGCGGATCGGGGTGAGAGTCGTCGGGCAGACCGGGTCGAACATGTCCGGCTCGAGCGGCGCACGCATCGGTCCACGGTAACGGCCCGGCCGGTATCCCGGGGGATACCCAAGCGGACCTTCGTATCCGGGCGGACATCAGGGATCGGAATAGCGTCCCGGCATGAGCAGAATCGTGATCTTCGGGGCGGGCGGCCGGGCCGGGCGTACCGCTGTGGCCGAGGCCGTGGGCCGCGGCCATGACGTGACCGCGGTCGTCCGGGACGTCTCGCGCTATTCGGGTCCGCCGGAGGCGCGGGTCGTCGCGGGCGACGTGCTGGACGCCGCAGCCCACGCCGACGGCGCCGACGCGGTGATCAGCGCGGTCTATCAGAGTGGGCCGGACTTCTTCGTACGAGCGGCTAAGTCCTTGTCCACCGCCGGGGCGGGACGGATCGTCGTGGTCGGACTGGCCAGCGTGCTGCCCACGGCCGACGGCACCCTGCTGATGGACACCGACGGCTATCCGCAGGAGTGGCGTGACTTCTACCTTGCCCATGCGGCCGGGGTCGCCGCTCTCCACGGGGACTGGGTGGTGGTCAGCCCGGCCGGCGACTTCGACCACGGCGGTCCGCGCCTCGGCGGCTACCGGGTGATGCCCGCGGACGCCGGGTCGCGGATCTCCTATGCCGACCTGGCGATCGCGCTGATCGACGAGGTCGAGCAGCCGAGCCACCATCGGGAGCACATCGGAGTCGGCCGGCTTGTGGAGGAGGCCCCCTCGTCCGTCACCGGCTGAGGAGCAGATGAATGGGTGATGCCGGTCACATAGGAGTCCGGCAGGGTGAGGCGGTGACATACCAACAAAATCCGCTGCTGCGGTTGTGGACCCGGATGAGTCCGCTCGCCCGGGCCGGCGCCATTGTGGGCGTTGTCGTCCTGCTGTGCTGCGGTGGACTGTCCGGGCTCGCGGTCATCGGCGCAGCCATCGACACTCCGGAGATCAAGCAGGCGGCAGACGCCCGCCCGGCGAATGAGCAGCCGGAACGGGCGGCCGCCGTGCCGTCGGCGGCCGCTGCAACGGTCGCGGCGAGTGCCCCGCCTGCATTGCCCAGTGAGACCAGCGCGACCAGTGCGGCTCCCGTAGTGCAGAAGCGGACGGTGCGCGAGACACAGAAGATCGCGTTCAAGACCCGCAGGGTCAAGGATTCCTCGCTGCCGGAAGGAACGACCGAAACCCGGGTACGCGGCGTCGCCGGAGTCAGAACGCTGACCTACGAGATCACCGTGACCGACGGCGTGCAGTCCGGCAAGCGGCTCATCAAGTCCGTCGTCACCAAGAAGCCCGTGACCAAGGTGACAGTGATCGGGACCCGGAGCGAGCCCGACTGCGACCCGAACTACAGCGGCGGCTGCGTGCCGGTCGACAGCGATGTGGACTGCGCCGGTGGCAGCGGCAACGGCCCGTCCTATGTCGACGGCGTAGTCAAGGTCATCGGCACCGACATCTACGACCTGGACCGGGACAACGACGGCTTCGGTTGCGACTGAGCCGTGCGCGGGTTGCAGGATCCGAGACCCGTCTCCGGGACATCGGCCGGGTCCTGCTCCGGATGGCGACAAGCCACCGCCGCTCGCCTACCGCGGGAGAGGCCGATCGTGCTCACAGCCGGACCGCCAACGTCGCCTCGGTGTGGTTCGCCGCGAAGCTGGGGTTCGTGGAGGTCGAGCGGTTCGAAGCCTGGGGCGCCGAGCAGTGGCTGGGCCGCTGCTCGTCGCCCCGCTGAGCCGGACGCCCGCTGTCAGCTCGTGTGCGGCAGGCGCTCCGCCGGGATCACTCCCAGGCGGCCCTTCTGGTAGTCCTCGAACGCCTGCATGAGCTCCTCGCGGGTGTTCATCACGAACGGCCCGTAGTGCGCCACCGGCTCGCGGATCGGCCGGCCACCCATGATGAACAGCTCCATCGCCGGGATGTTGCTGTCCTGGGTCTGGTCCGCGCTCACCCGGATCGAGTCGCCGGCGCCGTGGGAGGCCAGCTGGCCGATCTGGATCGGGCGCTGCTCCACGCCGACCGTGCCGCGGCCGGCCAGCACGTAGACCAGGGCGTTGTAGTCCGGCTGCCAGGGCAGGTCGAGCTGGGCGCCCGGCTGCAGGGTGACGTGGGCCAGGTTGATCGGGGTGAACGTCGAGCCCGGGCCGGCGTGCCCGGCGACCTCGCCGGCGATCACGCGGATCAGGCTGCCGCCGTCGGGAGTGGTCAGCAGGGCCGACTCGCGGCCGCGGATGTCCTGGTACTTCGGGGCGATCATCTTGGCCGCGCGGGGCAGGTTGACCCACAGCTGCAGGCCGTGGAAGAGCCCGCCGCTGGTCACCAGCTTCTCCGGCGGGGCCTCGATGTGCAGGATGCCGCCACCCGCGGTCATCCACTGGGTGTCGCCGTTGGTGATCGTGCCGCCGCCACCGAGGGAGTCCTGGTGGTCCATGGTGCCGTCGATCATGTAGGTGACGGTCTCGAAGCCGCGGTGCGGGTGCCACGGAGTGCCCTTGGGCTCGCCCGGCGCGTAGTCGACCTCGCCCATCTGGTCGAGGTGGATGAACGGGTCGAGCTCGTTCACCGGTACGCCCGCGAAGGCACGCCGGACCGGGAAGCCCTCGCCCTCGAAGCCGGACGGGGCGGTGGTCAGCCGGCGCACCGGCCGGTAGCTGGTGGTGGCCGGGTCGAGCCGCGGCAGGCGCGGCAGGACCAGGACGTCGTCGACGGTGATCGCTGGCATGATCTTCTCCCTCAGACTGCGACCGGCTGCGTGCGCAGTCGGGGGCCCAGGCGTCCGAAGACGCGGGTGATGGTGGCGAGCTCGGCATCGTCGAGGTCGTCGATGAACGTCTCCCGCACGGTGGCGAGATGCAGCGGCGCGGCGGCGGTCAGCGCGGCCAGCCCGGCGTCGGTCAGCACGGCCTCCTGGCCGCGGCCGTCGTCGGAGCAGCTCTGCTTCCGGACCAGGCCGCGCTTGACCATCGTGGTGATCTGGTAGGTGCACCGGCTGGGCGAGAAGACCAGGCGGCCGGCCAGCTCACCCATCCGGAGCCGGTGCTCCGGCGCCTCGGAGAGCACGACCAGCACGTGGTAGTCCGCCATGCTCAGGCCGGTGCCGGCCCGCAGATCGTCCTCGAGGCGGTTGTGCAGCGCCCAGCTGCTCTCCACGAAGGCGCGCCAGGCGGCCTGCTGGGTGGCGCTGAGCGGTTCGGTCATGCCCAGAACCATACTCCTTCAAATCTGAAATAACAGGGGTACGGCGGTGTCGATCGTCACTGGCGGCGCAACAGCAGCAGGGCGGCCAGCAGCGGCAGTGTGATCAGGAAGGCGAGCCGCAGATCCACCACGTCGGCCAGTCGGGCCAGCGCCGCCGGGGCCGCCAGGATCGCCGTACCCGAAGCGAGCGCGCCCAAGGACGCGGCGTGCGCGGCGCTCAACCGGGGTGTCGCGACCAGCCCGGCCAGGGCCACCGGGTAGAGGGTCGCCACGCCCGCCCCGGCCACCACCAGACCCGCGGTGATCGCGGCCGCGCCGCCGGCGACGACGACCACGATGGCGCCCGCCGCGGTGACCGCGGCGCCGATCGGCACCACCGGGATCCGGCGGATCAGGGCCGGACCGGCCAGCCGGCCGAGCGCCATGCCGATCGGGAAGGCCGTGCCGAGCGCGGCGGCGGTTCCGGGCGTCAGACCCGCGGCGGCGAGCCGGGCCACGGCCCAGATGGTGAAGCAGAATTCGACCGACACGGCCAGCACCACGACGCCCCAGCGCCGCGACACCGCGCCGGCCGCGGGTCGGGCACCCGGAGGCGGCCCGGATCCGGTCGCGGTCGGTCGGGCGGTCACGGCCAGAAAGAGCAGCGGGGGTACGACGGCCAGCAGCGCCAGCCGCCCGCTGACGACACCGGTGGCGTTGAGGCCGCCGATCGCCGCCGGGGCGAGGACCGAGGCGGTGCTGGACGCGGCGTTGACCTTCGTGAGCTGCACGGCCGCCTGGGCCCCGGCCAGCAGCGCCGGGGTGACCAGGGCGAACGCCGCTCCGCCCGCGCCCAGCAGCAGGGCGCCGGCGACCGCCACGCCGGGGACGGGTGCGAGGGCGAGCAGAGTCGATCCGCCCGCGACGGCCAGCGAGCCACCGACCAGGGCCGGACGCGGGCTGCTCCGCAGCAGCAGCGGTCCGGCCGGGGCCATCGTGAGCAGGCCGAAGCCGAAGGTGGCGGGCAGCCAGGCCAGTGCCTCCGGGGATACGCCGAAGTCGCCGGCCAGCAGCACGAGACACGCGCCGAGCGCGGTGATCGCGTAGCCGAGCGCCGCCTGCGCGATCCCGGCCTGCCTGACATTGCTGTCCATGTGACCACTTCCTGGCCGGCTCGGGTGATGCGGTCACCGGCGCGCGGGGAGAGGGCGAGCCCGGCCGAGGAAAACGGCTCCGACGGTGGCTGGCCGGGTGGTGGCCCGGTCCGGCAGGGCCTGGCCGGGCGGGGGCTGGACGGGTGGTGGCCCGGTCCGGGCGGTGGCCCGGTTCGGCGCGGCCTGGCCTGGGTGGTGGCCTGGCCGGGCGGTGGCCTGATCAGGCGTGCGTTTGGCCGGCGGCGGCCAGGAGCCGGGTGAGCGCGCCCAGATCGGGGATGGGCAGGTCGGCGTCGACGCCCTTGAGGGCGGCCACTTGAGCGCCGGCGGCGCGGCCCGCCGCCACGCCGACCTCCGCGTCCTCGACCACCAGGCAGTGCTCCGGCGCGACGCCCAGCAGCTCCGCGGCCCGCAGGTAGCCCTCCGGGTCCGGCTTGCCGGCCCGGACGTCCTCGACCGTGACCAGCAGCGGCGCCGCGATGCCGGCCGCGCCCAGCCGGGCCTTGGCCAGCCGGACGTCCGCGCTGGTCACGATGGCCCACGGCAGGCGCAGTGCCGCCAGCAGTTCGGGTGCGCCGGGTGTGGCCACGACGTCGGACAGGTCGTCGTACTGCAACGTCAGCTGGCGGGCCGCGGCCTCGGCGACGCCGGTCCCGGTGAGGTCGGGACGGACCAGCCGGACCGTACGCTCGGCCGGGGCCCCGTGTGCGACAGCCAGGACGGCGGCCGGGTCCACGGCGTACTCCGCCGCCCACACCCGCCAGGCGCGTTCGACGGCCGCGTCGGAATCGACCAGGGTGCCGTCCATGTCGAAGAGCACCGCCTCGATGATGGTCAGGTCCACGCCGTCCTCCATTATCCTCGTCGTACGAGCATAAGGTGGTGAACCCCCGTCATGGCAAGTCCCGTTCGTCGCCGCGCCCAGGAGACCCGCTGGCACACGGCGTCCCAGGTGCTCGCCTGGCTGCGGCTGCACCCGGGGTCCACCCGCGCCGCCCTGGCCCACGACCTGCAGCTCACCAGCGGCCTGGCCACCGAGCTCACCGGCCGGTTGCGGGCGCTGAGCCTGCTCGCCGAGACGCCCGCGCCGCCGCAGGGCCGGGGCCGGCCGACCACCGTGCTCGGCGCCCACCCCGGCGGGCCGGTCGTGCTGGCGATCGACCTCCGGATGGCCGACTGGCGGTACGCGGTGGCCGGCGTCGACGGGGAGCTGCGCGACGTCACCGGCTCGCGGCACGTCAGCCGGGATCCGGCGACCGTGCTCGTGGAGATCCGCCGGGTGATCGACGCTGTGCGCGACCGCTACGGGCACCGGCTGCGCGCCATCGCCCTCGCCGTCGTCGGGTCGATCCACGACGGCCGGCTCGCCCAGTCCGCGACGCTGGGCTGGCGGGACGTGGACCTGACCGCGCTCACCGCCGGTGGCACCGTCCCGCTGCTGCCCGGCAACGACGCCACGCTCGCCGGGCTCGCCGAGGCCCGCACCGGGGCCGCGGTGGGGGCGCGGGCGGCGTTGCACCTGATGGTCGAGGTCGGCATCGGTGGGGCCTTCACGGTGGACGGGCAACCATCGACCGGTGCGCACGGTGCTGCGGGTGAGTACGGCCATCAGCCGTACGGGAACCGGTCCTTGCCCTGTCCGTGCGGGGCGCGCGGCTGCTGGGATCTCGAGATCGACGGCCGCGCCCTGGCCCGGCACCTCGGCGTGCCCGCCCCGGCCGACCCCCGCGGGTTCGCCCGGCAGGTCCTGGACCGCTCGCCGCGCGACCCGGCCACCCGCCGGGCCCTGGCGGCTGTCGCGGGCGCGCTCGGCGCGGGCATCGGCGGCCTGGTCAACGTGCACGACCCGGACATGGTCACGCTCGGCGGGCTCGCCGCTCCGCTGCGCGCGGCCGCCCCGGACGTCTTCGACAGCGCCTACACCGACGGGCTCATGGCGTTCCATCGTGGACAGCCGCCGCCGGTGGTCGACGCGGTGCACGGCGACGACGGCGCGCTGCACGGCGCGGCGATCCTCGCGCTGGACCACGTCACCAGCGAGACCGCGCTGGCCGAGTGGTCAGCGGGCCCGCACTGAGAAGGTGATCGGCGTCGGCTCGCCACCCTCGACGAACCCGTCCGCGGTCAGCCCGGCGGCGACGAACGCGCCGAGCAGCTCGGCCAGCGGGAAGTGCATCGCGCCGACCTTGTCGCGCACCCCCTGGCTGGTCCAGGAGTCCCGGCTGTAGCCGCGCTCGCGGTAGCCGGGGCGGATGACGGTGGCGGCCGGGTCGGCGCGGTCGGCGAACGCGCCGCAGAAGCACGGGTGCACGCCGACGTGCACGAAGACGCCGCCGGGCGCGAGCACCCGGCGGACTTCGTGCAGCACGGCCGGGTAGCCGGGCATGTCGGTGTGCACCATCATCGCAATGACCGCGGGCACCGAGGCGTCGGCGAACGGCAGCCGGGTGGCGTCGCCCCGCGCGACCGGGAGCCGGCCGGCGGCGTGCCGCAGCATGCCGGCGGAGAGATCGACACCGATGGGCGTACGGCCCAGCCGGCGGACCGCCGCGGCGTACACGCCCGTCCCGCAGCCGATCTCCAGGCAGAGACCGGTGCCGGGGCCGAGCAGCTCGCGCAGTGCGTCGTGCACGCCCAGTGGATCGTCCGCACCGGACTGCGGGCGGATGAACTCGGACTCGTACCAGTCGGCGATCTCGTCGTAGGCGGCGCGCGTCATCACCTCATTCAGCCAGCCGCGGGGACGGCCGGTCCAGGCCTTACGCGCTGCGCTGAACGCGGCCACCGGGCGATAATCGCGCGATGGAGCTCAGCACCGCGCGGCTGCTGCTGCGCCCGTTCCGCGCCGACGACCACGCGGCGCTGCACGTGATCGCCGGCGACCCGCAGGTCGTGCGGTGGATGGACTGGGGTCCGAACACGCCGGAGGAGACCGGCGTCTTCCTCACCTACGCCCTGGCCTCGGAGACCGAGACGCCGCGCCGGACCTGGAAGTTCGCGGTGGTGCGCCGGGCGGACCAGGCGCTCATCGGCTCGGCCGAGCTGCACATCGAGAGCCCGGAGCACCGGCGCGGCACGATGGGCTATCTGATCGCCCCGGCGGCCCAGGGCCAGGGGTACGCGACCGAGGCGGCGCGCGCGGTCCTCGACTTCGGCCTGACCGGCGGCGGCCTGCACCGGATCACCGCGACCTGCGATCCGGAGAACGCCGGCTCGGTCCGGGTGCTGGAGAAGATCGGCATGACCCGCGAGGGCCGCCTGCGCGACCACTTCCTGATCCGCGGCGCGTGGCGCGACCGCCTGCTCTACGCCGCGCTGGGTCAGCTGCGGTAGTAGACCCGCAGCTCGTAACCGTCGCGATTCTGACGCCAGCCCAGGTCGTCGACGGCGACGACCTCCGGGCGGCCGGCCAGCCAGTTCGCCGCCATGCCGAGCGCGTCGGCCGGCGTCGATCCGGTGAACACCCGCCGCCGGGCGAGATCGTCGCTGTGCGCCGGCGCGTGCCGCGGGTAGGTCTGCGCGGTCATCGTCGGCTCGGGACCGGTGATGACCGCGGTCGCCCCGACCGCCTCACCGTTGATCACCCCCTGCACGAACCAGTCGTTGATCGACTCGTCGTGCTCGACGGTCCACCCGCTGACCGGCCCGATATCGGCGGCGATGGCCTGCTTGGCGTTGTCCAGCGCGGCATCCAGGGTGGCGAGCTCGAGATCCTCGCCGTTGTATTCGACCCGATAGTTCACGTTTCCTCCGCGCGTCGAACAGCCGATCAGCGGGGTGTCTCTACCCAGGCGCGCCCCCTTTCAGTCGGGGGACCTCGGTCACCGGCGCACCGCCGGGCAGCTGCCGGAGTCGGGTTGGCGCAATGTCGTTGCCTGTGGATGGGATGTGTGCTCTGGTGGCAGTCCGGGCCGCCGGTAGCGCCGGTGGCGGGTCACCGGAAGGTGGGGTCATGGCCGGTTCGATCGCGCGCCGCTTGACAGTCTGCATCCTGCCCGTCGCGTGCCTGGTGCTCGCGGCCACGGCCGGCCCGGCGACCGCCGCTCCACCCAGCCGCGTGGTGCCCGGCATCGACATCGTGCCGCCCGGCGGGGAGGCCACCCTGGCCTGGCGGGTGAACAACCGCGACCAGGTGCTGCTCTTCCTCAGCGGCACCATCTGGCAGGGTGGCCGCTACACCGACATCGGCGGGCTGGGCGGCGCGTTCACCGGCGCGTTCGATCTCAACGACGCCGGTGACGTGGTGGGTGACAGTGACCGGCCCGACGGCGCCACGCACGCGTTCCGGTGGCGGCACGGCCGGATGGTCGACCTCGGCACGCTCGGCGGGCCGACCAGCAACGCCCGCTCGGTCGGCGCCAACGGTGACGTGGCCGGCCGCAGCACACTGCCCGACGGCACCGAGCACGTGTTCCACTGGCGGGCGGGCGTGCTGACCGACACCGGCATCCCGAGCGGCTTCACCGGCGGGATGGTCGTGAACGCCCGGGGCCAGATCGCCGCGCATCACGTCTCCGACGAGACCTTCTCCAGCCGGGCGTATTTCTGGGACCGCGGGGTGGTCACCGACCTCGGCACGCTCGGCGGCGACCGGGTCACCGTGACCGATCTCAACGACCGGGGTGAGGTCGTCGGCTTCGCCACCACCGCCACCGGCGACACCCACGCCTTCCGGTGGCGCAACGGCCGGATGACCGACCTGGGCACGCTCGGCGGGGCCGAGTCGCGGGCCAGCGACATCAACAACCGGGGCCAGATCACCGGGACCGCTGCGAGTGCGACCAGCTCCGAGCGGGCCTTCCGCTGGGAGAACGGCGTCATGACCGACCTGGACGCGGCCGCCGGGACGCAGGCGCAGACCTGGGGCAGTGCGATCAACGAGCGGGGCGACGTGGTCGGGTCCCGGACCGGGACCAGCGCCACCCGGGGAGTGGTCTGGCGGCGGGGCGCGACGCTGGAGCTCGATGCGCTCGGCCGGGAGACCAGCCAGGGCAACGATCTCAACGACCGGGGCCTCGCGGTGGGGCTCACCGCCGTCGACCCGTTCCAGCCCACCCGGGCGACCGTCTGGTACACCCGCCGATGACCGGCCGAACGGCTTGGGGGGTGGCCGGGTGAGCGGCTGTGCTCCATCCACGTCGACCCCGCTCTCCTGCCGCTGGGCAGCGCCGGCCGGTTGCTCCGGCGGGTGGCGGGCGGCCGCGGGTAACGCGCCGGAGCCGATGAGATCCGGACCGGTGCCGCCCCACCCGCCGTACCGTGCTGTCTGGCCGTCGCCCGGCCGCTGGCCCGGTGCGCCCGGACCTCCCGCGCCGCGATGGTGAGCCGTCAGGCGGCCTGGTTCTTCAGGGAACGGGTGACCTCCTCGCGGAGCCGTTCCTGGTCCACGCCGGCACCGCTGAGGATCTGCACCGCCAGCCCCTGACCTTCGCGCAGGATGCCGAGCATGATGTGCTCCGGCGCGATGAAGTTGTGCTTGAGCCGGAGCGCCTCGCGCAGGGAGAGTTCGAGCACCTTCTTGCTCCGCGGCGAGAACGGGATGTGCCCGCTGGTGCGGGTGCGCGGACGGGCGCGGCGCAGCAGACCCCGGCGCTTCGGGGCCGTGGCCAGCGGCAGCCGCAGCGCGCCGGGGCCGAAGTTCTCCTCGATCGCCCGGCGGACCGCGTCCAGGTCGATGCCGATCGCCTTCAGGGCCGCCGCGTCCTCGGCGTCGGTGTCGCTGACCGGGACGCTCGGCTCGGGGCCGGGCCCCACCAGACGCTGGGCCTCGGCCCGGACGAACCGGGCGTCGACCCCCTTGGTGGTCAGCGCGCCGGCTGCGGCGACCGGGCCGGTGGCGTCCGCGAGCAGGGCGATCAGCACGTGCTGGGTGCCGATCGGGCTCTGCCGCAGCTCCCGGGCCTCGGCCTGGGCCCGCATCACGGCGTCACGTGCGGCGTGGGTGAATCGCTCGAACATCTCAGCCCTCCCGTGGATCCTGCATGGGCACGCGACCGGCGTGCTTCTTGTGAACGCCCTGGCGGGTCACCTCGAGGGCGTCCGCGATCTCCTGCCAGGACCAGCCCTTGCGTCGCGCGTTGGCCACCTGGAGGTGCTCCAGGCCCTCCAGGAGGCGGCGCAGCGCCACGACCGCCCGCAGGCCGACCCGAGGATCGGCGCTGCCGGCGGCGGCGGCGAGATCGGTTGCTTCGGTCATGCTGTCAACTTACGTTGACACGACGTCTCTGTCAACCTTGGTTGACACGCAGGGTGCAGAAAAGGAGCCGGGCGGACTGCCCGGCGCCTTTCTGGTGGCGGTGGCCTACTGGCCGCGGCCGGTCTTCTCCTGGAGCTCGTCGATGCGCTGGGACGCCTCGGCCTTCGTCAGGTCCTCCGGCACGTCCTCGTGGGCCTCCGAGGCCAACGTGTGCAGGTACGACTGCTGGGCGCCGGTCGCCGGTTCGTCACCGGTGGTCCAGTCGGCCGGATCCTTGATCGTGTTCGACGCCGGATCCTGGTCGGTATTCGCCATGGCCTTGCCTCCTCGAATTCTCGAACAGGCGTGCTACTACCCCCCGAATGTCAACTCCATGCCTGCCGTAGGGGTGAACGACATGCTGAGCTCCACCGGCAGGGCCGCCGGGGCCGCCACCGCGAACGGCACGCCCCACGGGTCCAGCAGCTCGGCGTAGCTGCCGAAACCCATGTCGGTCGGGCCGGAGATGACGTCGCCGCCGAGGTCGCGGCACGCCCGCATGGTCGCCGAGCAGTCGGCCACCTGGAACGCCGCCCGCCACCAGCTGCCGCCCCGGCTCGGAGCCAGGCCGGCCATCGCGTCGTGGGCCGTGGTGATCCACTCGCCGCGGGTGCCGTCGCTGCCGTACTCGTCGCGCAGCAGCCAGCCGAACGCCTGGCCGTAGAACCGGGCCGCGGCCTCCGCGTCGTCGGTGAGCAGCTCCGGGAAGGTCATCGTGCCCGGCTCGCCGCCGACCTGGGCGCCGGTGAAGCCCGCGCTCTCCCAGAGGCCCAGCAGGGCGCCGGCCGGATCGGCGATCAGCGCCGAGCGTCCGCCGCGGGCCTCGATCGGCTCGCTGACCAGCCGGCCACCGGCCTCGCGGACCCGGGTGATCGACGCTTCGAGATTGTGCTCGGTCAGGTAGGTGAGCCAGCCGGCGGGCCGGTCGGCGCGGGCGCGGGTCAGCCCGGCCGCGGCCCGGCCACCGAGCTTGAAGCGGTCACCGGCGGGTTCCCAGCCGAACAGCCCGGCGTAGAAGTCCGCCGCGCGGGCGGGATCAGCACTCGCCAGTTCGACCCAGCAGGGTGTCGCCGGCGCAAAGCCCCGAATACGCATCGGCCGCACCTTTCCTGTCGTTCCATCGTGGAATCTCGGCCCGGGGGGAGATGCCGATCACCTTACAGCCATGAATACGCTCTGCCACTATGCCCGGGTTCAATGTCCTAAAAGAACTACGACTTCGCGGCATGCAGATTACTCATAGTTACGGTGATTACTGAGCGTGTCGCTCCTCGGGCGTCCGGGACCGTTCGTTGTATCGGTCCAGAAGCCGCATCACGGGCGTGACCGCCACGCCGTGCAACACCACGCTCACGACCACGACGAAGCCCACTGTCGCCCATACGACATCCACGTCGGGGAACGTGGCGTGGGTCATCGCGTACGCGAGATAGTAGAAGGAGCCGATGCCGCGGATGCCGAACGCCGCGATGACCGCGTGCTCGGCCGCGTGCCCCGGCCCTCCGTGCAGCGACAGGAAGCCGGCCACCGGCCGGACCACGAAGATCAGAGCCAGCCCGGCCAGGGCGGCGGGCCAGGTGAGCGAGCCGAGCAGGCCGCCGACCACGGCGCCCCCGAGGAGCAGGAGCAGGAGCACGGTGAGCAGCCGCTCGATCTGCTCCGCGAAGTCGTGCAGCACCTGGTGGTACTCGTGCGACCGTTGCGCCGAGCGGATCCCGCGGGCGGCGATGAAGACGGCCAGGAAGCCGTAGCCACCGGCGACCTCGACGAGCCCGTAGGCCAGGAACGTCGCGGCCAGCGCCAGGAAACCCTCGGCGTGATGGGCCAGGCGCAGGTTGCGGTTGCGGGCCCGGAAGAAGAGCCGGCCCAGCGACTTGCCGATGAGCAGGCCACCGGCGACACCGATGAGGATCTTGTAGAACACGTCCTTGAGGACCCACTCGCCGACCCAGCCCTCCCCGGTGACGGCGACCGTGGCCAGGGCGATGGCCGCGTACACGAAGGGGAAGGCCAGCCCGTCGTTGAGGCCCGCCTCCGACGTCAGCGCGAACCGCACCTCGTCCTCGGAATCCTCCTCGTCGGTCGGCTCGCCGACCTGGACGTCCGCGGCCAGCACCGGGTCGGTCGGGGCCAGGGCCGCGCCGAGCAGCAGGGCGGTGGCCGGCACCAGCCCGGCCCACCACCAGCCGAACAGGGCGACCGTCGCGATGGTGACCGGCATGGCGACGGCCAGCAGCCGCCACGTCGACGACCACCGGCGCCCGGTCAGCGGCCGGTCGATCTTGAGACCGGCGCCCATCAGGGCGACGATCACGCACACCTCGGTGAGATGCTCGGTGAGTTTCGGATGGGCGAGCGGATCGGCGGTCGGTAGCCCGAGCGGAAGGGCGAAGACCACCATTCCGAGGGCGAGGAAGACGATCGGCATGGACAGGGGACGGCGTTCGAGGACCCGAGGCAGGATTCCGGCCAGCAGGGCGCCCACACCGAGCAGGGCGAAGAGAAGGTCGGACAGCTGCACCGCTCTGCACTGCCCGTAGCGCGGGTAAAACATGCGGTCGGCGGGGTGATTGTCGGCACCGCGCCGGGTAACCGGCCGCCATGACTGGCAGAAACGCGAACCATCCCCGGGTGGCGGTGGTGACCGGATCCGAGTCCGGCATCGGCCGGGCGGTGGCGGTCGCCCTGGCCGCGGACGGCTACGACGTGGGCATCACCAGCTACCGCGACGCCGCGCAAGCGCAACGCACGGCCGACGAGGTCCGCAGGGCGGGCCGCCGCGCCGAGGTCCGCGACCTCGACCTGACCCGGCTGCCCGCGGCGGCGGACGTCATCGACGAGCTGGCGGACGCGCTCGGTGGCCTCGGCGTGCTGGTCAACTGCGCCGGCACCGGCACAACCACCCCGGTGCTGGACACCGGCTGGGACGAATGGCGGCAGGTGCTCGCCGTCGACCTCGACGGCCCGTTCCTGTGCGCGCAGCGGGCCGGCCGCCGGATGGTCGAGGCGGGCCGGGGCGGTCGCATCATCAACATCACCAGCGTCCACGAGACGGCGCCGCGCGTGGGTGCCGGGGCGTATTGCGCGGCCAAGGGTGGTCTGGGTCTGCTGACCCGGGTCCTGGCCCTGGAGCTGGCGGAGCACGGCATCACGGTGAACTCGGTGGCGCCGGGGGAGATCGCCACCCCGATGACGGGGCAGGAGGATGTGGATCCGACCGGGGTCGGCCGACCGGGGGTGCCACTGGGCCGGCCGGGTGACGCGCGCGAGGTGGCGGCGGTGGTGGCTTTCCTGGCCGGGGCGGACGCGACGTATGTGACCGGGGCTTCGTGGCCGGTCGACGGCGGGATGCTCAACATGGGGCCGCAGGCCGGCTCGCACCTGACCGGCAACGACTGGCGTCGGCCTTAAGGTTCTGTCTCTTGGATCAAGGCCGTCGGGTACCGCGCGGAGCCAGTCGAGCATTTCGACGAGGTCGAGGGTGGCTTGGAAGTGGACGCCGGTTTGTCGTAGCGGGTCGCCAGTCCGCGCCAGTGCTTGCGTCGGTTGAAGCCGCGTTCGATGTGGTTGCGCCGCCTCGAGCGCCGCGGGAGCGTCCGATGCCTTCGCGTGCCTGTGTTTCGGCACCGCCGAGCGCGTTTTCCACGGCGCCACACCCGGTCCGACGATCGAATGATCGCCACGATGATCTGAGAGACAGGACCTGGCGCGGGGCCCGGTGCTCGGTCGTCGCGGACCGGCCGACGGAGCGGGTGGGTCCGGGCGGGCCCGCGTGCGACGATGACGCTGAGCGGGCGGAGGACGCGATGACGAATCCCGAACAGCGGCGGCTGCGCCGCAGCGCGGTGCAGCACGGCATCGCGGTCGTGGTGTTCGCGATGCTCGCCCTGTCCGGCGTCGGTGCCGCGGGGCCGGGCCGCTACGGACTGGCGGTTCCGTTCATCGTGACCGGCGTCGCCGGTGCGGCAGGCGCCGCGGTCATCGCTGTGACCGTGTGGCGCCTACAGCGCGAGCAGGCCGGCGTCCGCCCGGGCGGTGGCACCGTGAACGACGCTGCGCAGCGGACCGTCCGCCTCGCGATGACTGCCGCGGCCGTGGTCGCCGTGATCGCCGGGTGGATGCTCGCGCCGCGGGGCATGGACCGGGGCTTCGTCATCTCGGTCGCGGCCGGGCTGGCCGTCGTGTTGGCATTGTTCTCACTGTTCGCGGGTGACCGACCGCGGACCGCCGACCACCCGCGCTGAGCCGTTCAAGCCTGCTTCGGCAGCTCGGCGATCGGCGAGTTCTCCAGGTCGCGCAGCAGGTCTGCCGGGTCCTTGTAGGTGGCGACGGCACCGGCCCGCTTCAGCTCCGCCGCGCTGGTGCCGCCGCAGGCCAGGCCGATGCACGGGATGTCGAGCTTCGCCGCCGCCTTGACGTCCCAGACCGCGTCCCCGACAAAGACCGACTGCCGGGGGTCGACCCCGGACTGGTCCAGCGCCGCCTCGAGGATGTCCGGCGCCGGTTTGCTCTGCTTCGCGTCGGACGACGAGGTCGCCGCTGTGATCGCTTCATCGGCGTCGACGACCTTGCGCAGGATGTTCAGCTCCGCTTCCTTGGCTGATGAGGCCAGGACGACGGCCAGGCCCCGATCGGCGCAGGCGCGCAGCAGGTCCCCGGCACCGGGCAGCGGGCGCAGGCGCTCCCACCAGGCGCCGTAGAGGATGTCGTGGGCGGTGGTCATCTCGTCGTCCGAGCCCTTGTCCCGGTCCTGGCCGAGCAGGTGGTCGATGATCTTGTCCGAGCCCATCCCGATGCCGCGGTGGATCTCCGCCATCGGTACGTCGTGGTTGAACTGGCGCAGGGCCTCCCACCACGCCACCGCGTGCAGGTACGTGGTGTCGACCAAGGTGCCGTCGACGTCGAAGAGGACCCCGGGTTTCGCTGTCATACCTGGACGTTTACCCCGTTCGGCGCCGGCAAACGCGGCGGGGCGGGACCGGATCAGCGGGGTGGGATCAGCATCTCGAACCAGACCGTGGAGCCGCGCACCGTCGGGTCCGTGCCCCAGGTGTCGCTCAGCTCCTCGATCAGGCCCAGCCCCCGGCCCCGGCTGCTCAGGGTGTCCGTCCGGGCCCGGGTCACGCTGCCTCGCGTACCCGTGTCGGCCACCGACACCAGCAGGCGCTCCGCACTCAGGTCGATGTGCACCTGGGCCGGGGTGCCCGCGTGCAGGAGCGCGTTGGTGGTCAGCTCGCTGGTGCACAGGATGGCCGCGCCGATCACCGGCTCCGGCACCGACCACTCCCGCAGCCGGGTCGACATCCACTGCCGGACCCGGCTCGGACCCGTCGGCTCGGCCGGGACCAGCATCGTGGCCGAACGGCTCAGCGTCACCGCCCGCTCCACGGCCAGCACCGCCACGTCGTCGTCGGTGCTCCCGGACACGGCCGCCGTCGCCAGCGAGCACAGGTTGCGCGGGTCACCACTGGTCGCCGCGGCCGCCGCGGCCACCAGGTCGGCGAGGCCCGCGCTCAGTGGCCGGTCCCGGCGCTCCACAACGCCGTCGCTGAACATCAGGATCGAGTCGCCGGGCTCCAGCTGCAGCACCGTCGTACGCCATCGGCCGCCCAGCCCGAGCGGCGCACCCGGCGGCACCTGGACGAGCTCGGCGCCGGCCGGGCCGCCCGGCAGGCCCGCGCGGCGCAGCACCGGCGGCGGGTGGCCGGCGCTGGCCAGCGTGATGGTGCCGTCGGTGGGGTCGAGAACCCCGTACACGACGGTCACGAAGATCTCCTCGTTGCGCGACTCCGCACCGAGCGAGCCGACCAGCCTGTCCAGCCCGGCGAGCACGGTGCCGGGGGCCGGGTCGGTCAGCGCCAGTGCCCGCAGCGCGGCCCGGACCTGGCCCATCACGGCGGCAGCCCGTACGTCGTGACCGGCCACGTCGCCCAGCACCATCGCCAGGCGGCCGTCGGACAGCTCGAACGCGTCGTAGAAGTCGCCGCCGGCCGCGTTGCCGTCCACGCCGACGTCGTAGCGCGCGGCGATGCGGAACCGGTCGAGCTCCGGCAGGTGCTCCGGGAGCATGCTGCGCTGCAGCAGTTGGGCTGTGCCGTGCTGGGCCTCGAAGCGGCGGGCCCGTTCGGCGGCCTGGGCCACCAGCTCGGCGGCCGCGTAGAGCAGGGCGCGCTCGGCCGGGAGCCAGGTGTGCGCGGTGCGGTAGCCCATGGTCAGCGCGCCGCGCAGCAGGGGAGTGCGCAGCGGCATCGCGGCCAGCGCGCGGATCCGGCGTTCGTGCCGGTCCTGGGCGATCTTGGCCAGCGGGGCGCCGTCGGCCTGGAACGTGGGACGGCCGGTCTGCGCGGCGGCCACCATCGGCGAGTCGGGGTCGGGGGCGAACCTCTTCCACAGCGGGGGCAGGCGCTCGTCCGCCTCGTCCATCATCTCGCCGCGGATCCGCCGGACGTAGCGGAACTCCGCGCCGTCGTCGACGGCGAAGACGCAGTGGTCGACATCGAACGAGGTCATCGCGTAGGACAGGACGACCCGGGCGACGTCGTCGATGGTCAACGCCGAGGCCAGCCGCGCGGTGAGGTCACCGAGGCTCTGCAGCCGGCGGGTCACCTGGGTGGTCTCGGCCGCCACGGTCAGCACGCCGACGACGGCGCCCTGCAGGTCGCGGATGACCGAATGGCCGCGGGTGAACGAGGCCTGCTCGACGTGCCCGGCGCCGCCCCGGGCCACCGCCACCTGGGTCTCGGCCTCCAGGAACGGCTGCCCGGTGCGGTAGACGTCGGCGATGACGCCGCCGACGCCGGGGGTGTGCCACAACTCGTCGAACACGTCGGCGGCCGGGCGGCCCAGCGCCGTCGGGTGCCGGGCACCGAGCACTTCCGCGTACGCGTCGTTGTAGATCAGCACGTGGTCGTCGCCGTACGCGAGCACCATCGGCACCGGCGAGGCGAGCAACATGTCGACCGTCGCGCGCACCACCGGGTCCCACGCCTCGGCCGGGCCCAGCGAGGTCGCCGCCCACGGGTGCAGGCGGACGAGCTCGGCGCAGTCGACGGCGCGCTCCGGCGGGACGCCGGTCTGATCGGGCAGCGTGGTCATCGCGAGAGAGCTCCCCATGCCGACCATGAGATGAGCGTAGCCCGCCTCGGCCGTTCGGACGATGGGGGCACCATACGGACGTCCGATTATGCCCGGTACGCCTGGGTGAGGGGCATGTGCCGTCCGTGACCCGATCGAGCGTGATCTCACGGTGCGTAGTCCGGCCGTACGGAACAGGGCTTGGCTCATCTGATCTTGGCTCGCTTATAGTCCCGCGATGAGCGAGAACCCGCGGCCCCGGCCCAGCCGCGGCGTCATGGGATATGTCGCTGAGCTGCAGCAATTCGATCCCGTGCCGCCGTACGTGTACGAGTTGCACCCGGGCGGGCCGGCCGCTCCCGTTCCGTCACCGCCCCCGCCCGCCCGGGCGCCGATCGTGTCGCACATCAGACAGCAGCCGCGCCGCCGTTCGCAGACCGCGATCCTCGCCGCCGCGGCCGTCGCCATCCTGGCCGGCGCCGGTCTGGGCTATGCCGCGCTCGGCGGCTCCGCGGACGCACCCCGCGCACAGGCGCAGGGCGCCGCGCCGTCCGACGGGCCCACCACCGGGCTCCTGCCGCTCGACCCCGCGCTGCCCGGCTCGGAACCGGTCGCTGCCCGCACCACCGATCCCGCTCCGACGAGCACCACCGCGGCGGCGACCACTCCGGGCACCTCGGAGACCGACCGTCCACTGCCCGACGCCGTGACACTGCCCGGCGTGCCCGACCCCTGGAGTCCGCCGCCGGCAGCCACGGCGGCGCCGCCGGAACCGGCCGCGACGCAGCCGGCCGTCGCGCCGGCCCCGCCGCTGCCGCTGACCGCGACGATCAGCCACGTCGTGGACCCGGCCGAGGACGGTCTCCTGGGGTACGCGGGAACGGTCCGCATCGAGAACCCGGGCTCCCGCGACGTGACCGGCTGGCGGGTGACCCTGACCGTGCCCGGCGGCAACGCGGTGACCGCCACCGGCGCCTCGGTCGCGCAGGACGGCGAGACGGTGACGTTCACGCCGGCCGGGGAGCCGACCGTGCCCGCGGGTGGGGCGGTCACCTTCTCGTTCCAGGTGGCCGGTCTGCTGTCCGCCCTGCCCGGCGCCTGCGCGATCGACGGCAGCCCCTGCTCCTGAGCTTCACCTCCCGCTGACGGTGCGGATCCGGGTCCGGCGACCTATGGTCGGCGCAGGCCGCATCGACACCGGCCGCTGACACCTTCCAGGGAGAGCAGATGAGCAGCGCCGATCTGAGCGATGCGTTGAGCGACATGTGGCGATCCGTGTTGTTGTTCGTACCGACGGCGCTGGCCTTCCTCGCCATCCTGCTCATCGGCTACGTCCTGGCCCGGCTGGTCCGCACGGTGGTGGTCAAGACCCTGCGGCGGATCGGCTTCGACCGGGCCGTCGAACGCGGCGCCATCGGCAGGGCGCTGGGCGGCCGGGTCGAGCCCAGCGACCTCTGCGCCAAGATCGCGTTCTACGCGGTGCTGCTCTTCGCGCTCCAGCTGGCCTTCGGCATCTGGGGCCCGAACGCGGTCAGCGATCTGCTCACCGCGCTGATCGGCTGGCTGCCCCGGGCCTTCGTGGCCATCGTGATCATCGTGGTGGCCGCGGCGATCGGCGGGGCGGTGCGGGACCTGATCGGCAGCGCGCTCGGCGGTCTCGCGTACGGGCGGGTGCTGGCGCAGGTGGCGTACTGGCTGATCGTGGCCCTGGGGGTCATCGCGGCGCTGGAGCAGGTGCAGATCGCCACGGCGGTGACCCAGCCGGTGCTGATCGCGGTGCTGGCGACCGTGGCCGGGGTGGTCATCGTCGGGGTCGGCGGCGGGCTGATCCGCCCGATGCAGCGGCGCTGGGAAGTCTGGCTGGAGCGGGCGAGCGCGGAATCGGCGGCGATCCGGGAGCACGCCCGCAGCTATGCGGACGAGCGGGCCCGGGTCGAGGCCGAGAAGAAGGCGGCCGAGGCGGAGGCGGCGCGGAAGGCGGCGGCGTTGGCTGCCGAGCAGGCGCGGCTGGCTGAGCAGGCGCGGGCCGAAGAGGCCGAGCGGCGTAAGCGGGAGGACGCGGCGGCCGAGGCGGCGCGGGCGGAGGCGGCCGAGGCCGAGACGCGGGCGGCTGAGGAGGCGGCGCGGGCGGCTGAGGAGGCCGCGCGGGAGCGGGCGGCAGCGGCTGCGGCGGCGGAGAAGACGCAGGTCATTCCTGTGCAGCGGCCCTGGCCGGGTAGTGACGATCGGCCGCACGTGGTGCCCGGCTTCGACGACCCGGAGCCGGTGGAAACGGCTGAGACGACGACCTGGTTGCATCGCGACGCGGCTGGTCAGCCGGAGGACGGCACGGATACCGCTGCACGTGCGGCCGGCGACGCGGAGGAAGACGCCGGCGCCGACAGCTCCGGTGCCGGGCCGGACGACGCGCGGGGCGCGGCAGGCAAGCCGGGCGAGGACGCTGCCGGAGCTGTCTCGGCGTCGGCCGCAGGCTCGCCGCGGACCGGGAGCGGGTCCGAGCCGGAATCCGCGGCCGCCGAGGAGTCGTCCCCGGGCGGGTCGGACGCGACCACCGGGGGAGCACCCGCGAAACAGAGCGCCGCCGTGGACGAGCCGGGCTCGGCGGGCGACGCGGAGACGACGGCGGATGTCACCGGCCCGACGGATGCCGATCCGGACAGCACGGTCGCGATCTCCGGCAGTGAGCTGCGCCAGGCGCTGCCTCAGCAGAGCACCCCCGCCGACGGGGAGAAGACCCAGGTCATCCGGGTACGCCGGGACGACGGGCCGACCACCTGACGGCGGACCCGAAAGGGGGCCGGCACCGGATGATCCGGTACCGGCCCCGAATGGTCGGTGTGGCCTGTCAGCGATAGATCAGGGCAGGGTGCGGGCGAGCGAGCACACCGCCAGCAGGCGGTTGAGCACCCAGTCGTTCTCGGTCCAGTCGATCGGGCCGGCCGGCGGGCGCCAGCCGTGCTTGAACGCCGCGTCGCGGACACCCTCCGCGTAGGCGGCGAGGATGACCGCCGTCAGCGGGCGGACGTCCGACGACAGGCTGTCGCGGATGCCCGCGGCGTGCTGGTCGACGGTGGCGAGCAGTCCCGGGGACTGCGTCGCGGCATCGAGGCCGTCGGCGCCGACGGAGGCCATCAGCTCCTCGAGGCAGGCGTGGGCGGAACGCAGGGCAGCACGGGCGGCAGCGCCGCTGAACAGGCCATTCATAAGATGCAAAGGTAGGGATCGCGGGGTAGCCAACGGTGTCCCCGATCGGTGCAGCTCGGTTGAACTCGCGCCGGTGGGGAAAGCCTGAACCGGACCCAGCGGCCAGGGAGGCACGGATGGTGGACGGCCCGGACAGCGAGCACCGGCGACCCGACGGAGTGGACGACGTCACGGTGGAGGCGCTGGGCAAGCTCAGCGAGGCCCTGGAGACGGTCGAGCGGGTGCGCGGGCACCTGTATTCGCTGCATCAGCTGGTCGGCGAGGCCGATTTCAAGCTCGACGAGGCCGTCTCGCTCTTTGTACGGGCCGGGCAGCCCAAGCTGGCGGAACGGATCGCGCAGGAGCTGATCGGGCGCAACGTCGTGCCCGGGCACTGGACGTTCCAGCTGGTCGAGGAGTTCGACGACGGCTACTACGCCGAGTTCCGCGCGCTCGAGAAGGACGCCCGGGACGAACTGGCCGGCGGGCGCCGCCACCTCTTCGAGGCCGAACTGAAGGAACGCCGACGGACCCGGGGGCGTGCGGGCCACGAGGCCCGCTGACAGGACCGCGCGTGAAAGGTCCCGAGCCCGCTGGGCTCGGGACTCCGGGCGGTGACGCGGAGAGGTCCGGGGACTACTCCGTGGTGGGCCGGCGACGCTGGGTGTCGTCGGCGATGATCACAGCGGCAACGAGCAGAGCGACCACCACGGCGAAGAGCCAGGAGGCGTCGTCGATGAGCTGGGCGGCGGCAGGGGCCTGGAACGCGGCGAGCAGAAAACCCACCCACGCGAGGCGGCGCTGACGCTCGGACAGAAAACCGGCTGAACGCATCCGGATATTGTGGCCCGATTTGGGTGCTTCACCGTCACCCTTTCGGCCGATCCCGGGTTGTCCGATGGTGCCTACTGCGCAGCGTCATCGTCGGTCCACGGTCGGTTCGCGACCGGTGTTCGCGCTGCTCGCCGCCCTGATTGTGGGCTTTTTCGGGGCCGGTTGTGCCCCCGTGACGACGTTGGGCGCCCGGCAGATGCCCGCCGCGGACGGCCCGCAGGAGCACGTGCTGGCGGGTGCGTTGCACGGCCGTACCGGTGCGTTTCTGATCGTCCGGGACTCCGCGTCGCGGGTCGAGGTCCGGCTCGCGGACCTGCCCGGCCTGCTCTACCGGATCAGCACACCGGCCGATTCGGGCCTCGCGCCGGCGGTCACCGGCACCCACGGCCGGGTCCGGCTGGGTCTGCGCCCGACCGGCGCCGACGGCCCGGATGCCGTGCAGATCCTGCTCAACCGGGCGGTGAGCTGGGACATCCGCCTCCCGGCGGGCGCCGGCGAGCAGCACCTGGATCTGTCGGCGGGCCGGCTGCGCCGCCTGGAACTCGGCTCCGGCACCGGCCTGGTCAGCATGCGCCTCCCGGCGCCCCGCGGCACGGTCCCGATCATCGTGGCCGGCGGCGTGGGCGAGGTGGCGGTCGCGCTCCCCCCGGGTACGCCGCTACGCCTGCACCTCCGAGGCGGCGCCGGCCTGGTCGCCGTCCCGTGGGCGGGCCGGACCCGAGCCCCGGCCGACGCGGTCCTGGCCCCGGCAA
The DNA here is from genome assembly GCF_040649415.1 of Actinoplanes sp. NPDC048967. Taxonomy (NCBI): domain Bacteria; kingdom Bacillati; phylum Actinomycetota; class Actinomycetes; order Micromonosporales; family Micromonosporaceae; genus Actinoplanes; species Actinoplanes sp. NPDC048967. The sequence continues at coordinate 537,963 of NZ_JBEZFL010000007.1, forward strand.
CCTGGCCCGAAGCCCCGGACCGCTACACGATGAACGTCGGCACCGAGGTCGGCAGCGTCACCGTCTGGGGCTGACGCGGCCACCGGGTTCGCCCGGCAATCGAGTCCTCCGCTGTGTCACGGGGCTCCGAGACGCGTATCAGAGAAAAGACCGCGACCAAGAACTCAGGTCGCGGCCCATATCCCGGAGCATGAAATCAGTGCGGCCCGCCGCGGCCGGTGGTGCTGGGGCGGTATTCGCGGTCCGGGTCCGTCTGGCCCGCCTCGTTCTCCGTCGTCACCTGGGCCCCGTGCCCGAAGGCCTGTTCCTCGCCCGCGTCGTTGTCCGTCGGGTCGCCCTGGCCGTCGGTGTCCCAGCTGGCCATCGCCTCGCTGAGGTCCTTCACCGAGGTCTTCTCCTCGTCGCGCCACACGCCGTCTTCGCGATCAGTCATGGCTGTGGCGTACCCGGGGCCGGGGACGGCGAAACGGCCGCCGGTGAGCCGGCGGCCGTTCCGTTGTTCACGCGATCATGCTCCCGGGCGGTCCACCTGGCCGCGCCAGGCGCCGGACTCGGTGCCGCGCTGCTCGATGTACTCCTTGAAGCGCTTCATGTCGCCCTTGACCTGGCGGTCGAGGAAGCCGAGCTTGTCGCCGGCCGTCTCGGCCACGCCCTGCGGCTCGAAGTCCATCTGGCAGGTGACGCGGGTGGTGGTGTCGCTGAGCCGGTGGAAGGTCACGACGCCGGCCTGCTTGGAGCCCTCGATGGAGGTCCAGGCCACCCGTTCGTCGGGCAGCTGCTCGGTGATCTTGGCGTCGAACTCCCGCTTGACCCCGTCGATGTTGGTCTTCCAGTGCGTGGTGGTGGCGTCGAGCTGCTTGATCTCCTCGACGCCGCCCATGAAGCGAGGGAACTCCTCGAACTGGGTCCACTGGTTGTACGCGGTGGTTACCGGGACGTTGACGTCAACGGACTCGGTGACTGTACTCACGGTGATTCCCCTTCAGTGTTGTTGCCCCGCCTTGCTGTGCTGCCCGGGTCGCTCTCGCGGCCCGTCTGAAGGAAACGTGCCCGGCCTCGGGACGGCTAAACCGGGTCGTCGGGTTCCGCGCGGGGCGGCAGCGGCGGGTCCGGGTCCTCGTTGCCGGCCTGGAGTTGCCGGCCACGCTGCACCTCGGCGTTGATCTCGACGCCGAGCATCAGGGCGGAATTGGACAGGTAGATCCAGACCAGAAACGCGATGACGGCGCCGAGGCTGCCGTACGTCTTGTCGTAGGAGGCGAAGTTGGCGACGTACAGGCCGAAGCCGAAGGTGGCGAGAGCCCAGACCAGCAACGCCACCACGCCGCCGAGGGTGAGCCAGCGGAATTTCGGCTGCTTGACGTTGGGCGCGATCCAGAACAGCAGCGAGAGCAGCAGCATCAGGATCAGGACCAGCACCGGCCAGCGACCGATCGAGTACGTGAGCTTGGCCGCCTCACCCGCGTGCAACGCGTTGCCGACCGCGTCCACCATCGGTCCGCTGATCACCAGGCCCGCGGCCACGGTCGCGATGAGGACCAGAGCGATCGCACTCAGGCCGATCTGCAGTGGGCGCAGCTTCCACCACGCGCGTCCCTCGCGCACCCCGTAGATGCGGTTCGAGGCCCGGGTGAAGACTCCGATGTAGTTGGACGCCGACCACAGGGCGCCGAGCAGACCGAAGCCGAGCAGCACCTTCGCCGAGCTCTGCTGCACGATGATCGCGTCCAGCACGCTCCGGAGGCTCTGGTCGGCGACGATCGAACCGGCCCCCAGGTCCTCCAGGATGCCGAGGATGGTGTTGACCGCCGTGCGGCCGTCGGTGACCAGGTTGACCAGCGCCACCACGACGATGCCGACCGGGAAGACGGCCAGCACCGCGTTGTAGGTCAGGGCGGCGGCGAGGTCACCGCAGTCGTCGTCGAGGTAGCCGTTCGCGCTGCGCCACAACACCCCACGCCAGGTCGACCAGCGCAACTGGCGGAACCGGGTCGGCAGCGGAGCTGTCTCGGTACGGGCGTCAACGGCAGTCATCGTGGGGCTCCTCATCCGTCACGCCGTGCACACACAGCACTACCCGCGCCTTGTTTGCGACAAACTCGACGGGGTAGGGCGAGCGCGACGAGAGGCGGCGGGTGACGTGGAACGTGCGGACGCGATAGTCATCGGAGCGGGACACAACGGGCTGGTGGCCGCGAACCTGCTGGCCGACGCCGGCTGGAGTGTCGAAGTGCTGGAGGCCACGCCGCATCCCGGCGGCGCGGTGCGCTCCGGCTACGTGACGGCCCCGGGCTACCTGAGTGACCTGTTCAGCTCGTTCTACCCGCTGGGCTACGCCTCGCCGGTGATGCGGGGGCTCGAGCTCGGCGACCACGGGCTGAGCTGGACCAACGCTCCCGACGTGCTGACCCACCTGTTGCCGGACGGCCGGGCGGCCACTGTCAACCGCGACGTCGAGACCACCATGGCGTCGATGGAGCAATTCGCTCCCGGGGACGGGGAGCGGTGGCGGCACGCGTACGACGACTGGCGCGACGTGTCGCAGCAGATGCTCAACGTGTTGTTCACCCCGTTCCCGCCGGTCCGTTCCGGGCTTGAGCTGGCTCGTCAGCTCAAGGTCGGCGGCGCGCTGCGGCTGGCCCGCCGGCTCGTGCTGTCGGTGCGGGAGCTGGGCTCGGAGCTGTTCGAGGGCGAGGGCGCTCAGCTCGCGTTGGCCGGGTGCGCGCTGCACACGGACCTCTCGCCGGAGGAGGCGGGCGGCGGCGTCTACGGCTGGCTGCTGGCCATGCTCGGCCAGGAGTACGGCTGGCCGGTCCCCGTCGGCGGCGCCCAGCAGATCACGTCCGCTCTGGTCGCGCGGCTGGAGTCGCGCGGCGGGCGGATCACCTACGACACCCCGGTGACGCGCATCCTGGTCGCGCGGGGCAAGGCGATGGGTGTACGCACGGCGGACGGCCGCAACTGGCGCGCCCGCCGGGCCGTGCTCGCCGACGTACCGGCCCCGGCGCTGTATCTGGACATGGTCGGCTCGCGGTGGCTGCCCTCACGCTTCCAGGAGGACCTCGAGTTCTTCCGCTGGGACGGCGCCACCGTCAAGGTCGACTGGGCGGTCAACGGCAAGATCCCCTGGAAGAACCCGGCCGCGGCCGGCTCGGGAACGGTGCATCTGGGTGCGGACCTGAACGGCCTGACCCGGTACGCGGCCCACCTGGCCGTGGACGAGATGCCGCCGGACCCGTTCCTGCTGCTGGGGCAGATGACCACCGCGGACCCGTCGCACTCGCCGGAGGGCACCGAGTCGGTGTGGGCGTACACCCACCTGCCGCATCGCAAGAAGTGGGCCGCCGAGGACATCGCCGCCCACGTCGAGCGCATGGAGGCCGTGCTGGAGGCCCAGGCGCCCGGTTTCGGCCGGCTGGTCGTCGGGCGCAACGTCTTCTCCCCGGCCGACCTGGAACGGGAGAATCCGTCACTGGTCGGCGGGGCCCTGGGCGGCGGTACGGCGGCCGCGTTCCAGCAGCTCTTCCTGCGCCCGATCCCGGGGCTGGGCCGGCCGGACACCCCGGTGGACCGGCTGTTCCTGGCCAGCGCCTCGGCCCACCCGGGCGGCGGCGTGCACGGCGCCCCGGGGGCCAACGCGGCCCGGGCGGCGCTGGCCCGCGACCGTGCGCTGACCGGCCGGCTCTACGAGGCGGCGATCAGCACCGCCCACAAAGCCATCTACCGCTGACGGTCAGCGGCGGCGCACCAGGGCCGCCGCTGCCGCACCCAGTCCCGCGCTGACCACCCCGGCGACCAGCGGCTTGTGCATCGCCGCCCAGAGGGCGAACGAGCTGGTCCGGGACTGGTCGTCGAAGACGCCGTGGGCGCCGTGGTCGCGTTCCTCGTCGGCCGGCTTGTCGACGTTGTCCTGCCAGGTGGCCAGGTCGATCGGGTCCGCGGTCTGCTGGCCCTCGTAGCCCTGCTTGTCGCGCGACAGGTACCGGTCGAGCAGGCCCGGCGCGACGATGTTGCCCAGCCGGGTCTTCAGGGTCGGGCCGCCGACGTTGATCTCGCGCTTGCCGTGGTCGGCCACCCAGAGCACCGCCCGGGCCACCACCTCCGGCTGGTAGATCGGCGGGACGGGCTGCGGGTGCCGGGGCAGCCGGGTCCGTACCCAGGAGAACTGCGGGGTGTTGACCGCCGGCAGCTGCACCATCGACAGCTTCACCCGGTTGCCGTCGTGCAGCAGCTCGGCCCGCAGCGAGTCGTTGAAACCCTGGATGGCGTGCTTGGTGGCGCAGTACGGCGCCTGCAGCGGGATGCCGCGGTAGGCCAGCGCGGAGCCGATCTGCACGATCGCACCGTGCCCGGCCCGGCGCATGTGCCGCAGCGCCGCGAGCGTGCCGTGCACCGTGCCGAGGAAGTTGACCTCGGTGACCCGCTTGTACTCGGCCGGGGTGATCTCCCAGGCCGGGGCGAAGACCGAGACCATCGCGTCGTTGACCCAGACGTCGATGCCGCCCCAGGCGCGCACGACCTCGTCGGCGACCTCCTGCACCGCCTCGGCGTCGGCCACGTCGACCTGGAACGTGCGCACGTCGGCGGCACCGGCGGCGCGGGCCTCCAGCGAGGCGCCCTCGAGCCCGGCCCGGCCGCGGGCGATCAGCGCGAGCTTGGCGCCGCGGGCCGCGTACGCCGCGGTCACCGCCCGCCCGACACCGGCACTGGCACCGGCGATGACGACTACCTGACTCATGCCTGGGCCCCCTTGCTGGCCGAGCGCAGCACGATGTCGGTCAGCCGGCGCAGCGACTCGATGTTGCGCCGGTGCAGCACCAGGTCGTTGATCTTGTTGCGGACGAACAGCAGCGGCCCGGCCTCGAAGTCCTCTTTCATGGTGATCCGGGTGCCGCCCTCGGCCACCGGGTCGAGCACGATCTCCACGACCGCCGAGCCGAGCGGCCACAGGCCCGCCCGCAGCTTCAGCAGCCGGTCCGGCACCATGGCGAGCACCGTCGAGCTGTCCTGCAGTGACAGAGGCCACGGTCCCGCCTTGTGGTGCAACTCGGCACCCACCTCGGGCCAGTGCTCGTCCACGTCTCTGATGTGCACCGTGCCGACAACCCAGTCGCTGTAGGTCCACCCGTCCGCGAGCACGGCGAAGACCTGCTCCGGGGGAGCCTGGACGGTACGCTTGACGATAGCCACGAGGCACTCGTACCCGGCACTTGGCATGTTTACGCTTTTGGGTGACGGGCATGTCTCGCCGCGTATCACAGCCTCAACTCCGGTCTTTCTCCCGGAATCAAGCTGTTGGAGGAGGACCCCGTGCGTATCGCGATGATCTCCGAGCACGCGAGCCCGCTGACCACCCGCGACACCACCGGCGCCCAGCAGCGCCACGTAGCCGAGCTGTCCGCCGCCCTGGCCGAGCTGGGCCATGAGGTGCGCGTCTACACCCGCCGCGACGATCCGCACCTGCCCGCCATCGTGAAGATGAGCGAGGGTGTGCACGTCGTGCACGTGCCGGCCGGGCCCGCGCTGGCCCTGCCGCCCGAGCAACTGCTGTCCCACATGGGCGATTTCGCCCAGTGGCTGCGCACCGAGTGGCGCGACACCGACTGGCTCCCCGAGGTCGCCCACGCCCATTTCTGGACCAGCGGCCTGGCCGCGGTCACCGCCGCCCGCCAGGTCGGCATCCCGGTCGTCCAGTCGTTCCATGAGCTCGGCGAGGCCGGGCCGGCCGGCGGCGGGGCCACCCGGGCCGGCTACGAGCGCGCGCTGGGCCGGGCGGTCGACCGGGTCGTCGCCCAGACCCAGAACGAGGCACTCGGTCTCGTCCGCATCGGCGTGCCGCGCACCCAGCTGACCGTGGTGCCCGCCGGCGTCGACAGCGACCGGTTCACCCCGGAGGGCCCCACGGTCGAGCGCGACCCGGAACGTCCCCGCATCCTCTCCGTCGGCCGGCTGGTCGAGCGCAAGGGCTACGGCGACGTCATCCAGGCCATGCGCTACCTGCCCGGCGCCGAGTACGTCGTGGTCGGCGGCCCGTCCGCGGCCCAGCTCGCCACCGACCCGCAGGCCAAGAAGCTGCGGGCGCTGGCCGAGCACTACCAGGTGGCCGACCGGGTGCGGCTGGTCGGCAGCGTGCCCAGCGCGGACATGCCCCGCTGGTACCGCTCGGCCGACCTGCTGGTCGCCGCGCCGTGGCAGGAGCAGTTCGAGCTGGCCCCGCTGGAGGCGATGGCCTGCGGCGTGCCGGTGATCGGCACCTCGGTCGGCGGCATCAACGAGACCGTCGTCGACGGCCTCACCGGCGACCTGATCCCGGCCCGCGACCCGCGGGCGCTGGGCGGTGCGTTGCGCCGGCTGGTCAACGACAAGGTACGGCGGTTCGCGTACGCGACGGCGGCGCTGGACCGGGCCCGCCAGGCGTACTCGTGGAAGCGGGTCGCCGCGCAGGTCGGCTCGGTCTACGCGGCGGTCTCCGGCCGCAAGCCCAGCGAGACGGGCGCCGAGGCGACGGTGTAGGCGCGGGTCCACCGATCGGTTGACCGGTGGACTCGCGAGCTGGTCGATTCGCCGCCCGGCGTCCGCTGCGACGCTGGGTTCATGACAGTCATCACCGTCGATCACCTGCAGAAACGCTACGGCGACACCGTGGCGGTCCGGGACGTGTCGTTCACCGTCGAGCGCGGTGAGATCTTCGGCGTCCTGGGCCCCAACGGCGCCGGCAAGACCACCACCGTCGAGTCGATCGCCGGGCTGCGTACGCCGGACGCCGGCACGATCACCGTGCTGGACCGCGATCCGCGCGACCCGGAGCTGCGCCGGCTGGTCGGCGTGCAGCTGCAGGAGAGCCAGCTCGCCGAGAAGATGACCGCCGGCGAGGCCCTGGAGCTGTACGCCGCGTTCTACCCCGAGCCGGCCGACTGGCGCCGCCTCGCCGATGAGCTCGGCCTCGGCGGCAAGCTGACGACCCGCTACGGCAAGCTCTCCGGCGGGCAGAAGCAGCGCCTGTCCATCGCGCTGGCCCTGATCGGCAACCCGGCCATCGCGATCCTGGACGAGCTCACCACCGGCCTGGACCCGCAGGCCCGGCGGGACACCTGGGAGCTGGTCGAGTCCGTCCGCGACCGCGGGGTCACGGTGCTGCTGGTCACCCACTTCATGGAGGAGGCCGAGCGGCTCTGCGACCGGGTCGCCCTGATCGACGCGGGCGCGGTGGTGGCCCTGGACACCCCGGCCGGGCTGGTCGCCCGGGTCTCGGCCGAGCAGCGGATCCGCTTCCGGCCGTCCGTACCGCTGGACGACAGCGTGCTCACCGGCCTGGCCGAGGTCCGCGAGGTCCGCCGGCACGGCACCCAGCTCGAGGTGATCGGCGAGGGCAACGTGCTGCACGCCGTCACGGCGGCCCTGGCCGCGCACCGGATCATCGCCAACGACCTGCGCGTCGAGCAGGCCAGCCTGGACGACGCGTTCGTCCGGCTGACCGGGCGCGCCAGCACGGGGGAGCAGTCCTGATGCACGTCTTCGCCAAACTGACCCGGTCCGAGTTCCGGTTGCTGCTGCGCGAACCGATGCAGCTGTTCTGGATCTTCGTGTTTCCGTCGTTGCTGGTGGTCATCCTCGGCTGCGTACCGCCGTTCCGGAAGCCGAACGCCGACCTCGGCGGCCTACGGGTGGTCGACCTGTACGTGGCCATCGCGATCATCCTGACCCTGGCCTCGCTGGCGTTGCAGGTGGCGCCGATGGTGCTGGCCACGTACCGGGAGCGGGGGATCCTGCGCCGGCTCGCCACCACCCCGGTCCGGCCCGTCACGCTGCTCGGCGCCCAGCTGGTGATGAGCCTGCTGACCGCGATCGGCTCGGTGGTCCTGCTGCTGCTGGTCGGCCGGCTGGTCTTCGACGTGGCGCTGCCGCGGCAGGGCGCCGGTTTCGCGGTCGCCTTCCTGGCCACCGCCGGTGCCGCGTTCGCCCTCGGGTTGTTCGTGGCCGCGGTGGCACCCGGGGGCAAGGCGGCCAACACCATCGGCACGCTGCTGTTCTTCCCGCTCATGTTCTTCGCCGGGCTGTGGACGCCGCGCGAGGTGTTTCCCGAGGTGCTGCGGCGGATCGCGGACCTGACGCCGCTGGGTGCGGGCGAGCGGGCGGTGCAGGACGCGATGAGCGGGCAGTGGCCGGCCTGGGGATCGCTTACCGTGCTGGTGGCGTACATGCTGGTGTTCGGGCTGGCGGCGGCCAGACTGTTCCGCTGGGAGTGAGAGCGATGTCCGAGGTGAAGCGGCTGGAGATGCGGCAGCGCCGGGCCGACCGGCGGTTGCTGCTGCTGCCGTACGCGGCGCTGCTCGGCTCGACCGTGATGGTGGTCGTGGCCGGCGACCTCGGCCTGCCCCGGCAGGGGCTGCCGACCACGTTCGCGGTCGTGGCGGTCACGGTCGCCTGGCTGCTCTGGATGGTCACGCTGCATCCTGAGTGGCAGGGCCGGCCGCGGCCCGGGGCGGTGTTCTTCGCCGGCCTGCTGGTACTGATCGTGCTGCTGGTGTGGTGCCACCCGATCTACGGCTTCTTCGCCTGGACCGGCTACCTGTACGCGGTCTCCAGCCTGCGCGGCCGGTGGCGCCTGGCCGGCGCGGCCGCGGTCGCCTGCTGCACGGCGGTCTCGCAGGTCGGCGGCTTCGAAAACATCAGCACGGCCGGCATCTGGCTCGCCTTCGTCATCCTGCTGGCGTTCAACATCAGCATCGCGGTGACGATGACCTACCTGTCCATCACGAACAGCGACCACGCGGTCCGGCGGGCCGAGATGCTGCATCAGCTCACCGAGGCCAACGACAAGCTGGCCCGGGCGCTGAGCGAGAACGCGGGACTGCACGAGCAGCTGCTGGTGCAGGCCCGCGAGGCCGGCGTCCTCGACGAGCGCCAGCGGATGGCCGGGGAGATCCACGACGTGCTGGCCCAGGGGCTGACCGGCATCGTCACCCAGCTCGAGGCGGCCGACCAGGCGGCCGGCCGGGACAGCGACCGCCGCCGGCACCTGGACACCGCGAAGCAGCTGGCCCGCGACAGCCTCACCGAGGCCCGCCGCTCGGTGCAGGCGCTGCGCCCGCAGCCCCTCGCGCAGGCGGCACTGCCGGAGGCGCTGGGCGAGGTGGTCGACGGCTGGGCGGCCCGCCACGGGGTGGCCGCCCAGCTGATCACCACCGGCACCGCGCGGCCCCTGCTGCCGGAGATCGAGGCGACCCTGCTGCGCACCGCCCAGGAGGCGCTGGCCAACGTGGCCCGGCACGCGGACGCGGACCGGGTCGCGCTGACCCTGTCCTACATGGAGGACGTGGTGACACTGGACGTCCGCGACGACGGCGCCGGCTTCGACCCGGCGCACGGCCGCGCGCAGGGATACGACGGCGGCTACGGCCTGACGGCCATGCGGGAACGGGTACGGCGGATCGCGGGCACCCTGGAGGTGGAGTCGGAACCGGGTGCGGGCACGGCGATCTCGGCCTGCGTACCGGCGCTGCACGGGGCGGCCGCCGCATGATCGGTCTGCTGATCGTCGACGACCACCCGGTGGTCCGCGACGGCCTGCGCGGCATGTTCGCCGGTGACGAGCGCTTCCGGGTGCTGGGCGAGGCGGCCGACGGCCACGAGGCGCTGGCGGTGGCCCGGGCGGTCCAGCCGGACGTGGTGTTGATGGACCTGCGGATGCCGGGCATGGACGGCGTGACAGCCATCCGGGCGCTGCGTCACCAGGGCGTGGCGGCCCGGGTGCTGGTGCTGACCACGTACGACACGGACAGCGACGTCCTGCCGGCGATCAAGGCGGGCGCGACCGGTTACCTGCTCAAGGACGTACCCCGGGAGGAGCTGTTCCGGGCGGTGTCGGCGGCGTACCGCGGTGAGTCGGTGCTGTCCCCGGCGGTGGCCGGGCGGTTGATGGGCGAGTTGCGCTCCCCGGCCCGCGAGGAGCTGAGCCAGCGCGAGCTGGAGGTGCTGGGCCTGATCGCGCAGGGCTGCTCCAACCGGGAGACCGCGAGCCGCCTGTTCATCAGCGAAGCGACGGTGAAGACGCATCTGCTGCACGCGTACGCGAAGCTCGGCGTCCGCGACCGCGCGGCGGCGGTCGCGGCGGCCTATGCCCGGGGCCTGCTCGGCACCAAGTGAAGCATCGCTAGCCTGCATCTCGTTGCTCCAAGGTCGTGGCCGGCGGCAGGTTCAGCTCGACGGATGTGGTGCGCCGCCGAGATGTCGCGAGTTGATCCGGCTCACCGATGTGGAACCCTTGTGCGAAATCAACGCCGTACGCACGGAGCAGGTCCAGAGTGGCCTCGTCCTGGACATACTCTGCTGCGGTTAAGATTCCCAGCTTTCGGCACATCTGCACCAGACCCTCGACGACCGCCTGGAGTGCTTCGGAGGCGGGCAGGCCGTGGATGAAGCTTCCGTCAATTTTGACCAGGTCGACCGGCAGCTTGGTGAGAAAACCGAGCGGCGTGTTGCCGGTGCCGAAATCATCCAGGGCCAGCTGACAGCCCAGTTGCCGGACCCCATCGGCGAATCTACGCGCAACGGAGAGATTGCCGATGGCGGCGGTCTCCGTGATCTCGATGGTCAGGTGCTCCGGGTCGACGCCGTACCGGGCGACGGCGTCGCGCAGGTGGTGGAGAAGGAGCGGATCTGCGAGAGACCGACCGGAAACGTTGATTTGGTAATGGGAGGTCTGGGGACTCTGACCGATTAGCCGAAGCGCTTGGTTGATCACCCACTTGTCGACGGCCAGGATCTCGTCGACGTGTTCTGCGAGGTCCAGGAACGCGGTCGGCGGGGTGGGGCGGCCGACGTCGTCAAGCACCCGCAGCAGGATCTCATGCCGGGTGATCCGGTTGAGTTCCAGGTCGCGGAGCGGTTGCGCGTAGAGAGCGAATCGTCCGTTCTTGACGGTGTTCCGTATGCCAGCACGACAGGTCTCTCGGCGCTCGTCCGCCGGCGGCGGCTGGCGTAGCACATGGAGCGCGCGGTCCTCGTGTTTGGCCCGGCGCCACGCCGTCTCGGCGTCAAGCAGCAACTCGATGCTCGCGGTCGGGAACCGGTAGTCGTAGTGAACCAGGCCCCCGAAGGCGTCAAGGCGTCCGCAACCGGCCATGAAGCGGGTCTCCCGAAGACTGGCGATCACCCTGTCTGCCTTTGGGGCGGCGGTCTCGAACGTCGTGTACGGCATCAGCACACCGAACTCGTGCGGGCCGAGCAGGCCACACGGGTCCGGGTCTACGAAATCCCGGATGACCTTGGCCGCGGCGGTGCCGAACCACTCGTCGCGGCCGGTTTCTGTGTCCGAGCTAAGCCGGATGTAGGGAGGCGCGGAGATGACGAGCAGGGTGCCGGTTCCGGTCTGCAGGGCCCGGCCGACCTCGTCCGCGAACGCTCTACGGCTCAACAGCCCCGTGGCGCCGTCGACCTCGGCCAGGTCCTGCTGGACGCTGCTGGCCCGGATCTCACGGCGCTTGTCATCCTGCAGTCGCTTGTGAGTCGCGGTGGCGTCGTGGCCCGTGACGATGATGCCGGTCGAGCGGCCGAGGCGATCGGTCAGAATCTCGAGAAGGACCTCGACGTATCTGGTGGAGCCGTCCCGCACCACTATTCGGCAGACAAATTCAGCTGCGGACTGACCACGCCAGGCGCCCCGAACGCGCCTGCTCACTGCCGTTCGATGGGTGGGATGGATCATGGCATACAGGCTGGTCAGTGACTTGTGGGCCTCGACTGGCGCCAGACCGAAGATGCGGGACATCTCGTCCGACCAATCGATTCTCCGCGTGTCGGCATCCCAGACGACGGCGCCACGCTTCCGGAGCTCCGCCGCGCGCCGGATCCGCTTGGCCTCCGTGAAGTCCGCATTCAGGGGATCCCGCAGGTCGACGTCGCTAAAGATTTCCGCGCCCGCGCTCAACCGGCGCTCGTGATCCTCGTCGATACGCCGCATGGCGCGACGAGCGCGGGCGTGCTCGAGCGGGGTGGGCACGTCCTGGGCGGCCAGCTCGATCAATTCATCGAAGGTCATGCCGGTCCCCCTTCGTCGTCGGTCCTGGACAGACTGCGGTATTTCTTCCGAACCTCGCTCTTGTAGGTCCGCACCGTGGTGACAGCGAGGCCAAGTTGCATAGCTATCTGCTCATCCGTCTCTCCTTCGACCATCAAGGCGAGCACGGCCCGCTGCTGCAGGGGTAGCTGACTGAGCACGTGCTGCAGCGTCATCTCGGCTTCCTGCGAGCTGGTGGGCTCGGCGAGTTCTGCTGGAATGAACTCGAGCGGGACGGTGTCGTCCCACTTCTGCCGGTCGTGCAGGGTGAGCAGCTTGTGCCAGGCGGTCCGCCGGACCCAGTACAGCGGTTTCTCGTGCTGCGACACGCTTTCCCACTTGTTCATGGTCACGATTAGGGCTTCGTGCAGGGCATCTTCGGCGAGGTGCCGATCGAAGCACTGGCGCAGCAGGAACTTCAGCACCCGTGAGTAGTTCTCCCGTACGAACCGGTCCAGGGACGCGCGGAGTTCGGCCCGGCGGTACTCGTTCTCGTCGTCGGGCTGAAATGCCTGGACGGCGGTCATCGGGTGGCCGTCTCTCCGGAGCTGGCCGGCTCACCGATCTCGATCAGCCGCTCACCGTCGCTGTCGCGCTCTACCACCCGGACCCGCGCGTGCGGATGGTTGAGCAGGTGGGTGAGCCCTGTCGTCCTCGCGAGGCTGCGTGTGGAACGTTCCCGCTCCAGCTTGACCTGGGCCCGGTGCCGCAGATGAGTCCCAAGCAGGCGGCCCCCGTTGAGGACGGTCACGGCCGCCCCCAGCAGCCCGGTGCCGGCCGCCACCCACTCGTTCATGTCGATCATGTCTGTCCCTTCAGGGCACTTCGCTTCCGCATATAACTCCGGAAACGCGACTGTCTGTAAGCCTTGATGAGGTGACTATTTTTGACATGATCATTGATCAAGCCTTCTGGAAGGCCGTATTCACGCTAGTAAATTCTTTGAACTCGGAAGGGCGGCTACTCTGAGTAATTGGAAGCTTGCCATTCGTCAACATATGTCGCCTCAGCCTGGGGGCGCCGGACCAGCGGCTGGCAGTCCGGTCTCTACCATGGCGATAAAGTCCGGGAAATGCGGAGCATCGTCGTGCACATGCAGACCACGCTGGACGGGCGCATCGCCGGCGCGGACGGGCAGTTCTGGGAGCCGTTCCCGTGGGGCGAGCCCGAGTCCGCCTACCTCAACGGCTTCTTCCGGCAGGCGGACACCTGGGCGATGAGCCGGGTCATGTACGACGCGATCGTGCCCTGGTGGGAGACCGTCGCCCGCGGGGACCTGCCCGACGACGTGACTGAGCTCGGGCCGGCCGACCGGGAGTTCGCCCAGCTCCTGGCCGGGATGCGCAAGGTCGTCTTCTCCCGGTCCCGGCCCGGCGCCCTCAGCGGTGACCTGGTCGCCGGCCTGCGCGGGCTGGACGGCCGGATCGTGCTCTCCGCCGGGCCGGCCACGCTCGGCCCGCTGCTCGACGCGGACGGCCTCGTCGACGAGCTGCTGCTCGCGGTGCACCCGGTGGTGCTGGGGGAGGGGCCGGGACTGTTCGACCACGCCACCGCCGGGCGAGCGCTGCGACTGGTGGAGAGCAGGCCGTTCGACGGCGGCGCGGTCGTGCTGCGCTACGCCGCCGGCACCGGCTCGCCGCGGTAGGTGCCGAACGACCACAGGTTGCCCTCCGGATCGCGGACGGCGAACTCCCGCGAGCCGTAGTCGGTCACGTTCAGCTCGCGGGTCACGGTCGCCCCGGCCTTCACGGCCCGGTCGTGCAGGCCGTCCGGGTCGTCGGTGACCACGTACGCGCCGAAGGTGCCCGGCCGCAGCGCCCACGGGTCGTCCGGGTCGTCGCGGTGCGAGCCCAGCATGATGCCCCCGCCCGGGGGCCAGGCCAGCTCGGCGTGCGCGACCTGGTCGCCCTCGCCGTACACGGCGACCTCCACGAAGCCGAAGGCGTCGACGAGGAAACGGATCAGGGCCCGGGCGTCGCGGGCCCGCAGGGTGGGCCACACCTGCGGTGGCGGGGTCTTCGGATCAGTCATGCCCCTCATCCTGCGCGCCGGAGCCCGGATGGTCTTGGACGAAAGTGAACTCGTCGGCGAGCCAGCGCGACGGTGAGCAGCCGGCCAGGGACCGGAACTCGCGGGCCAGGTGCGCCTGGTCGTAGAAGCCGGTGTCGGCGGCCAGCCGGGCCAGCGGCGTGCCCGGGGTCAGCCGGCGCCGGGCCCGGTCGAAGCGGACCACCCGGGCGGCCTCCTTGAGCCCGAGGCCGGTCTCGACCCGGAACCGGTCGGTCAGGTGGCGCGGGCTCCAGCCGACCTCGCCGGCCAGGTCGCGGACCGGCAGCCGGCCGCCGGTGGCCAGCAGCCGGCGGAACGCGTACGAGACGTCGGGGTGCACCTCGGCCTCGTGGCGCCGGGCCCGGGCCAGCAGGGCGGTATCCAGCGCCGCGAAGCGATCGGGCCAGCTCCGCGCGGCCAGCAACCGGGCCCGCAGCCGCTCGACGCCGAGGCCGCCGAGCACGTCGGCCAGGTCGAGGTCCAGGCCGGCCAGCTCGCCCGCGGGCAGGCCGAACAGAGTGCGGCAGCCGAGGGGATGCACGGCCACCTGGACACCGGACTGCCGGCCGCCGTGGGCGATCAGGGCGGGGGCCAGGTGCAGACCGCCGAGCAGAGCGTCATAGCGGCCCGGGGCCTGACGGCCGTCCGGGTGGGCGTGCACGACCAGGGGATCGTCGAGGGTGAGCACAAGCGTCAGGTACGGCGACGGCAGACCCCGATGGGTCACCGGCGGCACCCCGCACTGCCGCCAGCCGGAGTAGTGCGCGACGTACGGCCGCAGCGCCACCGCCGGCCGCGCCCACGCGGACTCGTCGACCACCATGAGCTGAGCATCCCACCGCGACGCGGGCCGGCCCAGGGCCCCGCCGGTCACCAGGTCTCCGGCGCGGCCCCGGGCCGGGAATCAGTCGGCCAGGGCCTTGGCCAGGGCGTCCCGGAAGGCGCGCTCGTTGTCGGTCACGACGTCGCCGCCGATGCCCAGCACGCCACCGGACGACGCCGCACCGACCACGCTCTCGGCGATCTCCACCAGCCAGTGCTTGTACGTCTCCGCGTCCGCGGGGTCGGCCTTGGCGGTCAGCAGCGCGGACGCCTCGGCGGCCCGGTTCACCACGTCCTGGCCGTAGCCCACCGGGTCGGCCGGCTCGATGGCCGGCAGCTCCTCACCCCGGTCCGGGTCGCCGGTCTGGTCCAGGACCGCCGTGGCGATCGCGGTGACCAGCCGGCTGGCCGAGGCCCGCGCGTCGGAGATCTGGTCGAGACCGGCAGCCGTCTCGGCCCGGGTCTTACGGGCACTGTCGTGCGTCGCCACGCTCGCGGCGGTCAGCACCGACTGGGGCAGGCCGACCAGCAGCCCCCACTCGGCGTCGGTGAAGCCGAATGTGGCGTACAACGGTTCGTCGGTCACGGTTTCCTCACTCACTTCTTCTTCTCAGCGACCAGCAGCGCGTGCTCCTGGACGACCGGCACCGAGAGGGTCTTGTAGCCGACCTCGTCGAAGAGCACGGTCATGCGATCCTCCTCGTACCCCATCACCATGCCGGGACCCCACTCGGCGTGCCGCACCGTGCTGTGCACGGCGAACGGCTCGTCGCCGGTCTCCTCCTCGGTCTCCTCGGCCACGCCCTCGGCGCAGTTGTCGCAGTGCCCGCAACGCTCGGTGAGATCCTCGCCGAAGTAGGCCAGCAGGGTCTGGGAGCGACACGCGTTGCTCTGCGCGTACGCGCGCATCATGTCGGTGCGGGAGCGCTGCACGACCTGCTGGCGCTCGTGCTCGGCGACGGCGGCCTCGGCCGCCGCGGCCGGCAGCGGGGCGAACACCGGGACCGTCCACTTGTTGCCGCTGCCGGCGACGGCCGCGCCGACCTGCTCCAGCAGGCTCAGCAGCTGACCCAGCTTGCGCGGCCCGAGGCCGGTCTTCTCCTTCAGTGCGGTCTTGGTGGCCGGTCCCGCCCGCAGAGCACCGGCCAGCTCGCGGATCTCCGCCACGTCGGGGGAGCCGCCGGTGAAGAAACGCTGGATGGCCTCGTCCTCGGAGCGCCACAGCAGCAGCGCCCGGCTCGGCTCGCCGTCGCGGCCCATCCGGCCGATCTCCTGGAAGTAGCTGTCCGGGGAGTCGGGCAGGGCGACGTGCGCGACCCAGCGGATGTTGGGCTTGTCGATGCCCATGCCGAACGCCGAGGTGGCCACCATGATGTCGACCTTGTCGGCGAGGAAGTCCTCGTGGGCCTGCTCGCGGGCGCCGCCGGCCATCCCGCCGTGATAGAACGTGGCGCTGTAGCCGGCCTCGGTCAGGCGCTCGGCGAGCTCCTCGGCGGCGCGCCGGGTCGCGACGTAGATGATCCCCGGCCGCTCGCTCTCGTCCAGCAGTGCGGTGAGCCGGCGCCACCGGTAGGCCTCGTCCGGGCAGTACGCGACCTCGAGGAACAGGTTGCTCCGGTCCAGGCCGGAGACGTGGATCTCGGGCTTGTTCAGGTGCAGCCGGGCGATGATGTCGTCGCGGACCGGCGGCGACGCGGTCGCGGTCAGCGCGAGCACCGGCGGCCGGCCCAGGCCCTTGATCAGGTGCCCGAGCGAGAGGTATTCCGGGCGGAAGTCGTGGCCCCAGGCCGAGATGCAGTGCGCCTCGTCGATCGCCACCAGGCCGGGGCGCAGGGCGCGCACCTCGGCTAGCCGCTCCGGGTTGGCGAGCTGCTCCGGGGTGATGAAGAGGAACTCGGCGCGGCCCTCCTGGACCTCGCGGATGGCCTCTCGCTGCTGGTTGGGGGTCTCGGCGGAGCTGACCCGCACGGCCCGCACGGCCGGGTCGTCCCGCTCGTTCAGGGCGGCGATCTGGTCCTGCTGCAGGGCCAGCAGCGGTGAGATCACCACTGTCGGCCCGGGCAGCAGGACCGCCGGGATCTGGTAGATCGCCGACTTGCCGGCGCCGGTGGGCAGGACGACGAGGGCGTCGCGGCGGCGCAGCACGGCCCGCATGGGCTTGAACTGGCCGGGGCGCAGGTCGGGCCAGCCGAAGTGCTTGCGGGCGACCTTGCGCAGGCGAGGGCCGTAGATGGGTAGCTTCATCGAGCGGCCATTGTGCCCCACGGGTGTGACGCCCAAACGCTACGAGTGCTTGGGCAGGATGTGCTCGGCGTAGAGATCGAACAGGCCCTGCCAGTGCGGGCCGGTGTTGGCCACGTAGACCTCGTCGAAGCCGGCCCGGGCGTACTTGTCGATCATCTCCAGGTGGGCCGCCGGGTCGTTGCCGCAGACGAAGGCTTCCTTGACCATGTCCTGGGTGACCAGCTCCGACGCCTGCTCGAAATGCTTGGGCGAGGGCAGGACCTGGGAGAGCTCGCCGGGCACGCCGGCGTTCGGCCACTTCTCGTACGCGATCCGCGCGCCCTCCTCCTCGCTGGTCGCGAACGCGGCCTTGAAACCGGCCTGACACGTACGCTCGCCGCCACCCTCGGTGCGGAACTGCTGGACCATCTCGCCGTCGGGCATCGTGCTGATGTAGCCCTCGGCGATCCGCGCCGCCACCGAGGTGGCCTTGGGGCCGAAGCCGGACATGAGGATCTCGACCGGCTTCTCCGGCAGCGTGTAGATCCGGGCGTTCTCCACCGTGTAGTGCTTGCCGCGATGCGACACCGTGCCGCCCTTCCACAGCTCCCGCATGATCTCGACGGCCTCCTCCAGCATTTCCAGCCGTACGTCGGCCTCGGGCCAGGCGTCGCCGAAGATGTGCTCGTTGAGGGCCTCGCCGGTGCCGATGCCGAGCCGGAACCTCCCGCCGGTCAGCACCGCGCTGGTCGCGGCGGCCTGGGCGATCACGGCGGGATGGATGCGCACGGTCGGGCAGGTGACCGCGGTGGTGATGGGCAGGGAGCAGGCCTGGCTGAGGGCACCGATCGTGGACCAGACGAACGCACTTTGCCCCTGGGCGTCGACCCACGGGTGGTAGTGGTCGGAGATCCACAGGGCGGAGAAGCCGGCGCGCTCGGCGCCCTTGGCCTGCTCGATGAGCTCCGCCGGGGTGTATTCCTCGCTGGACAGGAAGTATCCGATTCGCATACCGGGCGGATACCCCGGTTACTTGCCGCCGAACATCCGGCGGATGGCCCAGAGCAGGATCAGGGCCCCGAGCGCGACGCCGAGCAGGCGCACCGCGTGCACCTCGGACCAGTCCACGCCGGAGGCTGCCAGGGCGGGCGTCGCCCACTGTGTCCGCACGCAGGAAGCTTAGCGAGCCGGGCAAGCGGCGAAACACTTTAAGTTCGCTTAATAGAAAGGTTTGTTGACTAAAGGGCTGAAGTGGGTGACCATAGGTCGTCGCCGCGCCCATGACGGTTGTCGGCCGATCACGTTGGGGGACGTGCTCGCTGAGCGCGTATTCGTCGTCACCGGAGGTACGCGGACACATGCCGAATCATGGCGAATTGCCAGTTCTCGCCGCGACGGTGTTACAGCCCGGGTTCGAAGGCACCGCTGTGCCCGACTGGGTCCGTCGCTGGCTCGCGGACGGACTGGGCGGCGTCGCCCTGTTCGCCCGCAACGTCGAGACACCCGCACAGGTCGCGGCCCTGACCGCCCAGCTGCGCGCGGAACGCCCGGACGTCATCGTGGCCATCGACGAGGAGGCCGGTGACGTCACCCGCTTCGAGTCGCGGCACGGCAGCTCCCGCCCCGGCAACCTGGGCCTGGGCGCGATCGACGACGCCGAGCTGACCCACGCCGTGGCCCGGGACCTGGGCCTGGAACTGGCCCACGCGGGCATCACGCTCGACTACGCCCCGGACACCGACGTCAACAGCAACCCGGACAACCCGATCATCGGGGTACGCGCGTTCGGCGCCGAGCCCGGTCTCGTGGCCCGCCACGGCGCGGCCTGGATCAGCGGCCTGCAGGAGGCCGGCGTCGCCGCCTGCGCCAAGCACTTCCCGGGCCACGGGGACACCGCCGTCGACTCGCACCACGCCGTACCGCTGATCGACCGCAGCCGGGAGCGGCTCGCCGAGGTGGAGCTGGTGCCGTTCAAGGCCGCCATCGCCGCCGGCGTGCAGTCGGTCATGACCGGGCACCTGCTGGTCCCCGCGTACGACCCGGAGCTGCCCGCGACGCTGAGCCGGCGCATCCTCACCGGCCTGCTGCGCGAGGAGCTCGGCTTCCAGGGCCTGATCGTCACCGACGGCATCGAGATGCAGGGCGTCCGCCGCACCTACGGGCTCGAAGGCGCCACCGTACGGGCGCTGGCCGCCGGGGCCGACGCCATCTGTGTCGGCGGCGACCACGCCGACGAGCACACCGCGATCCGCCTGCGGGACGCCATCGTCGCCGCCGTGCGCAGCGGTGAGCTGAGCGAGGAGCGCCTGCGCGACGCCGCCGCCCGGGTCCGCAAGCTGGCCACCTGGACGCTGGACACGCAGACCGCGATCGGCGCCCGCGCCGTCGCGGAGGCCGCCGGCGCCACCGCGCACGAGGTCGCCGTCATCGGCGGTTCGGCCGTCGGCCAGGCCGCCGCCCGGCGCGCCGTCAAGGTCACCACCGGCGCGGCCGCCCCGGAGCTGCCGCTGAGCTGCGCGCCGCACGTGGTCGAGTTCGCGCCGGCCCGCAACATCGCCATCGGCGCCGAGACGCCGTGGGGAGTGGGGGCGCCGCTGGGCAACCTGCTGCCCGGCACCACCTCGATCCGGCTCAGCGCCGAGGACCTCGCGGCAGTGAGCGACCCGGCCGCCCCGGTCCTGGCCGGAGCCGGCGGTCGCCCGCTGGTCCTGGTCGTCCGCGACGCGCACCGGCACCCGTGGATCGCCGACGCCCTGCGCGACACGCTGGCGGTACGCCCGGACGCGATCGTGGTGGAGATGGGTGTGCCGGTCGCGGTGAGCGGCGGGGTGCACCTGGCGACCTACGGCGCCACCCGCGCCTGCGGTCAGGCCGCGGCCGAGATCATCGCCGGTTCCTCGGTGCCCCAGCTGGCGTCGCAGGCCCTCGCCGCCTGAGAAAGGTCGCGGACCGCTCAGGCGATGATGTCGTCGTACTCCGGGTGGTCCGCGACATAGCGCGCGAAGAACGGGCAGGCGGGCACGACCTTCGCGCCGCGGGCCCGCAGGGCGTCCAGGGTCTGCGCGGCCAGCACGCTGCCCAGGCCCTGGCCACGGTGCGCCGGGTCGACCTCGCTGTGCACGACGACCACGGCACCGTCGCGCTCGCGGTAGTCGGCGAACCCGCCGACCTCGCCGTCGAGCAGGATCTCGAAGCGGTGGCGGGCCGGGTTGTCCTGCACGGTGACGTCCATGTCGCCAGCCTAGGGTGGCTCGCGGCCCGTACTCTTGATCGGGTGATGAACACCGCAGCACCGCGCATCGCCGCCCTGTTCACCTCAGCCGTCCTCGGTCTGACCCTGCTGGCCGGATGCAGCAGCGACAACGTCGACTGCGGCCTGGACCAGTGCACCGTGACCCTCGACCGCAGCACCAGCGCGAGCGCCAGCGTGCTCGGCGTGGAGGCCAAGTTCGTCAGCGCCGACGCCAACACCGTCACCCTCGAGGTGGCCGGCGAGCAGGTCCAGCTCACCAAGGGGCAGCAGGCCGTGGACGTCGGCGGCCTCCAGGTGTCGCTGGACAGCATCACCGCCGACCAGATCGGCTTCCAGGTTTCCCGTTAGCACACCGGTGGCACGGGTGGCAGGTTTCAAAAATGTTGCCCCAGGTCAATCTGGGCAGCATGTCTGCCACCCAGCAAGCCCGGAGCACCGCGTCGCGTGCTGCCGACAGCAAACCCCTCGAATATCTCGCCCGCGGTGGCTTCATCGTGTACGGCGTCATCCACCTGCTCTTCGCCTGGCTGGCCCTGCAGGTCGCCCTGGGCGACTCCAAGGGTGAGAGTGACCAGTCCGGCGCGCTGCAGAGCCTGGCCGGCAAGCCGTTCGGCAAGACGATGCTGGTCATCGCCGTCATCGGCATGATCGCCCTGGCCCTCTGGCAGGCCTTTGAGGCCGCCATCGGCGAGAGCGGCCCGCAGGACAAGGAGGCGCTCGCCGAGCGCGTCGTCTCCGGCGCCCGCGCGGTGATCTACCTGTCGTTCGCCTGGATCGCCATCCGGGTGCTGCAGGGCGCGAACGCCTCCACCGGCGACAGCCAGGAGAAGGGCGCCTCCAGCCTGATGGCCAACTCGGGCGGCCGCTGGCTGGTCGGGCTGATCGGCCTCGTGGTGGTCGGCGTCGGCATCGGTCTGGTGATCTACGGCGTCACCAAGAAGTTCGAGAAGCACCTCAACACCCAGCAGATGAGCCCGTCCGTCCGCAAGACCACGCGTCGCCTCGGGGTCGCCGGCTACTCCGCCAAGGGCGTCGCGTACGCGATCGCCGGTGGCCTGATCGTGGCCGCCGCCGTGACCTACGACGCGGAGAAGGCCCGCGGCCTGGACGCGGCGCTGCGCCTGCTGGCTGAGCAGTCGTACGGCCCGTGGCTGCTGGGCCTGGTCGCACTGGGCATCGCGGCCTTCGGTGTCTACTGCTTCTCGCAGGCCCGCTACCGCAAGGTGTGACGTACCGCCGGGCTCGCATCAGGTGGAAGACTGTAGCGCTGGCAACGACCCCTGATTCGTGGAGAGGGAACCCGTGACCAGCGTGCTCACCGCCCTGCTCGCCGTGGTCATCGCGGCGGGCGCGGCGATCGTCCTGGTCGAGGCGGTGCACTGGGTCGTCAAACGGCTCGGGCACCGCTCGGCCCTGCTCAACGACCTGGCCAGTACGGCGCACAAGCCGTTCCTGGCCAGCGTCACCATCTACGCCGTGCAGCAGGCCGTCCGCAGCTTCGCCGGCGAGTTCGCCGTCCGGGACGGAGTGCTGCACACTCTCGTCCTGCTGGTGATCGCCTCGGTCGCCTGGCTGGTCGGCGCGCTGCTGCTCGTGCTGGAGGATGTCGCCCTGGCCCGCTGGCGGGTCGACGTCCCGGACAACATGAAGGCCCGCCGGGTCAAGACCCAGGTCGTGATAATGCGCCGGGTCACCATCGCCGCGATCGTGGTGCTGACGGCCGGGGTCATGCTGATGACCTTCCCGGACGTCCGCGCGCTGGGCGCCAGCGTGCTCGCCTCGGCCGGCGTGGTCAGCGTCATCGCCGCGCTCGCGGCCCAGAGCACCCTGGGCAACCTCATCGCCGGCCTCCAGCTCGCCTTCAGCGACGCGGTCCGCATCGACGACGTGGTGGTCGTCGAGGGGGAGTGGGGGCGGATCGAGGAGCTGACCCTGACGTACGTCGCGGTGCAGATCTGGGACGACCGCCGGCTGATCCTGCCGACCTCGTACTTCACCACCAAGCCGTTCCAGAACTGGACCCGTACCGGTTCCGCTGTGCTCGGCACCGCGGAGATCGACGTCGACTGGTCGGCGCCGGTCGAGCCGATGCGCGCCGAGCTGCGCGCCGTCTGCGAGGGCAGCGAGCTGTGGGACGGCCGGGTCTGCGTGCTGCAGGTGACCGAGGCGACCGGCGGCATGATCCGGCTCCGCGCCCTGGTCAGCGCGCACGACGCGGGTTCGCTGTGGGACCTGCGCTGCCTGGTCCGCGAGCGCCTGGTGACCTGGGTCTTCGAGCACCGGCGAGACTCGCTGCCCCGGCTGCGCGCAGACCTTTCCCAGGGTGAGCGGGCAATGCCCGCACCGGCCGTGACCGCACCGGCGGACGACACCACCACCCGCGACGACGCCCGGGTCTTCAGCGGCGCCGGCGACGGTGACGAGCGTGCGGCGGCCTTCAGCGGTCCGGAGGAGCAGACATCTGCCGCCACGTCCGGTATCAGGCAGTAATTTCGGCTCGGCCAGGCGAGGATTGATCAGGCCCTGTGCAGGGCATAGTGGCTCCATTGGGAAAGGAGGACACCATGGCCGATGTCCTGAACGGTAGCCCGGCCCGTCCGGGGACCGACCAGTCCACCTCGGAATTGGTACAGAAGGCGAGCGAGCAGATCTCCCGCCTCGTGAAGGATGAGATCGCGCTCGCGAAGGCGGAGCTCACCGAGAAGGGTAAGCACGCCGGCATCGGTGTGGGTCTGTTCGGCGGCGGAGGGGTGCTGGCCCTGTACGGCGTCGGCGCGCTGTTCGCCACGCTGATCATCGTCCTCGACCTGTTCCTGCCGCTGTGGCTGGCCGCACTGATCGTGACCGTGGTGCTCTTCGCCTCGGCCGGCGTGCTGGCGCTGCTCGGCAAGAAGCAGGTCACCCAGGCGGTCCCGCCGGAGCCCTCGGCCGCCATCGCCAGCGCGAAGGCTGACGTCGACGAAGTGAAGCACGCGATCAAGAGCAGGAGCCGGGCATGAGTGACAAGAACGGGTCCACGTCGGCAGGCAAGCCGGACGTGGCGGCCCTGCGCGAGGACATCAAGCAGACCCGCGCCGAGCTCGGTGAGACGGTCCAGGCCCTCGCGGCCAAGGCGGACGTCAAGGCCAGGGCCAAGGAGCAGGTCGAGCAGACCAAGCAGCGGGCCAAGGCGCAGGTGCACGAAACGACCGGCAAGGTCCGCGAGGCCGCGGCCGCCGCGGTCGGCGTCGCGTCCGAGAAGGTCCGCACCGCCAAGGCGCAGGCCGGTGACAAGGTTGCCCTGGCCGGTGACAAAGTGGCCCTCGCCAGTGACAAGGTGAAGGAGTCCGGCGCCCTGGACAAGGCGTACGACGCGCGCGCCCAGGTGGAGCGCAACCCGATCCCCTTCGCCGCCGTGCTCGCGGCCGGGGTGGCGCTGGTCGGCATCATCCTCATCGTGCGCGGGAGGCGTAAGTGAGCAAGAAGCTTCAGAAGGTGGCCTACAAGCCGGTCGGCCTGCTGCTGGGCATCGGGGCCGGCGCGGTCGCGGGCTTCGTCTTCAAGGAGATCTGGAAGTTCGCCTCCGGCGACGACGACGCCCCGAACGCCACCGACGAGGACCGCGGCTGGGGCGAGATCATCGCCGCGGCCGCCCTGCAGGGCGCGATCTTCGCGACGGTCAAGGCCCTCGTCGACCGCGGCGGGGCGGCCGGCGTTCGCAAGATCACCGGGGAATGGCCCGACTGATCGATCGCCTATATAGACGTACGTCGAGGCCTTCGGCGCCGCTCAAGCGGCGCCGAAGGCCTTTTCCGGTTCTGTCCGAGTCGACGGGATTCGGCTGAGGGGCAGCTTTCGGGCTGGTTCTTCGGGTACAGTGTGGCCAGTTTTTGTGTACGTGGCTCAGAGGCTCGTCCTGCTGAAACGTCGCCCCTCGCGGCGGCCGCTGCGCGGAAACGACCATCGGCCCCGCATCACCGGGCCGGCATTTTCAGAAGGAGAGTTCAGCATGGCGCAGGGAACCGTGAAGTGGTTCAACGCAGACAAGGGCTTCGGCTTTATCACCGTCGATGGCGGGGGTGCTGACGTGTTCGTCCACTTCTCGGCCATCCAGACGAGCGGCTACCGCAGTCTGGAAGAGAACCAGCGGGTCGAGTTCGAGATCGCCCAGGGCCAGAAGGGCCCTCAGGCGGAGCAGGTTCGCCCGCTCTGAGACCATCCTGCCGGCGGCGACGCCGGCCGCCGATCGCCTGGCGGAGATCGGCCTGAGTCACCCCGCATCCCTTCTTCGAGGGGTGCGGGGTTTTTCTGTCTTCTTCTCTTTTTGGTGGTTGCGCTTGGGGCTTGGGGGCGGGGATGACCCACGCAGACCGTCAGGCTTGATATCTGCGCCACGACGATCATCTCGACCGCGGCGGCGCTCTC
>NZ_JBEZFL010000008.1:0-95393 GCF_040649415.1 Actinoplanes sp. NPDC048967
CCTGTTCCGGGTTGGATTTTGGTTGCTCGTCGCTGGGTGCTGCGCTTTCCTGGGTGATCCCCTTGCGGTGAGGGGTCTGGCTGCCGCGCTGTGGTCCTTGCGGGGGATTTTGTCGGGCAGGCCGACCTGAGTGGTGGGTCTTGCGTACGCACCTCGCCGGTTGCGGTCCGGGATTGATCGTCGTCGCGGGGCGCTGTGACCATCTTTCGACCGTTCACCCACGCCGCCATCGACACCCACCAGCACCAGCACGCCTCCCGTGCCGCGGCAGGCCATCATGCGCCCCGCCCCCCACCACGACCCGCGACCCCTCCCGCGCCGCGGCCAGCAACCAACCACCCCCACCCCACCACAACCCGCGACCGCCACCCTCCCGCGCCGCAGCCAGCAACCAACCACCCCCACCCCCACCACAACCCGCGACCGCCACCCTCCCGCGCCGCAGCCAGCAACCAACCGCCCCCACCCCTACCGCGACCCGCGACCCTCCCCCGCCGCAGCCAGCAACCAACCGCCCCCACCCCTACCGCGACCCGCGACCCTCCCCCGCCGTGGCCAACAACCAACCACCCCCACCACGACCCGCGGCCGTCACCCTCCCGCGCCGCGGCCAACAACCAACCGCCCCACCCCTACCGCGACCGGCGAGTTCCCGTGTCGCGGGGGTCTGTAAAACGAACGGTGTAACTCCTGATCAAGGAGCGATGCCGTGACAGAGTCAACGACAGCCGTGGATACTCCCGCGGTGGCGAAGAACGATCCCGACGGCGGGGTGGACGCCGAACTGGTGGCCCGGCTGGTCGAGCAAGCCCGCGCAGCGGGCCTGCAACTGACCGGCGAAGGCGGTCTGTTGCAGCAGCTGACCAAACGCGTGGTCGAGGCCGCTCTCGATGGCGAGAGCGTCAACGCCCGGATCCGCCGAGCCGTCTGGGCCCGTGGGCACTTCCCGAATGAGACCGCCGCGCTGAAGTGTGTCTACCTGGCGATCATGAGTCTCGACCCGACCGGCACCGGCCGCCGCCGATGGGCGATCCGCTGGAAACCCGCCTTGAACGCCTTCGAGATGACCTTCGAAGGCCGCCTCACGGCGGCCCGCAAGTAACCCTCAACACCCGCAGTTACACCGTTCGTTTGACAGTCCCGGACCACCCGCCCGCGCCCCGGGCTTTGGTTTGGGTTGGGGGTGGGTGGTTCGGGGTTTATACGGTCGGTGGATGACTGGGTTCTCGGGTGGGTCGGCTTGGCGGCCTTATGTTCGGGCTCTTGTTGATGCCGGGTTTGATGTTGCGGCCGTTGGGGCTTGGGTTGCCGCTGCTGAGTTGCCTCCGGCTCGGCGGCGGCTTGCTCGGGGGGCTTTGGCGGCGGTTACCGTCGCCGTGGGGGCTCCGGCGGTTCGGGGCGGGCGCTCTGCCGTCGCGGGGGGTTCGGGGGCGGCGGATCCGGGTGCTGCTTCTGGGCTTCCCTTTGTGGACGTCGGTATCACGCTTCCCGAGGATGAGCCGTCCGATGCGGAGGCGCATCGACGAGTCGTTGTGGCCGGTGCTGTCGGGGCTGCCGTGCTCACCACCGTCGTGGCTGGTTCCTTGGGGGCTGCGGTGGCGGGGCGTCGGTTGGAGAGGCGGTGGTTGGCGCGGCTTGTCCGGCAGGGGCATCCGCGTCCGCACCGGGCTCTGGGGGTGCGGATGGCCGGGCTGTATGCGGTGCTGGTCGTGCCCAGCCGGCTGCTTGCGGTGCGGCAGAGTGTGAAGGCCGGACGCCGAGACCGCGAGCCTGCTGTCGGAGACGCCTCCGCCTGAGGCCGCCTTTCAGCGCGCCGTCCGGCCGGCGGATCCGGCGCTCGTGGAGGGTGGCCGGCGTCTGGTTCCGGTCGGTGAGCAGGCGATCGGCCTCTTCGTCCTGCACGCGAGCGCTGCCGACATGGCGCCGAGCCGCAACGGCTGAGCGCGGCGAGCCGCCACATTTTCCGGTGTGCGCGGAACTGTTCGGCCCTCAGCCGGGGGCGGCTGCCGCGCTGCCATCGGCCGACGCCAGCGACTGAACGGGCGCGGATCTCGCCTCGGTGGCTGCGTTGTCTGCCGGGTCGGGGACGCCGGAGATCAGGGCCAGACGGAGTTTGGTTTCGTCGGTCGTTCCGGGGGCCGCGGTCAGGATCACGATCTTGAGTTCGGCGTCGCCGTCGGTCATGACGTCGCAGTCGACTTCGATGGGGCCGACCGTTGGGTGCTTGACGATCTTGTGGTCCTCGCGGTGGGTGCCGACCGCACCGGCGGCCCACAGGTCGGCGAAGCGTCGGTTGCCCTCGGTGAGTGAGCGGATCAGGTTGGTCAGCCTGGGGTTGTCCGGGAAGCGGCCGGTGGCGCGGCGTAGGTCGGACACGATGGCCGCGTCGACCGCGTCGGGGGCGTACGAGATCACCGGCCATTGCGACAGGCTGGGCCGGTCGCTGTTGACCGGGAAGGTGTCGCGGGCGAAGTTGCGGCGCTCACGCGGTGCCGACGACGGGTCGCCGAGCAGAGCCGCCCAGCCGCGGTTCCACCAGATCAGCTGCCAGTCGGCGGCGAAGACCCCCACGGCCGCGTCGCCGAGGCGGTTCAGGACGCGCTGGACGCCCGGTGGGATGTGGTCGGAGATCTCACCGTCGGCGGGCGGGACGAGCCCCGCCAGCCGGTAGAGGTGGTCGCGTTCCGCGTTCGTGAGCTGGAGGGCCCGGGCGAGCGCGGCGACCACCTGCGCCGAGGGTGTGGTGAACCGGCCCTGTTCCAGGCGCACGACGTAGTCGACCGAGATCCCGGCGAGTTCGGCGAGTTCCTCGCGGCGCAGCCCGCTCGCGCGGCGGGCGCGGCCACTCGGCAGGCCCACCGCGGACGGCGTGAGCCGGTCGCGCCAGGCGCGCACGGTGGCGCCGAACTCCGAGCCGTGAGTGGTCATGGCACCGATTGTGCCTCGCTGCCCGGCGCCCGAGGGTGGTAGCCGTTTTCCTACCGTCAGGCCTTCCCTGGCGCACGTCGCGGCGCCGGCAAACCATGGGCGCATGACGATCACTTTCATCACCGGGGCCAACAAGGGCCTCGGCTACGAGACCGCCCGCCGCCTCCTCGCCCACGGCCACACCGTGCTGCTCGGCGCCCGCGACGCGAAGGCCGGGACCGCGGCGGCCACGGAACTCGGTGCCCGCTTTGTGCAGATCGACGTCACGGACGACGATTCGGTCGCGGCGGCGGCCGCCGACGTCGAGAAGCACGAAGGCGCCATCGACGTGTTGATCAACAACGCCGGCGTTCACGGCGCGCACGGTGACCCGAGCGGCCTGACGGGCGCCGACATCCTGAGCGTGCTCGATGTCAACGTCGTCGGCGTGGTGCGGACCACCACGGCGTTCCTGCCGCTGCTGCGACGTTCGGCCGACCCGGTCATCGTCAACGTCAGCAGCGCCATGGGCTCCCTGGCGGCCACGCACGATCCGTCGCGTGCCGAGTCCAAGGCGATCGCGCCCGCGTACACGGCTTCCAAGGCGGCGCTCACCATGCTCACGACCCAGTACGCCAAGTCGCTGACCGACCTCCGCATCAACGCGGCCGACCCGGGATACACGGCCACCGATCTCAACGGCAACACCGGCCCGCAGACCGTCACCGAGGGGACCGACGCCGTGGTGCGCCTGGCCACCGAGGGACCGGGCCACGGTTCCGGGCGCTTCGTCGACCGTACCGGTGAGATCGCCTGGTCCTGAACCACCGGATCGCCGGCGGGCGATCTCAGTCGGTGAGCAGCAGGGTGTGGACCGAGGTGATCAGGCCGTCGGCGACCAGCGCGATGTCGGCGCCCCGGACCACGGGGGCGGCGCCCTCGGGGCCGAAGCTCCACGCGAGATAGCCGAGGTCCTGGGTGACGCGCACCGGGCCGTCAGCCACGAAGACGAAGCCCGGCGCGTCGTCCAGGATCTTCTGCGCCTTCGCCTCGAGCGCGTCGTGGCCCTGCACCGTCCCCTCGGGGTCGGCGAAGTGCACGCCGGGAGCGTACGTGCGGGCGATCGCGGCCCGGCGGCGCTCGCCGTCCCGCTCGTTGAAGACCTCCAGCAAATTCGCCCGCATGAGCTGCTCGATCGTCGCCACGGTGCACGTCCCTCCGCCCGGCGCGCCCGGCTCGGGCGCGTCCCGAGGCCGACGATATATGACGCGTCATGTAATCGGTAGGGTGGCTGCGGTAGGTTCGTGCGGTGGCGGACGAGGCGACGGGAGCCGGCAGCCTGGACCCGGTCGAGCTGAGGGCCTGGCGCGGGCTCATCGAGACCACGCCCCTGCTGCGACGGCGTCTCGACCAGCTGCTGACGGCGGACTCCGGGCTCACCGGCAGCGACTATCCCGTGCTGGTGACCCTGCACGAGCGCGGTGACCGGCCGTGCCGTTCGACCGAGCTGGCCGACCTGATCGGCTGGGAGCAGTCCCGGCTGTCGCACCACCTCGCCCGGATGGAACGCCGCGGCCTGATCCGCCGCTGCCGTCACCACGCCGACAACCGCGTCGCCGAGGTCCACCTGACCGACGAGGGCCGCGCCGTCTTCCTGAACGCGGCCCAGGGTCACTCGCGGGCCGTCCGGGAGCACTTCGCCGACGTGCTCACCGTGCCGCAGCTGGAGGCGCTGGCCGAGATCATGGAGACCCTCCAGCGTCACCTCGCGCCTCCTGTGACGGACTGACCTCGGTCCCGGGATCGCTGCCGGGCCGCACCAGCCCTGACTCGTACGCGAAGACGACGGCCTGCACCCGGTCACGCAGGCCGAGCTTGGCCAGGATCCGGCCGATGTGGGTCTTGACGGTCGCCTCGGCGACCTGCAGCCGGCCGCCGATCTCGAGGTTCGACAGTCCCTGCGCCACCAGCAGCAGCACCTCGCGTTCCCGGTCGGTCATCTCCGGCAGGCCGGCCTCGGCCGCGTCCTTGGCGACGAGCCGGCCGGCGAAGCGGTCCAGCAGCCGCCGGGTCACCCGGGGCGCCACGACGGCGTCACCGCCGGCCACCACCCGGATCGCGCTCAGCAGGTCGTCGGGCGGCACGCTCTTGAGCAGGAACCCGCTCGCCCCGGCCTGGAGCGCGGCGAACGCGTCCTCGTCGGTGTCGAACGTGGTCAGCACCAGCACCCGGGGAAGCGGACCGGCGGCGCAGATCCGCCTGGTCGCGGTCACCCCGTCGAGCACGGGCATCCGCAGGTCCATCACGACGACATCGGCCGGGGTGGTGCGCAGCAGACGCAACGCCTCCGCGCCGTCGCTCGCCTCGCCGACCACGGTCATGTCGCTCTGGTAGTCCAGCACCATCCGGAATCCGGCCCGGACCAGATGCTGGTCGTCGACGAGCACGACCCGGATCACGCCACCACCGCCCGGGCCGCGGCGCCGGTGAGGGGGATGCGCGCGTGCACCAGCCAGCCGCCGTCCGGTTTCGGGCCGGCTGCGAACGTCCCGCCGTACAGGGCGACCCGCTCGCGCATGCCGACCAGGCCGTGCCCGCCGGGACTCGTGGCTTTCGGCCCGGCGCCGGAATCGGTCACCTCGATGTCGATGACCTCCGGCCGGTAGCTGACGATCACGGTGGCGGCCGGCGCCGGGCCGGCGTGTTTCAAGGTGTTGGTCAGGGATTCCTG
Source organism: Actinoplanes sp. NPDC048967 (assembly GCF_040649415.1). NCBI lineage: Bacteria > Bacillati > Actinomycetota > Actinomycetes > Micromonosporales > Micromonosporaceae > Actinoplanes > Actinoplanes sp. NPDC048967. The sequence goes on from NZ_JBEZFL010000008.1 coordinate 5,639, forward strand.
CACGATCCGGTAGACCGCCAGGGCCACTCCGCCGGGAACCTCGGGTGGCGTGCCGTGCACGGTCAGGTCGGCGGTCAGGCCCGAGTCGCGGGCCCGCTGCACCACGGCTTCGATCTGGTCCAGGGCGACCGGGGTGCGGTCAGGCGGGCTGTCGCCGGCGCTCCGGAGCAGCTCCACGAGCTGCCGGATCTCCTCCAGGGCGTCGCTGCCGGTCGCGCCGATCGTCCGCAGTGCCTCGCGGGCCCGTTGCTGATCGTGGTCGAAGGCGTACGCGGCCCCGTTGGCCTGCAGGATGATCACCGACAGCGAGTGCGCGACGATGTCGTGCAGCTCCCGGGCGATGCGCGCCCGTTCCTCGGCGACGGCGATCTGGGCCACGTGCCGGCGTTCCCGTTCCGCGCTCTGCCGACGCTCGGACGTGTTCAGATTGAGCTGGCCGAAGTACCGCACGCTGAGGGCCATCGCCCAGACCACGGCCCCGTAACCCAGCAGGAGCCCGGAGCCGCGCGTGAGCTCCTCGAGCGAGAACGTCGACCACCCGGCGCGGGAGTAGTTCTGCAGGGGCAGCAGCAGCGACGCGAACAGCCAGCCGCCGAGCCCGCCCACCGCCGCCCGCAGCAATGTCGAGGCGTGGACGACGACCGCGTACATCGCGGTGGCGACCGTGATCAGCAGCATGCCGTCGTGCAGCTGGGTGCCGTTGACCTCGATCGTCGCCGTGACCGCGGTCAGCACCGCCACGAGGACGAGAACCGTGATCGGGCGGTGGCGCCGCCACATCAGCACCAGCCCGGCCAGCACACCGAACAGCAAGCCACCCAGCCTGTACTGGTGCCACCACCACGTGGACAGGGCGGCCACCGAGCCGGACACCACCAGGTCACCCAGCAGTCCGCTGCCGCGGGTCAGGGCAGGCGACACCATGCTGCTCAGCGTATGGGTCTCACTCACTGCGCAACTCCTGAACCTTCAGCAGACGGAACAGCAGCGGCAGGCCGGCAGCTGTGACGGCCACGACCATAGTCGCCACCGTCGCCGTCATCGCGGCGATCGCGGCCCAGTCCAGCTCGACCGGGGCCTCCGTGGCCGCGAGCAGGACCGCCGACAGGCTGCTGCCGATGAGGACGGCCAGAAGCAGTCCGACGGAAGCCGGGATGGCCACCTGATAGAGCAACGACGCCGACAGCGTGCGCCGCTGGGTGCCGAAGGCGGCGAGTACGGCCAGCAACCTGCGCCGCTCGCGCAGCTGCTCGGTGACGCCGACGAGCATGCTAGCGCCGATGAACAGCAGGAACAGGACGGCGCAGCCCTGGGCCACCTGCCGGGCCCCGGCGAACTGGTTGCCGATCCGCTCGTCGCCGAACAGTTGCAGCGGTGCGGCCGGGGCCAGCCGGGTCATCGTGTTGCGCACCTGCTCGATGGCGTCCGGGCGGGACGGGTCCAGACCCAGCAGGTAGGCGTCGGTGAAGATGCCGCGCAGGTCGGGCCGGAGTTTCAGCGCCGCCGGGGTGGCCAGGTACGACATCGGGGCGGCTTCGCTGGTGTAGAGCGTCACGGCGGGGAGGCCGGCGGGCACCTGCCAGTGGGAGAGCGGTGCCGCGTCGTCGGTGCCGAAGACGGGGGTGGTGGCTCCCGCCGGCAGCGTGGGGCTTTCCCAGCCCGGGTGCACGGCCTGGAAGCTGTCGCCGTCGGCGCAGGACGGCAGCGGCGCGTACTGCCGGAGCACGTCGCAGTCGCCGACCCGGACGGTCACGCCCGGCTGGTCGGGGTCCGTGCGCAGGTAGCCGTAACCGGAGGTCCGCACCGCCTCGACGCCCGGGGTGCCGGCCAGAGCTGCCTGCCAGCCGGTGCCGTCGGCCCCGTTGGTGTAGACGACGGCCTGGAGGCGGTCGGCCGGCGGCTGGTTCCCGCTGGTCGCGGCTATCGAGGTGCTGAGCAGGCCCTGGATGGCGATGATGCCGGCGACCGACACCGCGATGCCCGAGACGAACCGTACGGCGGTGTCGCTGTCCAGCTGCAGGCGTCGGATGCCGAGCTGCCACGCGACGCTGCCGCCGCCGAGGCGCCGTACCACCGCCTGCACGAGCCAGGGCAGCAGCACGACCACGCCGGTCAGCAGCAGGATCGCGCCCGCGGCGAGCTGGACCCGGGTGCCCGCCCCGACGTCGCCGGGCAGCCCGCCGAGCAGGGGGTACAGCAGTGCGACACCGGCACCAGGCGGAATCAGCCGCCACCAGAGCCGCCGGCGGCGGACGCCGCTCTGCCGCACCACGCCGAGCGGCTCGATGACGACCCGCCGCAGCGCCGACAGGGTCACCAGCACAGCGCCGGCCGGCACCAGCAGCAGGATCGCGGCGAGCAGCGCCGGCACCGGGCGCAGATCCGACGGGTACGGGCTGAAGTCGGCCGGCAGCAGCACCCCGACGCCCCGCCGCAGACCGAGGAAGACGAGACCGCCGACGGCGAGCCCCAGCACCGCCCCGATCAGCGCGTCGCCGGTCGCGATGCGGCGTGTCATCCTGCTGTCGGCGCCGACGAGCCGGATCGCGGCGAGCTGCCGCTCCCGGCTCTCACTGCCGAAACGTACGGCCGTCGTCACGAACACCAGGACCGGCAGCAACAGGACGGCTGCCCCGATGACCGCCAGCACCACGATCGTCGGGTCGGTCGTGGGTGGGCTGCCGCCACCGAACGAGGCGATGCGCGCCGCCCCGTCGTCGGTGGTCAGCGTGCCGGACCCCACGTAGAAGTACACCTCGTCGGGCCCGGAGAGCCCCTGCGGCGCGATCGTGCCGGCCACGTGCGCGGACCACCGTTGGGCCAGCACTTCACCACCGGGTCCGGCGATGAGGGCGGCGAGCGCCGGGGAGACGTACAGCTCCCCCACCGCCGGCATCCGGGCCACCCCGGGCGGTGCCGGCGCGCGGTCGCCCTCCGGGCGCACGATCCTGCCTCGTACGGGCTCATCCCGGAACCGCGTCTCCGTGGTGAGCGCCAGCAGCGTGCCCGGCCCGGCCTGCTCGACGCTCGCACCCAGCGCACGATCGGCCCGGCGCTGCTCCCGTGCCGCAACCGCTGTCGGCGCGGCGGCCAGGACGAGCAGCATCCCCACGCCGAGACCCACCCCGGCCGCGATCAGGGCGAGCCGCAGCCAGCCCGAGCGGCCGCCCGAGACGCTCAGCCGCACGCCCAGGACAAGCTCCCGCAGCCAGGCGGCGCTCATCGGACACCTTCAGCGACAACAGCCGCGCCGTCACGGAAGGAGACTTCGCGATCAGCGTACGAGGCGATCCGCGCCTCATGGGTGACCAGCACGACCGCGCTCCCCCGCTCCTTCGCGGCAGCGACCAGCAACCGCATGACCTGCTCACCGTTGCGGGAGTCGAGCGCACCGGTCGGCTCATCGGCGAAGATCACCTGCGGGTCGGTGACCAGCGCGCGGGCCACCGCGACGCGCTGGCCCTGCCCGCCGGACGCCTGCCCGGGACGTTTGCCCGCCACCTCGACGACCTCCAGGCGCACGAGCAGCTCGGCGGCGCGCCGCTCGGCCCGGCTCCGCCGCACGCCGGCGAGCCGCAGCGGCAACGCCACGTTCTCCAGGCAGGTGAGCTCGGGCACCAGCTGGCCGAACTGGAAGACGAACCCGAACGCGCCCCGCCGCAGGGCGCTGCGCTCCCGGTCGCTCATGGCGGTCAGGTCGCGGCCCTCGAAGCTGACGCGGCCGGAGTCCGGGGCGAGGATGCCGGACAGGCAGTGCAGCAGCGTGGACTTGCCGGAACCCGACGGTCCCGTCAGCGCGAGCACCTCGCCGGGGCGGACCTGGAGCGAGGCGCCGTTCAGAGCCCGGGTGATGCCGAACGATTTACTCACGCCGTCGGCGACGAGCAGGGGTGACGAGGGCACGGGGAGCTCCTGGTGGATCGTGGACCGGGGACGTCCATGACGCTAGGAGCAGGGCGGGGAGGCGCGCGTCCGACTTGATGATGGACTTCGCGTACGACTTGAGTCGTACGTCGGCGCCGGACTACTACTCAAGTCGGACGGCATCCGGCCAGACCGCCGACTGACCCTGGCCGGCGCATTCGGTCCTTGGTGGGTGCTCGAGCCGGCGCCGGCCGGATGGCGGGCGCTCCTGGTCAGCGGCGACCATGAATCGCCGCGTGCGCCGCGCCGGTTCCGGCCGGTTGCGGAGAGCCTGCTCAGGCGAGCGGCGGACCCTGACGCCTCTCATCCGCGAACCGCCCGGAGTCAGGCCGAAACGGAGCACGCTCGTTATGACTCCGACGTGCCTCAGGCACCCGGAGGCTTTGCCTGCCAGATCTCCTTCGCCCCTCTACCCGCTCCGCCCACGGCGGCGGTCACCGCGACCGTCGCAGCCGTCCTGCCGACGAATTTGGCCGTCGAAGTCAGATTTTCGGCGTGGCGGTCACCGAAGTCCTCGCCATTGCTCGCGGCCTCATCGAGCACCTCTTTGAAGGTGTCGGAACACGTCTCGAAGAAGTCCTCATCGTCCGCGACCGCCGAGTACGCGGCGAACCGGCGCCATCAACGAACACGGGTCGACGCGGTGGAATGGTGCTCGACCGCCCATTCCGCGACCTCGGAAAGCGGCCCGAGCAGCGCCTGTCCGGGCGTGGTCAACGCGTACTCCACAGCGGGCGGAACGGTCGGGTGGACCGTGCGGAGCACGAGCCCGTCGGACTCCAGCGCCCGCAGTGTCCGGGTCAGCATTCGCTGGCTCACGCCCTCTATCCGCTGATGGAGTTCGTTGAAGCGGTGCGGCCGCTCGCCGAGGAGCACCAGGGTCACCAGCGACCACTTGTCGCCGAGGCGGTGAAAGAGGCCGGTGACCGGGCACGCCGCGTATTCCGCGACCGGCACCCGGCGGGCCAGGGGCGTCTCGACCAGCAAAGGAACAGCGGTGTTCCCACCAGACATTGAAGTGCCTTCTTCCGTACGGATCACAGGGCCGCGACAGTGACACCTGTCCACCATGACAGAGGAGGCGTACGTGCCCGCAGCACAGATTTCCAGCATGCTCATCGCCGGCGTGGGACCGGGGCTCGGTCTTGCTGTCGCCCGGCGGTTCGGCCGTGAGGGACATCCGGTCGCCCTGCTGTCGCGCCACCCCGACCGGCACGGGTCCTACCTGGCCTCGCTGCGCCGGGACGGCATCACCGCCATCGCCGTCGCCGCCGACATCACCCGGCCCGATCAGCTACGCGCCGCCGTCACCACCACGACCGAGCAGCTCGGCCCGATCGGCGCCGTGTACTTCGGACCGGGCGCCGCCGACCCGACCGCACGACCGGCGCCGATCCTGCAAGCGGCGGCGGTCGACGTGTCGGCCGCAGTGGACACCTTTGCCCGTCCCGCCGTCGACCTCACCGCGATGGTGCTGCCGGGCATGCTCGAACGCCGCAGCGGCACGCTGCTGTATGTCGCGGGCCTGGGCGCGGTCGTTCCGCTGCCGGACATGGGCGCTCTCGCGGTCGCGTCGGCGGCGCTGCGCACGTACGCCCTGACCGTGAACGCCGCCCTGGCCGGCACCGGGGTCTACGCCGGGGCACTGGTCATCGGCGGGCTCGTCGAACGCGGCGACATCCACCGGCACGCCGTCGCCGCGGTCGGCCCGGCCGTGGCCGCCGGCCTGCCCACCCTCGATCCCGACACCATCGCCGACACCGCCTGGGAGCTGTCGGCCGGCCAGCACGGTGCGGAGGCGACCTTCAACGCCCTCGGCGTCGACTCTGTGCCCGCCTAGGTGGTCAGGCCGAACCGTTCGACGATCCCCGGCAGCCAGTCCGGCTCGCCGAACCGCAGGCCGTACCGCTCCGCGAGATCGCCGCCCTCCTCGGCCGCGGCGGGTCCGGCCGCGATCAGCTCGGCCACCTCGCGGAAGAAGTGCTCGAAGCCGGCCGGGGTGATGATCTCGATCATCCGGGCCGGGACCGGGCCGGCGTTCCACATCGCGTGCAGTTCGCCGCGGGGTTTGGCGATGTAGCCGCCGGCCCCGAGCACCACCTCCCGGTCGCCTGAGCGGAAGCCGATCTCGCCCTCGGTGACGATCGAGTACTCGTCCTCGCGGGTGTGCAGGTGTGGTGCGACCAGCGCGCCCACCGGGAACGGGTGCTCGACGATCGCCAGGGCGCCGCCGGTGTCCTCGCCCCACAGCTTGAAATGCACGCCGATGTCGCCCAGGTCGCCTCGGCGTCCGCCGCCCGGTTGGACCACGGTCAACGGCTTTTCTGTTGTCATCCGATGTGCTTACCGCACCCTTCGCCTTGCCGGCCACCGTATTCAGCGGTTCTCGTGCGGTCGGGTGGTCCGGTCAGATGCGCGTGCGGTGCCATGATCTCGGGATGGGTTACGACCTGCACATCACTCGGGCGTTCGAGGCGCGGGAGAGTGAGCGCTTTCCGATTCTCGGCGGTGAAGTGGAGGCGTTGGTCCGGGAGGAGCCGGAGCTGGTGATTCCGGTGGATGCTCCGCGGAGGGCCGATTTCTGTTACGTGGTGTGGGTGGCTGACCCTTCGGAGCGGGGCCACCATCTGCTGTTTCAGCATGGCCGGCTCAGCGTCAAGAATCCGGAGGTGGCGTTCCTGCGTCGCATGGTCGAGTGGGCGGGGCGCCTGGACGCCTGGGTCATCGGGGACGATGCCGAGGTCTGTGAGTGGGATGGTGAGCGGGTCGTGGCGCGGCAACGTGGTCCCGGGGCGTTCGCCGGGCGACGGCGGTTCATCACCCGGGGCACGTGGTTGGGCGGCCTGAACGGGCACGCCCCGATCCGGGACGATGAGTGGGCGGCGGTGGTCGCCGCGCAACCGGACTTCATCATGGCCACGAGCGTGGCAGCGGTTCTGCCTTCCGGCAGCCGGATGATCCCGTGTCCGGCGGTTGCCTGCTGGAACGGGCATCCTTCCGGGCGGGCCGTGCCGTTCTTCTTCGACGAGGACGTGATCGAGGTGAGGGACGCCGACACGCTGACCGAGCGGCGCATGGTGGAGCTCGCGGGGGCGCTGGGGGCCACGGCGGTCGACGACGACGACCAGCCCGTATGAGCGGTGCGTGACTGGTGTTGACTCGGCAGGATGGATCGCCGACTCAGCAGCATCGCGCATTCCCATCATCCGATCGCGGCGCCGATTCTGGGCGTCAATGTCAATCGGCTGCTGCGCCGGGCCGGCCGGCAGCCCGCGGCCCGGATTCTCGATCTCGGTTGCGGTGCGGGCGCGTGGGCCCTGCAGGCCCTGGCCCATTACCCGGACGGTCACGCGGACGGCGTCGACATCGACCCGTACGCCCTGGAGCGCGCCGCCACCGCCGCGGCCGAGCGTGGCCTCGCCGACCGCCTGACCCTGCACGAACGCGACGCCCGCTCCTATGTGCCCGACGGCGACTACGACCTGGTGCTGTGCGTCGGGTCGACCCACGCCTTCGGAGGCTTCGCCGAGACGCTGGAGCTGGCCGGGCGGCATGTGCACCCCGACGGCGTGCTGCTGGTCGGCGAGGGCTTCTGGGAAGTGCCGCCGCCGCCCGGGACACCGGCCGCGCTCGGGGTCGAGGCCGAGGACTACACCGATCTGGCCGGCCTGGTCGACCTCGCTGAGCAGGCGGGCTGGGCGACCGTGTACGCCCACATCAGCGACACCGCCGAGTGGGACGACTACGAGTGGTCGTGGACCGGCTCGCTCACCGAGTGGGCGCTCGACAACCCCGGCCACCCCGACGCCCCGGCCGCCCTCGCCCTGGCCCGGGAGCACCGCGAGCAGTGGCTGCGCGGCTACCGCAAGGTGCTCGGCTTCGCCACCCTGGTCTTGCGCCGCCACCGGAAGCCGTGATCAGAAGGCGCCGCTAGAAGTCGAGGAGCTCGACGCGCACCTGCGCGGTGTCGCCCTCGTCGAGGCCCTCGGCCGTGCGGACGGCCCGCTTGACCGGCAGCACGTACGCGTCGCGTTTGCCGTCCGGGAAGATCGACGTGGTCCAGACGCTGCCGCCGATCGTGACCCGGACCCGCACCGACCCGAAGCCGCGCGCCCGGCCGGCGGACAGCTCGCGGATCTCCTCGGACGCCTCGACGGGCAGGCTGACGAAGGTCCAGCTGTCGAGCCGGCGGGCATCCCAGTTCCACAGCTCGGCCGCGAAGTCGACTTCCACGCCCCGGAGCATCGCACGGGGGTCCGACAAGACTGCCGAGGTTGCCTCTCCGCACGTCTTCGCCGACTATCGACGGCATGCCCAAGATATCGAGCATCGTAAATGTTAACGTTCGGCGGCTCTTGCTCGCCCTGGCGGTGCTGGCTTCGCTGTTCGTCGCCAGTCCGGCCGCCGCGGCCCCGACCCCGTGGACCGGCGCCTGGGCGACCAGCCCGCAGCGGGAGAGCGGCCCGGCGTTCGCCGAGCAGACCCTGCGCATGCTGGTGCATCCGACCCTCGGCGGCCCGGCGGTGCGGATCCGGCTGAGCAACGAGTACGGCGACGAGGACGTCACCTTCGGCGCGGTGCGCGTGGCCCGGGCGGTGGCCCCCGGCGCACCGGACCTGGTCAGCGGCACCACCCGACCGGTCACCTTCCGGGGCCACGGCTCGGTCACCGTCCGGACCGGCACGCACGTCCTCAGCGATCCGGTGCCCCTCGGCGTCGCGTACGGCCAGGACCTCGCGGTCGACCTCTATGTGACCGCGGGCGGCGACGCGGCCGGGATCACCGGGCACGACGCCGCTCAGGGCACCCAGTTCGTCGCGGCCGGCAACCGGGCCGGCGGCTCGGGCGCGTCGTTCACCGGCACCGTGAACTCCTGGTTCTGGCTGAACGGGGTCGACGTCCGGGCGGCCCGCGCGGTGCCCGGCAGTATCGTGGCGCTGGGCGACTCGATCACCGACGGCGCGTACACGACCTGGAACGGCAACGACCGCTGGACCGACGTCCTCGCCGCCCGGCTGCAGGCGCTCCCGCCCCGGCGGCAGTTCGGGGTGCTCAACGAAGGCATCGGCGGCAACCAGATCCTGACCGACCGCACGGACTGCTGCGGCGCGGGCACCAGCGTCTCGGCGCTGAAGCGGGAACGGCACGACGTCCGGACGCAGACGCGCGCCCGCTACCTGATCCTCGCCGAGGGCATCAACGACATCGGCTACCACGCGGACGCGGCGAGCCTGATCGCCGGGATGACCACCATCGCCGGCCGGGCCCACCGGGCCGGGATCAAGGTCATCGGGGCGACGATCACCCCGTACGGGTGTGCGTCCGGCTGCTTCGGCCCCGCGCAGGAGGCCACCCGCCAGCAGGTCAACGCGTGGGTCCGAACGAGCGCCGCGTTCGACGGGGTGGCCGACTTCGACGCCGCGATCCGTGATCCGCGGGAGCCGGGCCGAATGCTGCCGGCGTACCAGGCCGACCCGCTGCACCCGAACGTCGCCGGGCAGCGGGCCATGGCCGAGGCGCTCGACCTGGGCCTGTTCCGCTGATCCGGAACGGGATCAGCGGATCCTGGCGCCGTACACGTGGTCGACCGTCATGGTCATCAGGACCCGGCGGTCGGCCACCATGACGGACCGGTACTCGGCCCAGTCCGGATGCTCGCCGGCCGCGCGGCGGTAGTAGTCCACCAGGGCCTCCACCTCCGGGCCCTCGGGGTCGGACCCCGGACCGACGAGGGTGGCCACGCCCTCGGCGGTCGCCCAGGCCCAGCCGTCCGCGCGGGTGACCTCCAGCGTGGCGCGCGGGTCGCGGCGCAGGTTCACGGTCTTGGCCCGGCCCTCGGTCATCGAGACGCGGATCAGGCCCGTCCCGGGATCGTAGAACGGTGTCACCGGGGACAGCTGCGGGCGGCCGTCGGCCTTGATCGTTGCGAGGATGCCGAGCCGGCTCTCGGCGAGCAGCGTACGAGGGTCGAACGGCGCGGCTCCGGAGGGAGAAGTCATGACGGAATGATGCACCCGCGGGCCTCGCCTGAGGCTGCGTTAAGGTCGGCGGATGACGTACGACGTCGCCCGCGTCCGGGCCACCTACCCCGCACTGGCCGAAGGCTTCGCCCACCTGGACGGGGCGGCCGGCACCCAGGCCGCCGGGCCGGTCGTGGACGCCGTCGCCGGCACCCTGCGCCGGGCGGTCTCCAACCGGAGCACGGCCTTCGAGCCGGGCCGCCGGGCCGGGGAGATCGTCGCCGCCGCCCGCGCGGCGGTCGCCGACCTGGTCGGCGGCGACCCGGGCGGCGTGGTCCTCGGGCCCAGCGCGACCGCCTTGACGTACGTGGTGGCGCGCACCCTGGCGACGTCATGGCAGCCCGGTGACGAGGTGGTCGTGTCGCGGCTCGACCATGACGCGAACGTGCGGCCGTGGGTCCAGGCCGCCGAGGCGGCCGGGGCGACCGTGCGCTGGGCGGAGTTCGACGCCGACAGCGGGGAGCTGCCCGCGAAGCAGTACGCCGATCTGGTCGGTCCGCGTACCCGGGTGGTGGCGGTGACCGCGGCCAGCAACGTGACCGGCGCGATGCCCCGGGTCCGGGAGATCGCCGACCTGGCCCACGCGGCCGGCGCGCTGGTCTACGTCGACGGTGTGCACGCCACCGCGCACGTGCCGACCGATGTCCGGGAGCTGGCCGCCGATTTCTATGTGACCAGCGCGTACAAGTGGTCCGGTCCGCATCTCGCCGCGGTGATCGCCGACCCGGCGCGGTGGGAACGGCTGCGGCCGGCCAAGCTGGTCCCGTCGTCGGACGCGGTGCCGGAGCGTTTCGAGTTCGGCACGCCGAGCTTCGAGCTGCTCGCCGGGGTCACCGCCGCGGTCGAGCACCTGGCGGCGCTGCCCGAGCTCTCCGGGGGCGGTCCGGCCGGCCATGGAACGACGCGCCGGGCCCGCGTGGTGGCCGGGCTGACCGTGGCGGCCGCGTACGAGGCGGAGCTGCTGGAGCGGCTGCTGACCGGGCTGGCGGCGAATCCGGCGGTGACGGTTCTCCCGGCTCCCGAGCAGCGGTGCCCGACGGTGTCGTTCCGGGTTCGCGGGCAGTCCCCCGCCGAGACCGCCGGGCGGCTGGGTGAGCAAGGAATCTGCGTCTTCTCCGGCGACTACTACGCGTACGAGTACTTCACCGCGGCGGGACTGCGTGACAGCGGCGGCGCTGTGCGGGCCAGCATCTACCACTACAACACCGCCGAGGAGGTGGACCGGCTGCTGGCGGCACTGGGCGGCTGACCGCCGCGGGCATCGAAATGCATCATGCCTACCGCATCGGTGGCGTGCGCCGCGTCGCTCGTTAGGGTGGTGACCCCCGACCGGCGTTGACGCCCGGTGACGCCGCGCACAGACTCCCCAGGTGGCCGTGCGACGACGGCGGCCGTTACCGGGAGTGATTCGATGATGGAGGCCGCTCCTCCTTACCTGTTCGGCGGCGACGATCGCGGCGCGTGCTTCTCGGTCACCTGCGATGCGGAGAGCGGCCTGCTGGAGATCTCGGTCCGCGGCCGGTTCAGCCTGCGCCTGAGCATGGAGCTCTACGGTGGGCTGCGGAAGTGCCTGGCCGAGCATCCCACGGCGATCATCGCCGATCTGGCCGCGTTCGACGACCCGTACGCCGTCAGCGCGGCGATGTGGCTGTCGATCAACCGGACCGCCGCGGCCATGTACCCGCCGGTGCGGCTGGCCCTGGCCCTGTCGCCGACAGCACCGCTCGCGGGCCGGTTACGGCGGCTCGGCGCCGGGCACTTCTTCCCCGCCTATCCCGACCTCGACCAGGCGCGGGCCGCACTCACCGGTACGGCGCCGCTGACGGAACGCCTGTGCCTGAGCCACCTGCCGCCGGAGCCATCATCGGTCGAGGTGGCGAGCGAACTCGTGGACATCGCCTGCGACTCGTGGCGCATGCCGGAGCTGGTGGCGCCCAGCCGCGCGATCATGTCGGCGCTCGTGGGCAACGCTGTCGAGCACGCGGGCACGGACATCGGCGCGGCGGTGTGGCGGCGCGGGGCCGGGCTGCACCTCTCGGTCCGCGATCGCGATCCGCGGCTGCCGCGGCTGCTGCACCGGCAGGCCGGCGAACCCGGCCACGGGCTGCACACCGTGGACGGCAAGTCCACGGCCTGGGGCGCGATGGCCACCAGCGACGGCAAGATGGTCTGGGCGACGCTGCGCACCCGCCGGCAACGCCCCTTCTGACAGACTCGGTGCGTACCTCGGTCGTCGACCGTCCGGGGCCGCCTGCGCCGACCGCGACTGCGAACCAGGCCTGCGCGCGGATCCGGTGCCGCGGCGACTGGGCGGCGACCGCACGAATTGGCCGTCCCGGTCGACGCCGACGGCTTGTGAACGTTAACATCTCCGGTTGACCGCCCCGGACGTGGAGGAAGACCCGCATGACGAAGGACCAGGACCTGCGTGAGGCCGTGCTGCAGGCCAACCGGCTCATCCCGAAGGCCGGCCTGGCCGCGCTGACCTGGGGCAACGTCAGCGGCGTGGACCGCGCCGCGGGCGTCTACCTGATCAAGCCCTCCGGAGTCGCCTACGACGACCTGACCGCCGACCTGCTGGTGCCGGTCGACCTGGAGACCGGCCGGGTCGTCTCGGGGCGGCTCAAGCCGTCGGTGGACAGCGAGACCCACCGGGCGTTCTACCTCCGGTGGCCGTCGATCGGCGGGATCACCCACACCCACTCCACCCACGCCGTCGCGTTCGCGCAGGCCGGCCGGGACGTACCGGTGCTCGGCACGACGCACGCCGACACCTTCAGCGGACCGGTCCGGGTCACCCGGGACCTGACCCCGCAGGAGTGCGCCGAGGAGTACGAGTTCAACACCGCGCGGGCGGTCATCGAGCTGATCGGTGACGACGCCGCGGCCCAGGCCACCCCGGCGGCGCTGGCGGCCAACCACGGCCCGTTCACCTGGGGCAAGGACGCCGGCAAGTCGGTCGAGCACGCCATCGTCTGCGAGGCCGTGGCCGAGATGGCGCTCAAGACCCTCGCCCTCAATCCGGCCGCCGCGGCCCCGCAGTGGTTGCTGGACCGGCACTTCACCCGCAAGCACGGCGCCGGGGCCTACTACGGCAACGACCTCAGCAAAGCGGCCGAGGCCTGACGGCTCACGGCCGCCGGGCGCTGTCCCCGGCCGGGGTACGGGGCCGCACGATCCCGGCGTCCACCGGCAGCCCGAGGTCGCCCGCCTCGCCCAGGGGCCGTACGGCGGTGAGCGTCGCGTACCCCTCGGTCAGCAGGTCGATGTCGCTGCCGGGCACCCGGCCGGTGCCCTGCTCGATGGTCATCCGGACGAAGTCCGCACCGGACTCGGCGACGGCCATCTGCACCTGACCGAACGGGGCGAGCGTCGCCCTGCGCAACCCGGCGACTTTCCCGGCCGGACGGTCGGGGACGTTGAGGTTGAGCACCGTACCGGCCGGGGCGTCGGCCAGCCACGGCAGCAGGCGCCGGGCCAGCGCGGCGGCGGTGTCCCAGTGCCGTTGCTCGTCGTCGGCCGGGTCCAGCGCGGCGATCGCGGCGCCACCACTGGCTTCGCTGCCGTCCGCCGGTGACAGCACGTCCAGGGAGACGGCCATGGCCCGGACCCCACCGGCGGCCGCGGTCACGGCCGCGCCGACGGTGCCCGAGTGCAGAATCGCCCGTCCGGCGTTGGCGCCCCGGTTGATCCCGGACAGCACCAGATCCGGCGCCGGGCCGAACACGCCGAGGCCGGCCAGCAGGGCGATGTAGGCGGGTGACGCCACGACCGCGAAAGCCGGGACGCCGTCGAGCCCGGTCAGCGCCGTCCGGGAGAACTTCACCCGGCCCTCGTCGGTGACGGCGGTCAGCGCCGCGCCCATCCCGCTGGCCTCTTCGTGCGGTGCCGCGACGGTGACGTCGTGGCCGGCGTCGAGCGCCGCCCGCGCGAGCCGGTGGATACCGGGAGCCTGTACGCCGTCGTCATTGGTCACCAGCACGCGCAGCCGAGATCCACCCATGCCGCACGTGTTTCCCCGACGCGCGGAACGCAACCACGGGTCATGCTCAGTAGCCGAAGTCCTGGGTGTAGTACGGGGTGCCGTTGGCGGTGTACGCCACGCCCACGCCGACGGTCCGCGACTTGCAGTTGAGGATGTTGGCGCGGTGGCCCGGGCTCTTCATCCAGGCGTTGACCAGCTCGGTGGCGGAACGGTAGCCCCAGGCGATGTTCTCGCTGGACGGGCGGGCGAAGCCGGCGGCCCTGGCCCGGACGACGAACGTGGAGCCGGCGCTGCCGGTGTGCGAGAAGGTGCCGGTGCGGGCCATCCAGGTGCTGTGACCGACGGCGGCGGCGGTGAGCTGCGCGTTGACGGTGACGGCGGAACAGCCGGAGGCGGTGCGCTGAGCATTGGTGAGGCGCACGACGTCAGCCTGCACGGTCTCGGCGCTCGCCGGGGCGGCCTCGGCCGGCGACGCGAACATCGAGACGCCGACGGCGGCGGGGGCGATGAGGGCGGCCAGGGCGAAGCGGCGAAGGAGCGAGCGCAAGGAGGTTCCTCTCGGAGTACGGCGCCTGGCCGATCGCCAGGTTCACCGTTCCCTTCGGCCCTGCTCCGGGGGCTTTGATCGCCGGATGGATGCTCCTGCGTCGCCGTTCGGTTGCCGGCTCGCGCCCGGGGCGTCAGGTCTCGTACTCGTCCGGCACGCGCATCGCGGGGCCGCCGACGTGCAGGCCGAGCGGGGTGGCCCGGCCCTTGGGCTCCTCCCAGGCCTCCTGCCGGCCGAGCGCGGTGAGGTCGAGGTAGTGGTAGCCGTTGTGGAAGTCCTCGATGCCCCGGCCGTACGTGGAGTAGGTGTGGAAGACCTCGTCGCCGACGCGCAGGAACGCGCTGATGCCGGGCAGCTCCGAGCCGCGCATGCCCGGCGTCCAGGGTCCGTTCGTCCACGGGGTGCCGGCCTCGGCCAGCTCGTCCTCCGTGCGGAAGTGCAGCAGCACCGGCGCGACGCGGTCGTCCAGGGTGGCGTGGAAGTCGAAGTTGAAACTGGTGCCGTACGACGAGTACCACGGGAACTGCCACCCCATCCGCTCACGGAAGGCGGCGAGCTTGGGGTAGGGAGCGCGGGACACCGCCACGAGCGTGGTGTTGCGTACGTGCAGCTGCCGCAGCCGGCCGATCCCGTCGGCGGCTGAGGAACAGCTCGCGCAGGCCTGGTCCCACTCCGGGGCGAACATGAAGTGGTGCAGCACCAGCTGCGGCCGGCCCTCGAAGAGGTCGAGCAGGCTCACCGTCCCGTCCGGGCCCTCGAAGGTGTACGGCTCGTCGACGCGGACCATCGGCAGCCGGCGGCGGGCGGCGTTGACCCGGTCCCGGGCCCGGGTGAGCTCCTTCTCCTGCGCGAGCAGTTCCCGGCGGGCGGCGAGCCACTGCTCGCGGGACACCACCTCGGGCAGGTTCCCGGCCGGCGCGCTCACGACGCCCGCGCCGAGGGGGTGGGGCAATGGGGCAGCAACATGGGAACTCCTGTCAGGGTGCGGTCAGGTCATCTCAGGTGGTCCCGCAGGGCGGCCAGCGGGCCGTCCCAGTCGCGGGCGAGGGCGCCCAGGAACTGCTGGGCAACCTTCATCGGCGCGGAGTCCACCCGATAGCGGACCCGGCGCCGCTCGCCCCGCTCGGCCACCACCAGACCGGCCTCGGCCAGCAGGGCGAGGTGCTTGGCGATGGCCTGGCGGGTGATCGGCAGCTGGGCGGCCAGGTCGGTGGCGGTGGCCGGCCCGCCGGTGGCGAGCGCGGCCAGGATCATCCGCCGGCTGGGATCGGCCAGCGCGGTGAAGACCTCCTGCGCCACCAGCTCCGGGTCCGCGGGCTCAGGACCGGCCATCGAGGTACGCGACCAGCTCGCCCAGCTCGTGCGTCCAGCCCTCGGTGTTGCCCGAGTAGGCCGTCTTGTGCTCGCCGTCGTCCGGGAGCTGCGCGAAGCCGCTCTCGACCATCGTCAGGGTGGTGCCGGTGCCGCTCGGCTCCAGCGTGAACTCGACGTAGGTGCGGCGCGGGTCGTCGGCGGGCAGGCCGTTGACCGGCCAGGTGTAGCCGAAGACGCGCGGGGGCTCGAGACGCTCGATGGTGAGCACCGCGGTGTCGCCGCTGTCCCAGGTGAGCGTGGCCCGGCCACCGACGCGCAGGTCGACCTCGGCGCGGTTGCCGAACCAGGTGCCCAGTCCCTCGGCGGTGGTCAGGGCGGCCCAGACGCGCTCGGGCGGCTGGCCGAGCTGCAGGGTGCGTTCGATCCGGTCGGGGAAGGTCATGGCGGTCTCCCTGAGTAGCAACCATCTGGTTGCCACTCAAGGTATAGCAATCGAATGGTTGCATCAACCTGTCGGAAATCTTGCCCCGGGCGGGGGGTTCCGGCCGGTGGCGACGCTCGTACGCTGGCGGCGTGGCCACCGAGGCGGCCGGCGCGATCTGCCTGCGCCTGGCCGGAGCGTTCGCGATCCGCCGGAGCGGTGACGCCACCGACGTGCCCGTGACCGGCAGCCGCAAGGCCCGCACGCTGCTCAAGCTGCTCGCCGTCGAGCGCGCCGGGCCGGTGCCGATGGACCGCGTCGTCGACGTGCTCTGGGGCGACACGCCGCCCCGCCGGGCCGCCGACAACGTCGCCACGCTGGTCAGCCGGCTGCGGTCCCGGTTCGGCCCGGAGCTCGTCACCGGCACGCGCGACGGCTACCGGCTGGGCCGCCCGCCCGTGGTGCTGGTCGACCTGGACCTGGCCGCTGCCGACCTCGCCGACGCGGCCCGGCGTGCCGCGGCCGGCGAGCCCGGGCTGGCCGCGGCGGTGGCGGGACGGGTGCTCGACCTGCTCGGTGCCGGGCCGGCGCTGCCCGAGGACCGGGACGCGGAGTGGGCCCGGCCCGCCCGTACGGAGGCTGCTGAGCTGCTGCGCCGGGCCCGGGAGCTGGCTGCGGAGGCCGCCCTGGCCACCGGCGAGGCGGCGGCGGCACGCGGGCTGGCGACGGCGGCGATCGCGGCGGACGGCTACGACGAGGCCGCGTACCGGCTGCTGATGCGCGCGGAGGCCGCCCTGGCCCAGCCGGCCCGGGCACTGTCGGCCTACGAGCGGCTGCGCCGGGCGCTGGCCGAGGACTTCGGCACCGATCCGGCCGCCGAGACCCGCGCGGTCCACCTGAGCGTCCTGCGGGAGCAACGACCGGCCGCCGTCACCACCACGGAGGCCACGGCAGCGGAGTCGACGCTGACCGGCCGCGCGGACGAGACCACCCGGCTGGCCGGAGCCTGGCGTGCGGCGGCGGCCGGCCGGCCCGCGCTGGTGCTGATCAGCGGGGAGGCCGGGATCGGCAAGACCACCCTGGCCGGTGAGATCGTCGAGCTGGCCGGGCGTACCGGTGGGGTCGTGCTGTCGGTGCGCTGCTACGCCGCGGAGAGCTCGCTGTTCCTCCAGCCCTTCGTGGACGCGCTGGGTGCGCACGCCGCCCGCTCGCCCGCCGCGCTGGTGCGGTCGCTGGCCTCCCCGGCCCTGGCCGAGCTGGTGCCGCAGATCGGCGCGTTGCTCGGCGACACACCGGGGCCGGTGCTCGCTCCCGATCTCGCCCGGGCCCGCGCCTACCAGGCCGTCGCCCGGTACCTGAGCGGGATCGCCACCCGGCAGCCGGCCCTGCTGCTGCTCGACGACCTGCACAACGCCGGGCTGGCCACCGTGGAGCTGTTGCACTACCTCGCCCGGCACGCCCGCGGACGGCTGCTCATCCTGGCCACGGTCCGGGCGGAAGAGGGCGCCGCGGCCCTGCGCGCCCTGGCCGAGGTCGCCGCCCCGCTGGAGCTGGGCCCGCTCCCGGCCGACGCGGTGACCAGCCTGGCCACCAGCGCCGGCCAGGCCCGGCTCGCCCCGCGGATCCTGCACCGCACCGGAGGGCACGCGCTGTTCGTCGTCGAGACGCTGCGGGCCCTGGCCGCCGGCGAGGACGGAATCCCGGAATCACTGCAGGCGGCGGTGCTGGCCCGGGTGGCGCGCACGGGTACGGCGGTCGAGGAGCTGCTGCGCGCGGCGGCGATCCTGGACGCCACGATGGAGCCCGATCTGCTGGCCGACCTGCTCGCGGTGCCGGCCGCCGAAGCCGTACGGCGCTGCGAACAGGCGCTCGCCGCACGGCTGCTGGTGGTCGCCGGGCGGGCGTACGAGTTCGCCAACGACCTGATCCGCGAGGTGCTCTACACGACGACGCCCGCCCCGGCCCGGGTCGCGTACCACCGGCGGGCCGGCGAGCTGCTCAGCGACCATCCCGAGCAGGTCGCCGCGCACGCGCAGGCCGCCGGGGACTTCGACCGGGCCGCCCGGGCGTACCTGGTGGCCGGTGAGCAGGCCGGTCACCGGTTCGCCGCCGCGGACGCCGAGGCGCTGCTGACCAGTGCGCTGGAGGCGGCGGACCGGGCCGGCGCGCTGGAGGTGAGCGGGCGGGCGTACCGGGCCCGGGGCCGGGTGCGGGAGGTGCTGGCGGCGTACCCGGCGGCGATGGCCGACTTCCACGCCGCGGTGCGCACCGCCCGGCGTGTCGGCGACCGGCGGCTGGAGATGGTCGGGCTGCGCGAGCTGGGCGGTGACGTGCCGATCGCGCTCGGGCAGTCGATCGTGCGGTGCGTGCGGCACCTGCGCGACGGCCTGGCCATCGCCGAGTCGCTGGCCGACCGCACCATGGAGGCCGACCTGCTGAGCCGGCTCGCGGTGATCTCCAGCAACCGGCTCCGGCTGGCCGAGTCGCTGGCCTACGCCGAGCGGGCCGTGCGGACCACCCGGCCCGGCCAGGACGAGCGCGCCCTGGCGGTGGCCCTGGACGGGCTGAAGACCAGCTGGGCCTACCTGGGCGAGATCGGCCGGCTGGTGCCGGTGCTCGACGAGCTGGAACCGTTGCTGCACAAGCAGAACGACCTGTGGCGCCTGCAGTGGACGCTGTTCGAGGGCGCCTTCCCGGCGATCGCCGCGGGCCGGTGGGGCGAGGCCCTGGACCGCATCGAGGCGGCGCGGGAGGCCAACCGGCGCAGCGGCTACGGCGCGTACGCCGGCTGGTTCGCCGGCAACCTGGGCTGGGTGCACCAGCTGCGCGGTGACCACCGGCGGGCACTCGGGTACGGGCGCCAGGCGTACGCGCTGACCAGCGACACCGACCACCCGTGGTGGCGGGTGGCCGCCTGCGCCCAGCTGGCCGGAACGCTGCTCGCCACGGGGGCCAAGGCGGAAGCGGTGGCGCTGCTGGAGGAAGGCTGTGAGCGCGGGCGCGGCGAGGGCGGCGAGGCCTATCTGGTGCGGTGCCTGGGTCCGCTCGCCGCGGCGACCGGTTCCCGGAGCGTGCTGGAGGAGGCGGACGCGCTGGTCGCCGCCATCGAGACGCCTCCGGGCACCGCGTGGCTGTTCGGGGCGGAGGCGTACCTGTCGGTGGGGCGGGGCTGGCTGGACCGGGGCGAGGCGGCTCGGGCCCGTACCGTGATCGCCCCGCTGCTCGCCGCGGCCGACCGGGTGCCGTGGCGGTCCGTGCAGGTCTCCACGCTGCTGCTCGACGCCGAGGCGGCGGCCGCCGCCGGGGCGCGGTCCGCGCCGCAGCTGGCCCGGGCCGAGGACCTGGCCCACCGCTACGGGCTGGCCCACCTGCTCGGTCAGAACAACTCGGCGAGCCGCCGGGCGGCGCGGGCGGCACCGTCGGTGGCGACCGGCCGGTAGCGCACGGTCCGGCCGATCTCCTCGGCGACGGCCCGGGCGAGCTGCTCGGGCCCGGTGTCGGCGAAGGCGATCCGGCGTCCGGCGCCGTAGCGGGCGAGCCGGTGCGGGACGTGGGACTGCTGCTCGAAGTGGTTCTCCAGCGGCACGTAGAGGAACGGGCGGCCGGCGGCGGTCAGCTCCATGGTGGTGCTCAGCCCGCCCTGCACCACCGCGAGGTCGGCGGCGGCCAGCAGGCGGTGCAGGTCGGGCAGGTAGCCGTGCACCTCGACGCCGGGCGGGGCGGCCAGCTCGGCCGGGTCCAGCCGCGGGCCGGTGACCACGACCATGCGCAGGCCGGGGACCTGCCGGGCCGCCGACGGGTACGCCGCCAGTGCCCGCCGCAGCAGGTGCACGCCGACGGCCGTGCCGCCCACGGCGACGACGCAGACCCGATCGTGCGGGCCCCAGCCGAGCTCGGCCCGGACCGCCGGCCGGTCGGCGATGTCCGCCGGCGGGAAACCGGTGACGTAGCCGGTGAAGTCGTAGTGCCGCTCGGTCCAGCCGGCGATGGCGGGCAGGCCGGGGCCGAACACCCCCGCGACGATGTCCTCACGGTCGCCGACGAACAGCGCGCGGTCGCGTACCCGGGGAAAGCGCTCGATGTGCTCGATCATCTCCGCGTTGTGGTCGGCGGTCAGGGCGGCCTCGGCCGGCCCGCCGCCGGCGGTCGGCAGCCAGCCGACGAAATCGGTCAGCCAGGCGTACGCCGCGGTCTTCAGCTCGGGATTCTCGTGCAGGAAGTGGTCGACCTCCCACGCCTCGTCACCGACCCACAGGTCGTAGCGCCGTTGTTCGGCCAGGTCGGCGAAGACCATGAAGTTGGCCGCGAGGATCTCGTCCATCCGCCGGATCGCCGCGAACGCGGGCAGGTCGTGCCCGTGGGCCTCGGCCTCCATGTGCCGCGACTCGGACGCCAGCCACCGCGAGGCCGGATGAACGTGTTCGCCGCGGGCGCTCAGCAGCGCGGTCACCGGGTGCTGGGCCAGCCAGTCGACCTGGACGCCGGGCCGCAGCCGGCGCAGCTCGGCCACGATGGCCAGGTCGCGGCGGGCGTGCCCGAGCCCGATCGGCGAGGACAGGTAGAGCACCCGGCGCGGGCGGTCCAGGGCGCGGGTCCACCGCCGTGGCGCCGGGGTCGAGCCGGTCACGAAGTCGCGCAGCCAGCGGTTCACCGGCACCGGATGCCGCGCCGGCGGCAGGTGGCCCGCACCGGCCATCCGGACCAGCCGCCCACCGGTCAGCTCGGCGAAGCGCTCCCCCACGCCGATGGGTACGCACCGGTCGTCCTCGCCGTGGATGACCAGTACCGGGCAGCGCAGGCCGCGCAGCAGCGCCTCGACCGCGGGCAGGCCGGGCACCGACTCGGGCGCGTCCTCGCCGGCGATCAGCGCCTCCGGCCCGGTCTCCAGCGCCCACGACACGCAGTCCTCGATCTGCTTGGTGGAGTGCGGTTCGGGCAGCAGCGTGGCGAAGAACCACTCGACGAAGCCCGGGTAGTCGCGGCGCCACGAGTGCCGGTTGTACTTCTGCCAGCCCTCGTAGTGCTCGCGGTCGGCCTCGAAGTCGAACACCGCGCGTTCCGGCAGCGGCGGGGCGAGACCGGCCACCCGCGGCGCGATCGCGACCAGGCCGGTGAACCGCTCCGGATGCTCGGACGCGGCCAGCGCCGCCCGCCACGCACCCCGGCTGAGCCCGACCACCGTCGCGCGGTCCACCCCGGCCGCGTCCAGCACCGCGACGAGATCCCCGGCGTGGGCCCGGTCGGTGTACGCCGCCGGATCGGCCGGGCGGTCGGAGCGCCCGTTGCCCCGCGGATCGACCGTGATCACCCGGAAGTGGCGGGACAGGTACGCCACCTGCAACTTCCAGATCCGCGCGTCGACGACCAGCCAGCTCGGCGCGAGCAGGACCGTGCGGTCGCCGCTGCCGTACACCGCGTAGCCCACCTTGACGCCGTCGTGGTCGACCCAGCCCTCGGCGTCGGGTTCCCGTGCCCTCATCGCGCCACCCTCTCCCCCGCCATTGCAGTCCGGTTGCAACGGCGGCGCAACGCCCGGCGGCACCGTGGCGGCATGACTGTCAACGAGAACAAGCTGAACGAGTTCATCGGCCGTTTCGTCGGCGACCTGGGCGCCACCGTCGCGGCGGGCAACGTGGTCATCGGGCACCGCCTCGGTCTCTACAAGGCGCTGACCGGTGATCCGCTCACGCCCGCGGAGCTGGCCGAGCGTACCGAGACCGACCCGCGGTACGTCACCGAATGGCTGCGCGGCCAGGCGGCGGGCGGCTACGTCGACCGTGACGGCGACGACCGGTACGTCCTGAGCGAGGAGCAGGCGTTCGCGCTGGCCGACCCGGACGGCCCGCTGTACGCACCCGGCGCGTTCCTGCTCGCCCTCGGTGCCCTGCGCGCCGAGCCGCGGATCACCGAGGCCTTCCGCAGCGGCGCCGGCCTGGGCTGGGGCGAGCACGACGCGGACGTGTTCGTCGGCTGCGAGCAGTTCTTCCGCCCCGGCTACATCGCCAACCTGGTACCGAGCTGGATCCCGGCGCTGGACGGCGTCGAGGCCAAACTGCGCTCCGGCGCCCGGATCGCCGACGTGGGCTGCGGGCTGGGCGCGTCGTCGGTGCTGATGGCCACGGCGTACCCGCGCTCGACCGTGCACGCCTGCGACCACCACCAGGGCTCGATCGACCTGGCCCACAAGCGCGCGGCCGACGCCGGCGTCGCGGACCGGGTCAGCTTCGAGGCGGCCGGCGCCCAGCAGTTCAGCGGCGACCACTACGACCTGGTGACCACCTTCGACTGCCTGCACGACATGGGCGACCCGCTGGGGGCGGCCCGGCACATCCGCGACGCCCTGGCCCCGGACGGCACCTGGATGATCGTCGAACCGGCCGCCGGGGACACGGTCGCGGACAACATGAATCCGGTCGGGCGGGTCTACTACGGGTTCTCCACGTTCCTGTGCGTACCCAGCGCGATGTCCCAGCCCGGCGGCTACGCGCTGGGTGCGCAGGCGGGCGAGGCGGCCGTGCGGCAACTGGTGACCGATGCGGGCTTCACCCGCTTCCGCCGGTCCGGTGAGACCCCGTTCAACAACGTGTACGAGGCCCGCCGCTGACCGGCACACCAGAAAACCGGCCCCCCGGTTGGCCAGTCGCCCGGCTTACCGGCGGCCGCCTCCGCTGGCAGCGTCAACGCCATGAGATCCCGAGTCATCCAGGACGGGCCGGAGCTCCGGCCGGTCACCACCGAGCAACGGCCGGGGGTCGCGGCGTGGGTCCGCGGCCACCGGCTCACCACCTTCTTCGTGCTGGCGTTCGTGCTGGCCTGGTGGTCGTGGCCGCTGTACCGGTTCGACATCTGGCCGCGGCAGGCGTTCAACGCCATCGGCGCGCTGCTGGCCGCCCTCATCGTCATCGCGGTCGCCGAGGGCCGGCCGGGGTTCCGGGACCTGGGCCGGCGGATGATCCGCTGGCGGGTGCCGTGGTACTTCTACGCGTTCGCGCTCGGCCTGCCGCTGATCGTCCGTTTCGCGGCGGTGCTGGTCAACAGCGGGCCCGCGCCACGGTGGAGCGATCTGGCCTGGAGCAGTTTCGCGGTGATGTTCCTGGTCCGGCTGGTCAATCCGATGGACGGGCCGCTGGCCGAGGAGCCGGCCTGGCGGGGCTTCGCGGTGCCGCGGTTGCAGGAACGCCGTTCGCCGCTCAGGTCGGCCGTCATCCTCGGCGTGCTCGTGGCGCTCTGGCATCTGCCGCTGGTCGGAGACACCGGCTGGATCGGCATCGTGACCACGTTCGTCATCACGATCGTCTACGTCTGGCTGTTCAACCGGACCGGCGGCAGCGTGCTGCTCGTGCTGCTGTTCCACAACGCCCAGGGCTTCGTGACCATGGGCGACCTGGGCTACACCGGGACGGACCTGACCCGGCAGCAGTGGATCGAGTTCGCCGCGTGGACCGTCGTGGCCGCCCTGCTGATCGGGCTGGACCGGGCCGCCTGGCGCGGTCCCGGCCGGGTGGACCAGCCGGCGCGATGAGCACCCGATTCCGGGCGGTGGACGGCGTAGCCTGAGCGCGAGCCGTCCGCCGTCCGGGAACGACCGTCCGGGACAGGAGCCGTGATGCCGAGCCGTCCCTCCTCCGTGCTGCTGCTGACGATCGGCGCCACTCTGGTGGCGGCTCTGGCCGGGATCGTCGAGCTGGGCGTGTCCGGCGGCGTCCACCCGGCGCACATCGCGATCATCAGCTGGCTGGTCCTGGCCTACGGGATCAGCGGCCTGATCGCCTGGCGCCTGCGGCCCGCGAGCCGCCTGGGCCCGCTGATGGTCCTCGCCGGAGCCGGCGCCCTGGCCGGCGCGCTGAGCTGGACCGGCGGCGACGGCATCGCGCACACCGTCGGCCAGGCGGTGGACGTGCTCCCGCTGGTGCTGTTCGTGCACGTGTTCCTGACCTATCCCAGCGGCCGGCTGCGGGCCCGCCCGGAGCGGCTGATCGTCGCCACCGGCTGGGTCGCGGCGCTCGGCGGTCAGCTCGCCGCGATGCTGCTCGGCGGGTTGCGACCGCACCGGATGACCGTGCTGGACCGGCCGGGACTGGCCGCGGCCGTCTACGACACGGAGCTGGCCGTCGTCAGCGCCGTGGCTCTGGCCGGTGTCGTGCTGCTGGTGGTCCGCCGCCGGACCCAGGGCCGGCCGTTGCGCCGCTCGTTGTCGCTGCTGGTCGACTCGTTCGCCGTCGGCCTGGTGATGATCGCCGTGCTGCTGGTGGTCGGGGTGCTCGGCGGGCCGGCGTTCCCGGTGGTGCAGCGGATCAGCCTGGCCCTGCTGGGCGTGGCCCCGATCGCCTTCCTGGCCGGCCTGCTCCAGGCCCGGCTGGCCCGCAGCGCGGTCGGCGACCTGGTCGTCGCGTTGCGCGGCGATCCGGCCGACCTGCGCACCCCGATCGCCCTGGCGCTGCGCGACCCGTCCCTCGACCTGCTCTACTGGCTGCCGCGCTTCGGCGCGTGGGCCGACGAGCAGGGACGCCGGGTCACCCCGCCCGCGGACCCGGCCCGGATCACCCCCATCGACGACGAGGGTGCGCCCCTGGCCGCGCTCGTCCACGACCCGGCCCTGCGCGACGAGCCGGCGCTGCTGGCCGCGGTCACGGCGGCCGCGGCCATCGCCCTGCGCACCGGCCGGCTCCAGGCCCAGCTGCGGGCCAACCTGGAGGAGCTGCGCGGTTCCCGGGCCCGGGTCGTCGCGGCCGAGCAGCGGGAACGGCAGCGACTGGAACGCGACCTGCACGACGGCGCCCAGCAGCGGCTGGTCGCGCTGTCGCTGAGCCTGGGCGTGCTGCAGACCCGGCTGGGCGCCGACCCCGAGGCCGCGGCGCTGCTGACCGAGGCCCGGACGGAGATCGCGGTGTCCCTGGCCGAGCTGCGCGACCTGGCCCGCGGCCTGCACCCGGCGGTGGTCAGCGACCACGGCCTGGCCGTGGCGGTGGAATCGCTGGCGGCCCGGGCCCCGGTGCCGGTGCGGCTGACCGTCGACCTGCCCGGCCGGGTCGGTGAGGCGATCGAGGTGGCCGCGTACTACGTCGTGTGCGAGAGCCTGGCCAACATCGGCAAGCACGCGCAGGCCACCACGGCCACGGTCGAGGTGTTCCGGACCGGTGACGACCTGGTGGTGGAGGTCGTCGACGACGGGGTCGGCGGGGCCGACACCGAACGCGGCACCGGCCTGCGCGGCCTCGCCGACCGGGTGGAGGCCCTCGACGGGATGCTGCGGGTGTGGACCCCCAACGGCGGCGGCACCCGGGTACGGGCGGACCTGCCGTGCGGGTAGCGATCGCCGAGGACAGCGTCCTGCTCCGCGAGGGCATCGCCCGGCTGCTGGCCGACGCGGGCTTCGAGGTGCTGGCCCGGTGCGGTGACGCCGACGAGCTCCGCGCGCAGCTCCGCGTCGAGGTCCCGGACGTGGTGATCGTGGACATCCGGTTGCCGCCGACGCACACCGACGAGGGTCTGCGGGCCGCGATCGAGCTCCGCGCCGCCCACCCCGGTCTGGCGGTCCTGGTGCTGTCGCAGTACGTCGAGATCGGCCTGGCCATGCGTCTGCTGGCCGATTCGGCCGACGGCGTGGGCTACCTGCTCAAGGACAGGATCAGCGACGTCGGTGACTTCATCGGCGCGGTCCGCCGGGTGGCGGCGGGCGGCTCGGCGGTCGACCCGACGATCGTGTCGACGCTGCTGTCGCGCCGGCGCCGCGACGATCCGCTGGCCCGGCTGACGCCCCGCGAGCGGGAGGTCCTGGAACTGATGGCGGCCGGCACGTCCAACCAGGGGATCGCCGACCGCCTGGTGATCACCCTGCGCGCGGTCGAGAAGTACGTGTCGAGCATCTTCGGCAAGCTCGGCCTGCCCGCCACCGGCAGCGAGAGCCGCCGGGTCCTGGCCGTGCTGCTCTTCCTGCGCAGCTGACCCCGGACTCAGCCGGCCCGGCTCAGCCGGCTTGCAGGCGCTGCCAGATGCGGTCGCGGGTGAACGGCAGCTCGGTGAAGCGCACCCCGGTGGCGTCACGCAGGGCGTTGGCCAGGGCCGGCGCCACCGGGTTGAACGGGCTCTCGCTCATCGACTTGGCGCCGAGCGGGCCGATCGCGTCCTCGGTCCGGGCGAACACCACCTCGGTCGGCGGCACGTCGGCCAGGGTCGGCAGGTGGTACTGCCGGAACCCGGCCGTGGTGACCCGCCCCTCGGCGTCGATGTCCACGTGTTCGGCCAGGGTGGCCCCCAGCGCCTGGGCGACCCCGCCCTCGATCTGGCCGCGGGTCTGCAGCGGGTTGAGCACGGTGCCCGCGTCGGCACTGTGCACGCTGCGCAGGATCCGCAGCTCACCGGTGCCCGGGTCGACGGCGACCCGGAACCACTGCACGTTGAACGCCACCGAGCGCGGGGTGCCGGTCCAGTGCCCCTCGGCCCGTACCGGTTCGCGCGCCGACGCGGCCAGGTCCTTCAGGCTGAGCCGACCCTGCTGGAGGGTCACGGCGTCCACGCCCAGGCGGACCGCGCCCGGCCCGGCCAGCACCAGCAGCCGCTCGCGCAGGGCCCGGGCCGCGTGCAGGACGGCCTGACCGGCCACGACCACGCCGGTCGAGGCGAACGCACCGGTGTCGTGGGCGACCACGTCGGTGTCGGACTGGCGGACCAGGATCCGGTCCGGGGTCGTGCCCAGCGTGTCCGCGGCCAGCTGGGCGTGCACGGTGGTGCTGCCGTTGCCGAACTCGGTCGTGCCGACGGCGATCTCGTAGCGGCCGTCGGGCAGCAGGGTGATCGCGGCGTCGGCGAAGTGCCCGCCGGGCGGCCCGGCGGCGATCATGGCCAGGGCCATGCCCTCCCCGACCTGCCAGCCGTCGGGCACCGGCTGCGTGACCGGCTCGGCCGCCGCCGACCGTACGGCGTCCAGGCACTGGTCCAGGCCGTAGCTGGCGATGATCAGGTCGTCGGCGTGGTCACCGGGCGCGGCCAGCGGTTCCCCGGGACGCACGATGTTGCGTTCCCGCAGCAGCACCGGATCCAGCCCGAGCCGGCGGGCCAGCTCGTCGAGCACCGACTCGACGGCGAACGACACCTGGCCCAGGCCGTAACCGCGGAACGCTCCGGAGGGGACGGTGTTGGTGTAGACCGCGTACGCGTCGACCTTCTTGCTCGCGCAGCGGTACACGGCGATCGACTCGTGGCAGGCGTGGTACATCACCGCCGGGCCGTGGTTGCCGTACGCGCCGGTGTCCGAGACGACCCGCAGGGACAGGGCGGTCAGGGTGCCGTCGCGGCGGGCGCCGGCCTTCATCCGTACGGTGAAGGGGTGCCGGGTGGTCGCCGCGGTGAACTGCTCGGCGCGGGTGTACTCCAGCTTCACCGGCCGGCCGGTGCGCCGTACGGCCAGCGCCACCAGGTCCTCGACCAGCATCTCCTGCTTGCCGCCGAAGCCGCCGCCGACCCGGCCGGTCAGCACCCGCACCTGATCCAGCTCGAGCTCGAACAGCTCGGCCAGGGCCCGCCGGGTCAGGAACGGGGTCTGCGAGCTGGTGCGCAGCGTGAGCCGCCCGCCCTCGTCGAGCCAGCCGATCGCGCCGTGCGTCTCCAGCGCCGCGTGCTGCACCCGGGGCGTGCGGAAGGTCTGCTCGTAGACGACGTCGGCGCCCGCGAACCCCTCCTCGACGTCGCCCAGTTCGGCGTGCAGCTCGCCCACCACGTTGTCGGCCGCGCGGGCGATCCGGTGCCCGGTCACCTTGTCGCCGTGCACGGCGGGGGCGCCGGGCCGCATCGCGGCCTCCGGGTCGAGGACGGCCGGCCGGATCTCGTACGCGACCCGCAACCGCCGGCACCCCTCCTCCGCGGCGGCCTCGGTCTCCGCGACCACGGCGGCGACCCGCTGGCCGACGTGCCGGACGACGTCGTCGAGCACCCGGGTGTCGGCCGGGTCCTCGGTCGGGTGCTCGTGGCGGGCGGTGGAGAAGTACCGGGACGGGGCGTCCTCGTGGGTCAGCACGGCCAGCACCCCCGGCACGGCCAGCGCCTCGGCGGTGTCGACGGCGGTGATCCGGGCGTGCGCGTGCGGTGAGCGCAGCACTTTGAGGTGGGTCAGGCCGGGCACGTCGACGTCGAAGGTGTAGCGGGCCGTACCGGTGACGATCTGCGGGCCGGCGGGCGCGCCGAGGCCGGCGCCGATCGCCGGGCCGGCGCCGGGCTCCTCGACCGTCCGGACGCCGTTGATCGCGTCGGCGACGGCCCGGTATCCGGTGCAGCGGCACAGATTGCCCTTGAGCGCGCGCGGCAGGTCGGCCCGCCTGGTCCCGTCCAGCGCGGCGGTCGTCATGATCATGCCGGCGGTGCAGAAACCGCACTGGAAGCCCTGCGCGTCCAGGAAGCGCTGCTGCACGGGGTGCAGACCGTCCGGCGGCGCGAGCCCCTCGATGGTGGTGACCTGGCGGCCCTGGGCCCGGAACGCCGGGTAGACGCAGCTGTGCACCGGGCGGCCGTCGACGTGCACGGTGCACGCTCCGCAGTCGCCGGTGTCGCAGCCCTTCTTGACGCCGAAGCAGCCCTCCTGACGCAGGTACGTGCGCAGGCACTGCCCGGGCCGCGGCGGCTGCTCGTGGTCGGTGCCGTTGATCCGTACGCTCATCCGGCCAGCTCCGCGCGGATCTCCTCGGCGTACCGGGCGGTCAGGTGGCGGCGCCAGGCGGGCAGGCCGTGCACGTCGTCCACATAGGCGTCGTCCGGAATGGTCTCCCGTACGGCGGCGGCCAGCTCACCGGCGTCCGGGACCTCGGCGAAGCGCAGCTGGAACGGGCGCACGGTCGCCGCGGTGACGGTCAGGACCAGCCCGGCGCCGGCGCGGCGGCCGATCAGCAGCACGGCGGACCGGCCGTGGGCGAACAGCGAGCCCTGGCGGAACGCCGTCCGCCCGGTCAGCGCGGCGGCCGGCAGGGTGATCGAGCGCAGCAGCTCACCGGCGGTCAGGGCGGTCGCGCCGTCACCGGTGACGAATCGGGCCACGCTCAGCCGCCGCTCTCCGGTCGGGCCGAGGATCAGGCATTCGCCGTCCAGCGCCGCGGTCAGCGCGATCATCGGCCCGGCGGGCAGGGCGGCGCACAGGTTGCCGCCGACGGTGGCCACGTTCCAGATCTTGAAGGAGGCGAGGAAGGCCCGGCAGCAGGCGGTGGCCAGCTCGTGGAAGGCGGTGAAGTGCCCGGCGCCCTCGTACCCGGCGAGGTCGGCGACCGTGCAGGTCGCGGCGATCTCCAGGCCGTGCCCGGACACGGTGATCGGGGTCCAGCCCGCGGCCACCAGATCGAGCAGCCGGGTCACGTCGGTCTGCGGCTCGGCGAACAACGCCGTCCCGCCGGCCAGCCAGGCGTCCCCCGGCCGCCACTGCCCGACGGCGGCCGGACTGACCACCTCGACGACCGTGTGCAGATCCACGTGCGGTCCCCCTGCTTCGACGCACCCTGCTTGACCTGGAACGTTACGGTACGCGCGGTGTGTTTCCGGCGCGTGGACGGTTATCCTCACCCGTCATACGCTGAGCAACGGCGGGACGGATGCAGCCTCTGCGACACGGGTACACCAACGACACCCGCGGTGACGGGGCCGTCGTGGTCAAGCGCTTCACGGGCCCGGACGACCGCACCCGCTGGGCCACCGAACGCGACATGCTTCAGGTGCTGGCCGGGCGGCTGCCGGTTCCGGTGCTGCTGTCCGCGCCGACGGGAGAGCTGCACCTGACCCACCTCGGCGGGGTGCACGGCCAGGAGCTGATCGAGGCCGGGCACGCCGGGCCGGTGCTGCGCTCGTGCGGCGCGATGGTGCGCAGGCTCGTCGCGGCCGACGTGACCCACGGTGACTACGGCCCCAACAACGTTCTGCTGGATCCCGGCACTCACGCCATCACCGGGATCCTGGACTGGGAGTGGGCCCGGTCCGGCGCCGACCCGGTGGCGGACCTGGCCTGGTGCGAGTGGATCGTGCGTACCCACCATCCGGGCGCGACCGGCGCGCTGACCGAGCTGTTCGCCGGGTACGGCAGCCGCCCGCCCTGGCCCCGGCGACAGGCGGCCATGCTGGCCAAGTGCCGGGACATGCTGGCCCTGCGCCGCACCCTGGGCCTCGCCGACCCCGGCTACCAGCGCTGGGCACAGGCCGTGCGGACGACCGCCGGCTGGACCGAGCTGTGACTGCCCGGCCGCCGGGCGTTCATCTGGCCGGGGAAGGGTGATCCGGTGGAGTTGACCCGGCGGCTCGGCGTCACCGATGCGGTGGTGGTCGGCCTCAGCGCGATGATCGGCGCGGGCGTCTTCGCGGCCTTCGCCCCGGCCGCGGCGGTCGCCGGTGGCTGGCTGCTGCTCGCGCTGGCCGTGGCGGCTGTGGTCGCGTACTGCAACGCGGTCTCGTCGGCGCGGCTGGCGGCGGTCCACCCCTCCTCGGGCGGGACCTACGTCTACGGGCGCAAGCGGCTGGGCGACCTGTGGGGCTTCCTCGCGGGCTGGGGTTTCGTCATCGGCAAGACCGCCTCCTGCGCGGCGATGGCGCTGACCTTCGGCGCGTACGTCGCCCCCGGCCACGAACGGCTGCTGGCCGTGCTCGCCGTCGCGGCCCTGACCGCGCTGAACCTGGCCGGGGTGCAGAAGTCGGCGCTGGCCGCCCGGATCCTGGTGGCGACCGTGATCGTCGTGCTGCTGGCGGTCGTCGCCGCGGGCTCCACGGACGGCCTGGCCCACCTCGGCAGCGGCCCGCGGGTCTCGGTCTGGGGCGTGCTGCAGGGCGCCGGCCTGCTCTTCTTCGCCTTCGCCGGGTACGCCCGCATCGCCACCCTGGGCGAGGAGGTCCGCGACCCGGCCCGCACCATCCCCCGGGCCGTGCCGATCGCGCTCACCATCACCCTCGTCCTGTACGCCGCGGTCGCCCTCACCCTGCTCGGCAGCCTGGGCCCGGCCCGGCTGGCCGCCGTGACCGCACCGCTGGCCGAGGTCGGGCCGGGCTGGCTGGCCCCGGTCGTCCGGGCCGGAGCCGCGGTGGCGGCGCTCGGTTCACTGCTCGCACTGATCCTTGGCGTCTCCCGGACGACCTTCGCGATGGCCCGTGACCGCAACCTGCCCGCAGTGCTGGACGCCGTCAGCGAGCGGACCGGGGTGCCGCACCGCGCCGAGGCCGCCGTCGGCGTCGCCGTGGCCGTCCTGGTGCTGCTGGTGGACCTGCGCGGCGCGATCGGCTTCTCCTCGTTCGGCGTGCTCGGCTACTACGCGATCGCCAACGCCTCGGCGATGACCCTGCGCCGCGACGAGGGGGCCCCGTGGCGGCCGCTGCCCGTCCTGGGGCTGGCGGGCTGCCTGCTGCTGGCGGCGACGCTCCCCCTGCCCTCGGTCGTGGCGGGGCTGGCGGTCTTCGCGCTGGGCGTCGCGGTGTGGTGGATCCGCCGCCGCACGGCCCGGAGAGCGTGATCCGCCGCTGCCGGCTTCCTGCCATGTGGGCAGGGTCTTTCCTCCATGTCCCGACCGGGAGGACTGTCGGGGGTGTACCCGCCGGGTGCTCACGCTGTGTCTCATGGGGGCGACATGACGGGAAACGCACGGATCCTGGTCGTCGACGACCAGCCGACCATCGTGGACCTGCTGTCCACGGTGCTGACCGGCCACGGCTTCGCGGTCGACACCGCGGGGACGGCGGCGCAGGCCGTCGAGAAGGCCGTGGAGCAGCGGCCCGACCTGGTCCTGCTCGACGTGTCGCTACCCGACGGCGACGGCATCGACGTGCGTCGGCGGCTGCGGGCCGAGGGCGCGGAGACCGGCGTGGTGTTCCTGTCCGCCCGGGACACCCGCGACGACCTGGTCGCCGAGCTGGCCTACGGCGACGAGGACTGGATCACCAAACCGTTCGACGTCGAGGTGCTGCTGGCCCGGGTGCACGCCGCCCTGCGACGCCTGGCCGACGCGCCGGGCAACCGGGTCCTGCGCTACGCCGACCTGGAGCTGGACCAGGACACCGGCGAGGTGCGCCGGGCCGGGGAGCCGGTGGCGCTGTCACCGTCCGAGCGGGAGCTGCTGCGCCTGCTGCTGCGCCATCCGGGCCGGGTGCTGTCGCACGACGAGATCCGGGCCGGGGTCTGGCCGGACGTCCCGGGCAGCGGGCACGAGCTCATCGAGGCCCACGTCGCGTCGCTGCGCCGCAAGCTGGAGCGACTCGGCCCACCGCTGATCGCGACGCACCGCGGCTTCGGGTACGCGTTGCGCGCCCGGCTGCCCTGAGGCGGCGTGCCGGTCAGAGCCGGGCGGCGTGCCGGTCAGCGCCGGGCGGCGTGCCGGTCAGCGCCGGGTGGCGTGCCGGTCAGCGCCGGGCGGCGTGCTTGATGCGGTACATGGCCTCGTCGGCGCGGCGCAGCAGGGCCTCCGGATCGACCCCGGTGCCGGCCACCACGCCGACGCTGGCGCCGATGGTCAGGCGGTGCCCGTCCACCTCGACGGGCTCGGCCAGGGCGGCCCGGAACCGCTCGGCGACCGCATCGGCGGTGTCGGTGCCGGCCCCGGGCAGCAGCACCGCGAACTCGTCGCCGCCCAGGCGGGCCGCGACAGCCGTGTCCGGCAGCGCCGCACGCAGGCACTCGGCCACGCGTACCAGCACGGCGTCCCCGGCGTGGTGGCCGTACGTGTCGTTGATGGGCTTGAAACCGTCCAGGTCGATGTGCAGCAGCGCGACCCCGCCGCCGACCGCCGCGGTCAGCCGGCGGCCGAACAGCACCCGGTTGGCCAGCCCGGTGAGCGCGTCGTGGGTGGCCTCGTGCCGCAGCCGGTCCTGCAGCTCGCGGGCGTCGGTGACGTCGCGGGCGTTGCTCACCACGGCGGCCACGCTCGGTTCGTGCGTGAGGTTGCGGCTGGTGACCTCCAGCCAGCGCCAGGAGCCCTCCTTGTGCCGGTAGCGGGCCTGGTAGGTGAAGGTCGCGCCGGGCGTGGCCATCAGCTGCTGCAGGTCGCCGAGCAGAGCGGGCAGGTCGTCCGGGTGGATCAGCGTGATCACCCGGACGCCGAGCATCTCGCCCGGTTCGTAGCCGAGCATCCGGGTGGCCGGGGTCAGGTAGACCATCGCGCCGGTGTGGTCGATCAGCGAGGTGATGTCGGTCGAGTACTCCAGCAGCAGCCGGACGCGCTCCTCCTGCCGGCGCAACGTCTCCAGGCCGGCGTCGGAGCGCCGGACCAGCGACTCGTTCTCGGCGAAGGTGAGCAGCTGCCGGGCCACCACGACGGCGGTGCTCACCAGCAGGCCGCCGAGCGCGACCTGGGCGGTGGCACTCAGCCCGGACGGCAGCACGGCGGGCAGGACGGCGAAGACGAGCCCGAGCATGGCGTACGGCAGCACGCTGTAGGTCCGGCGGCGCCGCGCGGGCCGGCCCGCGGCCGTCCGGTCGGCGAGTTCCTGCACCCTGGGGGCCACGCTGACCAGGGCGACAGCGGTGATCTGCAGGGCCAGCTGGGCACGCCACCCGGCGCTGCCCGGCAGTACGCCGCCGTTGACGCACTGGACCACCGCGGCGACGACGAGCGGAGCCGCCGTGGCCGAGCTGATCGGGCTGTGCCCGCCCATGACGAGCCGGATGACGGCGAAGGTGGTCACGACGGCGATGGCGACCGCGGCCATGGACGCGGCCGAGCTGACACCCAGGGCGGCCGAGCGGTCGGCCATGAACCAGATGGCCACGACGGCGGCGGTCCCGACCGCGGTGGTGTCGAGCAGGTAGCGCAGCCGGACCCGGCTGGACGCCGGTGGGCGGGGGTGGGTGAGCGCGGCGACCACCAGCACGGTGACGCCCGCGAGCACGCAGACGCTCTGGAACTGGCCGGTCGGCACGGCACCGGCGTCGGGGTTCCGCAACGCGCCGGCGAGCCGGCCGAGGTGGCCGGTCAGCAGAAGCGCGCCCATGGCCGTCATGGCCCGCCAGAACCGGCGGTCCGCGGCGTCGCGCCCGGACCGGCGGGCCAACCGCACCGCGCCGGCCAGCAGGACCAGATTGAGCGCTGGCCCCAGCCACGCGCGCAGCAGCACGTGGAACGCGATGCCGCCGGGCCCCCAGAGCAGCCAGCCGATCACCGCCAGGGACACCCCGGCCAGGGTGAGCACCACCGGGTCGGACGCGACCGTACGGGGCAACGAGCCGGACCGCTCGGGTGGCATCGCGATCCTCCTGCGGGCGTTCGGGCTCGGCACGGCCACGCCGCGCCCACTCACTACACCGGTACGCGGTAGCGGTGCGGGTGCACGCCCGGGGTGAGACCGGTGCGCGGCCCGTTTTACGGTTAGCTTTCTTAACCGTTTAAGGTCTCCCCTGGCCCGGTGCCGAATCGTTACTCGGTTGATCAAGCGGAAACATTGCGAAACACCGTTTCCACCTCTTGACTGGCAACCGGGGGAACCGGAGACGGTGACGGTGATGTCACGCCCCGGCGTGATGTGAGATAGGGAGAGGTATGTTCGGTCAATCCAATAGCCCGCGCTTCAGGAGCGCGCTCGCCGGCACGCTGGGCATCGGCCTGGTGTTCGGCCTGGCTGCTTGCGGCGGCAGTGACGACTCGGACGACGATTCCAACACGGCCGCGCAGTCGATCGACTGCGCGCAGTTCAGCTCGTTCGGAGACCTCAAGGGCAAGACGGTCTCGGTCTACACGGGCATCGTGACGCCCGAGGACAAGGCGTACAAGGACTCGTACAAGCCTTTCGAGCAGTGCACCGGCGTGACCATCAAGTACGAGGGCGACAAGGCCTTCGAGACTCAGATCCTGGTCCGCGCCAAGGCGGGCAACCCGCCGGACCTGGCGATCGTGCCGCAGCCCGGCCTGCTCCAGCAGCTCGTGGCCACCGGCAAGGCCGTCGAGGCGCCGGCCGAGGTCGCCGCCAACGTCGACAAGTTCTGGGACAAGAACTGGAAGGAGTACGCGACCGTCAACGGCAAGTTCTACGGCGCGCCTTCCGGGGCCAGCGTCAAGTCGCTGGTCTGGTACTCGCCGAGCGAGTTCAAGGACGCCGGTTACACGGTGCCGACGACGCTCGACGAGCTCAAGACGCTGACCGACAAGATGGTCGCGGACAAGAAGAAGCCGTGGTGCGCGGGCATCAGCAGCGGTGAGGCGACCGGCTGGCCGCTCACCGACTGGCACGAGGACATGATGCTGCGCCTCAGCGGCCCGGAGACCTTCGACAAGTGGGTCAAGCACGAGATCCCGTTCAACGGCCCCGAGTCCACGGCGGCGCTGGACGCGGTCGGCGGTTACCTGAAGAACCCGGCGTACGTCAACGGTGGCCTGGGCGACGTCAAGAGCATCGCCACGACCACCTTCCAGGACGCCGGCCTGCCCATCCTCGAGGGCACCTGCTCGCTGCACCGCCAGGCCAGCTTCTACGCGGCGAACTTCCCCAAGGGCACCAAGGTGGCCGAGGACGGCGACGTCTTCGCGTTCTACCTGCCGGGCAAGACCGCCACGGACAAGCCGGTGCTCGGTGGTGGCGAGTTCAACGTGGCGTTCGCGGACCGTCCGGAGGTCAAGGCCTTCCAGACGTACCTGTCGACCGACACCTGGGCGAACATCAAGGCCAAGGCCTCCCAGGGCTGGGTCAGCGCCAACAAGAAGATCGACCCGAACAACCTGAGCAACCCGATCGACAAGCTGGCCGCGACGATCCTGCTCGACCCGAACACTGTCTTCCGCTTCGACGGCTCGGACCAGATGCCGGCCGCCGTGGGCTCCAACGCCTACTGGAAGCAGACGACGAGCTGGATCACCGGACAGGACACCAAGGTGACGGTGGACAACATCGAGAAGGCCTGGCCCAAGTGATCTGAATCTTCACCCGGGGCCGGTCGCCGCAAGGCGACCGGCCCCGCCGCTCTCCAGAGGAGGTACGGGTCGCGTGTTCGACACCGCCGACACCACCGCCGAGAAGTTCACGCAGATGTTCGCTGCGATCCTTCTCTTCGCCGCGGTCGTGGGCATCATCCTGTTCATCGCGGGGCGCTTCGGCGGCCGCCGCGGTGACAAAATCGTCGCCTATTCCTATCTCGCCCCGACGCTGCTCATGCTGCTGGTCGGGCTGGTCTATCCGGGTGTCCGCACCATCTACCAGTCGTTCTTCGACGCGGCCGGCAGCGCGTTCATCGGCATGGACAACTACAAGACGATCTTCACCGACAGCGATCAGCTGACGGTGCTGCGCAACACCGTCTTCTGGGTCGTGGTGACGCCGTTCGTGGCCACCGCCGTCGGCCTGCTCTACGCCATCCTGGTCGACAAGGCCAAGATGGAGTCCTTCGCCAAGGCACTGGTGTTCCTGCCCATGGCGATCTCGTTCGTGGGTGCGTCGATCATCTGGAAGTTCGTCTACGAGTTCCGCCCCGACCAGGGCAACGTCAAGCAGATCGGGCTGCTCAACCAGGTCCTGGTCTGGCTCGGCGGCAGCCCCCAGCAGTGGCTGGTGGACTCGCCGCTGAACACGTTCCTGCTGATCGTGGTCATGATCTGGATCCAGGCCGGCTTCGCGATGACCGTGCTGTCGGCGGCCATCAAGGCCATCCCGGACGACATCATCGAGGCCGCCCGCCTCGACGGCGTCGGCCCGTGGGGCATGTTCCGCTTCGTGACCCTGCCGGCCATCCGCCCGGCGGTGGTGGTCGTGCTGACCACCATCGGCATCGGCACGCTGAAGGTCTTCGACATCGTCCGCACGATGACCGGCGGCCAGTTCGACACCAGCGTCATCGCCAACGAGTTCTACAGCCAGAGCTTCCGCAGCGACAACCAGGGCCTCGGCTCGGCCCTCGCGGTGCTGCTGTTCCTGCTGGTCATCCCGATCGTCGCCTACAACATCCGGCAGATCCGCAGTTCGGAGGCGCTATGACCACCGTCACGCCGGTCACCACGACGCCACCGCTGACCCCGGACAAGCCGAACGCGGCGGCGGTCGCCAAGAAGAAGCTGACCTCACCCTGGGCCTCGCTCGCGGCCCTGGTCATCGCGGTGCTCTGGACGCTGCCGACGTTCGGATTGCTGGTGTCGTCGTTCCGCCCCGAGCGGGCGATCAAGACGACCGGGTGGTGGACCTTCTTCTCCGACCCGACGTTCACCATGGACAACTACAAGGCCGTGCTGGACGCCGAGAGCGGCGCCGGGCTCGGCTCGTTCTTCGTGAACTCGCTGGTGATCACCATCCCCTCGGTGCTCATCCCGCTGTGCCTGGCCGCGCTGGCCGCGTACGCGTTCGCCTGGATCAAGTTCCCCGGGCGCAACATCCTGTTCCTGATCATCTTCGCGCTGCAGATCGTGCCCCTGCAGGTGACGCTGATCCCGCTGCTCACGCTGTACGTGGACGCGGGCCTGGCCAACACCTTCTGGACGATCTGGATCTCGCACGCCATCTTCGGCCTGCCGCTGGCGATCTACCTGCTGCACAACTTCATGCGGGAGATCCCGGCCACCCTGCTGGAAGCGGCCCGGGTGGACGGCGCCGGACACGTGTCGATCTTCTTCCGGGTGCTGCTGCCGCTGCTGCGACCGGCCCTGGCCGCGTTCGGCATCTTCCAGTTCCTCTGGGTGTGGAACGACCTGCTGGTCGCCCTCACCTTCGCGGGCGGCGGCGACGCGGTCGCCCCGATCACCGTGGCGCTGGCCAACCTCAGCGGCACCCGCGGCACGGCCTGGCACCTGCTGTCGGCAGGCGCCTTCGTGTCGATCCTGGTGCCGGTGACGATCTTCCTGCTGCTCCAGCGGTACTTCGTCCGCGGCCTGCTCGCGGGCAGTGTCAAGGGCTGACCCGAGGCGCACAAGGGGCCCGGGACCGCTGCGGCGGTTCCGGGCCCTTCTGTCGTACCCGGCACTTAGGGTCGGGCGATGACCGTGCACAAGCTGTCGCGGGCCGATGCGCGCCGCATCGCCGTGCGCGCCCAGCTGCTGGACGCGCGCTCACCGACCGATCTGTTCGACGTGGTGCGGCGCCTGACGCTGCTGCAGAACGACCCGGCCACCGCCGTCGCGCCCAGCGCCGACCTGGTGCTGTGGAGCCGGCTCGGCTCGGCCTACCGGCCCGGGCAGCTGCGTGACGCCCTCGACGAGCAGACCCTGCTGGAGCTGCACGGCATGGTCCGCCCGCCGGAGGACATCGCGCTGTACCGGACCGAGATGGCCGAGTGGCCCGGCCGGCCACCGCTGCGCGAGTGGCAGGAAGACCTGCGGGAATGGGTCGACGCCAACAACGGCTGCCGGCTCGACATCCTGCACCGGCTGCGCGCCGACGGCCCGCTGATCACCCGCGAGCTGCCGGACACCTGCGAGATCCCGTGGCGTTCCTCCGGCTGGACGGACAACCGCAACGTCACGAAACTGCTCGGCTTCCTGGTCCAGCGCGGCGAGGTGGCCGCGGCCGGCCGGCGTGGCCCCGACCGGCTGTGGGACCTGGCCGAGCGGGTCTATCCGGACGACGTCGTGCCCTACGAGGAGGCGCTGCGCCGCCGCGACGAACGCCGCCTCGGCGCGCTGGGCATCGCCCGGGCGAAGGCGCCGAAGAGCCCGAGCGAGCCCGACGACGTGGGCGCCGCGGGCGAGCCGGCGACCGTCGAGGGTGTGAAAGGCCGGTGGCGGGTCGACCCCCGGCACCTGGATCAGAGCTTCACCGGCCGGGTCGCCCTGCTGTCCCCGCTCGACCGCCTGGTCTACGACCGCCGGCGCCTGACCGAGCTGTTCGAGTACGACTACCAGCTGGAGATGTTCAAACCGGCCGCGAAGCGCCGCTGGGGCTACTGGGCGATGCCGATCCTGGACGGCGACCGGCTGGTGGGCAAGCTGGACGCCGCCGCGGACCGCCGGGCGGGGGTGTTCCGGGTCCATGCCATTCACCAGGACGTGCCCTTCACCCCGGCGATGACCACCGCTGTGCGGGACGAGGTGTCAGACCTGGCGAGCTGGCTCGGTCTGGACCTCGCGCTGCCGACCTGACCAGCCGCGGCGCTCACCCCGCGATGAAGGAGTCGATCGAGTTGGGACCCTTCCACTCGGAGATCGGCGTGAACCCCTGCACCAGCCCGTCGGTGCCGAGCCAGGCCGCTCCGATGACGTTGACCGAGCTCGGCGGGATCGCGTCGAGCTCCCCCTTCACCGCCTTCGCCGGCGCGGGCATCTGATACGAGATGCCATTGCCCGCGGTGCTGGAGGAGGTGAACTCGTCGGCGACCTTGAGCGTGGACCCGGTCCAGAAGATGTCGTATTTCTTGTCGCCGACGCTGACATAGTCGGGCACGTTGTCGAACCCCACGCCGTAGAGGTTCCAGTCGGCCGGAACCTCGGCGATCGATCGCTGGTTGTCGGTGAAGGTGTCGTCAGCGGGATAGACGGCGTTTCTGACGAGCACGAGCGACGTCGGTGCCTCCCCGAGGTCGAGCGGTCCGGTCGTCTCGTTGCGGACGCTGAACCGCATGTCGAATTCCGTCCAGTCCTTGACGTCCTTGCTGTTCTTCCG
Organism: Actinoplanes sp. NPDC048967; assembly: GCF_040649415.1. Classification (NCBI taxonomy): domain Bacteria; kingdom Bacillati; phylum Actinomycetota; class Actinomycetes; order Micromonosporales; family Micromonosporaceae; genus Actinoplanes; species Actinoplanes sp. NPDC048967. The sequence continues at coordinate 45,361 of NZ_JBEZFL010000008.1, forward strand.
GATCACCCAGGCGTTGTAGTGCTCGACGGTCAGCTTCACCGGCCCGGCGCGCCACTTCGCGATGTACTCACTCAGGCTCAGCGGGCGCGCCGAGGAGCTCGTAGTGGGGCTCGGGACCGGGGTGGCCTCCTTGTTCTCGGTGGCCGCGCTGGTGGCCGCCGCGACGAGGGACGAAGCCGCGACCACCGCGAGGAAGAGCGTCACCCGCGCGGCCACCGACCAGCTCTGGATACCGGGCAGCTGATTGATCAGATAGCCGAGCACGGCGCTGAGCACAACTGCGGCGATCACAAGAAGGATGACGCCCCCCGAACGGTGAGTAGCGGTTCGGCCGTTTCCAGCCTGGACCGTCACCCGGGGCGGGCACAGTGGAATTTGTCAGCACTTTCATGAGTAGCGCTCATGATTGCGGCCAGGCTCAGCCGTCGATGGGCAGCGGGGTCACGTGCCAGATGTCGCGGCAATAGTCGCGGACCGTGCGGTCCGAGGAGAAGAAGCCGCTGCGGGCCGTGTTGAGGATGGACTTGCGGGTCCAGCCCTCCCGGTCCCGCCAGGCCCGGGCCACCCGGTCCTGGCAGTCCACGTAGGCCCGGTAGTCGGCCAGCGTGAGGTATTCGTCGCGGTTCAGCAGGTCGTCCACGATCTCCTTGTCGTAGTGGGCCACCGTGTCGAGCACCTCCCGCAGTTCGGCGTCCCGGTCGTAGTAGGCGCGCGGTTCGTAACCCCGGGCCCGGACCGCGTCCACCTCCGTGGTGTCCAGTCCGAACAGGAAGAAGTTGTCCGCGCCGACCCGGTCGCGGATCTCCACGTTGGCGCCGTCCAGGGTGCCGATGGTGAGCGCGCCGTTGAGGGCCAGCTTCATGTTGCTGGTCCCGGAGGCCTCCTTGCCGGCCAGCGAGATCTGCTCGGACAGGTCCGCGGCCGGGATGATCAGCTGGGCCCGGGAGACGTTGTAGTCCGGCAGGAAGATCATTTTCAGGTACGGCGAGACGACCGGGTCCTGGTTGACCAGGTCGGCCACCGTGTTGGCCAGGCGCATGATCCGCTTGGCCGCGTAGTAGCCCGGCGCCGCCTTGCCGCCGAACACGATCGTGCGGGGCACCACGTCCTGGACCTGGTCCCGGCGGATCCGGTGGTACTGCGCGACGACGTGCAGCACCCGCAGCAGCTGCCGCTTGTACTCGTGGAACCGCTTGATCATCACGTCGCAGAGCGCGTCCGGGTCGATCGCCACGCCGGTCGCGGCCAGCGCGTGCCGGGCCAGTTCCTCGCGGTTGCGCCGCTTGACCTCGCGCCACTGCTCGCGGAAGCCGGGATCGTCGGCGGCCGGTTCCAGCTCGACCAGCCGGTCCAGGTCGGTCAGCCACTCCCGGCCGCCGATCCGCCGGCTGATCAGGTCGGACAGCCGCGGGTTGGCCAGCCGGACGAACCGGCGGGGCGAGATGCCGTTGGTGACGTTGTGGAAGCGTCCCGGCCAGAGCTCGGCGAAGCCGCGCAGAGTGGTGGCGGCCAGCAGGCGCGAGTGCAGCTCCGCGACGCCGTTGACCGCCGAGCTGCCCACCACGGCCAGGTGGGCCATCCGGACCCGCTGCTCGCCGCCCTCCTGGATGATCGACAGTTCCCGCAGCTTGGCGTCGTCACCCGGGTAGCGGGCGGCCACCTCCTGCAGGAACAGGTGGTTGATCAGGAAGATGATCTCCATGTGCCGGGGCAGCAGCCGCTGCACCAGCGCCACCGGCCAGGTCTCCAGCGCCTCGGGCAACAGCGTGTGACACGTGTACGCGAACACCCGCCGGGTGATCGACCAGGCCCGGTCCCACTCCAGGCCCTCCTCGTCGACCAGCATCCGCATGAGCTCGGCGATGGCCATCACCGGGTGGGTGTCGTTGAGCTGGATGACCACCTTGCCGGCGAAGTCGTCCCAGTCGTTGTTGCGCAGCCGGAACCGCCGCACGATGTCCCGCAGCGCGCAGGTGACCAGGAAGTGCTGCTGCTTGAGGCGCAGCTCGCGGCCGAGCTCGGTGCTGTCGTCCGGGTAGAGCACCTTGCTGATGTTCTCCGAGCGGACGATCTCCTCGACCGCCTCGCCGTACTGGCCGGCGCCGAAGCGGGACAGGTCGAAGGACTCCCGGGCGGCGCGGGCGCGCCACAGCCGGATGATGTTGACCGTGGCGGTCCCGTACCCGGGCACCAGCATGTGGCTGGGCTCGCCCAGCACGACCTCGCCCGGGACCCAGCTCCTGCGCAAGCCCTCCAGGGGCTCGACGTGGCCGTAGAAGCCGACCGTCTGCTGGTCGTCGGAGGCGTGGAACTCCCACGGGTTGCCGTAGAAGGTCCAGTCATCGGGCCGCTCGACCTGGCCGCCGTCGTGGAACGCCTGCTTGAAGATGCCGAAGTCGTAGCGGATGCCGTACCCGACCGCCGGGATGTCCTGGGTCGCCATGGCGTCCAGCAGGCAGGCGGCGAGCCGGCCCAGGCCGCCGTTGCCCAGGCCGGGCTCGACGTCCAGGGCGTCCAGGTCCGCGCTGGACAGCCCGAGGCCCTCCAGCGCGCGGCGGGCGCTGTCCTCGGTGCCGGAGTAGAGCAGGTTCTGGTCGAGCTGCTTGCCGAGCATGTACTCGGCCGACAGGTAGTAGATGAACCGGGGGTTGGCCCGGTAGTGCGCGGCCGCCGTGCGGATGTAGCGGTCGACGAGCCGGTTCCGCACGGTCAGGGCGAGCGAGTGGTAGGCGTCCTGCGCGCTGGCCGACTCCAGGGTCGTGCCGCGCTGGTAGTACAGGTTGCTGAGCAGGTCGCGCCCGAAATCGCCGGGCGTGTCGCCGGAATGCGGCGACGTCACGTAGGTCACGGCTGGTCCCTCCCGACGGTGATCCGTCCCTCGACGGTCTCACGGGGAGTATCGACGCTCAGCGGAAACGCCCCGCTCCGGGGTGCGGAACGGGGCGTTTCACGGTGTCAGGCGGACAAGTCGTCGGAGATTTCGTCCTCGGGGTCCTGGGTGGGGTCCTCGTCCGGCTCCGGGCTGGTGGTGGGCGTGGGCTCCGCCGTGGGGGTGTCGTCGTCCGGAGTGTCGTCGCCCGGGATGTCCTCGGCCGGCGTGTCGTCGGCCGGCGGCGTCGGCTGCGGGGTGGGCGACACGGTGGGCGTGGGGGTCGGCTTGACCACCGGGCTCCTCTTCTGGGTCACCGACACCTTGGTGGCGGTGTAGGCGGTGCCGACCCGGATGCCGTTGACGGTGATCCTGGCGCCGACCGCGACCGTCTTGAGGGTGGTGCGCTTGCCGTTGACGACCACGCGCAGGTTACCGGGCACGGCGACGGTCACGGTCTGCCTGCGGACGTCCTTGGTGCCGCCGCTGGCCAGCAGCGTCACGGTGCCCGCGGCGGCGTCGACGGCGGTGACCTTGCCGGACGCGGCGAACGGCGTCCGCACGGGCTTCTTGGTCTTGTTCGGCTTCGGGTGCGCCTTCTGCGCGGAGACCGGCTTACCGCCCGGCTGGGCGAAGGCGGTGGCGGCCGTACCGACGGCGGGAACGACGATCCCGGCGGCCAGCAGGGCGGCGACAGCAGTACGACGCAGACGCATCGGGAGATCTCCTTGTTTCGGGGGTGAGATCAGCATCGGCCCGCCGCGGTGCGAACCGGTGCCCGGTCCGGTTGCGGGCAGGTTGCCGTGCCCAGCGGGCGCGGGTTCTGGTCGGCGGCTCTGGTGCTGATCGCCGGTGGTCAGCTCAGGGCGGCGTTCCGCCGGCCCCGATGACGGCTCAGGCCGGGCGCGGTGCCTCGGCGGCCGGCAGCGTGACGGTGAAGGTGCTGCCCTGGCCCAGCCGGGACTCGGCGGTGACCGAGCCGCCGTGCTCGGCGACGATGTTGCGCACGATGGCCAGTCCCAGGCCCGAGCCCTGCACCGCCTGGTCCATCGCGTTGGCCGCCCGGTGGAACGGGGTGAACAGGCCGGCCACGTCGCCCTCGGGGATGCCGATCCCGGTGTCGGTCAGGGTCAGCACCGCCGCGCGGTCCACGGCCCGCAGCCGGTAGGCGACCGCCCCGCCGGGCCCGGTGAACTTCACCGCGTTGTCCAGCAGGTTGCGCAGCGCCCGCTCGAGCTGCCGGGCGTCGCCGTCGACGAAGACCTGTTCGGCCTCCCCGGTCAGGCTGAGGTCGCGGCCGCGGGCCACCGGCTCGAACTCGGTCCGCAGCGCCGCCATCACCTCGGCCAGGTCCACCCGGGCCGTGGCCGCGCCGACCGTGTTGTTGGCCCGGTCCAGCAGCAGCAGGTCGGCGATTGTCTCCTGCAGCCGGTGGGCGTTGCGCAGGATCGCGGTGACACCGCGCTGCTGCAGCGGGGACAGGTCCCCGCCGTCGCCGTCGGCCAGCATCTCCGTGTAGCCCAGGATGCTGGTCAGCGGGGTACGCAGCTCGTGGGTCACGGTGGCGACGAAGGCGTCCTTGCGTTCGTCGAGCACCCGAAGCTCCGTGATCAGCCGGGCCTGGCGGCGTTGCAGGCGCTGCTGGCGCACGGTGTGGTCGACCTCGCGGGCCACGGCGGCGAGCAGGCGCCGCTCGTCGGCGGTCCAGTCCGGCTGGTCGGGGCGTACGACGTGGATGAAGCCGGGCGGGCAGTCGGCGTCGCCGCCGATGGGCACGGCCACGCCGCCCGCGACGTCCGGCACGAGCCGCACGGCGCCGGCCTCCCCGGCCAGAACCTCCCGCACGGTCCAGTCCGGCATCGGCGGCGCGTTGTCCGGCCAGCGCACGTCGACCTCGTCGGTGCCGCCGACGGGAATCCGGCTGTGGACCGCGTCGGCGCCGAGCGCGCGGCCGACGAGCTCGGCGACCCGGCAGGCGGTCGCGGCGGGATCACAGGTCTCCCGCAGGGCGAGCGCCACCGCCTGGCGCAACTCGGTGCTGGCGACCCGGGCGTCGTCCTCGGCGAGCAGCCGCTGTGTCTCGGCCGCGAGCCGGTTCAGCGTGCCGATGACGGCGCGCATCTCCGCCGGTCCGGCCGGCACCGCCCGGGCGGACAGCTCCCCGGCGGCCAGCCGCTGCAGTGTCATCCGCATGTGCTCCAGCGGGGCCAGCAGCAGCCGGCGCGCGACCGCGGCGAGGGCCACGGTGACGGCCAGGAAGCCGATGGCGAGCAGTGCGAACAGCATCTGGGCCAGCCGCGCGGCGCGCCGGTCCGCCGCGTTGACCCGGCGCATGTCGGCCTGCAGCGCCTCGGCCACAGCCGCGTTGGCGGCACGGACATCGTCGAACAGCTCCTTGCCCCGGCCGGTCTGCGAGTAGCCGGGATCGGCCACCCCGGCGTTGACGACCGGGTACGCGAACGCGTACAGCCAGCGGGACGCGGCGGCCCGCTCGGCGGTCAGCAGCCGTCGCACGGTCGGGTCGGTGGTCCGGGCGGCGACCTCGTCGAAGGAGGTGAACGCGCCGACGCGCCCCTGGTCGTACGGCTGCAGGAAGCGCTTGTCGCCGGTGAGCTGGAAGCCCCGTACGCCGGTCTCGGCGTCCGTCATGTGTTGCAGCACCGCGGTGTTGGCGTCGCGGGCGGCCTCGACCCGGGCCACCCGCCGTTCGTGGCGGCTCTGCAGGTTGTCGCTGACCACGAACTGGGTCACCACGACGCCGATGAACAGCACCAGGACCGCGATGACGCCCGCGTCGACGCGGGCCCGCACCGAGGCCACCTCAGGCGTCCGTGGGGGTGCGGGAGACCGGCAGCGTGAACGAGATCGCGGTGCCGCCGCCGGTTGCGGCGTCGGCCCAGATCCGGCCGCCGTGGCGGGTGACTATCCGTTCGCAGGTGGAGAGCCCGACACCGTGCCCGGCGATGCCGGCCGCCTCGGCGCGCGCGAACATCTCGAAGACCCGGCGGCGCTGGTCGGCGGGGATGCCGATGCCGTTGTCGCGGACCGTGACGACGTACTCGTCGCCCTGCCGCCGGGCGCAGACCTCGATCCGGCAGTCCCGGGCCGGGTCGCGGTACTTGACCGCGTTGCCGATGAGATTCTGCAGCAGCTGGCGCACCAGCGTCGGGTCGCAGGGCAGGGTGATCCGCGGGGGCGTGACCCGGACGGTGGCGCCACCGTCGCGGATGGTCTCCCGCAGGTCCGTCAGGACCTGATCGACCAGCTCAGCGAGGTCGGCGTCCGCACGCCGGCAGGGGCCGCTGCCGGCCCGGGCGTAGGTCAGCAGCGACTCGATGAGCGCCTGCATCCGGCCGACCGCCCGCACGGTGGCCCCGATCCAGTTCTGGCCCTGGGCGTCGATCTCCGTGGCGTAGTGGTCGCCGAGCAGTTCCAGGTAGCCGTTGACGACCGCCAGCGGCGCCGCGAGGTCATGGCTCACCACCGCGGCGAACTGCTCGAGCTCGGCGTTGGAGCGCAGCAGCTCGGCGTGGGCCTCCCGCAGGGCCTGCTGCTGGGCCCGGTCCGCGGTGACGTCGGTCATCGCCACGACCGCCCCGAGCGGTGTGCCGTCGGGGGCGGGGAGGGCGCGGCCGCCCACGACGACGTGCCGCGCCGGCCGGTCGTCGGGGCGGATGACGAGCTCGGCGTCGCTGACCGCGCCGCCGCGCAGGACCCGCAGCAGAGGGATCTCCTCGCTGGGCAGTGGAGTGGCCCCGTCGGCGCGGAACAGCCGGTAGCGCTCGGCGAAGTCCGCCGGCTCGACCGAGGGGTCGGCGTCGAGGCCGTGCCAGTCACGCGCGGCCCGGTTGAAGACGGTGAGGTGCCCGGACCGGTCGGCGGCGACCACCGCCACGTCGATCGTGTCCAGCACGGTGTCGGTGAACTGCTGGCGGGCCTCCGCCTCGGCGGCCAGCTCGGCCATGACGCGGGCCTGCCGGCGCCGCTCGAACAGCGCGAGGATCACCCCGGCCAGGTCCTGCAGGCGCTCGATCTGCTCGCCAGTCAGCTCCCGGGGCACCGAGTCGAAGACACACAGCGTGCCCAGCGCGTGTCCCTGCGGCGTGACCAGCGGAGCCGAGGCGTAGAACCGCACGTCGGCTAGCACCCCGGTCACCCACGGGTTGTCGCGGTAGGTGGGGTCGGTACGGGCGTCCCGGACGTGCACGAACTGCCCGTCCTGGAACCGCAGGGCGCACATCGAGTCGGAGCGCGCGGAGTCACCGCCGGTGAAACCCGCGGTGGTGAGCTGGCACTGGCGGTGCTCGTCGATCAGGTTGAGGGTCGCGGTGGGCACCCCGGCGACCATCGCGGCGACCCGGACGACCGCCTCCAGCTCGTCGTCGGCGGGCGCGTCGAGCACGCGGTACTCGTGCAACGCGGCCAGGCGCTGGTGCTCGTCTCGACTCAACGCCCGTTCCTCTCCGCACGGCGGCATCAGCCCTCGTGACCTAGTTCGGCAGGTATTGCCGCGACTTGAACCGGTGGTGCACGCACGCTGAGTGCACAGACCTGAGAGCTTCCTGAAAGTTGTTACCGATCCGTAACTTCAGCCTCATGCGTACGTGTGGTGACGATCACAGGGCTGTGGGCCGACCGATGTGTCCATTAGCGACGCATCTCACGGAGGCGTACCCCGATTGCGGTGACCGACAGTAATCGATCTTGCGGCCGACCGGTTACTGGCCGGTAGCCCAGGCTCTTGTCCTCATCCGCAGGTGGAGGCAACATTTCCCGCACGTTAAGACGGCCGCATCGACGGGCCTGCATACCAACGGTTGACCTAGAGTCGCCCGCGATGCGAGCCGCATGGCGGTGCGGTCGCAGCCGTTGTAGTTCCCACAAGGAGGATCCGTGAAGGATGCGCAAGGCGATCCGGCCTACGGTCGCACCAACTGGCGCCGTTTCGCCGTAGCGGTGGCGGTCCCCACCGCGGCCGCCGGTGCCTTGGTCTTCGGCCTGGCCAACGGGGCGTTCGCCGCCTCGTTCGCCATCTCCGGCCAGCCGTTCAAGATCTCGGCCGACAAGCTCGACGGCGTCGGCTTCGCGCAGTACGGCGGCCAGCTGGAAACCGCCAAGAGCGGTGACCAGGACGTCCCGGTCGCCATGTCGGGCATCGCCTCGGCGAAGCTCTACAACCTGTGCCAGTCGGTACGGGCCCCGGGCTCGCCGATCAGCCTGACGATCCGGGCCGGCCGCGACGCCAACGCCCCGGCGAAGGCGACGAACCTGCTGATCGGCATGTCCGAGCTCAACGGCAACGCGGAGTTCACCGACATCAACATCGGCCAGGACGCGTCGACACTGGGTCAGGGCGGCCCTGAGGCCAAGGGCCCGCTGGGCTCCTTCGGCCAGGAGGCCTCCCGCGTCGTGATCACCGACCTGAAGCAGACCGCGGTCTCCACCACGGCCGGCACGTTCACGCTGACCGGGCTCAACCTGAAGATCAACTTCCCGGGTAAGGACGGCAACCCACCGGAGTGCTTCTGAGGTAGTTCCCGAGGCCCGCGGAGATCACCGGCCGCGGGCCTCCACCATGCCGGGGGGCCCAGCACGATTTTCTGGAGGAGTACGTGGCAACAACCAACGCGTCGGACGGCGGTTTCCGCCGCTGGCGGCGAAGCAGGCCTTTCTGGGGCGGCCTGCTGCTCCTGATCGCCGGGCTGGAGCTGTTCCTCAGCGCCAACCTGACCCTCGGCGATCTCGAGGTCCACATGGGGCCGGAGGGTTTCCTGTCCTACCTGCTCCCGCTGCTGCTCGTGCTGGCCGGCGTGCTCAGCTGGGTGACCCCGGGACAGCGCCTGTTCTACGGCGTGCTCGGCCTGCTCACCGCGGTCTACTCGCTGGTCGGCCTGAACCTCGGCGGCTTCGGACTCGGCATGCTGCTCGGCATCTTCGGCGGCGCGCTCGTGCTCGCCTGGGCACCCACCCGGCCCAGGCCGCAGGCACCCGCCCCGGCCGCGTCCGACGAGGACCCGGCGGCGCACGACACCGACGACGAGGATTCGGCGCCGCAGGAGCCGGACCAGCATCAGCACGACCCCGCGGCCACCATGATCGTGCCGGGCTTCACCGGCGGTCCGGACGACCACCGGAGCGCGCCCGCGCCCCTGCGCCCGGCGGAGCCCGCCCAGCAGTTCCCCGCCGAGCCGGGCTACCCCGGTGACGAGCCCCCGCCGGCCGAGCCGCCCCGGCCGTCCAACGGCGTGCACCGCAAGACCCTCGTGATCACGCTGGTCCCGCTCGCGATGACCGCCGCTCTGCTGATCGCCGGCAGCAACACCCCGGCCCGGGCCGAGCCCGAGTGCCCCGAGGGCCTGCCGTCGCGCCCGGCCGCCGCGGCCAAGAAGGAGGCGGCCCGCCAGTCCTCGGCCAAGCCCTCGCCGAGCCGTACGGCCGCGAAGAAGACGCCGACGGCCAAGGCCTCCGCTTCGCCCTCCGCCTCCGCCTCGGCCTCGGGTGATGCCGAGGCCGAGGAGGAGGGCGACGGGACCGGCAACCCGATCGTCGACGGCTGGAACGGGCTCGTGGACGGCGTCGGGGACCTGCTCGGCATCGGCGACAACGAGCAGGCCGAACCCGAGCCGGAGCCGAGCACGACCACCGGACCACCGGCCACCCCGGACCCGACCGGCACCGCGACCCCGTCGGGCGAGCCGTCCTCGCCCGCCCCCGGCCCGTCCGGCCGGCCCGACGGCTCCGGGACCCCGAGCACCTCGCCGAGCTCGGCGTCGCCGACGCCTAGCTCCAGCGACATCCCGTGCCTGGGTCCGCGCGTCTTCAAGGTGGCCGGCCCGGACGACGTCCCCATGGTGTCGACCAAGGGCAGCACCCTGGAGACCGCCTCGCTGACCATGTACAACTCCACCTACGACGGAGTGGTGCAACTGGACACGGCCAAGGGCAAGCTGGCCGCGCTGAAGTTCAGCATGACCAAGGCGGTGAACGAGCCGTTCAAGCTGACCATCCCGGAGGTCGGCGGCCACACCACCCTGATCGAGAGCAACAAGCTCACCACCGACGGCACCGTGCGCTTCTACACCCCCTCGTTCAAGGGCAAGCTGTTCGGCGTCATCCCGGTGACGTTCACCCCGGAGTCGCCGCCGCCGCTGACGCTGCCGGTCCTGTGGTTCACCGACGTGCAGATCAACCTGGCCTTCGTCCGCTGCGACACCCTGACGGGCGAGCCCCTGAAGGTGAGCGAGAAGCGGTAACCGGCAGGATGGCTCCGTGAACCTCGACAGCGGGGCCGGGCTGCTGCACCGGCTGACCTCCTACGAGCCGGGACGCGAGTGGGACGTGCCCGTCGACGATCCCCGGGTGCGCCACGATCTCGTACCCAGCGACCCGGCGACGCTGCCGCCGCCGGTCAAGGCCTTTCCGGGCACCTCGCCCCGCCTCGCGCTGCCGCGGGAGCTCGACGATCCGGGGGTGGGCGCGACGGCCGTGCTGGCCGGCGTACCGGCTCCGGCCCGGCCGCTGGACGCCGCCCAGCTGGGCCGGGTGCTCTTCCTCGGCGCCGGGGTCGTCCGCACGGCCGAGCGGGCCGGGCGCCGGATCCTGTTCCGCGCCGCCGGCTCGGCCGGCGCCCGCTTCCCGCTGGAGCTCTATGCGAGCACGCGCGGCGTCGCCGGCATCCCGGACGGCGTGCACTGGTACGACCCGGAGCAGCACGCCCTCGTCACAGTGGGCCCGGCCGCCGGCGGCACCGCCACCACACTGATCATCACCGGTGTCCCGTGGCGGACCGGCTGGCGCTACGCCGAACGCGGGTGGCGCCACCTCTACTGGGACGCCGGCACTGTGCTCGCTCAGCTCGCCGCCGCCGCCGACAGCGCCGGTCTGTCGCCCCGGCTGCGCTCCCTGTTCCCGGACGCCACGGTCAGCACCCTGGTCGGCGCGGACGGCGTGCACGAGTATCCGCTGGCTCTGCTGACCTTCGGCGACGACGAGCCGGCCATCGGGCCGGGCGGACCGGCGGTGCCGGGCGAGCTGCCCCGGGTCGAGCTGCCGTTGTGCACCGCGGCCCAGCGCGCCGGGGACCGTGACGAGCTCGGCGAACCCTGGCCGCGCGGGGCGGAGCTGCCGGCGCCGCCACCGTCGGATTCGCTCGACGAGGTGATCCGCCGGCGCGGCTCCCAGCGCCGGATGGACCGCTCCCGCACCCTGTCCCGGGCGGCGCTGGAATGGCCGATGGCGGCGGCGCTGCGCGGGGTCCGGGTACCACACTGGGTGGCCGTGCACGGCGTCGACGACGTCACGCCGGGCCTCTACCGCTGGCCGAACCTGAGCGATCCACTGCGCGCCGGTGACCTGCGCGACGAGCTGGTGCGTATCGCCCTGGACCAGGGGCTGGCCGGCGACGCGGCGTACGTGGCGATCGCCGCCACCGCACTGTCCGGGCTGGACGACCGGAGCTACCGCGAGGCGCAGCTGGAGGCCGGGCTGGTCGAGGGGCGGTTGCACCTGGCGGCGTACGCACTCGGGGCCGGCGCCAGCGGCATGACCTTCCTGGACTCGGAGGTCCCGGCCCTGCTCGGCGCGACCACCGACCTGGCCACCCTGATCTTCACCTGCGTCGGCGTCCCGCAGTACGCCTCGCGGGCCGGCGGCGCCCCCGGTGCCCCGGTGGCGGTCCGCATGGTCATGCCCCGCCTGGGCCGCCCCTGAGGTCTCAGGAGGCCTTGCCGGCGCGGCGTTCGCGCCAGCCCCGGACCGCCTTGTCGGCGTCGATCGGCGGCAGCAGCACCGGCGGGCCGTCGAGCAGGCCGGCCCGCGCCTTGCGCAGCTGCTCGTTGAGCCCGGCGACGTAGGCGCGGACGTCGGCCTCGGAGGTGCGCCGGTCGATGCTGTCGCGCAGATCCTGGGCCTCGCGGCGCAGCGCCAGCGTGGGCGGCAGCGTGGGCGGCAGCGCCCCGGCGGTCGCACCCTCGCGGCGCAGCCAGTCCTTGACCCACCAGTCCTCGTCGTACTCCCGGCCGTGGTCGCTGAGCGGCTTGCCGGCGCCCGGAAGGTTGTCGAACTGGCCCTGCTCCTGGGCCTCGCGGATCTTGCGGTCGATGTGCGACTCGTACCAGCTCGCCATGACCCTCAGTCTAGGTCGGGAGCGCGGAGACCGGCGAGCAGGCGGCGCAGGCCCCACACGTACTGCCCGGTGCCGACGTAGCCGGCCATGACGTCGGCGGCGGCCGCGGTGCGGGGGAAGGCCTCGGCCGGGACCGCGGCGAAGGCGGCCCGGCGTCCGGCGATCCGGTCCTGCTCCGGGGCCAGCGGACCGGGCTGCGGCACGTCGGCCACCTCCAGGGCGATCGCGCCGAGCACGTAGGTGATGATCGCGTACGAGCCGCGGGCGGCGGCGGCCGGATCGAGGCCACCGTCGGCCAGGGCGTCGAGCAGCCGTTCGCCCAGCGTCAGCGCGTGCGGACCGTCCATCGGACCGCTGAGCAGCAGCGGCACGGCGCCGGGGTGGGTCAGCAGCCGGGACCGCAGGTCGAGAGCCAGCGCCTCGATCCGGTCGGACCAGAGTCGCCGCTGATCGGTGAGCACACTGTGGTCGACCTCCCCGAGCAGCCGTTCCACCAGCGCGGCGACGACCGCGCTCTTGTCCGGGAAATACGTGTAGACGGCGTTCGGGGCCACGCCGACGGCTGCCGCGATGCGCCTGATCGAGGCCGCCTCGGTGCCACCGATGTCGAGCAGGGCCAGGGCCGCCTCGAGGATGGTGTCCTCGGTGAGCGCCCGTCGCGGGCCCGGTCTGCGCCGGCCGGTATCTGTCACCACACCCCCTTGACTTGTCTCTGCACACCGTACAGCATTAGGCCGTCCGCTAATACTGCACACCGTACAGGGATGGTTTCCGATGGATCTCCGCCCCGTGACCGGGCTGCTGCTGATGGGCGCCCCGCTCGCCTTCGCCGTTGCCACCACCGCACTGTCGTCGACCTTCGACTGGCCCGACATCCTGCGCGAGCCCGCCGCCGTCGTGCTCGCCGCCGCCGACTCGGGCGGGACGGCACTGGTCTGGACCTGGTTCGCCACGGCCTGGACGTACGCGCTGCTCGGCGTACCCCTGCTGCTGCTCCCCGCGGCCCTGGGCCGCCGCGACGACCCGGCGCTGCGGGCCGCGACCACCGTGGGGGCCGCCTCCGTGCTGCTGTCGCTGGTCGGCTTCCTGCGCTGGGTCTTCGTCGTGCCGCCGCTGGCGCACACCTGGGCCGCCGGCGATCCGGTCGTGCGGGCCGCGACCGAGGCGGCCTGGACCGCGCAGCACCAGTTCGGCGGCGCGCTGCTGGGTGAGCATCTCGGACAGGTGCTGGTGATCGTCTGGTCGGTCACGGTCAGCGTGGTGCTGCTGCGCAGCCGGTTGCTGCCGGCCTGGATCGGGTGGGCCGGACTCGGCGCCTCGCTGCTGTACCTGCTGAACCAGGGTGACGTACTGGCCACCGCGGTGCCCGGCTTCCCGGTGTGGGACGCGGCCGGCCTGGTCGGCAGCACCGCGTGGGGCCTGTGGGTGGTGGCCCTGGGCGTGACACTTCGGTTCGCGCCGAAGCGTGAGCGCCGCACAATGGCGGCATGACCGCTCCCGCGCTGGCCCACTTGGCCGCCCTGCTGGCCGACGACACCCGCGCCGCGTTCTGCCTGGCCCTGCTCGACGGCCGGGCCTGGACGGCCGGCGAGCTCGCCGCGCACGCCGGGGTGGCCCCGGCCACCGCGACCGGGCACCTGCACAAGCTGGTCGCGGCGGGCCTGCTCAGCGAGCAACGGCAGGGCCGCCACCGGTACGTGCGCCTGGCCGACCCCCGGGTGGCCCACCTCATCGAGGACCTCGCCGCCCACCTGCCCCCGGCCCCCGTACCGGCCCGGAGCCTGCGCGCGGTCACCGCCTCGGCTGCCCTGTCCCGGGGTCGCACCTGCTACGACCACCTGGCCGGCGCTCTCGGTGTGGCGGTCACCGACGCCCTGGAACGCACCGGACTGCTCACGCGCGCCGCCGGGTTCGCCCTCACCCCCGCCGGGCTGCGGTGGCTGGAGGGGCTGCCGGCGCTCCGGGCCTCACGGCGCCCGCTGGTCCGGGGCTGCCTGGACTGGACCGAGCGGCGCGAGCACGTCGCCGGGACCGCCGGGGCGACGGTCTGCGCGTACCTGCTGGGACAGGGCTGGGTCGCGCGGGTCGGCACCGGGCGCGCCGTACGCGTGACTCCGTCCGGCGGACCCGCGCTCACGGAGCTGTTCGGCACCGACGCCGCGTGGAGTGCGTGATCCCGGCGTAGCGTGAGGGGTCGTGCCCGTCACCCGCTCGGAGGAAGCCATGCCGTACTCCCCCACCCGTTCCCTCGCCGACACGGTCGTCGCCGTCACCGGAGCGAGCGCCGGCATCGGTGCCGCCACCGCCCACGCGCTGGTCGGCGCGGGCGCCCGGGTCGCGGTGAGTGCCCGCCGGGAGGAACGGCTGGAGCAGCTCGTCGAGGCGCTGGGCAAGGACAACGTGGTGCCGGTGGTCGGCGACGTCCGCGACCCGGCCCACAACGACGCGCTGGTGGCGGCCGCGGTCGAGCGCTGGGGCCGGCTGGACACGATGGTGGCCAACGCCGGGATCGGCGCGTACGGCGGCATCCTCGACCTGGGCGACGACCAGCTCACCGAGATGGTGGAGACCAACTACCTGGGCACGGTCTGGAGCGTACGGTCGGCGGTCCGCCGCTTCCGGGAGCAGGGCGACGGCGGTGACGTGGTGATCGTCAGCTCGGTGGCGGGCTTCCGCGGCGGCGCCGACGAGGCCGTCTACGCGGGCACCAAGCACGCCCAGGTCGGCCTGGCCGGTTCGCTGGACCGGGAGCTGCGCGCGGAGGGCACCCGGGTGACGCTGATCTGCCCGGCCGGCACCGCCACGGAGTTCGCCATCGGCGCGGGCCGCACGGAGGGTTCACCGGAGCTGGACGACTACCTGCGCGCGGAGGACGTGGCCCACGCCGTCCGGGTCGTGCTGGAGCAGCCACGGTCGGTGCGTACGACGGTCTGGCAGATGTGGTCCATGCAGCAGCAGAGCTGACCCGCCGGGGTCCCCTCAGGCCGTGAGGACGACCTTCGCGCGGGCGTGCTCCTGCTCGACGTACCGGATGGCCTCGGCCGTCTCGCTCAGCGGGTGGGAGCGGTCGATGACCGGGGTGAGCGTGCCCGCCTCGGCGAGCTCCCGCAGCGTCGCGAGGTTGGCCGCGCTGGGCACCGCCTCCAGTGTGGTCACCCGGTGGCGGACGAAGCGGGCCAGCAGCCGGCCCTTGACCACGAGGCCGATCGGCCCGACCAGGCTGCCGCCCTCGGACACGCCACCGCCGGACAGCACGAGCGTGCCGGCAGGCGTCAGGGCGCGGCGCAGGTCGGCCAGGGAACGGTTGCCGACCAGGTCGAACACGACGTCGTAGCGCTGCCCGGCCCGGGTGAAGTCCTCCCGGGTGTAGTCGACGACGTGGTCCGCGCCGAGCGACCGGACCAGCTCGGCGTTGCGGGGGCTGCAGACCGCCGTCACGTGCGCGCCGAAGGACTTGGCGAGCTGCACGGCGAACGTGCCGACGCCGCCGGAGGCGCCGTTGATGAGCACCCGCTGCCCCGGCTGCACGCGGGCCTCGTCACGCAGGCCCATCAGGGCGGTGTTGCCGGCCAGCGGGATCGCCGCGGCCTGCTCGAAGCTCAGGTTGGCCGGTTTCCGCTCCACGAGGTCGTCCGGGACGCTCACGTACTCGGCGAACGCCCCTTCGACCTCGCCGTACACCTCGTCGCCGGCGCGGAACCGGGTCACGTCGCCGCCCACCGCCTCCACCACTCCCGCGAAGTCCGTACCGCGGATCCGCACCTTGGGAGCGCGCAGGCCGAACGCGGCCCGGGCGAGGTACGGATCGCCGCGCATGAAGTGCCAGTCACGGGCGTTGACGGCGGCGGCGCGGACCCGGACCAGCACCTCGTGGCCGGCCGGCACCGGCTTGTCGACCTCCTGGAACCGCAGCACGTCGGGTGGGCCGTACCGGTCGTGGACGATCGCCTTCATGACGCCTCCCCAGTTCAGGTGTACGGCGTACACCACTGCCTGGACGGTAGGGTGTACGCCGTACACCTGTCAAGCCCCGGAGGTAGCCGCCCATGGAGAAACGCACCCCCTTGAGCAGGGAACGCGTGCTGCGGGCAGCCGTCGCACTGGCCGACGACGCCGGCATCGAATCGCTCAGCATGCGCAAACTCGCCCAGGACCTGGGTGTCGTGCCGATGGCGCTCTACAAGCACGTGGCCAACAAGGACGAGCTGCTCGACGGCATGGTCGACGTCGTCGTCGGCGAGATCGATCCGCCTGTCACCGGCACCGACTGGAAAGCCGCCGTCCGGCAGCGGATCCTCGCGGCCCGCAGTGCCCTGCAGCGACACTCCTGGGCGGCGCAGGTGATCGAGTCCCGCACCACGCCGACCCCGGCCGTGCTGGCCTACCTGAACTCGATGATCGGCCTGTTCCGCGAGGGCGGCCTCTCCCTCGACCTCACCCATCACGTCATGCACGCGATGGGCAGCCGGATCCTCGGTTTCAGCCAGGAGCTGTTCGCCGCCGCGCCCGCCGCCGAACCGCCCCCGGCGGCCATGGCGGCCCAGCTGGCGAGCGCGTTCCCGTACGTCGCCGAGCTCGCCACGGCAGCGGCCCACACGGCGGACTCGGTCGTCGGCGGGGGCTGCGACGACCAGTTCGAGTTCGAGTTCGCCCTGGACCTGCTGCTGGAGGGCGTCGAACGCCGCCATAGACACGGCTGGATCTCGGCACAGTAAAGTCACCTTGTAATAAAAGCCCTCCCCCGATCCCCAGGAGGCCTCGTGAGGCGATCCATCAGCGCGGCGCTCGCCGTCGTGACGACAGCGGGCACCGTGCTTGCCGCGGGCCTGCCCGCCGCGGCCGGCCGGCCCGTACGCGGCAGTGTCGTGACCGGCACCTACTCGGCCGGCGCGGCGCACGCGTGGCAGGCGTTGCCGAGTGTCCGCACCGGACCCGACCGCGGCGGGATCACCGACGCGACCGTCGTGATCGACCCGAGCCGGGAGCGGCAGCGCTACACCGGCGTCGGCTTCTCCCTGGACGAGACGAGCGTCTCCAATCTGTGGAAGCTGACCCCGGCCGAACGCGAGCGGGCCGTACGCCTGCTGGTCGATCCCCGGACCGGCGCGGGCCTGGACCGGTTCCGGCTCACCATCGGCAGCCCGGACCTCATCGAGCACCTGCCGTTCTGGTCCTACGACGAGCTGCCCGCCGGGGTCGGCGAGGACTTCGGCCTCCGGTACTTCTCGATCAAGCGCGACGTCGACGCGCACATCATCGACACCGTCAAGCTGATCCAGCGCTACAACCCCAAGGCCACCTTCTTCGCCTCCGCGTGGAGCGCACCGGCGTGGATGAAGACCAACAACCGCTTCACCGGCGAGGTCGCCCTCAAGCCGGGCAGCACCACCGAGTACTACCAGGTGGGCAAGCTGCGCGACGACGCGATCGACGTCTTCGCCCGCTACTACGTGAAGTACCTGCAGGCGTACGCGCGGCACGGCATCCGCATCGACGCACTGACGCTGCTCAACGAGCCCGGCATCGACGTGGTCTACCCGGCGATGGACATCAGCATCGCCCAGCAGCAGCGGCTCGCCCTGGCCATCAAGCGGGAGCTGGCCGCGCACCGGCTGCGCACCGAGCTGTACGTCCACGATTTCAACTTCTGGGACTGGAAGGACCCGAACAGCACCGCGACCAAGAACTACCACCGCATCTTCGACGATCCCCGGGTACGGGCGGCCAGTGACGCCATCGCGTTCCACCCGTACTGGGGCGACCCGGCGGTGATGCGGGACGCGTACGAGCAGACCGGCAAGCCGGTGCACATGACCGAGACCAGCGACCTGTCCCCCGCCACCGTGCTGAGCTACCTGCGGCTGGACGCCTCGTCGTACGTGCTGTGGGCGCAGACCACCGATCAGGACGGCGGGACACTGCACTGGACGCCGTCGCGCGACAACACCATCGACTGGGACGAGGTCGGCCGCACCACCAAGTGGCCGAACCGGCTGGTCAAGGTGGACACGACGGCCCGTACGTTCACCGTCCGCGACGAGCTCTACGCGCTCGGCCAGTTCGCCCGCTACCTCGGCCCGCAGCACGTCCGGGTCGAGTCCAGCGCCACCGCCGGCGGCGTGAGCAACGTGATCTTCCGTGACCGCGGTGACGGCTTCGTGGCGGTCCTGGGCAACAGCACGGCAGCCGACCGCACCGTACGCGTCGTGCTCGGCGGCGAGTCGTTCACCACGACCGTGCCGGCGAACTCGTACGCGACGTACCGCTGGACCGCCCGTGTCCCGTCCTCGCACCGCAACCACGCGCCGACGCTGCGCGACCTCCCCGCCGTGGTCGCCGACCAGTACGGCACCACGCGGATCCAGCTCTCGGCCGGTGACCGGGACCGCGACCGGCTCGGCTACTACGCGACCGACCTGCCCGACGGGGTCACCGTGGATGCGAGCACCGGCCTGGTGACCCTGCGGCCGACGGTGGCCGGCGAGCAGGACCTGACGTTCTTCGTCACCGACGGCGCGGCCTCGGACAAGGTCACCGTGCACGTAACCGTCCGCCCGCACGGCGCTCCGGTCGGCGTGCGGGTCGAGGCCGAGTCTTACACCGCGCAGCACGGCTGGACCGAGGGCGGCGCGTCGTTCGTCGAGAACAACCCGGCGGCCAGCGGCGGGAAGAACATCGGCTGGACGGCACCGGGCAACTGGCTCACCTACCGGGTGGACGTGGCGCAGGCCGGCCGCTACGACCTGGAGCTGCGGGTGGCCAACGGCACCGGCGCGGTGGCTCCCGACGCGGTGTCGCTGCGTGACCCGGCCGGGACGGTGCTGGCCAAGGCGTCGGTGCCGGACACGGGTGGCTGGGCGGCGTACCAGTCGGTGCACGTGCCGGTCGACCTGGTGGCGGGCGACCAGCTCGTGACGCTGTTCTGCGAGACCGGCGGCTTCAACCTGGATTACCTGCGCCTCACGGCGTGACCGCCTGATCCCGGCCCCGCCCGACGGCGGGGCCGGGATCCGTTCATTGACTCTGATCAATCGCAAAAATAGGCTGCTGGGAGCGCTCCCACACTCACCCGCCTACGGATTCGGAAGATCAGATGACAATTCGTCGTACCGTGCTGGCCGCCGGCGCTGTCGCCGCGCTGACCGCCGGCACCCTGGCCACGGTCACGCTGCCGGCCACGGCGGCGACCACCGGATGCTCGGTCACCTACACGGTGCAGAGCCAATGGACCGGTGGGTTCGCCGCCGACGTCGCCATCACCAACCTCGGCTCGGCCGTCACCAGCTGGACGCTGGCGTTCGACTTCGCGAGCCCCGACCAGAAGGTCAACCAGGGCTGGAGCGCCGCCTGGAAGCAGTCGGGCGCCCGGGTCACCGCGGCCAGCATGAGCTGGAACGGCTCGCTCGGCACCGGCGCGTCCACGTCGATCGGCTTCACCGGCGCGTGGAGCGGCACGAACCCGAAGCCGGCCTCCTTCTCCCTCAACGGCGTCGAATGCACGGGTTCCATCGTTGCGACGCCGGGCCCCACCTCGGTCCCGCCGAGCACCCTGCCGGCCACCACCCCGCCCGTCACCCCGCCGCCGAGCGGGCCCGCGCCCGAGCTCAAGGTGTCCGGCAACAAGATCGTCACCACGGACGGCCGGACCTACCGGCTGCTGGGGGTCAGCCGCTCCAGCGCCGAGTTCGGCTGCGTGCAGGGCAAGGGCCTCTGGGACTCCGGCCCGGTCGACCAGGCGTCCGTCGACGCCATGAAGACCTGGAACATCCACGCCGTCCGCATCCCGCTGAACGAGGAGTGCTGGCTCGGCGTCAACGGCGAGCCCAGTGGCCCCGCCTACCAGCAGGGCGTCAAGGACTACGTGGACCTGCTGGTGGCCAACGGCATCAACGTGATCCTCGATCTGCACTGGACCTGGGGTGCGTACACCACGGGACCGGACTGGCACTGCAAGGACGAGCACGCGACCTGCCAGAAGCCGGTGCCGGACGCGCGCTACGCCCCCCAGTTCTGGACCGGCGTGGCCACCACGTTCAAGGGCAACGACGCGGTCGTCTTCGACCTGTTCAACGAGCCGTACCCGGAGATCGCCAGCGACTGGAACAAGACGCCGGGCTGGCAGTGCCTGCGCGACGGTGGCACCTGCACCGGCATCGCGTACGAGGTGGCCGGCATGCAGGACCTGGTCGACGCGGTACGGGCCACCGGCGCCACCAACATGCTGATGGTCAGCGGGCTCGAGTGGACCAACGACCTGCGCGAGTGGCCGGCGTACCAGCCGGACGACCCGCTGGACAACATCGCGGCGTCGTGGCACGCGTACAGCTTCAACGCCTGCGTGACCGAGGCCTGCTGGGACAGCCAGATCGCGCCGGTGGCCGCGCAGGTGCCGGTGGTCCTGGGTGAGTTCGGCCAGGACACCTGCACGTTCGAGTACATGCAGCGGCTGGTGGACTGGGCCGACGCGCACGGGCTGGGCTACCTGGCCTGGACCTGGAACCCGTGGGGCTGCACCGGCGGCGCCGTGCTCATCAAGGACTGGGCCGGCACCCCGGAGCCCGGGGTCGGTGAGGGCTTCAAGGCTCACCTGCTGACGCAGACCCCGTACCTCTGACGTCACCGACCGCGAGCGTCACCCGGCCTGCCGGTGGCGCTCGCGGTAGGTGCGGGTCTTGTGGCGGTTGCCACAGACCTCCATCGAGCACCAGCGGCCGCGGCCGCTGCGCGAGGTGTCGTGGAACGCCCAGTGGCAGTCCGGCGCCACACACAGCTTGAGCCGCGGCCAGTCGCCGCGCGCGGCGCTCCGCGCCACCGTCTCGAGGATGACGTCCAGCCACGGCCGGCCGGACCCGGCGGCGATCCGCAGGCCGCTCGACGCATCCGGGACGAGATGCAACTGATAGCCGGCCAGGACCGTCGCACTGTCGGCCTCACCGAGGAGCACTTGCCGTAGAGCCGTGCGCAGCGCGACGGTCGCGGCCAGGTCGGCCGGCCGCGGCTCGGCCCCCGCGCTCGGCAGGTCGTGAGCCGCCAGCCACTCGGCCAGCGCCGCCGGAGACGTCAGGTGCTCGCCGGCGACGTGACTCTCCCCGTGCCGGCTGAAAGTCCGCTCGTCGACCGTGTTCAGGAACTCCTCGATCAGCTGCAAGGTGGCCACGACACCACTATATCTGATTACCGGTGTTGACGGATACACGACACCAGTATTAGCGTTCGGTGGTGTCGAGATGATGCGAGGAGGAAACCATGAACGTCCCCGACGCCGACCTCGAAGATCTGCGCGACCGTCTGCGCCGCACCCGGTGGGCCACCCCGTGGCCGGTCCCCGCCTGGGAGGCCGGCACCGACGGCCGGGAGCTGCGCCGACTGGTCGGCTACTGGGCCTCGGGCTACGACTGGCGCAAGCACGAGGCCGCCATCAACGCGCTGCCCTCCCGGTACGCCGACATCGACGGCACCCCGGTCCACTACCTGCGCTACGACGCCGAGCGCGAAGGGGCGCTGCCGCTGGTCCTGACCAACGGCTGGCCCAGCTCCTTCCTGGAACTCACCGGCCTGGCCGAGCGGCTGTCCGCCCCCTCCCGGTACGGCGGCAGCCCCGACGACGCGTTCACCGTCATCGTGCCGTCCCTGCCCGGCTTCGGCCTGTCGCCGCAACGCCCCGAGTTCCCCGACGACATCCGGCCCACCCACGAGATCTGGCACCGGCTGATGCACGACGAGCTGGGCTTCCAGCGGTACGGCGCGCACGGCGAGGACCTCGGTGCCGGAGTCACCGTCCGGCTCGGGCAGACCCATCCCGAAGCGGTGGCGGGCATCCACGTCCTGACCATCGGGGACCCGCCCACCTACGACGCGGCCGACCTGACCGACGAGGAACGCGCCTACGTGCAGGCCAAGGCCGCGTGGCACGTCACCGAGGGCGGCTACTCCCACGAGCAGCGCACGCGCCCGCTGACCCTGGCTCAGGGCCTGTCCGACTCGCCGTCGGGCCTGCTCGCCTGGATCCTCGAGAAGTACCGGGCGTGGAGCGACTGCGGCGGCGACGTGTCCCGCCGGTTCAGCGACGACTTCCTGCTCACCCAGGCCTCGCTGTACTGGTTCACCAACTCGATCTCCACGTCGTTCCGGCCGTACTACGACGGCGACCGCGGGCTGCTGGCCGATCGCGGACCCGTGCGGGTCCCCACCGCGGTCGCGCTGTTCCCGGCGGAGATCGGCGCCCCGCCACCGCGCAGCTGGATCGAGCGCTGGTACCGCCTCACCCGGTACACGGTCATGCCGAGCGGCGGCCACTTCGCCCCGCACGAGGAGCCCGAGCTGCTGGCCGCCGACCTGACCGCCTTCTTCGGCCCGCTCACCGGAGGGACACGATGACCGCCGCACCCGAGGCCACCAGCCAGGACGTCGTCGACGACCTCAAGGCCCGGCTGCGGGCGTACCGGCGGGTGCCGCTGCCCGGCGGCTGGGGCTGGCGGCGCGGCGCCGATCCGGACTACCTGGCCGACCTCGTGCACCACTGGGCGCACTCGTACGACTGGCGCGTCCACGAGGAGCGGATCCGGCAGCTGCCCTGGGCCCTGACGCCCGTCACCCGGGCGATCCACCAGCGCGCCGGGCGCGCCGGCGCCACCGCGGTGCTCCTGCTGCACGGCTGGCCCGACTCGGTCCTGCGCTTCGAGCGCGTCCTGCCGCTGCTCACCGACTACCACGTGGTCACGCCCGCCCTGCCCGGCTACCCGTTCGCCACGCCGGTCCCCGGGCACGGCATGTCGGCCGACGACATGGCCGGCCCGGTCGCCGAGACGATGGCCGCGCTCGGCTACGACCGGTACGTGGTCTCGGCCGGTGACGTCGGCTGCGACGTGGCCGAGGCGCTGGCCGCTCGTTTCCCCGAGCGGGTCGCGGCGCTGCACCTGACCGACGTGTCCCAGCACCACTTCCTGGCCGGCCTGCCCACCGACCTGTCGAAGACCGAGCGGGACTACGTGGAGCGCGGCCGGGACTGGCACGCCCGCGAAGGTGGCTACATGCACGAGCAGTCCACCAAGCCGCACACGCTGGCCGCGGCGCTGGGCGACTCGCCGGCGGGACTGGCGGCGTGGCTGGTGGAGAAGCTGCGCACGTGGACCGACTGCGACGGCGACGTGGAGTCCGTCTTCACCCGTGACGAGTTGCTGACCTGGGTCACGGCGTACTGGGTGAGCGGGGCCATCGGGACGTCCTTCACGCCGTACGTGGCGGCCGGTCCCAAGCCGGCGCGCATCACGCCACCGGCGGTGTTCACCGTCTTCCCCCGGGATCTGGTCAACGCGCCCCGTGAGTTCGCCGAGCGGTTCTTCGACGTCCGCGGGTGGCGCGAGGAGGCCCACGGCGGTCACTTCGCCGCCTGGGAGCACCCGGACCGGTACGCGGCCGGCGTCCACGACGCCGTCCGGCTCGCCGCCACCTGACAGGATCCACACAGTTGTGGTCGAGAGTCGGCGCATGCGTACAACGATCTTCCACGCTGTTGCCGGGTCCGTGCTGACGGTGGCCGCGCTGGCCGGCTGCGGCGGTCCCGCCACCGAGGAGCAGCGCCCCGACATCGCCACGCTGCGGACCGCCGATCCCGCGTCGGCCGCTCCCCCGTCGCCGGCCGTGCGGGAGCGGCCGGTGGTCCGCCCCGACGAGGGCAAGGAGGAGTTCGAGCGGTACGTGGCGGTCTGGCAGGAGTGCCTCTTCAGCCACGGCGTCCCCCGCGTCCCGAAGGGCAGCAAGCCGGCGATCGCCGAGCACGAGGCGGCGACCGCCGAGTGTGCGCACCTGTACCCGGAGAACTGGATGGAACACCAGGCGCGGACCAACCCGGAGTACACCGACCGGCTGCGCGACACGGCGAAGTGCCTGAAGAAGAAGGGACACGACGTCACCGTCGGCGGCGATCCGGTGGCCCTGATGTACGGCGACAACACCAGCGCCAACAAGGCCTACGACGACGAGCAGGAGTGCCAGCGCACCGCGTTCCGCCAGGACATCAAGAAGTACGAGGGCGGCTGACCTCCGGCGCGCTCGCCGGGGCCGGCCGCGGCTGGATCGCCCGTCGGAACTCGGCCGACCTCGGCCCGATCCTGCGGAGCTGGAGGCTCTGGTGGATCTCGGCCAGGTCGGCCTCGGCGACCATGCAGACCAGGTGCTCGAAGAAGGAGAAATGGGTGGGCGAGCGGACCGCCCGCTCGGCCATGATGTACGGCTCCAGCGCGAACCACGCCCGGCGCACCCGCCACGGCATCAGGCTGACGACCATCTTCTCCTGGAGTCCACCGAAGACGGCGAGGAAGCCCAGGCTGCTGTAGTAGAGGCCGACCCGGCTGACGTGCTGCCGGGCCTCGGCGGGCAGCGCGCCGATCCCGCCGTCGGGTGGTGTCTTCGGCAGCTCGTGCAGGACGTAGTCCTCGCTCTGCAGGAACTCGGTGGTCCGGCACTCACGGGTCAGCAGCTCGATCGTCACCACCATGTCGTCCGACCGGCGCATCGACCGCAGCTGGCGCAGGGCGAACAGACTGGAGGCGGCGATGGCGGAAACGGAGATCAGTACGGCCAGGAGATTGACGGCCAGACCCGCGTTCAAACCGGGACCTCCATCGTCCGACGTGGCTCAGCCATGACCCTGAGACTACTGACAGCCGGCAACCCGGCACCCGTCAGGATGGTGGGATGACTGACGCGGATCGCCGGCAGCTCGGCCGGGTGTTCAACGACGTGGCCGACCTCTACGACCGGGTGCGGCCGGGGTATCCCGACGAGCTGTTCGCGGACCTGGCCGCCCTCACCGGCATCCACGACGGGTCCCCGGTGCTCGAGGTCGGTTGCGGCACCGGGCAGGCGACCCGCTCGCTGGCCGCGCTCGGCTGTTCGGTGACCGCCGTGGAACCAGGCACGGAGCTGGCCGCGATCGCCCGGCAACGGTTCGCCGCTCTCGGCAATGTCGACGTGCAGACGTCCTCGTTCGAGCAGTGGGACGCCCGTGGTGATCGCTTCGACGCCATCGTGGCCGCGACGTCGTGGCACTGGGTGGACCCGTCGATCGGCTGGCCGCGGGCGTACGACCTGGTGCGCCCGGGCGGGTGGATGGCGCTGCTCGGCCACGTGGTCGTCCGCCGGCCGGGAGAGCCCGAGGTGTACGCCGCGACCGCCGATCTGCACGAGCGGTTCTCCCCCGGCAACCCGGACTGGGGCCACCCGCCGCTGGAGGACGAGGTGCGGGCCACCGACACGGGGTGGGGTCCGGTCGAGGGTCCCGGCGCCCTGTTCGGGGCACCGATCGTGCGCTGGTACCCGACCGTGCAGTGGTTCGACGGGGCGGGATTCGCCGACCTCCTCCGGTCGCAGTCGCTGTGCCGCAAGCTCGATCCGCACGTGCGGGAACCGTTGCTGGACGCCGTCGCCGACCGCATCCGCACGGACATGGGCGACCGGGTGTCACGCCGCTACCTGACCGTCCTGCGCGCCGGGCAGCGCGCCCATTGAGCCCGCGGCGCCGGCGGGCGGTGGTCGTCGGCCTGGTAGGGGCGTACGCGTTGCTCGCGGCGGCGTGCCGGCCCCTGACCGGTCCCGCCCTGATCGCCGTGCTGGCCGCCGGCGCACCGCTGTGCTGGCTCGGAGTGCGTCGCCGGCCGCGGCCGGCGACGCCGGTCGGGGCGCGCCCGGCGGCCGTGTGGCTGGGCCTGCTCGCGCTGGGCGTGGCCTTCGAGCTGGGCCTGTGGCTGGGGCCGGACGACCTCGCCCATCCCACGCTGAGCACACTGGCCGATCCGGTGCTGAGCACGTATCCGGGCCGGGTGCTCGGCTACGGCCTGTGGGCCGGCTCCGGGGTGTGGCTGGTGAGCCGGTGACGCCGCGTGCCGCTGTCATCGTCGGCTTCGCCGCCTTGCTGGCGATGGCCGTCGTGGTCGAGCTGGCGGCGCGACGGCCCGATTCCCGCGTACGGCCGTTGTCCGCCGCGCTGACCGCGGCGATGCGGTCACGCGGCGGACGGGTCGTCGTGTTCGGGGCCTGGCTCTGGCTGGGGTGGCACTTCCTGGCCCGGTGACGCGACCGGTCAGCTGATCCACTTCACCGAGCCGTTGAAGACGTTGGTCCAGTTGAACACGGCCATGTTGTCCCAGCCGTCGCCGGAGGTCGCGATGTTCGCCGGGTCCCAGCCGTTGCCGGGCACCGCCGTCCAGGTCGGCTCCCAGTAGAAGACGCCGATCGCGCCGCCCGCCTTGGCCGCGTTCTGCACCGCCGTGAACGCCGCGGCCTGGCCGGCCCAGGTCGCCGGGTAGCCGGGACAGGCGGTGGTGATGCTGTTGCCCGTGCTGTCCGCGTTGTTGTTCGTGAACGGGGCCGCGGTCTCGGCCAGGATCGCCGGCTTGCCGTACCGGGAGATCATGTCCGCGATGACGCTGGTCATGTTGGCCATCGTGCCGTGCCAGTTGCAGTAGTACGACAGGGCGGTGATGTCCCAGGCGACGCCCTTGGCCCGGATGCCGTCGTAGAACCAGCGGGCGTGCGCGTCACTGTCGGAGTTGGCGGTGTGGATGATGACTTGGGTCGAGGAGTTGCAGGCCTTGGTCGCGTTGTAGCCCGACTTCAGCAGCAGGCTCAGATTGGTGAAGTCGTTGTTGACCACCTTGCCGTCGTTCCACAGCATGCCGACGTTGATCTCGTTGCCGATCTGCACACTGTCCGGGGTGGTGCCCTGCGCCTTGAGACTGGTGCACAGCCCGTACGTGTAGTCGTAGACGTCCTTGGTCAGCGTGCCGATGCCGTGGCTCGACCAGGCCGCCGGCTTGGTCTGCACGCCGGGATCGGCCCAGGTGTCGGAGTAGTGGAAGTCGATCAGCAGCTTGAAACCCCTGGCCTTGACCGTCCGCGCGTACGCCAGAACCTTGGCGGCGTTGTTGTAGCCGCTGGCCGGGTTGTTCCACACCCGCAGCCGGACGTAGTTGACGCCCGCGCCCTTGAGGATGTCGAGCGGGTCGGCCTCCGCGCCGGCCGCCGTGTAGTACTTCGCGCCCAGGTCCACGGCGCGTTGCAGGGTGGAGACGTCGGCGCCGCGCATCGACAGTGTGGCGGCCTGCGCCTCGGCGGGCGCACCGAGGGCCGCGGCGGGCAGGGTGACGGCGAGGAAGGCGCCGAGGACGCCGATCCGCTTCCGGACTTCACGGAGAACCATGCGCGACCGCCTATCGATCGATGCCGTTCAATGCTGGGAGCGCTCACAGTAAACCGGTCACGAGAGCGTTGTAAACACATTGCCAGCCAGTTGGGAGCGCTCACACCCATCTCTGTTCCATTAATCGACATGTATCGTTGTAGTTAGTTGTGACTCCATACTAAGAGGGAGCGATCATGAGACGTACGCTGCGCCTGCTCACCGGTGTGCTCGTCGCCGGACTGCTGACCGCGGCCGCCACCCTGGTCGCGGCGCCGGCCCAGGCGGCCGTGTGGTCGTCGACGGACCGGTGGGGCACCTGGTCGAGCAACGGCTACACGCTCTACAACAACGTCTGGGGATCCGGTTACGGCCCCCAGACGATCTGGGCCAACTCCGCCTCGAACTGGGGCGTGTGGGCCAACCACCCCAACACCGGCGGCATCAAGTCGTACCCGAACGCCACCCGCTACCTCGGCAAGCGGGTCAGCGCGCTCGGCACGACGACCAGCAGCTTCAACGTCACCGTGCCGACCAGCGGCGTCGCCTTCACCACGGCGTACGACATCTGGTCGTCGGACAACGCGCACGAGATCATGCTGTGGATGAACAAGTACGGCGCGGTCGGCCCGCTGGGCAGCCTCCAGACGACCACGTCGGTCGGCGGCCACACGTGGGCCGTCTACCGCGGCTCGAACGGGGCGAACCAGGTCTACTCGTTCGTGCGGACCAGCAACACCAGCGCGGGCACCGTGGACATCCGGGCGATCGCCCAGTGGATCCGGGCGCGCGGCTGGTTCGGCGACGTGACGATCGGCAACGTGCAGCTCGGTTACGAGATCACCTCGGCGGCCGGCGGCAAGGACTTCGTCACCAACTCCTTCTCGGTCACCGGCTGACGGGATCGGCCGCGGCCAGGCGGCAGCAGAACGGCCCGGCGCCCGTCGGCCGACCGGACAGCGCGCCGGTCGCGGTCAGCCGGCCGGCCGACGATCCGCGTGCGGTCAGCCGGTGACAAGAGCCCGATCCGGGGTCAGGTCTCGCGGATGACCGCGGCCCCGCCGGCCGCCAGCCGGATCGCGTCCGTCACGGCCGCACCGGTCAGCAGATCGACGCCGGCGGCGGGCACGTCGTGCTCGTCGCCGGTGTGGTTCAGCAGGAACAACCACGACCGGTCACCGGCCTGCCGGCGCACCGCCTCCACTCCGGACGGCAGGCCGGACCGCTCGGGCCCGGCGCCGGCCGACGCGGCCACCGTGGCCAGCAAGTGCCCATACGCCTCCGGATCGAGGCGGGTGGAGACGTAGTAGGCCATGCCGTCCCCGGCCGCGTGCCGCGTGACCGCGGGCAGACCGTCGAGGACACCACCCGCGTACCGGAGAAGGGCATGCGCCCCGGCGAGGTGCACAGCCTCACTCCACAGCCCCCCGCTCGCCGCCGGCCACAGGTCGCCGGAGGTCGCCGGGACGAGCGCGACGCGATCGTCCGGGCCGAGCGGATGGAACTCCTCCACCCGGATCCCGAGCAGCTCCCGCAGCGCCCCCGGATAGCCGCCGGTCCGCACCCGAGCATGCTCATCGGCGATCCCGGTCAGGTAGGTGACCACGAGCTGCCCGCCCGCCTCGACCCAGGCCCGCACCTCCCCGGCCTGAGCGTCGGTCATCAGGTAGTGCCCGGGCAGAACCAGCATCCGGTACGCCGGCAGCCCGTCCAGCACACCGATCACGTCACAGCCGATCCCCCGCCGCCACAGCACCCGGTGCGCCCGCTGCGCCTCCTCGGCGTGGTCCAGCCGGTCGGACGGCAACCCCGCCCCCTGCAGCGCCCACGCCGACGGTTCGTCGTACCCGATCGCCACCCGCGCCGCCACCGTTCCCGCAGCCGTCTCGCCGATCCGGTCCAGGGTCTCGCCCAGCGCGACCGCCTCGCGGTACACCCGGCTGTCCGGACCGGCATGCGGCACCAGCGCGGAATGGAACAGCTCCGCCCCGCCGCGCGGCGCCCGCCACTGGAAGAACAGCGCGCCCCTCGACCCCCGGGCCACGGCGGCCAGGCTCTGCCGGGCCATCCGTCCCGGTTCCTTGGTGTGCATCCGGCCGGCGGTGTAGATCAGGTTCGGCGCGGTCTCCATCAGCAGCCAGTGCGGTCCGCCCGGGCTCTGCCGGGCCCAGCCGCGGGCCAGGTCGGCCGCGAACGCCGCCTGTTCCTCCGCGGCCATCCCGGGCTCCGACGGGTAGTGGTCGATGGCGACCAGGTCCACCTCGCGGGCCCAGCGGGCGTGGTCGACCGGCACCCATCCGCCGAGCACGAAGTTCGTCGTCACCGGCACGCCGGGCGTCGCCGCGCGCAGCACGTCGCGCTGCTCGGTGTACGCGGCCAGCAGCTCGTCGGAGGTGAAGCGGCGGAAGTCCAGCACCTGGGCCGGGTTGGGCAGGTACTGGGTACGCCGCGGCGGCCGGATCTGCGCCCAGTCGGTGTAGTGCTGGCCCCAGAACGCCGTGGTCCAGGCGTCATTGAGCTCGTCCAGTCCGTGGTAACGCCCGCGCAGCCAGGCCCGGAACGCCTCAGCTGTCAGGTCGCAGTGGCAAGTGGTGCCGTACTCGTTGTGCACGTGCCACATCGCCAGCGCGGGATGGCCCCGGTAATGCTCGCCCAGCGCGGTGGCGATGCGGCGGGCGGCCGTGCGGTACGCCGGTGCGCTCGCGCAGTAGGTGTCGCGGCTGCCGTGGCTGAGCCGCACCCCGCCGGCGTCGACCGGCAGCGCCTCGGGGTGGGCGAGGCTGAACCACGGTGGCGGGGACGCGGTGGGGGTGGCCAGGGCCACGCCGACGCCGTGGGCGGCCAGGCGGTCGAGCACCTCGTCGAGCCAGCCGAAGTCGTAGCGGCCCGGGGCCGGCTCCAGTTTCGACCAGGCGAAGACACCCACGGTCGCGGTGGTCACCCGGGCCCGGCGCATCAGCTCGGCGTCCTCCGCCTGCACGCCGGCCGGCCACTGCTCGGGGTTGTAGTCCCCGCCGTACAGCAGCCCCGGCATGCCGCTCCCCCGCTTGTCGTTTGTTGGGATTCCCGCCAAACTAGGGCCGGTGCGGGACGCTGTCAATTGGGAGCACGCGCTGGTGACCGGCAACGGGCGGCAGGGCGCGCTGTGCTGGGGCACCCCGGCCGGGATCCGGCTGACCGTCTCGCACGAACGGCTGTTCCTGCCGCTGCGGGCACCCCTGCCGGCCCCGGACACCGCGGCGATCCTGCCGCGCCTGCGGGACCTGCTCGACCAGGGGCAGTACGCGCGGGCAGCCCAGGAGGTGTGCGAGCGCGCGGCGGCCGGCGAACCCGCGTACGCGGAGACGGTCTGGATCGATCCCCTGGTCGGCGCGGCGACGCTCACCGTGCGCCCCGGCCGCCCGGCCGCGAACCTCGCCCGCAGCGTCGATCCGGCCACCGGCCTGGTCGTCCTGCGCTGCTGGGACGAGCTCGGCGAGACGCGGGTGGAGGTCTTCGCCTCGCGCCCGGCGGATGCGATCGTGGTGCGGCTGACGGCGACCGGCGGCTTCTCCGGCCGCCTCACGCTGGGCCTGATCGACGGCACGCCACCGCGTCCGGTCCGGGCCCGCACCGACTGCGGCGCGGACGGCATCCTGCTGACGGCCGGGTTCGATGCGCCGTGGCCCGGCGCGCTGACCGGCTACCGGGTGCGCTGCCGAGCGGTGGCCGGCGACGTCGACGGCTCGGCGGTGCGCTCGGACGCCACCCTGGTCATCCGGACGCTGCTGCCGGGCGAGCCCGATCGGGACGTGCCGGGTGACTTCGACACGCTGTTCGACGCGCATCGGGCTGTGCACGGCGAGCTGCTGGGCCGCGTACACCTGGATCTGGCCGGGGATCCGGCCGAGCGGGCCGCCCCCACGGCCCGGCTGCTGACCCGGCCGGTGGGGCCGGCCCTGGTGGAGCGGCTGTTCGAGGCCGGCCGGTACGCCATCGTCAGCAGCACCGGCGAGCTGCCCCCGACGCTGCAGGGCGTGTGGAGCGGCAGCTGGACGCCACCCTGGTCCAGCGGCTACACGCTCGACGGCAACCTGCCCGCCGCGGTCGCCGCGCTGCTGCCGACCGCGACCCCCGAGCTGTTGCTCCCGGTCTTCGACCTGCTCGAGGCCCACCGCGACGACCTGCGCCACAACGCCCGCCGGCTGTACGGCGCCCGTGGCCTGCTGACCCCGGTGCACCTGTCCACCCACGGCCGGC
The DNA here is from genome assembly GCF_040649415.1 of Actinoplanes sp. NPDC048967. Lineage (NCBI taxonomy): Bacteria > Bacillati > Actinomycetota > Actinomycetes > Micromonosporales > Micromonosporaceae > Actinoplanes > Actinoplanes sp. NPDC048967. The sequence continues at coordinate 76,771 of NZ_JBEZFL010000008.1, forward strand.
AGAACCATTTCGGGCCGGTGTGGTGCCAGACGTTCTGGACCGCCGGCGCGGCCTGGATGAGCCGGCTCTACGTCGACTACTGGCGCTACACCGGCGACCGGGAGTTCCTGCGGGACCGGGCGCTGCCGTTCCTGCGGGAGGCCGCCGAGTTCTACCTCGACTTCGTGCAGCTGCGCGACGGCACGGCACTGTTCAGCCCGTCGTACTCGCCGGAGAACGCGCCCGCCTCCACCGGTCGGCAGGCCTGCGTCAACGCCACCATGGACGTCGCGGTGGTCCGTGACCTGCTGGGCAACCTGCTGCGGTACGCCGCCGACGACCCGGCCGCGCCGGCGTGGCGGTCGCTGCTCGCGGCGCTGCCCGGCTATCGGGTCGCGGACGGGCTGCTGGCCGAGTGGTGCCACGACGGGCTCGACGATCAGCCCGCGCACCGGCACGCGTCGCACTTGTGGCCGCTCTGGTACGAGCCGGATCCGCTGATCACCGACGATCCGGTGCTGCGCGCGGCCGCGGTGGCCACCGTGCGGAGCCGGCTGGCCTGGTGGGCGGGCGCGGAGTCCGACGAGATGGGGTACGGGCTGGCGCAGCTCGGGCTGGCGGCGGCCGCGCTGGGACTGGCCGAGGAGGCGTACGGCACGGTGGTGACGATGGCCGGCCGCTACTGGCGGGAGAACCTGGTGCCCACCCACAACCGGGACGCCCTGTTCAACGTGGACATCGCCGGTGGCCTGCCCGCGGTCGTCGCCGCGATGCTCGTCCGTTCGGCGCACGGCCGGCTGGATCTGCTGCCGGCACTGCCCGGGGCCTGGCCGCGGGGCCGGGTCACCGGGCTCGCCGCCCGCGACGCGATCCGGGTCCGGGAGCTGAGCTGGGAGCCCGGCGGGGCGCAGGCGGTGCTGTGGGCGGCCGAACGCACCCGGGTCGTCGTGGGCGCCCCGCCGGGAATGACGATCGGCGGGGCGCCGCGGGTGACGCTGACGCTGCCGCCCGGGCAGCCGGTGACGGTCCTCCTCAGCCCTTGACCGCTCCGACGATCACGCCCCGGGTGAAGTGGCGCTGCACGAACGGGTAGACCAGGGCGATCGGGGCCACGGTCACCACCACCACGGCCATCTTGATCGCCAGGGTGGGTGGCAGGGTGACGCCCACCGCGCCCGAGGTCTGCGGGGCCTGCCCGGCCAGGATGTAGCTCTGCAGGATCCGCTGGATCGGGAACTTCTCGTTGTCGTCGATGTAGAGCAGCGCGTTGAACCAGATGTTCCAGTAGCCGACCGCGTAGAACAGGCCCACCACCGCGACCACCGCCCGCGAGAGCGGCAGCACGATCCGGAAGAGGATGCGGAACTCCCCCGCCCCGTCGATCCGGGCGCTGTCGAGCAACTCACCCGGGATGTTCTGGAAGAACGCCCGGACCACCACGAGATTGAACACGCTGACCGCGCCCGGCAGGATCAGCGACCACAGGCTGTCCTTGAGACCCAGCCCGGTCACCACCAGATAGCTCGGCACCAGCCCGGGATAGATCAGGAAGGTCAGCAGGAAGTAGAAGAGCAGGCCGCGGTGCAGCACCGAGCCGGGCCGGGACAGGCCGTAGGCGGCCAGCACGGTCAGGACCAGGCTGAAAACCGTGCCGACCACGGTGACCAGGGTGCTGATCAGCAGCGCCTTGCTGATCTGCCCACCGGAGAAGATGATCCGGTACGCCGAGAGGTCGAGCCCGCGCGGCACCACCACCAGACCACCGGCGGCGTTGATCGTCTCCCGCGACGACAGGCTGGTCACCAGCACCACCCACAGCGGCACCAGCACGGCCAGCACGACGGCCGTCAGCACCACCCCCTTGGCGGTCCGGCCGGCGATCCCGGGATCCTCCTCCCAGGCCGGCCGCTCGGGATGCCGGCGGCGCGAGGCGCGCAGATTCGTGGTCGCGGTCATGATCGCGAGTACACCCCCCGTTCGCCGAGCAGGTGGGCGACCTTGTTGGCCGCCAGGATCAGCACCAGCCCGACCATCGCCTTGAACAGCCCGGCGGCGGCGCCGAAGCCGTAGTCGCCGGTCGCGATGGACTGGTGGTAGACGAAGGTGTCCAGCACCTCGGCGGCCTGCCGGCCGACCGCGTCACGCTGCAGCAGGAACTGCTCGAAGCCGACCGACAGAGCGTCGCCCAGCCGCAGGATCAGCAGCAGCACGATCACCGGGCGCAGGCTGGGCAGGGTGATGTGCCACAGCCGGCGCCAGCGGCCGGCGCCGTCCACGGCCGACGCCTCGTACAGGTTGGGGTCGACCGCGGCCAGCGCGGCCAGGAAGACGATCGTGCCCCAGCCCAGGTCCTTCCAGACCGCCTCGGCGGTCACCAGCACGATGAAGGTGTCCGGGTTCGACATGATCTCCGGCGGGTTGATGCCCGCGTCGCGCAGCTCCTGCGACAGCAGCCCGGCGCCGCCGAGCATCTGCACGAAGAAGGTCACCACCAGCACCCAGCTGAAGAAGTGCGGCAGATAGACCACGGTCTGCACGAAGCCGCGCAGCCGCCGCGACAGGATGCTGTTGAGCAGGATCGCCAGGGCGATCGGCAGCGGGAAGAAGAAGACCAGCTGGAACGCGGTGATGGACAACGTGTTCCACAGCGCGTCCCAGAACGCCGGGTCGGCGAACAGGTCCCGGAAGTTGTCCAGGCCGACGAACGGGCTCGAGGTCAGGGCCTGCAGCGCATCGTCGCCCAGGTACGGGTTGTAGTCCTGGAACGCCACGATGTTGCCCAGCACGGGCAGGTAGTGGAAGAGCAGCAGGACGACGGCGCCCGGCGCGACCATGGCCAGCAGGGGCCAGTCGCGGCGCAGCCGGGCGCGCAGGGGTGAGCGCCGCGGCCGGGCGGCCGGCCGGTCGCGCGGTGGCCGGGGTGACCCGGCCGGCTCCGGTGTCCGGGCGGGAGCCGGCCGGCTGGCCTGATCGGCGCTCATTTACCGGCGTCGGCCAGCGCCGTGGCGAGCATCTGGCGGGCCTCGTCGCCACCGGCCGCGCGCCACTCCTTGACCACGGTGTCGAGGTCGGTCAGCGGGCGCCGGCCCCGGAGAATGTCGGTGATCTTGTCCTGGGTGGGCACGTTGGCCGCCTTGAACTTCGCCGGGAACTCGAACTTGAGCCCGTCCCACGGGTCCTTCTCCAGGTACTTGACCGTCTCGTTGGAGTACGCCAGCACCTGCGGCACGAACTGCGGGGTCTGCGGGTACGGCGGCAGCACCGGGCTGCGGCCGCTGATGAAGAAGTACTGGTTCTGGATCTCCTTGAAGCCCAGCTCGGTCTTCACCGGGCCGGCGGCGTCACGCGTGCTGTGCTTGCCCTCGACGCCGAACTCGCGCAGGTCGAACTCCTTGGTGCCGAACGGCGCGGAGCACCAGTTGATGATGCGCAGCAGCTCCTCGACCCGCGCCTTGCCCAGGCCCTTCTTGATGAACAGGTACGAGATCGGTTTGTCGTCGCCCCACGCCAGCGGGTCCCCACCGGTGGCGGAGAACAGCGGGACCGGCTGGATGTCGAAGCCCGGCGTGATCTTCTGCTGCTCGGCCTGCATCGGCTGCCACATGCCCGGGCCGTCCTGGTGGAACAGGATCTTGCCGCTCTGCAGCAGCTGCTTGGCGTCGGCGCCCTTGCTGGCCATGATGTCGGGGTGCACGTAGCCGGCTTTGTAGAGCCGGGCCATGACCTCGGCGGCCTGCCGGAACTCCGCCGTCTCGTACTTGAACTCCGGCGTGCCGTCGGCCTTGAGCCGCCAGCCCTCCTTGGTGCCCGGCGCTTTGTGGAACATCTGCACCATGGCGAAGATGTCGGAGTACGCCCAGACGCCCTTGCCGGGGTTGGTCACCTCCTTGCCGACGGCGAACAGCTCGTCGATGCTCTTCGGCGCGGTCAGCCCGGCCTTGTCCAGCAGGTCCTTGCGCTGGAAGAGGGCCCACGGGAACGGGCCGTCGGTCGGGTTGGGCACGGCCATCAGCCGCCCGTTCCAGCACGACTCGCGCCAGGCCCCGGCCGGGAACGTGGCCAGCATGGGATACGCCTGCACCGCACTGCCCTGCAGGTACGGCGTGAGGTCCTCGAAGAGCGCGCCGACCGCGTCGCTGAACCGGGCCAGCTTCTCGACCTCCCAGTTCGGCACGCAGAGCAGGTCGGGCACGTCCCGGGCGCCCAGGATCGCACCGAGCTTGTCGGCGTAGGCCAGGCCGTCCTGCGCGCTGAAGTCGACGGTCGCGCCGAGCTCCGCGTTGATCGCGGTCAGGTAGGAGTTGCTCTTGCCCGACGGCGGCGCGGGCCCCCACACCGGAACCATCGCCCGGATCGCCGGTCCGCCGGTGCCGGGCTTCTCGGCGATGGCGTCGACCAGCTCGGCCGGGTACGTGGTGTAGCCGTCCGGAACCGGCCGGGTGCCCTTGATGTCGGGCTGGGGCATCCCGGGGAACGCCTTCTGCTCCGGGATCAGGCCGGACAGCTTGTCCAGGTTCTGCGTGGCGCCACCGCGGGTGGCTTTGTCGCCGCAGCCGGCCAGCGTGCCCCCGCTCGCGACGGCGACGGCGCCGAGGCCGAGCAGGCTCAGGAAGCCCCGGCGGTCGGCGGAGGGACCCGTGGGTGGTGTCACGACGTGCTCCTCGATAAACGGTCGACGGGAGCGACGGCCTCCCGCTAGAGTTTGTTTAGCTTGTAGCCAAACAAATTAGCCGACCGTCGATGGACCCACAAGAGCTGCCCGCGCCCGGGGCCGGGGCGGTGCGGCATGATGAACGGGCCGGCCGGGGAAGGCCGGCGGCGAGAGGCAGGACAGACGTGATCAGTACGCACGGCATGACGCGGCCGGCGGACCTGTCCGACGTGAGAACGACGAACCTGGCAGTCGTGCTGCGGTTCGTCCGGACCCATGCGCCCTGTTCGCGGGCGGACATCGCCGCGTCCACGGGCCTCAACAAGGCGACCGTCTCCAGCCTGGTCACCGACCTGCTGGAACGGCACCTGCTGCGCGAGACCGGCCTGACCGAGAACAGGATCGGCCGGCCCGCGTCGATGCTGACCCTGCAGAGCCGGCCGTACGCGGCCATCGGCATCGAGGTGGCCGCCGACCATCTGGTGGCCATCGCCGTCGACCTCACCGGCGAGCGGCTTCTGACGTGGCGGCGGGCGTACCCCGGGCTGGACGGCACACCCGGGCGGGCCGAGGCCGCCGTCGCGGCGCTGGCCGGCCGGGTGGTGGCGAAGATGACGGCCCAGGAGCGAAGGGTGCTGGGGCTGACCGTCGCCGCGCCCGGAATGGTCGCGCCGGGCGGCGGAGTCCGGTTCGCGCCGCATCTCGGCCGCGCGGAGCTGGACCTGGGCGCGGCCCTGGCGCGCGGCCTGCGCCACCCCGAGTTCGAGGTGGTCATCGACAGCGCCGCCAACCTGGCCGCCCTGGCGGAGTACCGGGGCGGTGCCGACGCCGACACCCCGAATCTGCTGGCCGTGATCGGCGGCGTCGAGATCGGCGCCGGCATCGTGGCCGACGGCCGGGCACTGCGGGGTTCGCGCGGCTTCGCCGGGCAGGCCGGCCACCTCCAGGTCGACTGCGCCGGCCCGGTCTGCCGGTGCGGGCGACAGGGGTGCCTCGAGGCCGTCGCGGGACTGCCGGCGCTGGTCCGCCGGGCCCTGCCGGACACCGAGCCGGACGGCCCGATCGTCGACTTCGCCCCGGAGCTGGAGCGGATCACGGCCCTGGCCGGCAACGGCGACGCCCACGTCGTCAAGGCCCTCACCGAGACCGGCACGCTGCTCGGCCGCGGCGTGGCGATGCTGGCCGAGCTGCTGGACCCGCAGGTCGTGGTGCTCGGCGGCAGCTTCGCCACACTCGCGCCGTGGCTGCTGCCGGCGGTGGAGACCGAGCTGGCGTCCCGCGCGCCGGGCGAGATCGGCTGCCGGGTCACCGCCTCCACATTGCACCCGGACGGGGCGGCGCTGGGCGGCGCGATGCTCGCGCTGGACCGGCTCGAGGCGGGCAAGCTACCGGCCCCGGCGGCGTGAGCGGTCGCCGGGCATCGACGGATCTCGCCGTACCTCTTGACCGGCGTCGATGCCTGGTGCCAACCTCAGAAGGCTCCGCCGTAACACGGATGTAATCCCTGGTCCCGGCGGAGCCTTTTCCGGATCCTCATCGAAGCGCTTCGACGGCCGGACCGCAGCCACGGTCCGGCCGGCACCGCCTCGATCCCACGCCGAGGAGAACCACCGCCATGACCGACTGCACCGAGCGGCAACCAGCCGCACCGCGCCGCGGCCCCGCAGGCGAGGGCCACGAGGGCATGGCAAAAGAGGCCCAGCCATGACCGACTGCACCGAGCGGCAACCAGCCACACCGCGCCGCGGCCCCGCAGGCGAGGGCCACGAGGGCATGGCAAAAGAGGCCCAGCCATGACCGATTCGGTCCGCGGCACGTTTCAGGACCCGGGGCGGCCGCTGGCCGACCGGGTCACCGACCTGCTCAGCCGGCTGACCCTGCCGGAGAAGGTGGCGCTGCTGCATCAGCACCAGGCCCCGGTCCCGCGCGTCGGTGTCGGACCGTTCCGCACCGGGACCGAGGCCCTGCACGGGGTCGCCTGGCTCGGCGAGGCCACCGTCTTCCCGCAGTCCGTCGGGCTGGGCAGCAGCTGGGACCCGGAGCTGGTGCGCCGGGTCGGCGCGGCGGTCGGCGACGAGGTACGCGGACTGCACCACAAGGACCCGGCGGGCGTGGGCCTCAACGTCTGGGCGCCGGTGGTCAACCCGCTGCGGGACCCGCGCTGGGGCCGCAACGAGGAGGGGTATGCCGAGGATCCCTGGCTCACCGGTGTGCTGGGCGGCGCGTACGCCCGCGGGCTGCGCGGCGACGACCCGCGTTACCTGCGCACCGCGCCGACGCTCAAGCACTTCCTGGGCTACAACAACGAGACCGAGCGGCACCTCACGTCGAGCGACCTGCCGCCGCGCGTGCTGTACGAGTACGAGTTGCCGGCCTTCCGCGAGCCCATCGCCACCGGCGCGGCGGTCGCTGTCATGGCGTCGTACAACCTGGTCAACGGGCGGCCGACGCATCTGAGCCCGTTGCTGGCCGACGAGCTGCGTACCTGGACCACCGAGGACGTGCTGGTCGTGGGTGACGCGTACGCGTGCAGCAATCTGGCCGGTGAGCAGGGCTATCTGAGCGACCACGCGGCCGCGTTCGCCGCCGCGCTGCGCGCCGGGGTCGACTGCTTCACCGAGGACGCCACGGCGACTCGGCAACGGCTGCACGAGGCGCTGGAGCGCGGCCTGCTCACCGGGTCCGACGTGGACGCGGCGGCCGGGCACATCCTGGCGGTCCGGTTCCGGCTGGGCGAGTTCGACCCGGAGGGGCCCAACCCGTACGCGGCCACGACCGCCGAGGTGGTCAACTGTGTCGAGCACCAGCGGCTCGCCCGGGAAGCGGCCCGGAGCAGTGTCGTGCTGCTCAAGAACACCGACGCGGTGCTGCCGCTGGCGCCGGACGCGGTCGTCGCAGTGCTGGGGCCACTGGCCGACACCGTGCTGGCGGACTGGTACAGCGGCACTCTGCCGTACGCGGTGACGGCCAGCGCCGGCCTGGCCGAGCGCCTCGGCGAGCAGAACGTGCGCACCGCGGAGGGCGTCGACCGGGTCCGGTTGCGGACCTCCACCGGGACGGTGCACGCGGGCGACACTCCGGACGGCGCCCCACTGCGGGTCGGTGAGACGACCACAGGCTTGACGGCCGGGTTCGACCTGCTCGACTGGGGCGGCGGCACCATCACGCTGCGCGCCGCTGCCAACCGGCGCTACGTGCGGGCCGACGAGAACGGTGTGCTGGTCAACGACCGGCCGGAACCGGGCGAATGGGTGGTCCGGGAGACCTTCGAGCCGATTCGGCACCGGGACGCGGTGGTGCTGCGGCACCTGGCGAGCAACCGGTACGTCGCGACCGGCCCCGACGGCGTGCTGCGCGCGGACGCCGCCGGCGAGGACACGGCCACCGCCTTCACGCTGGAGCTCGCCGAGGACGGGGTGGCGGCGGCCGCGGCGCTGGCCCGGGACGCGGACGTGGCGCTGGTGCTGCTGGGCAACCATCCGATGGTGGCCGGGCGCGAGACCGAGGACCGGGCCGACCTGGCGCTGCCGCCGCGGCAGGAGGCGTTGCTGCGGGCCGTACGGGCGGCCAATCCGCGGACCGTGCTGGTGCTGACGAGCAGTTACCCGTACGCGGTGGGCTGGGCGCAGGAGCACCTGCCGGCGCTGGTCTGGTCGGCGCACGGCGGTCAGGAGTTCGGCTCCGCGCTGGCCGACGTGCTGCTGGGCGAGTCGCCGGGCGGAGAGCCGGTGGAGCCGACCGGCCGGCTGCCGCAGACGTGGTACCGCGGCGCCGACGAACTGCCGGACCTGCTCGACTACGACATCATCGGCAGCGACGCGACGTACCTGTACTTCCGGGGCCGGCCGCTGTACCCGTTCGGGCACGGGCTGGGCTACACCCGTTTCGAGCACCACGACCTGCGGCTGAGTGCCGAGCAGGCGGCACCGGATGAGCAGGTGGAGGTCAGCGTCGACGTCGTCAACGTGGGCGATCGGCCCGGCACCGAGGTCGTGCAGTTCTACAGCCGGCAGCGCCGGTCCCGGGACAAGCAGCCGCTGCGCCGGTTGCGGGGCTTCCGGCGGGTCCGGCTGGCGCCCGGTGAGCGCGCCACCGTGACGATGCCGCTGCGGGTGGACGACCTGGCGTTCTACGACGTGGTCGGGGAACGGCCGGTGGTCGAGGCGGCCCGGCACTCGATCCTCGCGGGCCGCTCCTGCACCGACATCACGGCGACCGCGACCCTGACCGTGCACGGCGAGGTCCTGCCCGAACGGCGGGCCGGCGGCGACGCGCTGCGGGCGGCGAGCCGCGACGGCGAGTTCGGCACGGCCCTGACCGACGAGGGCCCGCACCGCGGCGACGCGGTGGTGGCCCTGCGCGACGGCGCCTGGCTGGCCTTCGACCGCGTCGACTTCGGCACGGGCGGGCACCGGATCACCGCGGCGACGGCGGCGGCCGGCCCGGGCGCCCGGATCGAGGTGCGGCTCGACGAACCGCTGTCCGGTCCGGTCGCCGCGGTGCTGGACGTGCCCGCGACGGCCGGCCGGCACGACTGGATCGAGGTGGCCGCGCCGCTGGCCGGGGCGACCGGGCGGCGCGACCTGTACCTCGTCTTCCCGAGCGCCGGGGCCCGGCTGAGCGGGGTGCGGTTCAGTCCGGTGGGCTGAGGGGTCCGGCCGCCAGGTGCGCGCACACCGCCGCGACGGTGGTGACGTCGGCGTACTTGGCGGCCAGGTCGTAGAGGTTGGCGTCGTGGACCGCCGGGTCGCGGTCACCGCAGGCGTCGGCGGCCACGATCGGGCGGAAGCCGTGCTGCATCGCGTCGGTGGCGCTGGCCCGGACACAGCCGGAGGTCGAGACGCCGGCGATCACCGTGGTGTCGACCCCGGCGGCGGTGAGGGTCGCCGCCAGGGAGGTGCCGAAGAAGGCGGACGCGTACTGCTTGGCCACGACGACCTCGCCGGGGCGGGGTTCGAGGCCGGGGACGAACCGGCCGAGCTCTCCGGCGCCCTCGGCGAGCACCGCCAGGCCGGGCACCTTGCGGACGAACAGGCCACCGTCGGCCAGTCCGGCGGTGTACCGCACGCGGGTGTGCACCACCAGCAGCCCGGCGTCGCGGGCCGCGGCCAGCAGCGCCGCGCACCCGTCGACGGCGGTCCGGGAGCCCAGGTCGAACGGGCTCCCGGCGGTGAAGTAGGCCCGCATCATGTCGATCACGAGCAGGGCGGGGCGCCGGCCCCAGCCCAGCTCGCCACCGAACGCGGCGCTCACGTCAGGCCCACACGGGACGGGTCGGCGCGGGCAGGCCGGTCTCCTCCTGGCACCGGGCCAGGATCTCGTCCAGGCCGGGACCCATGTCGAACACCGGCAGCTCGCGCGGGCGCTCGGCGCGCAGCCGGATCCGCAGGGCCTCGGTGGCCGCCCCGTCCGGCGCACCGGTGTCGTCGACGACCACGCCGTAGCGCCGCGCACCCTCGCTGGTGACCAGGCCGCGCCGGACCTCGAGGGCGACCAGGTCCGCGTCGCGGGCCAGCGGGTCGCCCCAGCCGCCACCGCCCCAGGTGACGAAGTGCAGCACGTCGCCCGGGCCGACCGGCACGTCGTGGCACTTGCTCGGCAGGATCTGACGGGTGCCGTCGGCCCGGTCGATCCACTTGCGGCCCCGGGCGCCCGGCTCACCGCCGTTGACGCCCCACGGGTACATCAGCCAGCGGTCGTCGTGGATGGCGATGGTCCCGGGCTCGAGGAAGTGGTACGCGACGTCGACGCCGTTGCCCCCGCGATGCAGCCCCGCGCCCCCGGTGTCGGCGATCGTCTCCCACTTCTCGATCCGCAGCGGGTAGTACGACTCCAGGAACTCGCACGGGATGTTGACGAAGCTGGGCCACAACGAGTGGCCGTCCGGGCCGTCACCCAGCGGCCGGCCGGGGATGCCGCCGAAGCCGATCGAGTACAGCTGGAACCACTCCCCCTTGCGGTCGCCGCCGGAGTAGTTCCCGGAGTACATGAAGTGCGGCGAGGAGGAGAAGCCGGCCGCGTTGAGCAGCGCCGGGTTGGTCTGCCCGAGCAGGCCGCCGAACAGGTCGAAGACCCGGCCGATGCCGTGGTTGCGGGCGTTGAGCGCGGCCGGATGCTTCGGCTTCCAGTACGAGCCGTCCGGGATGGTCACGTCGACCAGCGGATAGAAGCCGTCGTTCCAGAGGATCTGCGGATCGGCCACGGTGATCATGTAGATGCCGAAGAACATCCGGGCCAGGTTCTCGTTCAGGTAGTAGTTGATCGGGCCGCGGGCCTGCGGCGACGAGCCGGTGAAGTCCAGGTGCACCTTGTCGCCGGTGCGGGTCAGCGACAGCTTCAGCTCGTACGGGCCGTAGCCGACGCCGTCGTCACAGATGTAGTCGGTGAACGACAGCGTCCGGCCTTCCTCGAAGACCAGGTGCAGCAGGGCCTTCATCGCGTCGTGGTTGCGCTGCAGCAGGGCGTCCAGCGCCGACAGGTACGTGTCCACCCCGAACCGGGCGCACATCTCCTGCACCCGGCGCGCGGCCGTCCGGCAGGCGGCGACCAGCCCGTTGAGGTCGGCCCGGTTCCAGTCCGGCACCCGCACCTGGTTGAGGATGATCCGCAGCGCGTCCTCGTTGACCCGGCCGGCCTCGTACAGCTTGAACGGCGGGATCACCACGCCTTCCTCGTAGATGGTCCGCGCGTCGGTGGGCATGGACGACGGGGTCTTGCCGCCGACGTCCGACATGTGGCCGAACATCGACGCCCAGCCGACCACCCGGCCCTCGGCGAAGATCGGCAGCACCACCAGCCAGTCGTTGGCGTGGCTGATCGCGGCGCCGCACGCGTACGGGTCGGAGGTGAGCAGGATGTCGCCCTCGCCGATGTCACCGTCGAAGCCGGCCAGGAAGTCCGGGATGGACAGGCCGAACTGGCCCACCACCATCTTCCCGGCCGGGTCGGCGATCAGCGGGAACTCGTCGTGCTGCTCGCGGATGCCGGGCGAGAGCGCGGTCCGGAACAGCACCTCGTCCATCTCGTAGCGGGCGTTGCGCAGCCCGTTCTCGACCAGGTCGAGGGTGACCGGGTCGACCTCGACCCGCGGGACCGGGGTGGTGTTCGGTTCGACGATGCGCGCCATCTCAGGCCTCCGTAACGCTGGGACGGATGAGCAGACTGCCGGCGGCGTCGGCGGTGGCGGTGTGCCCGGGCAGCACGAGGGTGGTGGAGTCCATCTCGACCACGATCGCCGGGCCGGGCACCACGTCACCGGCGCGCAGTTTGAGCCGGTCGTAGAGCCCGGCGTCGACGTGGGCGCCGTCGACGTAGATCCGGGTGTCGCCGCTGCGGGCGGCCGAGACGTCGCCGTTTCCGGGCTCGAGCCGGATCGGGGCCACCCGCGGCCGGGGGCCGGTGACGGTGGCGCGCGCGTTCACCAGCTCGTGCCCGGCGGGCAGGGTGAAGGAGAAGAGCCGCTCGTGCTCGGCGTCGAAGCGCCGGGCGAGCTGCTCGCAGCCGTCGGCCGCGGCCAGCAGGTCGGCGTCGAAGGTGACCGCCAGCTCGTTGCCCTGCCCGACGAAGCGCAGATCGGCCGAGTACGTCGTGGTGTGCCCGGCGACCGGGACACCCTGGTCGGCCAGCCGCTGGGACGCGGCCGCGGCCAGTTCGCCGAAGACGGTCCGCAGCTCCGCGGCGTCCAGCTCGTCGAGCTTGCGCAGCACCGTACGGGCGGACTCGTCGCGGGCGGACGTGGTGGCGTCGCCGAGGGCACACAGCACACCGGGCGACGGCGGCACGATCACCGGCCAGGCCCCGGTGAGCCGGCCCAGCGCGTTGGCGTGCAGCGGCCCGGCCCCGCCGAAGGCGACCAGGGCGAAGTCACGCGGGTCGAAACCCTGCTGGACGCTGACCAGGCGCAGGCCGCCGAGCATGTTCTCGTTGACGATGTCGATGATCCCGGCCGCGGCGGCCTCGGCACTGGGCAGCCCCATCGCGTCGGCGACGGTCTGCACCGCCGCGCGGGCGGCCTGGCGGTCCAGGGTGATCTCGCCGCCGGCCAGCGAGGCGGGCAGGTAGCCGAGCACCACGTTGGCGTCGGTCACCGTGGGCTCGGTGCCGCCCTTGCCGTAGGCGGCCGGTCCGGGCTCGGCCCCGGCGGACTGCGGACCCACCCGCAGCGCCTTGGTGAGCTGCGGGACGTGGGCGATCGAGCCGCCGCCCGCGCCGACCGTGCGCACGTCGACGGCGGAGGCCCGTACCGTCAGGTCACCGACCTTGGTCTCGCGGCCGATCCGGGCCGTGCCGCCGCGCACCAGCGCCACATCGGTCGAGGTGCCGCCCATGTCGAAGGTGATCAGCTCGGTGTGCCCGGACTGCTCGGCGACCCAGACCGCGCCGGTGACCCCGCCCGCCGGGCCGGAGAGCAGCATGGTCACCGGCGCCGCGATGGCCGCGCCGGCCGACGACAGGCCACCGTCACTGCGCAGGATCGACAGCTCCCCCGGTACGCCCTGCCCGGCCAGCTGCGCGGAGAGGTTGGCGACGTACCGGGCGACCTGGGGTTGCACGTAGCCGTTGGCCACGGTGGTCAGGGCGCGCTCGTACTCGCGCATCTCCGGCAGCACCACGCTGGACAACGAGACCTCGATGCCGGGCAGCTCGTCGGCGGCGAGCTCGGCGATGCGCCGCTCGTGCCGGTCGTCGGCGAAGGCGTTGATGAGCGACACGGCCAGCGCCTCGACCCCGTTGGCCCGCAACGCCCGCAGGGCCCGCCGGACCGCCTCCTCGTCGAGCTCCTGCACCACGGTGCCGTCGCTGCCGATCCGCTCCGGCGCCTCCACCGTGTTCTCCAGCGCGGCCAGCGGTTCCGGCTTGGGCCAGATGATCCAGCCGGCCAGCCCGCCCGGCACGAAGGACCGGGCGATCTGCAGCACCTGACGGAAGCCGCGCGTGGTCACCAGCCCGACCGTGGCGCCCTTGCCCTCCAGGATCGCGTTGGTCGCGACGGTGGTGCCGTGCAGCACGTGGGCGATGTCGCCGCGGGCGACGCCGGCCTCCGCGCACACTTTGTCGATGCCGTGCAGGACACCGATCGACTGGTCGCTCGGCGTCGAGGCGGTCTTGGCCCGCCAGGTCGACCCGGATTCCTCGTCAACCAGCAGCACGTCGGTGAAGGTTCCGCCCACATCCACGCCGAGTCGATATGACATCTCGCTCCTCTAAATGATTCCGTCAGCGCGCAAGCGCACCTGCTCCTCGTCGTCCAGTCCGATCAGCCCGCCGTAAATCTCGTCGTTGTGCTCCCCGAGGGCCGGCCCGGCGGTACGGACGGTGCCGGGGGTCGCGGACAGCCGCGGGGTCGCGTTCTGCATGGGCAGCTCGCCGAAGTCGGGGTGTGGCACCCGCACGATCGCCTCGCGGGCCGCGAAGTGCGGGTCGGCGAACATGTCCTTGGCCCGGAAGATCCGGCCGGCCGGTACGCCGTTGGCGTGCAGGGTGCCGAGCAGCTGCTCGGCACCCAGGGTCGAGGTCCAGCGGGCGATGTGGTCGTCGAGCTCGGCCATGGCGGCGCCGCGGGCCGAGTGGGTGGCGTAGCGCGGGTCGCGGGCCAGCTCCGGCTCCCCCATCGCGGCGGCGAGCCGGCCGAAGACCGTGTCCTGGTTGGCGGCGATCAGGATCAGGTCGCCGTCACCGGTCGGGTAGACGTTGCTCGGCGAGACGTTGGGCAGCGTGGCCCCGGTGCGTTCGCGCTGGTAACCGGCCACCGACCACTCCGGCAGCAGCGACTCCATCATCGCCAGCACGGCCTCGTAGATGGCCGAGTCGACCACCTGGCCGCGGCCGGTGCGGGTGCGGCTGTGCACCGCGACCAGTGTGCCGAGGCAGGCGTAGACCGCGGCCAGGGAGTCGCCGAGCGAGATGCCAGCGCGCACCGGCGGGCCGCCGGGGTCGCCCATCACGTACCGGATGCCGCCCATGGCCTCGCCGATCGAGCCGAAGCCGGCCCGGCTCGCGTAGGGCCCGGTCTGGCCGTAGCCGGTCACCCGGGTGACGATCAGTCCGGGGTTGGTCCGCCACAGGGTCTCCGGGCCCATCCCCCAGCGCTCCAGCGTGCCGGGCCGGAAGTTCTCCACCACGATGTCGGCGGTGTCGATCAGCCGGCGGATCAGCGCCTGGCCCGCGGGCTCGCGCAGGTTGCAGGTGATCGACTTCTTGTTGCGGGCGACGACGGGCCACCACAGCGACTTGCCGTGCGGCTTCTCGCGTCCCCATTCGCGCATCGGGTCGCCCTTGGCGGGATCCTCGACCTTGATCACCTCGGCCCCGAAGTCGCCGAGCAGCTGCCCGCAGAACGGCCCGGCCAGCAACTGCCCGAACTCTACGACCCGCAGATCGTCCAGCGGAAGACTCATGAGCGTGGCACCCCGATCATCGTGGCGCGGGCGTTGTAGAGGTGGGCCCGCATGATCGCCTCGGCCCAGTCGCCGTCGCCGGCCCGCGCGGCCGCGACCATCTCGACGTGGTGGTGCAGGCTGCGCAGCAGCGCCTCCGGTGTGTAGTCGTGGAAGTTCTGGTGCACGACGGCGGCGTGGGTGACCCCGCGCAGCGCGGCGGCCAGCGGCGCCGTGCCGGCCACCTCGATGAACAGGCCGTGGAAACGCCGGTTGGCCTCGACGATGGGACCCAGGTCCTGCCGGCGGCCGGGCTTCCCGGTGCGCAGCATGGACTCGGCCAGCTCCTGCAGCTCGTCCAGCTGCTCCGGACCG
Organism: Actinoplanes sp. NPDC048967; assembly: GCF_040649415.1. Classification (NCBI taxonomy): domain Bacteria; kingdom Bacillati; phylum Actinomycetota; class Actinomycetes; order Micromonosporales; family Micromonosporaceae; genus Actinoplanes; species Actinoplanes sp. NPDC048967. The sequence goes on from NZ_JBEZFL010000008.1 coordinate 92,152, forward strand.
AGCTTCGGGACGGCCAGGCGGACCGCGTACGGCTCCAGCCGCAACCGCAGCTCGAAGATCTCCCGCAGCTCGGCGGTGGACCAGGTCGCCACCCGGGCGCCACGGTGGGGCTGCAGCTCGACCAGTCCCTCGGCGGCGAGCCGGGTCAGCGCCTCCCGGATCGGCGTGCGGCTCACCTGGAGCCGGGTGGCCAGCTCCGCCTCGCCGAGCCGGGCCCCGGACGCGATCACCCCGGAGAGGATCTCCTCTCGCAGAGACTGCGCCGCCTGTTCCGCTGCTGGTCGCACCTGGCCTCCCGTTCCGCGTGATTGCATGCAATCCTGGTCATGGCCACGGTGTTTCCGCAAGAGGGGTGTCCACGATGAGGGCAGGTTGTATGCAATGAGCGTTTCTATCGTGGAGGTCTCGCCGCGCGACGGGCTGCAGAACGAGGCGGTGCCGGTGCCGACCGCCGACAAACTGGCGCTGATCGACACCCTGGTGGCCGGCGGCGTACGCCGCATCGAATGCACGAGCTTCGTCAACCCCCGCCGGGTGCCGCAGCTGGCCGACGCCGAGGAGGTCGCCGCCCGGCTGCCCCGCGGCACGGTGTCCTGGATCGGGCTGGTGCTCAACGAACGCGGCCTCGACCGGGCCGTCGCCGCCGGCATGGACGAGGTGAACGTGGTGGTGGTCGCCACGGACACGTTCAGCCGGCGCAACCAGGCCGTCGACACAGCCGGGGGCGTCGCGGCCTGGCACCGGATCGCCGGGCAGGCCCGGGCGGCCGGCCTGCGCACGACGGTCACGATCGCGGCGGCGTTCGGCTGCCCGTTCGAGGGTGAGGTCTCCGTGGACCGGGTCCGCGAGGTCACCGCCGACTGCCTGGCCGCCGCGCGGCCCGACGAGCTCGCCTTCGCGGACACGATCGGCGTGGGGGTGCCGGCACAGGTGCGGGCGCTGGCCGGGGTGGCTGCGGCAGAGGCGCCCGGCGTGCCGCTGCGCTGGCATTTCCACAACACCCGCAACACCGGCTACGCCAACGCGATCACGGCGGCCGACCTCGCCGGCGACCACCCGGTGGCGCTGGACAGCAGCGCCGGCGGCATCGGCGGGTGCCCGTTCGCACCGGACGCCACCGGCAACATCGCGACGGAGGATCTGGTGTATCTGCTGGGTCGCAGCGGCTATGACACCGGGGTGGACGTCGGGCCGCTGCTGCCGCTGGCGGCCCGGCTGGGCGGGCTGCTCGGGCACGAGGTCCCGGGCCAGCTGGCCCGGGCCGGCGTTTTCCCCGCCGACCGCTGACGCGCCCGCGGTCGATCGTCGATGCCGCCCGCGACGGCATCCCGGAGCGCAGCACGGCGACCCGGCGGGTCGCCCGGCTCAGGTCACGGCCTCGGGGGCACCGTCTGCCTCAGGTCACGGCGGCCAGGGTGCGGCCCGGCATGGGCGCGGCCCGGCATGGGCGCGGCGGCCGGCGTTCCGCCTCGCGCGCAGCACGGCGGCCGGCGGGCCGCCCGGCGAGTGCGGTGCCGCTCAGCAGTGCGGGGACCAGCCGTCGGTGCCGGCCAGGAACGCCGTGACGGTGAGGCCGGCCACCTGGGCGCGGGTCAGCTGCGGCCGGTCCGCCGTGACCAGCGCGCCCGGGCCGCGGTTGTGGTACTCGGCGAAGCGGGCGTCGCGCCACGGCCAGGTGCCGAAGTCGCTCCACGGGGTCGCGCCGAGGTGTGCGCCCAGCCAGGAGTCGCGGATGATCGTCTGACCGATGGCGTTCGGGTCCTGGCTCGGGTGCCACGGCCGGCCCAGGTAGACGCTGGCCGGCGGGGCGTCGGAGGTGAACGCGCAAGCCGCGAAGAGCAGGCCGTACGGGTTGGTCACGCTCGTGCTGGGCGCGGTCACGTAACCGTTGTTGGTGGCCGAGCCGCGGTCCAGCGAGTGGATCCGGCACCGGTCGAAGGCGGCCGTCCCGCGACCGAAGATGAAGTCCACGTCACCCTCGACGTAGCAGCGCCGCAGGTAGATCCGGGCGGGTACGTCGGCGGCCGGGCTGTTCAGGTACAGCGTGTCCTGGTTGCCGAGGAAGCGGACGTTGTCGAACTCGAGGCGGTCGGCCCGGGTCAGGACGGCCACGGCCTGGCGTCCGGTGATCTCCGGGTGCGCCGCCTCGTCGAAGGAGTTCGCGAAGGTCAGGTTGCGGGCGGTGAAACCGGCTCCGTCGACCGTGACGGAAGCACTGCCCGAGGTGCCCCAGGTGCCGCCCTCGGGGCGCGGCGTGCCGTTGGCCCGGTCATCGGTGATCACCACCTGCTCCGGGCGCCGGCCGCGGCCGCGCAGCAGGATGTTCGGCCGGTCCGCGGGGATGATCACCTGGCCGTGGTAGGTGCCCGGGGCGACGTCGATGGTGAATCGGGTGGGGTTGCCCGCCGGCACGGCGTCCACCGCCGCCTGGATCGTGGTGAAGTCACCGCTGCCGTCCGCGGCCACTGTGCTCCGCGGGCCCGGGCGGGCCTGGGCGGGGTACGCACCGGCGGCGGAACCGGCGGCGATCGCCGCGCCGGAGGTGGCGGCGAGCCTGATCAGGGTGCGGCGATCCATGCGGACTCCTGCCGGGAGGAGCGCTCCAGGTAAGCGCTTTCCCGCCGACCGTAGAAGCCGCAGCCACGTCCGTCAATGCCTGGGACGGGCGAGAGCCGGACCAGGAGACACCTGGCCCGGCTCTGCCCGCTACCGGACGGGACGGTTCACCACATGATGCCCGGCTGCGGGATCTCGGCCCCGACGGCGAAGAAGTCGTGCCACTTCACGCCCGTACCGGTGAAGGCGCGGCCGGTGGACCGGGCGACGTAGACGTCGGCCGCCGCGCCCCGGGTGAAGGTGACGATGTCGTCGCGGCCGTCGCCGGTGAAGTCGCCCGTGCCGGGGATCTCGGTGCCGACGGCGAAGAAGTTGTGCCAGCGCACGCCGGTGCCGGCGAACGACGAGCCCGTCGACAACGCCACGTACACGTCGGCCGCCGCACCCCGGGTGAAGGTCACGATGTCGTCCTTGCCGTCGTGGTTGAAGTCGCCGACCGAGGGCAGCTCGGTGCCCACCGCGAAGAGGTCGTGCCATTTCACGCCCGTACCGGCGAACGACGAGCCCGTCGACAACGCCACGTACACGTCGGCCGCCGCACCCCGGGTGAACGTCGCGATGTCATCCTTGCCGTCACCGTTGAAATCACCGACCGCCGGTGTCTCCGAACCCACCGCAAAAAAGTC
>NZ_JBEZFL010000008.1:95490-232815 GCF_040649415.1 Actinoplanes sp. NPDC048967
GTCATGCCATTTCACGCCCGTACCCGTGAACGACGAACCCGTCGACAACGCGACATACACATCCGCCGCCGCACCCCGGGTGAACGTCGCGATGTCGTCCTTGCCGTCACCGTTGAAATCACCGACCGCCGGTGTCTCCGAACCCACCGCAAAAAAGTCATGCCATTTCACGCCCGTACCCGTGAACGACGAACCCGTCGACAACGCGACATACACATCCGCCGCCGCACCCCGGGTGAACGTCGCGATGTCATCCTTGCCGTCACCGTTGAAATCACCCACCAATGGCGTCTCGGTGCCCACCGCGAAGAAGTCGTGCCACTTCACGCCCGTGCCGGAGAACGACGAACCCGTCGACAACGCCACGTAGACATCGGCAGCCGGGCCGCGGGTGAAGGTGACGATGTCGTCCCGGCCGTCGCCGTTGAAATCGCCGGCCACGCCGCTGAAGCCGCCGCCGGCGGGCGGTGCCGCGGCCGCCGGAAGGGCCGGGATCTGCGCGGTCATCGTGACGGCGGTGACCGCCGCGAGGGCCAAGAGGCGCCGATTGATGTGCATGGTTCTCCCCGTTCTGACGGAACTGCTGAATGGATGGTGCTGCCGCAGAGAAAACTAGCTTCAAAAGCGGTCCAGGCCGCCATTCAGTCCGCTTCCCGTCCAGCTCGGGCAAAGGCCACGAACTGCCGGGCCGAGGTGTACGCTTCCGCCTTCCCGGTCTCGCGGCCCGGCCGGATCGGGCCTAGGCTCTCGTTCGCCCGGCTCATACGTTTCGATCGCGATCCGATCGGCACGCCCCGCCGAGCACGTCGGACGAGAGGCACGACATGAGAAGACTCCTGACGGCCGCTGTCGTCATCGGCCTGGCGGCCGGTGGCGCGGTGGCGTCGGCGCCCGCGCAGGCGACGCCCGCGCGCGGCGAATCCGGTTACACACCCGCGCCGATCGCGTGGGGCACGTGCGAGAGTCCCGGGTTGCAGCGCCGCGGCGCGCAGTGCGGCATGCTCACGGTGCCGCTGGACTACCGGCGCCCGCGCGGCACCAAGATCAAGCTGGCCGTCTCCCGCATCCTGCACAAGTCACCGGCGGCGGACTACCAGGGCATCATGCTGACCAACCCGGGCGGCCCCGGCGGATCCGGGCTGACCCTGTCGGTGCTCGGCGAGTACGTGCCGGACAACGTGGGCAGTGAGTACGACTGGATCGGGTTCGACCCGCGCGGCGTCGGCTCCAGCGAGCCGTCCCTGTCCTGCGACGGCAACCTGACGACCCAGTACAACCGGCCGTACTACGTGCCGGTCACGCGTTCGCTGGAGAAGCAGTGGCTGGCCCGCTCGAAGCAGTACGCGCAGGCCTGCGCCAAGGCCGGCGGCGAGCTGCTCGACCACGTCAAGACCACGGACACGATCGCCGACATGGAGAGCATCCGCAAGGCGCTGGGCGCGAAGCAGCTCAACTTCTACGGCTTCTCGTACGGCACGTACCTCGGCCAGGTGTACAGCACGCTGCACCCGGAGCGGGTCCGCCGGATGGTCCTCGACGGCAACGTCGACCCGCGCGACGTCTGGTACAAGGCGAACCTGGCGCAGGACGTGGCGTTCGACAAGAACATCAACACCTACTTCGCCTGGGTCGCCAGGTACGACTCGGTCTACCACCTGGGCACGACCGGCAGCGCGGTGAAGAAGAAGTACTACGCGACGCTGCAGCAGCTGCGCAAGGCACCGGCCGGCGGCGTCATCGGCCCGGACGAGTGGACCGACATCTTCACCTCGGCGGCGTACTACATCTTCGACTGGACGACCATCGCCGAGGCGTTCGCGGCGTACGTCAACGACGGCGACTACGCCCCGGTCAAGGCGCTGTACGACGGTGGCTACCCGCAGGGCCCGGGCACCGACAACGGCTACGCCATGTACCTGGCCACCCAGTGCACCGACGTGCAGTGGCCGAAGAACTGGAGCAAGTGGCAGCGCGACAACTGGCGGACCTACTCCCAGCACCCGTTCCTGACGTGGAGCAACGCCTGGTTCAACGCGCCCTGCGTGTTCTGGAAGGGCGACGTCGGCACGCCGGTGAACGTCAACGGCCAGAAGGCGCCGCCGATCCTGCTGATCAGCGAGACCAACGACGCGGCGACCCCGTACGCGGGCAGCCTCGAGGTCCGCAAGCGCTTCCCGCGGTCGGTGCTGCTCGAGGGTGTCGGGGGCACCACGCACTCCGGCTCGCTCAACGGCATCGCCTGCACCGACAACGCGATCGCGGCGTACCTGTCCGACGGCACACTGCCGGCCCGGGTGCGCGGCAACCGTTCCGACAAGCAGTGCGACCCGTTGCCGCAGCCGGATCCGACGGCCGCGGCGGCCAAGAGCGCGTCCGCCTCCGGCGGCGGCTCCAACCGCGTGCTGCCGGATCTCAGCGTGCTGCGCTGAGGAAGGGTTGACGAGGGGGCGCGGGCCGGTGTGGCCCGCGCCCCCTTCTCATGCCCGCTCCGTGCTGCCCAGCAGGCGCGCGTCCCAGCGCCGGGAGCGGGCGGGGCCACAGGTCGACAGCACCGCGGCGGCGTTCTCGGCCCGGCCGCCACCGGCGACGGTCAGGCACCGGCCGCTGATGGCGCTGCGGATGGAGAAGCCTTTGCCCTTCGCGTCCCACAGGCGCCAGCTGCGGGCCAGGGCGTCGTCGCACCGGTGCTGCACGGCGCGTCCGTCGCCGCCGGTGGCGCTCAGGCACCGGCCACTGCGGACGTTCTGGATCTGGAACAGGCCGGTCAGCGACACGAGCCGCATCCGCCACAGGTGCGCGCTCTCCTCGCGGCAGGTGCTCTGCACGACGGCGTCGTTCGCGGCGGGCGCGAGGCATTTCCCGCTGTGCACGTTGAACAGCTGGAAGCCGGTGAGGAACGGGATCGCCGGCGCCGCCTGGGCCGGGGTCGCCGGCACGAGCGCCGCGGCCGCCACGGTCGCGGCAGCCAGCGTCGCGGCGGCCAGCACCCGGGAACCGGCGGGGAGAATACGGCGGCGAACAGACATGACGCACCTTTCACATAAGACTTCACCATTCATTCCACAGCCGACACGAAGGTATCCGGAGCACCCGTTCCGATCGGGGATATCCGCCCGAATCGCCCATCGCGTCGCGGCGGCCCACCACCGTCGCGCGGTCGTCTAGGCTGGCCGCAGCGGTGCCGCGACCATTCCGGCCGCCGGCCGGCAGTCCGCCCCGACGGCGCACTCATACGGCGAAGGAAGGTGACGGTGTCCCAGACGGCGCCATCCGACGAGCGCATTCCGGGCTCGCGATCGGCCACCGAGCCGGACCGGCTGCTGCCGCGCGGACGCCACGATCTGACCCGGGAATTCGTCAGCCGCACCCAGCGCGACCGCCTCATCGACGCGATGGCCCGTACGGTGGCCGAGCGCGGTTACGCCAGCGCTTCCCTGGGTGAGGTGTGCACCGCCGCCGGGGTCTCCACCCGCGCGTTCTACCAGCACTTCGCCGACAAGGAGGCGTGCTTCCTGGCCACCTTCGAGCGCGGGGTCACCCTGCTGCAGAAATCGGTCGCCGCGGCGTACGCCCGGCCGGCCCGCTGGCCGCAGCGGATGCACAGCGGTCTCGACACGCTGCTGCGGATCCTGGCGGCCGAGCCGGCCTTCGCCGCGCTGGCGGTGGTCGAGGTGCTCGCCGCGGGGCCACGCGCGCGGGCCTGCCGGCGGCAGTTGCTGGACGCCTATGCGGTCTTCTTCACCGAGGCACCGCGCCGGGCCGGGTCACCGCCGGTGCCGGGCGGCGTGATCGACGCGGTGATCGCCGGCGTCTACGGCGTCATCTACGACTTCGTGTCGACCGGGCGGGCGGCGGAGCTGCCGCAGCGCCTGGGCGATCTGACCTACCTGGTGCTCGTACCGTTCCTGGGCCCGGCGGCCGCGGCTCGCGCGGCCGCCGGAAGCCCGGGATAGCCGGCCTACTCGGTCGAGCCCGGGGAAGGCGGCTCGGAGGGGGTCGGCTCGGAGGGGGTCGGCTCGGTGGGGGCCGGTCCGGCCGTGACGGTGATCTGCTGGGCCGCATCCGTGGTGTCGGCGACCGCGTAGCGCGCCCGGAACGTCGCCGTGGTGGCGCCGGTCGGGCAGGTCAGGCCGCCGGTCACCTTGATCGGCAGGGAGACGCCCGCGGAGAAGTCGAGCTGCGGAGCGCTGGTCCCGGTGCCCGGGACCCAGGGGCCGCTGAAGGACGCGGGACCGTCCGGGGCCACGGTGACCACGCAGGACGCGAGGCCGGAGATGGTGGTGACCACGCCGGCCTGCGGGATGGTCATGGTGCCGACCGAGCCGGCCTCGTCGTACTGCAGCGCGATGGTCCAGTCGCCGTTGGTCGAGTTGGAGACCGTGCGCGCGGTCGTGAACAGCACGTTGGTCGGGCAGGCGCCGCCGTTGTTGGCGAAGGTCGCCGGGGTCAGCGTCGACACGACCGGGCCGTCGGCGCTGGTGTTGGCCGGCTCGGCCGGCACCGCGCCGTTGTTGGCCGACTGGTTGCAGGTCACCGTGGTCGAGCCGACCAGGAAGGTCGCGGTGGTGCCGGGCACCAGCGCGGCGGTGTAGCTGTGGCCGGCCGGGCCGACGGTGGTCGAGGCGGCGGCCTGGGCCGGCCCCGCGGGAAAGGTCACCAGCGCGGTGGCGGCGGCCACGGCCGTCGCGATCAGCACCGGGTGGCGGGCGATACGGGTACGGGTACGAACCATCTCGATCTCCTTCGATCGTGGGATGCGGCGCACGCTCAGAAGCACTCGTCCTTGCCCCACTTGAGGCGCAGGGAGAGCCCGGTGAGGTTGAACTCGCCCGCGGTCGTCGCCCAGGCCACCTGCTTGAGGTTGGTGATGGTCACCTTGTCGGCCTGCTGGCTGAAGAAGCCCTCGCGGCGCTGGGCGATCTCGGCGGGATCGTTGGTCGGTCCCTTGTCGAGGGTGGCGGCGTCGCGGCCGATCTCCATGTCCTGGAACTTGGCGTTGCCGTCGAGGTTGGTCATGTCGACGACCATGTTCTTGGCCGTCACCGGGTCCTTGCCGGTGCCGGCATTGATCTTGAGAGTGACCGAACCGAAGTCGCCGAGATCGGTGATGACGGACTGGCACAGGTTGGTCAGGGTCGCCGTCTTCATCGCCGACACCGCCACCGGCTCGGGCCGCTGGGAGCCGGCACCCGGCTCGGTACGGGCGTCGACCGTGCCGTACTGCACGAAGCCGTTCGCCTCGAGCTTGTCGGCGCTGACCTTGAACTGCTGGCCGGACACCGAGAACGAGGCGGCCAGCGCGCCGTTGGACATCAGCGTGAGCAGGCCACCGACGGTCGCCGCGCTGAGCCCGAAGAGGATGCCGAAGCGGCGCCAGCGGGTACGGCCGTACCGGACCTGGTGGGCCTGACAGTCACAGGTGTGCACGGGAATCTCCCCCACTTTGATCCAGAAAAGGTGGTTGTTCTGGATGGGAGGCACGCTAACCCCGGCCGCGACGCATCGTCAAGCATCGAAGTCTCTGAGTACCGGCCCCGCCCCGGCCGGCGACTCGCGCCAGCTCCGCAGGGCCCACCACAGGCCCACGGTGGCCAGCACGGTCAGCCCCTCCCCCGGTTCGCCCGGCACCAGCGGCACCCCGGTGAGCTCGTGCAGCCGGCGCAGCCGGTACCGGACCGTGTTCGGGTGCACGTGCAACGCCGCGGCCGTGTGGTCCAGCCGCTGACCGTGGTCCAGATAGGCCATGGCGGTCGACACCAGCTCTCGGTGGAAGTCGTCCCCGGCCCGCAGTTCGCCCAGCACGGCCGAGGTGACCAGCCCGGCGAGCATCGGCTGGGCACTCAGGGCGAGGTCGCCGGCGTGCTCGACGAGCGGATGCGGGCCGGACCGTCCGGAGCGGGCGGCGATCGGCAGAGCGGCCAGGCAGAGGTCGAACACCGCGCGGATGCCCGGCAACGGCCACGCGGGGGCCGCGACCATCAGCACGCCCGGATCGAGGAGGTCCTCCGCCGGCATCCGCGGCGTGAGCACGGCGAGCCGGCCCCGCACCGTACCGGCGACGCCCCCGCCCGCCGCCAGCCGGCGGCCCATCGCCCGCAGCCGGCCCGGATCGGTCACCTCGCCGACCAGGCAGTGGTAACGGCCGTCGGCGCGCAGCCCGGCCCGGAGCAGCTCGGCCGGTGACGGCGCCGGCTCGTCGCCGAGCAGCAGCGCGCGCAGGACCCGGTCGCCGGTCTCCACCCGGGTGCTGGCCAGCGCCTGCTCCGCGGCCCGGTGGCCGGCGATCACGTGCCGTTCCATGATCCCGAGGTAGCGGTCCAGGTCGAGCAGGACCTCGAGCAGGACCCCGTCCGGGATGGCGGCGTCGCGGGCCCGCTGCACGGCGATCTCCAGGGCCCGGTTGCGTCCGGCCTGCACGGCGCAGAGCAGGCCGCCGATCGAGATGCCCTGCGCCGCCCGGTCGGCACCGAGCCGGGCCGCCTCGGCGAAGTCACCCGCACCGGGATCGCCGGCCCGCTCGAAGGATGCCAGCCCGGCCGAGAACAGCAGCGCGACGTGCCGGCGGGTCTCGGCCGCGGGCAGCCGCGCGACCTCCGGCGCCTCGGCCCGGGCCGCCCGGACCAGGTCGTCCACGATGTCCTCGTCGGCGGCCATGGCCCACAGCACCTTGACGAACACGTCGCCGCGCGCTGTCGGTCCCATGGTTGCTCCCGGGCGGTTGTGGCTGCCGTACAACGACGGGTCGAGACGTTGGTTCCCGGCACCTATCGACGGGCGGCGATCCGCTGTTTCCTGTTCGTTACCGCAAAGTAACATCACTCCCCGCGTCCAGGAGAGTCCCGTGGCCCGAAAAATGTTCGCGTTAACCGCCCTAGCCGCCACCCTGTTCGCCGCCGCACCGCTGCCCGCGGCGGCCGCGCCGCCCGCGGGTCTGCAGGAGGTGATGTTCGTCGGCAACAACTGGGCCGGCACGGTCGACGTCATCCGCTCCGGCGGCGGCTACACCAAGCTCGGCGGGCTCAGTGTGATCCCGGATCTGGACGTCCGGCTCTGGGACATCTACCTCAACCCGATCAAGCTGGCCTACTTCCTCGGCATTCGCTCCGGTCCCGGCGAGGGGCACGACCAGCTCGTCGACGACATGTACACCACCCCGGACGGCACCGCGCTGGTCGCCTCCCGGCCCAGCCTGGCCGACGTGATCTCGATCGACCTGCGCACCGGGCTGCCGAAGTGGCGGTTCCCGGTCTCCGGGTTCCGCGCCGACCACATGGCGGTCTCGCCGGACGGCACCCAGGTCGCGGTCTCGGCGTCCACCTCGAACACGGTGCACGTGCTGGACATCGCGACCGGCCGGCAGCTGGGCTCGTTCGCCACCGGGGACAAGCCGCACGAGAACGTCTACACCGACGGCGGCCGCTACCTGTGGAACATGTCCATCGGCGAGGTCAACACCGACCTCGACGACCCCGGCTGGGACTGGACCAAGGGCAACCGGCGGATCACGGTCGTGGACACCACGACCTTCCGGACCGTACGCACGATCGACATGCGCGCCCGGCTGGACGCCTTCGGCCGCAAGGACCTGTCCAACGCGATCCGGCCCGCCGTGTTCAGCCCGGACGGCACGAAGCTGTACTTCCAGGTGTCGTACTTCAACGGGTTCGTCGAGTACGACGTCGCCACCGACAAGGTGACCCGGGTCAAGACCTTGCCGAAGAACCCGGCCACCAGCGACGACCGCACCACCTTCGTCAACGACTCCCGGCACCACGGCCTGGCCATGAGCCCGGACGGCGGCAAGCTCTGCGTCGCCGGGACCATGGACGACTACGTGACCGTCGTCGACCGCGGCTCGCTGCGGGAGGCGACCCTGGTCCCGGCGAGCAAGCCGTACTGGGCCACGGTCAGCGGTGACGGCCGGGACTGCGTGATCTCGGAGTCCGGCGCGGACCAGGTCTCGGCGATCAGCTTCGCCACCGGCCAGCGGGTGGCCACGGTGGCCGTCGGCGACCATCCGCAGCGGGTCCGGATCGGCCACGTGGCCACCGGCTGGGCCGGCCCCGTGGTGCACTGACCGGTGCGCCTGCTGCTGAGCTGCCTCGTCGCCGCCGCCGCGGTCGTCGTCCCGGCCGGGCCCGCCCTCGCGGACCCGGCCGCCGCCGGCACCGTCGACGTGCTCACCTACAACATCGCCGGGCTGCCGGAGGGCCTGTCCAGCGCCCCGGCACCCCGGGGCCCGAGCACGACGGCGATCGGGCAACGGCTCTCCGCGTACGACATCGTCAACGTCCAGGAGGACTTCAACTACCACGCGGCCCTGTACGCGGCGGACAGCCACCCGTACCGGACGGCGACCAGTGGCGGGGCGGGCCTCGGCAGCGGGCTGAACACGCTGTCGGCGTACCCGTACGACGACGCCGAACGGGGGCGCTGGACCTCCTGCCGGCTCGACTCCGGTGACTGCCTGACGCCGAAGGGCTTCACGTTCCTGCGGACCCGGGTGGCGGACGGCGTCTTCGTCGATGTCTACAACCTGCACACCGACGCGGGCACGAACGCGGGCGACCAGCAGTCCCGGGCGGCCAACCTGAGCCAGCTCACCGCGTTCATCGGCAGCCACTCCGCGGGCAACGCCGTGGTGGTCATGGGTGACACCAACACCCGCTGGACCCGGGCGGCGGACACGATCCGGGCGTTCGTCTCGGACAACGGGCTGACCGACACCTGGGTGCAGCTCGTCCGCGGCGGTGTCGCCCCGGCGGCCGGCAGCCCGGCGCTGGTCTGCGACGACGCCGTGGTGAGCGACGCGTGCGAGGTGGTGGACAAGGTGCTCTACCGCAGCAGCCGGTCCGTGACGCTGCGGGCGACCGCCTACCACAACGAGAGCGCTGCCTTCCGCACCCCCGAGGGGATCCGGTTGTCCGACCACGATCCCGTCTCGGTGCGGCTGGCGTGGACGGCGAACCCGGACTACCGGCTGGGCGATCAGTTCGGCGGTCCGCACGGCGACCACTTCACCGACGTGCCGGCCGTGGCGCCGGATGCCCGCGTCACCGCGATCGGGCTGCGCGCCGGCAACCGCCTCGATCAGCTCAGCCTGACCCTGGCCGACGGCACGACGCTGCGGCACGGCGGCCCGGGTGGCACCGCGCGGTCGCTGACGCTGGCCGCCGGCGAGTACGTGGCCTCGGCGACCGTGTGCCGGGGCGTGCGCGACGGCCGTACCCGGATCTTCTCGGCCGGCCTGACCACGAACCTCGGCGCGACCGTCAGCGGCGGCACGCCCACCGCGGACTGCGTGACCTGGACCGCGCCCGCGGGCCGGCACCTGACCGGCTTCCACGGACGGGCCGGGGCGGAGGTCGACAAGCTGGGACCGGTCTTCACGAGACGCTGAGGGCACCCGCCGGCACGGGCGCGACGGTGATCTCGCCGAGTTGCCGGCGGACCACGTCGGCATCGGGGTGCCCGAGCTCGCCGAGGATCACCGCCGCCCGGCACCAGGCCGCGCAACCGTCCTGAACCGCTCCGGTCTCCAGCAGGACGGCGCCGATCCGGCGCAGGGTGTCGGCCTCCTGGTAACGGTCGCCGCAGGAGCGGAACGCCGCCACCGCGTGCCGGAAATAGGTCAGTGCGTCACCGTGGTCCGCTCGCACGTGGTACGCCATCCCGAGGGTGTCCCAGGTCAGCGCCCGGCCGAAGCTGTTGCCGAGCTGCTCGTGGATGGCCAGGGCCTGCCGGCAGTTCTCGATCGCCGCCTCCGGACGGCCCAGATGGGCGTGGTGCCAGCCGATGGCGTTGAGGACGGTGGCCTGCCCGACGAGGTGATGCCCCGCCCGAAACAACGTCAGGGCGTGCTCGTCGTGCACGAGAGCGTCCGCGTGCCTGTCCTGCCGGCCCAGCATCCTGGCCGTCGTACGGTGCGCCCCGGCCAGGCCGATCGGATCGCCGGCCGCGTGGAACAGCTCGCGGGCGGTGGCCAGCTCCGTGGCCGCCCGGTCGTAGGCGCTGAGCCAGATGTGCGCCATGGCCAGCCCCCGGCGCGCGTCCGCCTCGGCGCCCAGGTCACCCAGCCGGACCGCGGCGAGAACCGCGGCCTGCTGGAGCGCCGCCCGGTCGTGCCACCGGCCGCGCCGTTCCAGATAGGTGGTCATGCCCCAGACCAGCGCCAGGACCTGCGGATCGGCGCCGCAGTCGGCCGCCTGCGCGACGCAGGACAGCAGCACCTGGTGCTCGTGCTCGAACCAGACCACCGCGTCGAGCGGGTCGGTCACCGCCCGGACCGCCCCGGCGACCGTGCGGCCGACGTGGCCCGGCTGGTCGCGGGTCGGGTCGAGGGCCCGGTCCGCGGCCAGGGCGGTGCGGGCGTAGTAGCCGAGCATCCGGTCGCGGACCGGCGCCGGATCGCCGCCGGCCTCCACGGCGTACAGGCGGACCAGGTCGTGCATGCGGTACCGGCCCGGCTGGTGCTCCTGCACCAGGTGCGCGTCGATCAGCTCCCGCAGCGACGGCATGAGCTCCGCGCGGCTCAGCCCGATCAGGCTGCGCACGGCGGCCAGCGCGATGTCCGGGCCCGGGGCGGCGCCGAGCCGGCCGAACAACTCGGCCGCCTCCGGCCGGACGGCGGCGACCGAGGCGGCGAGCACGGCCCGCAGGTTGCCCCGCAGATCGCCGGTGTCGAGCCCGTCCAGCCGGGCCGACGACTCCCGCAGGTCGTCGGCCAGCGCGGCCAGCGGCAGCTCGGGGGCGAGCGCCGCCCGGCCCGCCACGATCCCGAGCGCCAGCGGCAGGCCGGCGCAGTGCCGGATCAGCTCGGTGGTCGCGCCGGGCTCCCCGGCGAGCCGGGCGGCACCGAGATGACCGGCGAGGACCTGCGCCGACTCCGCGTCGTCGATCACCCCCAGCGGTACGGGACGAGCACTGTGCCCCGCCACCAGGTCGGCGAGCCCGGTGCGGCCGGTGATCAGGGTCGCGCAGCTCGCCGCGCCGGGCAGCAACGGCTCGGCCTGTGCCGACGTACGGGCGTTGTCCAGCACCAGCAGGATCCGGCGCCCGGCCATCAGGCTGCGGTAGAGGGCGACCTGGCTGTCCGGGTCCGGGGGCACGGCTGCCGCGGTGACGCCCAGCCCGTGGAGCAGACCCCGCACCGCGGCCTCGGAGGTCAGCGGGTCCCGGCCGGGATCGAACCCGCGCAGGTTCACATAGAGCTGGCCGTCCGGGAAGCGATGGGCGTTGTCGTGGGCCCAGCGCAGCGCGAGCCACGTCTTGCCCACGCCGCCCGGTCCGTGGATCACCGCCACGCGGCCCGCCCGGCCGCTCTCCCCGGGCAGCAGCACGGTGTCCAACCGCGACAGCATGACCGAACGACCGGTGAAGGCGGCGGGCAGCGGCGGCAGCTGCCGGGGCGTCGCCCGTTGCCGGATCACGCCGGCCCGGGGCGCCCCCAGCGACGTGTCGGTACGCAGGATCCGCCCGTGCAGCCGCTGCAGTGCCGGACCCGGGTCGATGCCGAGCTCGTCGGCGAGCTGCCGGCGTACCCGCTCGTAGTGGGCCAGAGCGTCGGCCCGCCGGTCGCTGCGGTACAGGGCCAGGATGAGCTGGCCGGCCAGCCGCTCGTCGAACGGGTCGGCCGCCGCCTGCGCGCTGAGCGGGGCGAGCAGCTCCGCGTGCCCGCCGCCGGCCAGCAGCAGGTCGATGTGGTCGCGCTCGGCGGCCTGCCGTTCCCGGGCCAGCTCAGCGCGGACCTGCGCCGCCCAGGGCGTGTCGAGCGGGCCGAGCGGCTGACCGCGCCACAACCGCAGCGCCGCGGCGTACGCCTCCTGGGCCGTCGCCTCCGCACCGCAGCGGGCCGTCGCGACGAGATGCCGGAACCGGTGCACGTCGACCGACAGCGGATCGACGGCCAGCAGGTAGCCCGCCGCCTGCCGGATGATCATCGCGTCCCACGGCTCGAGGGCCTGCCGGAGCTTGCACAGGTAGGCCCGGGTGGTGTCCCTGGCCCGGCGCGGCGGGTCGGCTCCCCAGACCCGCTCGATGAGGCTGTCGGCCGGGACGCACCGGCCGGCCTCGACGGCCAGCGCGGCCAGCACATACCTTTGCTTGGTGTGGCCGATGTCGACCGGCCGGCCACCGACGGACACGTCGATCTCGCCGAGCAACCGGAAGTCCGCAGGCACTGTGATCGGCTCCTCCTCCGTTCCGCTCAGTCTCCGCCGCCCGCGGCACGACCGCTGTCGCCCAACGGACCTGCGGTTCAACGGAAATCCAACAGTCGCCCAACGGGTCCGGCCCACCTTGGGAAGCGAGGGCGGGCAGCAGGTGCCGGCCCCCACCCACCAGGAGGACCCATGAAGGGCAACGCGGGAAACAGCACCGCCGCGAGCACGGCAACGACCATGACCAGCACCGCGGGGCGGTACCGGCTGCAGCTGACCTCGCTGACCTGCAAGCGCAAGCAGGACACCATCGGACGGGACGAGCCGCAGCTGTTCGTCAACGGCGTCTCGGTCTACGGCCCCGGTGACATCGGCAAGGGCGAGACCGTGGACCTGCGGCCGCGCACGACGGTCTTCACGTCGGTCGCCCACATCGCCCTGGTCGAGGTGGACCCCGGCTCGGACGACCAGCTCGGCGTGGTCACCGCCATCGGTGGCCAGGCCGGCCACGGCCCGCAGCGCGGCGAGTTCCACCTGCCGAACGCCGATTACGAGATCACCTTCCAGGTGGTCAAGGCCTGACCGCGAGTCGGCGCCGGCCACCGGTGTGCCCCGCCCGCGTCCGCGGGCGGGGCTCAGCCGGCGACCACAGTCATCCGCGCCGGGCGGCGAGGCGGTGACGCTGGTGACCGAAGAAAGCGACCGCCGCGAGCCAGATGCCGGCCAGGGGCAGCAGGCCCAGCCAGCCCTGGGTGAGCAGCAGCATCCGGACCCGGCCCTTGGCCCACTGCATCCCCTGGGTGCGGCAGCCGTCGGTGCTGGCGCTGAGCACGTCGCACTGCGGCTCGGCCTGACCCGTCGAGACGGTACGCAGGCCCGCGTCCCGGGCGTCGGCCGTCGCCTTGGTGATCGGGCCCCGGGCGGGCAGGGTCGCCAGGTCGGGCAGCCAGGTCTGGAAGGTGCGCAGCATCGCCGCGTGGCCGCGCTCGTTCGGGTGCAGGCTGCTGTGCGAGAAGTTCTTGGGATTGAAACGCTGCTCCGCGACCCCGCCGACGGACCGGACACCGATGAAGTTGAGGCCGGGGCGGCCCTCGTTCCGCTCGTCGCACAGCTGGAGGTTGGCGACCCGCAGCGAGGACTCCATCGCCGCCAGGTAGTGGAAGCCGAACTCCGCGGACGTCTCGGCGATCACCCGGTTGAGGCCCCGGGTGACGAAGTCGTGCAGGAAGCGGCGCTCGCGCGGGGCCAGCGCCAGGTCGTCGCAGCGGCCGGTGAGGTCGATCGGGTCCGGGTAGCCGACGGTGACCACCGGGGTGTCCGGGAAGACCTTGTCGAGCTGCTGATAGGTGTCGCGCAGGTTCTGGCGTACCTGCTCGAGCGCGCCGGTCCAGAGCTTGCCCTGGCTGCTGCAGGTACCGGGGGCCAGGCACATCAGCCCGATCGTGGAGAAGCCCGCGTCGTTGCCGCCGATCCCGGCGACGACCATCGCCGGGGTGAACCCGTTGCCGTAGTCGTGCAGGTAGGCGTCGAGCTGGGTGCGCTCCTCGCCGGCCTGGGGCTCGGGCGGCGGCACGCCGGGCCGGGTCGGCGGGGCCACCGCGGACTCGACGTTCCAGGTGCGCGCGCCGGAGCAGGCGAGGAACTCGACCTGGTCGAACGGGCGCTGCTGGCCCGCCATGGCGGCCCAGGCGGTGGGCGAGCGGCGGCACTGGTTGCCGCCGCCGACATCTGTGCCCTGGTAGTACGTGGACGCGCCCTCACCGGACATGTAGGAGTCGCCGAACGCGACCAGCAGGGACCGGGCGGTGCGGTCCGGCACCAGGTCGGCCGGTACGTCGGCGGGCAGCGGCGTGACCCCCAGCAGCGCGATCACGCTCATCACGAACGCGATGTCGGCCTGCGTGCTGGAAACCACGGCGATCACCAGCAGCGCCAGCACGATGACGGCGCCGAGCAGCCACGGCGACCGGGTCAGCGCGTAGAGCAGCACGGTGGAGAGCACGAACAGCGCCGCACCGGCGAGCCCGAACCACGTGCGCAGCGGCCGCGGTCCGGACAGGCCGCACATCCAGCGGATGACGACCTCGGAGAGCAGAGCCACGCCGAGCGGCAGCAGCACCAGCAGGGCCGCGCCGAGCAGGACGTACTCCAGGATCACGCCGGCCGTGCCGGAGCCGCGGCCGAGCAGCACGATGCCCAGCAGGGTGCAGCCGGCCCCGGCGGTGGTCAGGGTGAGCGCGAGGTTGCGCCGGATCCGGTCGGAGCGCAGTCCCTGCCGCAGCCAGGTGATGGCCGAGCCGGCCACGAAGTACGCCAGCAGGACGCCGGCGAGGGCGGCACCGGCGCGCGGGCGGACCTCGTACGAGGCCACCAGCGCGACCGCCACCACCAGCAGGGCCGCCCCGGCGCGCCGGGAGATCAGCCACTGCCGGTCGTCGAGGCTGTCCATGTACTGACCGCGGACCCAGAGCGTCGCCGCGATCACGAACAGCGTGAACCACACCTGGATGGTCAGCGACGACGCCCCCGACCGCGCGAAGAACAACAGCAGGATCAGGGCCACGGCGAACACACAGGTACGCCGTACCGCCGCATAGTCGATTCCCGTCATGCCAAGCAGAGGCGCGAGGACGTCCCGGAGATACCGGTACGCGCAGTCCGCCCCGATGGCCCGTTCGGCCGCCACCGGTTCCGGAACTCCGGCGAGTTGTCCGGATGCCGACGGGATTGCGGCCTCCTCACCGAGAGCGCTCTCTTGACAGTTGGGCTCGTCTATCGCTTGCTGTGATCAGCTTCATGGCGACCCTGTTACGAAAGGACCTTTCCGCATGACGACACGCCCCACCGGCGGTGGCCGTCTCCTCGGGCGCCGGCACCTCGCCGGGGCCCTGGCCCTCGTTCTCGCCGTCACGGCGACCGGCCCGCTGACCGGTTCGGCCGCCTCGGCCGCACCGGCACGGCCGGGCAACTCCGCGCCGAATCTGGGGACCAACGTCACCGTTTTCGACCCGGCGACGCCGGTCGAGCAGATCCAGGCCACGCTGGACGCCACCTACGCCCAGCAGGTCGACAACGAGATGGGCACCCAGCGGTACGCCTTTCTCTTCAAGCCGGGCACGTACGGCACGGCGGACAAGCCGCTGCAGATCAAGGTCGGCTACTACACCGAGATCTCCGGCCTGGGCGCGTCCCCGGCCGACGTGGTGATCAACGGCAAGGTGGAGGTGTACAACCGCTGCCTCGAGGGTGGCGGCACCAGCAACTGCCTGGCGCTGGTCAACTTCTGGCGGACGCTGTCCAACCTGTCCATCAACGTCAACGGCAAGGGCCAGGACGGTTGCCGCGCGACGGCGAACTTCTGGGCCGTGTCGCAGGCGGTGTCGCTGCGGCGGCTCAACGTCAGCGGCGGCACGTTCTCGCTGATGGACTACTGCACCGCCGGCCCGCAGTACGCCAGTGGTGGCTTCATCGCCGACTCGAACTTCCCCGACGTGGTGAACGGCTCGCAGCAGCAGTGGATCACCCGGAACAGCAAGGTGACGAGCTGGTCCAACGGTGTCTGGAACCAGGTCTTCTCCGGCGTGCAGGGTGCGCCGGCGGAGACGGCGTTCCCGAACCCGCCGTACACGACGTTGGAGAAGACCCCGCTGAGCCGGGAGAAGCCGTACCTGTTCACCGACGCGGACGGCCGCTACAGCGTCCGGGTGCCCGCTGCCCAGCGCAACACCAGCGGCACGTCCTGGTCCGCCGGTCTCACCCCCGGCCGGACCATCGCGCTGCGTGACTTCTTCGTGGCCAAGCCCTCCGACCCGGTCTGGCTGATCAACGCCAACCTGGCCCTGGGCAAGAACCTGCTGCTCACCCCGGGCGTCTACAACGTCGCGCAGAGCATCCAGGTGTGGCGTCCGAACCAGGTGGTGCTCGGCATCGGTCACGCCACCCTGACCGCGGTCAACGGCGCGACGCCGCTGGCCGTCGCGGACGTGCCCGGCGTGGTGGTCGCGGGTGTGACCATCGACGCCGGTACGAAGGAGTCGAAGAACCTGCTCAAGGTCGGCAACAAGAACGGCATCGGCCTCAGCTCGGCGAGCAACCCGACCACGCTGTCCGACGTGTACTTCCGCGTCGGCGGCCCGCGCATCGGCAAGGTCGACGTGGCGCTCGAGGTCAACAGCGACAACGTGCTCATCGACCACACCTGGGTGTGGCGCGGTGACCACGGCGTCGAGGGGTTCACCGAGGGCGTCAACGGTGACACCCAGCGCTGGCGGACCAACATCGGCCGCAACGGTGCCGTCATCAACGGCGACAACGTGACGGCCACCGGCCTGTTCGTCGAGCACTTCCAGCAGTACAACACCATCTGGAACGGCGAGAACGGCACGACCGTGCTCTACCAGAACGAGCTGCCGTACGACCCGCCGACGCAGGCGGACTGGACGCAGCGGGACGGCACGCTGGGCTACGCCGGCTACAAGGTCGGTGCCAAGGTCCGCAACCACAAGCTGTACGGGGCCGGCGTGTACGTCTTCAACCAGAACAACCCGGCGATCCACACCGCGAACGGCTTCGAGGTGCCCAAGCGCCCGGGTGTCAAGCTGCACCACATCATGACGGTCAACCTCAGCGCCGGCATCATCGACCACGTGGTCAACGGCGAGGGCGCTGCGGCGGACACCACCAAGATCGGCGTGCCGGTCTACGTGACGGACTACCCCGCGTCATAGCAACTCCGCACCACCGGCGGGGCCGGATCCGCACCACGGGTCCGGCCCTGTCTATATCCAGCGGTGGAGGCGGAAATCCGGCTGCGGCCAGATCCGCCGGCCCCCCTGGTTCGGCGAGGCTTCTTCCCATGTCGACCATCGCGCCGCTGATCCCGTACCACCGTCTCGGACGGACCACCGCCCACCGCTGGTGGCGTCCCGTCGCCGGCACCGCCCTCGTGCTCGCCGGCGCTGTCGTGCTGATCCTGCTGGGCCTCGGGCTGACCTCGGCGGCCGCGGCCCTCGCCGGCCGGCCGGAGAACGCCGACGGTCTGCCGTCGTTCGGCCCGCTGGCCGACCTGGCCTTCGAGTTCCTGCTGATCGCCGCCCTGCTGCCGCCGATCTTCGCGGCCGCCCGGTGGGTGCAGCGGCGCCCGGCCGGCACACTCTCGTCGGTGACCGGGCGACTGCGGCCGCGCTGGCTGCTGATCTGCCTGCCCGTCGCTGCCGCGGCCGTCACGGTACTGCTCGGTGGGGGCATCGCGCTGGCCGCGGCGACCGGCGAGGACGTCGGGCTCGGCGACGGCCCGGCCGGCTGGGGGCCGTTCATCGCCGGCAGCCTGGTGCTGGTCGCCGTGGTGCCGCTGCAGGCGGCCGCCGAGGAGTACCTGACGCGGGGCTGGCTGCTGCAGGCGGTCGGCTCGATCTGCCGCGGGCCGTGGGTGCCGATCGCGGTGCAGGCGATGGTGTTCGCGGCGCTGCACGGCTGGGGCACCCCGTGGGGCTTCGCCGACCTGGTCCTGTTCAGCGTGGTCACCGGGTGGCTGACCGTCCGCACCGGCGGGCTGGAGGCTGCGATCGCTCTGCACGTGATGAACAACCTGATCGCCGGCGTGCTGAGCGCGGCGTCCGGCACGCTCTACGCCGACGAGACCGCGGCGGACATGCCCTGGCAGCTCGCGGTGATCGACGTGCCGGTGCTGCTCGCGTACGCGGCGGTGATCGTCCTGCTGGCGCGCCGCCGGCGCCTGGCCACCGTCCTCGCTCCCCCGGTCGCCGCCCCGGCGCCGGTCCTGGAACGCCCGCTGGTCGGCCTCGGTCGTGCGGCATGAGCGAGCATGAGGGCAGCCGGTGGTGGATCGGTGCCGCGCTGGTGCCGTTCACCCTGCTCATGGTGCTGCGGGGACTGCGCTGGGCCCAGCTGATCACCGACGGGCCGCTGGCCCGGTGGTACACACAGGTCGGGATCGTCGTGCTGGGGCTCGGCTGTTACGCGGCAGTGCATCTGCTGCTGCGGCGGGCATACCGCCGCCGCTCGTGACCGAGCAAGCGGGCCCGGCCGGCCGGGCCCGCGCCGCCGCGTCAGATGGTGTCGTCGCCGAGCTTGCCGCGCAGCTTGGCCAGTGCCCGGGTGATCAGGCGGGAGACGTGCATCTGCGAGATGCCGACCTGCTCGGCGATCTGGGTCTGGGTGAGGTTGCCGTAGAACCGCAGCGTCAGGATCCGGCGCTCCCGCTCGTCGAGCGAGGCCAGGGCCGGGCCGAGCGCGAGCCGGGCCTCGGTCAGCGCGTACTCGTTGTCCTCACCGCCGAGGGTCTCCCCCAGCTCGGTCGTGCCGTCGGTGCCCACCGGGGTGGACAGCGACGTGGCGTTGTACGCCCGCGCGCCCTCGAGGCCCTCCAGCACCTCCTCCTCGGTGATCGCCAGGTGCTCGGCGATGTCGGCCACCGTCGGCGACCGGCCCAGCGTGTGGGTGAGGCTGTTGTTGGCGGCCGTGATGGCCAGGCGCAGCTCCTGCAGGCGGCGCGGCACCCGGATCGCCCAGGTGCGGTCCCGGAAGTGCCGCTTGATCTCTCCGATGACGGTGGGGATGGCGTACCCGGCGAAGTCGGTGCCGAGGCCGGGATCGAACTTGTCGACGGCCTTGATCAGCCCGACCGTGGCGGTCTGCAGCAGATCGTCCGTGGGCTCACCGCGGCCGGCGTAACGGTTGGCCAGGTGGCGGGCCAGCGGCAGCCAGGCCTCGATGGCCCGGTCGCGCAGCGCCGGCCGGGACGGGTGGGCCGCCGGCATCGCCGCCATCGCGCGCAGCAGATCGTCGGCGTTGCCGGCGGTCCGCGTACTGGTCAGCGGGTTGTCCTCAGTCGCACGCCGAGCGGTCTTCGTGTTCACGAGATCTCCCTGCAATAGTTGCCTAACCGCAAGCGACATTACCGGTGACGAAGCATCCCAAACCGGGTCAGCGGCGGAAATACCCGATGGTGGCGCGCTCACCCCTCGATGCCGGTGTCGGTGTGCGCCGCGCCCACCGGCTTGGACTGCGGGGAACCGCGCTGGCGCAGATAGATGGCCAGGATCGCGATCGACGCGACGGCCAGCAGCTCGGACTGCCAGTTCTGCAGCGTGCGGTTCCAGAAGTCCGGCTCCCGCACGTACTGCGCCCAGGACACCGGGTCCTGCAGGTCACCGAGCTGCTCCTCGTTGTAGGCGGCCACCCCGGCGATCGACTGGGCCAGCCAGGAACCGAGAAAGATCAGACCCATCACCAGGCCGAGCGAGTTGGCCAGCAGCGTGCGGCGCCAGCCCGCGGCCCGGGCCCACTTCGGCGAGGCGTCGGTGGCGTACGGGCCCACCTTCTGCTCGCGGTCCGACTCCCGGCCGGCCTCGTCCAGGGACTTGGACTCGGGCGACCCCTTCTGCAGCAGCCAGACGGTCATGAAGGTGTAGAGGAAGAACTGCAGATACTCCGACTGCCAGTTCTCCGCCACGTCCGTGGCAAAGCTGGCCGAGGTCAGGTACCGCCCCAGCGACACCTCCCCCAGCCCCTCGCTGAGCTGCATCTGATTGAAGTCGGCGTGCCCGGCGAAGGCCTGACCGACCAGCACCACGAGGAACAGCAGCCCGAAGACCAGACCGAGGGAGTTCTCCCGGACGAAACGCTTCACCGGTGCAGCACCCCCAGCGTGATGAAGTACGCCAGCCCGGTGCCGACCACGACGAGCAGCAGCACGAACAAGAACCGCATCGCTCAGCTCCCCTTCAGCGCACAGTCGTAGGGGCGCTCGGGTCGCGGCGTGCAGCCGGCCGCGACGACCCGCCAGCCGCCGGGGAACACCGCCAGGAAGAGCGTGTCACCGGCGAACCGGACCTGGGCCCACTGGCCGTACACGTCGGTGCCGGTGACCGCGCCCGGCTCGGACAGCTCCTCCTCGAGAACGGCCTCGTCGCACGGCTTCTCGGCGTCGGCGGCCAGCTCAGCGGCAGTGTCCGGCGCGAGCAGCGCGCAGGCGGCCGTGCCGTCGCGATCGGCGACCGCGGTCAGCAGCCGCACGGCCACGTCATCCGCGGCGCGGCCGCGGTCGTCGACCGACCCGCAACCGCTCAGGACCAGGCCGGCGAGCCCCAGCAGAGCGGGCCACAGCACGGTCGACGAAGATCGTCTACGCAGCACACGCGCACGTATGCCCCACTCCACCGAGTTTCAACCCTGCGACCTCGGGAAGTCGCCCGCGTGCGCACCGACACGGTCCTCAGCCTGACCCGTACGGGAAATGCAGGTGCGCGTCCCGACCAGCGGTGACTACGTTGGCGGGATGTCCGTCGAAGCCGCCCGCGCCGCCGAGGTCCTCGCCCAGCTGTCCGTGCCGATCCGGTTGCTCGCCCTGGCCGAGCTCGCCCGCCGCGGCCAGGAAGGCGCCTCCCTCGGAGAGCTGTCCTACGCCCTCGACCGGCCGCTGCCGGAGGTCGGAGACGCCTGCGCCCGCCTGGTCGGCCTGGGAGTGGCGATCGGTTCCGGCAACGGCTTCTACCGCGCGAAGCTGGAAGGGCTGCGCGACGCGGCCGACGCGGTGGACCGGTTGCAGCCGATCACGGCCCTGCTGCGGGACTATCCGCAGCTGCGCGCGAACTTCTCGCACGGCCGGCTGACCGGCCTGCCGCCGACCCTCAGCGACCGGTACGCGCTGATGGGCGAACTGCTGGCCCGGCACCTGGCGCTGGACGGCCTGTACGCCGAGGACGAGATCAACAAGCGGCTGGCCGAGGTCACCGACGAGGTGGCCGGAACGCGCCGGATGCTGGTCGACACGGGCTGGCTGGAACGCGACCGGGCCGGCACCACGTACGGTCCGGGGCGGCCGCTGCCCGAGCCGGCCCGCTCCGCTCCTTAGTGGACGTCCCACTCCAGCACGCCCTGTCTGGTGACCGTGGGCCGGTAACTGCCGCCGAACGCACGTCCGGTCTCCAGCGAATCGGCTGTCGTCTCCAGTAGTTCGGCGACCGAGGCGGGCCACTCCTCGAAGGAGACGCCGTCCTCGTTGTAGAACTCACCGACCCGGCTGTGACTGCCGGGGCGCTGGTCCACGAACAGGTTGCCACCGTCGCCGGAGGAAGCGAACGGCACGAAAGCCTTGTCCCACCAGGTGCTGTCCTGCTGGCCGAAGACCTCGACCAGCACGCCGCACAGCGTCAGCCACTCGGCGGGGATGTCGCTCACGGGCATCGGACCGTAGAAGAACGGCAGGGTGAAAGCGGTCCCCCTGGTGTGACTCACACCGTCGTGCCGCCTCAGGGAAGCGACCAGGTCAGCCGGAAAAGCGACAGACATGCGGCGCTGCGCGGCGTCGATCCGCTTGGCGTCGGCGGGCGGCCGCAGGGAGCGGCGGGTGTCCGGGGCATGGGCGGCAAGCCAGGTCTCGATGCGCTTCCAGGCGGCGTCGACCCGCTTGACGGTGGCCCGGTCCGGCGTGGTCGGGGTGACACGGCCCTGGTTCTGCGGGCAGACGTCACGGACCGGTCCCGGTCTCGGTCCTGGCCTCTCCGGCTCTCGGGTGCGCGGCGCCGGCTCGACGGTCACCTGCTCCAGGGTGGCCTCGGTGCGCGCGGCCGGCTGGCAGAAGGCCAGACCGCAGACCACAAGGGACATGGAGACGAAGACGCCGGCGAGGAGGAGGACTACTCGTTTGCCGCTGGCGGTGGCTGGGGGTGGGAGCGGTTGGGGTGGTGGCGGTGGGGTTTCGGTCTTCGGGCGGCCGGCTGAGGCGTGAAGCAGGGGGTGAAGCCACTGCTTGGCGGCGGTGGGGAGATCGTCGGTGTGGTCGGTCGGATCGGCGGGGATCCGGCCGGCCGGCGTGACCGGCATGCCGGCCTCGTGATCCGGTACGGGCGGCGCGTCGTCGGCAGGGCTCGGTGAATCGGATTCCTCCGGCCGCGCGGCAGCGCCCGCCGGCGTGGCGTCGCCGTCGTGCTGCGCGTTGTCGGCCGGCACAGGATCACGGCGAGGTCCGGCGGGGTCGGCGGCGGCCGGGTCTGGTCGGTTCGCGTCGGAGGGTGGGTCGCCGACGGTGATGACTGCGGCGGTGAGGCCGTGGCCGGCCACCGCGCCGAGGGCGAGTGTGGTGTGGTTGGCCGCGTCGGCTCCTGTTCCGGTGACCACCACGACCGGGGCGGACATTGCCACGGCGAGGTCCATGAGCGTCCAGCCGGCTCGCCCGGTCGGCACGAGCAGGCCCGGCACCCCCACCACCAGGACCAGTCCGTGAGTGCGGGCCAGCGTGCGTACCAGGGCGACAGCCTCGTCCACGCTCAGCGGGTCGGCCGCACCGTCGCCGGCTTGCAGGAAGGTGGCGAGCTCCCCGAGCAGCAGCGGCCCGGGCGGCGACTCGGCTCCGAAGACCAGCGCGGCCACGCGAACCGTCGACGCCGCGGCCAGAGCCGCCGCGGCGGGTTGCCAGTCGACGGACGCCGACGTGGTGGCGAGCACCCAGGGGCCGCCGTCCGGCCACGGCACGGGCAAGGTCGACTCCGGGGTTCGCGGGATGCGGGACGTCGACATGGTAGCGACGGACGGTGACATTTCTCAGCCCGTACGGCTCCGTGCTCAGGGACGGCGTGCCGAGTGGTAGGCGGCCAGGATCGGCGGTACGCCCTCGGTGAGCATCTTGCGGCGTACGTTGCCGAGGAGCTTGGACATCACGAAGCCGGCCGGCCCGGTGAAGCCGGTGTGCGTCCAGGTGAACCGGGTGCCGCCGGCGATCGGTTCGAGCAGGTACGTGACCACGGTGATGGCGTTGCTGTCCTCGTCGCCCCGCCAGGTGTAACGCAGTGTCCGGGGCGCGTCGACGTCGGTGACTTCGCAATGGACCACGCCGGCCCAGCCCATGGTCGGCTTCCCCACGAAACGGAACTTGGTGCCGGCCACCGCGGCGTAGCCCTCGGGGCGTCCGCCGCGACCGGTGGTTGTCCACCGCGCGACGTACTCGGGATCTGTCAGGACGTGCCACACCTCTTCGATCGGATAGCGGTAATCGCGGACGACGGTGTACTGGCTCATCGCTTCCTCCCTGCCTACGGCTCGGCGTCACTCTAGCCTACCTACCGGTAGGTAGGCTAGGGTGGTCTTATGTCCACGACACCCGCCCCCGCCCCCGGCCCGACGCGCCGCACGGGGCCGGAGACCCGGGCGGCGATCCTGCGGGTCGCGCTGGAGCTCTTCACCAAGCAGGGGTACGACGCGACGTCGATGCGCCAGGTCGCCGAGGTGCTCGGCATCCGGAAGGCGTCGCTGTACTACCACTTCGCCGGCAAGGAGGAGATCGTCCGCTCCTTGTTCGCGCAACGCGGCGACGAGGCGGAGCAGCTGCTCAAGTGGGTTGTCGCGCAGCCGCGGACCATCGAACTCGTCAAGGCGGCGGTGCTGCGATGGGTGGACTCGTTCTCGGCCGACAAGCTCCACGGCCTCCGCTTCCTGTCCGCCAACCCCCTGCTGGTGCGCTCGCTGACCGCGCAGCACGACAACCGGATCGGCTCAGCCCTCGCCGAACTCGTCGACGCCCTCGTGGCGCTGCTGCCTCACCGCACCGCGGTCGACGCGCTTCAGCTGCGCATGGCCCTGCTGAGCATCAACGCCGCCGTCCAGGCTTCCGCGCAGGGCGACTTCACCGACGAGGAGATCGTGGCGGCCGCCCGCCGAGGCGCCACCGTTCTGGTCGACGCCCTGGTGGAGCGCGGCTGAGGACCGGCGCGAAGCCCGGAACCCGCCGGGAGGCGACCGTGACGGTGAACTCGCCTACGGCCGCCACCTCCTGACCACATCGTGCACGTGGCGGCGGGCCGGCTCGACGGGCGAGGAGCGCCGTGATCGGCGTGCGGCGGCGGCTCCACACCCGGCGAAGGCCCGGAGGCTGGGCGGCCGTCAGGTGTGCAGCGGCAGGACTGCGCTGACCTCGTACCCCCGATCTTTGGGGCCTGTCGTGAGGGCGCCGCCGAGTGCGCCGACGCGCTCGCGCATGCCGGCGATGCCGTGGCCGCCGTCGGCGCGGGTGCTGCCGGCAGGCGAACCGGCCGCCTTCGGGCCGCGGGCGGCGAGGCTGGTCACGGCCGCGGAACCGGCCGACCTCGGGCCACCGACAGCCAGGCCGGTCACGGCCGCGGAACCAGCCGACCTCGGGCCACCGACAGCCAGGCCCGTCACGGCCGCGGAACCAGCCGACCTCGGGCCACCGACAGCCAGGCCCGTCACGGCCGCGGAACCAGCCGCCTCCGGGCCACCGACAGCCAGGCCCGTCACGGCCGCGGAACCAGCCGACCTCGGGCCGCCGACAGCCAGGCCGGTCACGGCGGGGGAACCGGCCAGGTCGGGTTCGGTGTTGTGGACGCGGACCTGCAGGGTCCGGCCGTCCGTGGTCAGGGTGACCCTGATGGCCGCGCCGGGTGCGTGCCGGGTGGCGTTGGAGATCCCTTCCTGGACGATGCGGTAGGCGCATTCCTCGACGACCGGCGTTGCCGTCACGGAGCCGGCCGGCTCCAGTGAGACGTCGACGCCCGCGGCGCCGGCGGCTTCGATCATGGCTGGGATTTCGGCCAGGCCGGGTGACCGCGCCGACGGTGCCGTGTCCGGGTCGCTGCGCAGGACGCCGAGCAGGCGGCGCATGTCGTTGAGGGCGGCCCGGGACGCACCCGCGATCTCGGCGAACTCCGCATCTCGCGTCTCGGGCTGGTCGAACAGCCGGTACGGCGCGGTCTCCGCCCGGAGCGCGATGAGCGACATGTGGTGCGCCACCACGTCGTGCATCTCGCGGGCGATCCGGGCCCGTTCCTCCAGGACGACGCGCCGCGCCTGCTCCGCCTCGGTCAGCTTCCGTTCGGCGGTGAGGTTGTGCTGCGCTTCGACGCGGCGGCGGATCTGGTCGCCGACCACTGCGCAGAGGACGACGAAGGCGATGACCACCGGTGCCTGGGCTGCCGGCAGGTGCACCGCCATTGCGGCGGCGGTCACCAGGCCGGCCCAGAACACCGTCGTGACGCAATGGCGGAGGGCGACGAAGAGCACCAGGACCGGCAGGGCCAGGGTCTGGGCCGGATGCCACGGCCATGACAGGCCTTCGGGGGCGACGGTGAGCGGGAGGTTGAGCAGGGTCGCGATCATCGCCAGCCGCCAGGCGAGCAGTGGGCGGCGTGGGAGCAGCGTCAACGGGGCTGCTACCGCGGTGGCGAGCGCCAGCCGTACGGCGGTTGTCGGTCCGGCCAGGGTGAGGTCGGTGAGGTCGTAGTGGACGAACGCGGCCGCGCCGAGACCGGCCAGGATGCACACGGCGGTCAGGAGCGGGCTGCGGAGCAGCCTGCCGGGCGCGGCCGGAGGTCGGTCGCGGCCGCACACGATGGTCCACAGCCCGGTGAGGAGTGGGGGCACGGCCGGGGGTCGGATCGTCACCATGAGGACATGCTTCGCCGGCCGGGGCGGGGAAACCATCCGGTAGACCCGCGAGCGGAGGTGGGGATAACCCCACTGTCGGCCGGCGGCTCCGACCCGGATCATCGAGTGCGGAACGGAACGAGACAGGTCACAGGTCATCCGCGGGGCCCGAAGTCGGCCCGATCCACAAGAATGAATCGCTGCGAGTCTGCCAGACCAAGCGCGCCGACAGTGCGGTCAGCGCGATTCCGGCAAGCCACGCCGACCACAGCATCGCCGCAGTGACAGATCCCGGCAGACTTCCCAGATACGGCACCGAGCCGAGCAGTGCCAAGAGACTGATTCCCGGGAACGTGATGAAGAGGGGATTGAAGAACCGCCGGCGTCGTGGACTCGATCGATGCGTACGCAGCCACTCCTCCCAACCAAGACCGCCTGACACGCGGTCACTGAGCCGGGTTCGTATGTAGGCAGCGATACTGAGGCACGCATAGCTGTGGGAGACGTGACGGCCCGCGAGCATGTACGTCACCAGCGGGAGCACCAGCAGGACAGCCGAACGCCCGGCGCCCGACAACGCCAGGCTGAAAAGCGCACCGGTAGCGGTCAACTGGATGGACAGGAGTCCTTGCTGACTGTTCTGCCGCGCGATCATCTCCGCGCGAAGCGCGTTGAACTCCACCACAGCCGCGTCTTGCCCTGGCGATACGTCACTGGACAAGCGCCCTCCATCGCAGACGGTGAGCGGGAAACGCGATCGCAGCGGGCGTATCGCGGCTCCAGCATGCGCAGTCCTGGGTCCGACGTCGACGCGGGTGTCCTCGATCCGACAAGGCGACCGACCAGGGAACCCGATGAGAAGCGCGAGCAGGTGCGACGGCGGATCGGGTGCTCGCCCGGTGGGTGGGCGGGTACCCTCGGCGCGTGTTCTCGCCTCAAGGACCATCCCTGCGCGAGCTTTGCGTACAAGCCCTTTCCTCCGTCGAGCGGGGCTATGACCTGCTGGCGCCGAAGTTCGACCACACGCCGTTCCGGACGCCGGACAGCATTCTCGAGGCGACCGTGCAGGCGCTCGACGGCAGTGGGCCGTTCGGCCGGGGCCTGGACGTCTGCTGCGGTACGGGCGCCGGCCTGATGCCGCTTCAGCGCTTGTGCCGGGACGGCATCACCGGCGTCGACTTCAGCGCGGGCATGCTGGAGCAGGCGCGGGCCGCCTGTCCCGACGCCACGTTCGTGCGGGCCGATGTCCGGGCCCTGCCCTTCGCCGGTGACTTCGATCTCGCGGTGACCTTCGGGGCGCTCGGGCATTTCCTGCCCGCGGAACGGCCGGCGCTTTTCTCCGGCGTCCACCGGGCGTTGCGGCCCGGGGGGCTCTTCGCCGTTCCGATGGGTGTGCTGCCGCCGCCGACGTCGGTCGCGCACTGGACGCTGACCGGGTTCGACCTGGTCATGCGGGTCCGCAATGCCGTGCTGCGGCCCCCGTTCGTCATGTACTACCGCACCACCGCGCTGCCCGCCATGGAGCACGACCTGGTGGCGGCCGGCTTCACCGTCGAGTCGAGCCCCTTGACCAGCCTGGGCACCTACCGGGACGGCAGCCCGCGGTGCTGGATCCTGCTCGCTCGCAAGCCGCACAGTGTTGACCTGAACCCGGCTTGAGGTCGCAGGATCGGCTCATGACGGTGACGGACCAGGCCCGGCAGGCACTCGAACGGCAGCAGACCGTCGAGATCACGACGATCGGGCGGCGCAGCGGGCAACCCCGCCGCATCGAGACGTGGCGGTACCGCGCGGACGGCCGTTTCTGGCTGACCGGCAGCCCCGGGTCGCGCGACTGGTACGCCAACATGCTGGCCCATCCCGAGTTCACGCTGCATCTGCGCGGTCTGGATGTTCCGGCCCGCGGGCGCGCCGTGACCGACCCGGACGAACGGGCCCGGGTCTTCGGCGCGATCGTGCCGACCCTGGACTGGGCCGAGAGCCTGGAGAGCTGGCTCGCCGGCAGCCCTCTCGTGGAGATCATCCTTGATCGTCCAGGCACTCCGTAGGTAGCACGAACCAGCGCAGCTTCTCGAACGCCGGTGGCAGGTCCAGCCCCACCCCGTCGATCGGTTCCGCCCGCTCCCGCATGATCCGGCGGGCCTCGTCGAGGTAGCCCGCGAGCACCTCCTCCCCCAGCGTCGGCCGCGCCCCGGGCATCGAGACGCTGCCGTCCGGGCCGAGCCGCAGGTCCGACAGGCGGACCGGCTGCCCGGCCGCACGCCCGTGGCGCCACCGGCCCGTACGCGGGTCGAAGCGGTAGTCCTCCAGCAACCGGCCGCCGTACCGGGCGATCAGCGCCACCGCCTCCGCCAGATAGTCGGCCACCTCGTCGGAGATGAAGTAGTTGAGGTTGATCCGGGCCCAGCCCGGCTTGATGCCCTCCCACCCGTCGACGATCTCGGCGTGGAACTCGCGGGAGTGTGCCTCGTCGATGCCGAGCAGGCGATGGCCGTACGGGCCCGCACACGAGCAGCCACCGCGGGCCTGGATGCCGAACAAGTCGTTGAGCAGTGCCACCACGAAGTTGTGGTGCAGGTGGCGCTGGCCGGCGCGGATCTGGAACGAGACGATCGACAGCCGTTCCGCCGCCAGGTCGCCGAGCACCTCGATGCGGCTCTCCCCCGCCCAGCGGTCCAGGGTCCGCCGCCACAGGGCGTGTTCGCGGGCGCCGATGGTGTCGGTGCCGACCGCTTCCTTGACCGCGAAGACCAGGCCCGCGCGGACCGACTCCACGATTGCCGGGGTGCCGCCCTCCTCCCGGGCGATCGGGTCGTCCAGGTAGCGGTGGGTGACCGGGTTGACGAAGGCCACCGTCCCGCCGCCCGGCACGGTCGGCACGCGGTTGGCCAGCAGGTCGTGGCGCAGGACGAGGACGCCGGGGGTCTGCGGGCCGCCGACGAACTTGTGCGGAGAGAGGAACACCGCGTCCAGATGGTCGCCGCGGCCGGGTGCGGACTCGCGCATCCGGATCGGCACGTACGGGCCGGCCGCCGCGTAGTCCCACACCGACAGCGCGTCGTGCTCGTGCAGCAGCCGGGTCACCGCGGTCGTGTCGGTCAGCAGGCCGGTGACGTTCGAGGCCGCGGAGAAGCTGCCGATCCGCAGCGGGCGGTCCGCGTACGCGACCAGGTGCCGGCGCAGGTCGTCGAGGTCGACGTGGCCGTCGGGGGTGGCGCCGATCGTGACCACGTCGGCGATCGTCTCGCGCCACGGCAGCTCGTTGGAATGGTGCTCGTACGGTCCCACGAACACCACCGGCCGCTCGTGGCCCGGGATCACCGTCGTCAGGCCGTACCGGTCGGCCAGGGTTTCCGGCAGGCGCAGGCCGAGGATCGCGACCAGCTTGTTGACCGCCGCCGTGGCCCCCGAACCGCAGAAGAGCACCACATGCTCCGGGCCGGCGCCGACGCCACGGTGGATGATCCGGCGGGCCTCCTCGCGCAGGGCGCCGGTCTGCAGCCCGGTCGCGGAGGCCTCGGTGTGGGTGTTGGCGTAGCGGGTCAGCACCTGCCGCCGGATGAAGTCCTCGACGAAGTCCAGCGCCTGGCCCGACGCGGTGTAGTCGGCGTAGGTGAGCCGCCGGGGACCGTACGGCCCGTCGAGCACCTCGCCCGCGCCGATCAGACCGGTGCGGATCCGGTCCAGCAGTGACTTCTCCACGGCGGCCTCCCCGGCGGGCCGGCGTCGGTGGCGGCCCTGATCAACCCCGTTCTACTGCATGGACGCCACCGTGGTCGAGGGCTGCGCCCGGGGCGGCACGTGCGGCCGGGCGGTCGTGCCCGATCGGCCGCCGGGAGACCGGTCAGGGGCTCGACGCCGCCGCGGGATCGGCTTCGGCCGTGGCGTGCCGGAGCCGGGCGTGCACGCAGTCGAGCAGGTCACGCCGGGTGAAAGGCTTCTCGATGATGAGGACACCCGGCGGGAGGGTGCCGTTCTCGGTGAGGACCGGCTGGGCGTAGCCGGACATGTAGAGCACCGGCAGGCCGGGCCGGAGCGCCTGCACCCGGGCCGCCACCTCGTTGCCCATCATCTTCGGCATGATCACGTCGGTGAGCAGCAGGTGGATCGGCGCCGGGTGCTGCTGCGCGATCCGCAGGGCGGCGGGACCACCGTCGGCGACCAGCACCTCGTAGCCGGCCCGGGTCAGGATGCGGCCCGTCGCGACGCGCAGCGCCTCCTCGTCCTCGACCAGCAGGATCGTCGCCTCGGGCGCGGACCGGACGGCCGGTGCGCTGTCCGGCTCGGCTGCCTCGGGGACGGTCATCGCGTCGGCGGACGCCGGCAGGACGATGGTGACGGTCGTACCGATGCCGGGCTCGGAGTAGAGCCGGACGTGACCTCCGGCCGCGGTGGCGATGCCGTACACCGTGGCCAGGCCCAGCCCGGTGCCGGCGCCCTGCGGCTTGGTGGTGAAGAACGGCTCGAAGGCCCGCTCGGCCACCTCGGCCGGCATCCCGTTGCCGGTGTCGCTGACCCGGAACCGCACGTACCGGCCCGGGGCGAGGTCGGTGCACTCCGCGACGTCGTCCTCGTCCAGCTCGGTGTTGCCGGTGTCGATGGACAGCGTCCCGCCGCCGGGCATCGCGTCCCGGGCGTTCACCGCCAGGTTGAGCAGGATCTGCTCGAACTGGCTGGGGTCGACGCACACCGGCCACAGGTCGCGGTCCAGGTGGGTGATCAGGTGGATGTGCTCGCCGAGGGTACGGCGCAGCAGCTGCTCCACGTCGCCGACCACGTGGTTGAGGCTCAGCACCTGGGTCTGGGTGATCTCCCGCCGGCCGAACGCGAGCAGCTGCTTGGTCAGCCGGGTGGCGCGTTCGGTGGCCCGCCCGATCTGGCCCAGGTCGGCGCGGGCGGCGATCAGGTCCGCCTGCTCCGGTACGGGGTCGGCCAGGGTCTCGGTGAGCAGCTCGGTGTAGCTGGCGATGACCGCGAGGATGTTGTTGAAGTCGTGCGCCACCCCGCCGGCGAGCTGGCCGAGGCTCTCCAGCCGGCGGGTGTGCTGCAGCCGGCGCTCGGCGGCGTCCCGCTCGGCCTGGGCGGCCAGCCGTTCCCGTTCGGCCTGCGCCTGCAGCCGCTCGGTGACGTCACGGATCGCGGCCGAGACGATGACGCCCTGGTCGGTCTCCAGGGCGGACAGGCTGATCTCCGCCGGGAACTCGGTGCCGTCCTTGCGCACCGCGGCCAGCGCCGTCCCGGCGCCCATCGGCCGGCGTTGCGGGTCGGTGAAGTAGCTGAGGCGGTGCTCCGGATGTTGCTTCCTGATCCGCTCCGGGACCAGGATCTCCACGGGTCGCCCGAGCAGTTCGTCGCGCCGGTAGCCGAACAGCCGCTCGGTCTGCGCGTTGAGCAGCGCGATCCGCCCGTCGGCGGTGATCCCGACGATCGCGTCGGGCGCCGCCTCCAGCAGCCCGCGGAACATCGCCTCGGCCCGCCGGCGCTCGCTGGTGTCGCGCGCGATGCAGGCCACCCCGGTCGGCTGCCCGCTCGCGTCCGTGATCAGCGACGAGGTGAGCGACACCGTCACACCTACGCCGTCCTTGGTGAGGTTCTGCACCTCGACCTGGTCGACGCACTCGCCGCGGACCGCCCGGGCCAGCAGCTCGGCCTCCTGGTACTGCTCACCGGGCGGGAACAGCAGGTCCGCCGTCCGGCCGACCACCTCGGCCACGGTGTAGCCGTAGAGCCGTTCGGCCCCGGCGTTCCAGCTGGTGATGACGCCGTCGAGATCCTTGCTCATGATGGCGTCGGCGGAGGACTCCACGATCACCGCGAGCCGGTGCCGGTCGTCCAGCACCACCGCCCGCTCGGCCAGGGCCGCGGCCTGGCTCGCCAGCTCCGCGAACAGCTCGACGTCGTCGTCGGCGAACAACGTCCGGTAGCGGTGCAGCAGCACCAGCGCGCCGCCGGTGCCCGGCAGGGGTGTGGCGTTGACGAACCGGGTGCCGCTGATCCGGGCCAGGTCGGCGGCGGCCGGCGGCGGATCGGTCCAGCCGGCCAGGGCGTCGATGGTCACCGGGCCGGTGGACAGGCCACTCACGTCGATCGGCCGGTACCGCCGGGCGTCCAGGTCGAGCTCCGGATCGCTGATCAGCTGCACCGTGTCCGCCGGCCCGGGCAGCAGGATCACCAGGGCGTCGGCGCCCAGCACATGCCGGGCGCTGCGGCAGTAGCGCTGCCACACCCGGGGGGCGGGCTCGGCCGGCGGAGCCGCCAGCAGGCTGCGCATGAGCCCGTACGCCGCACCCCACGACCAGATCCGCCGCAGCCAGTGCGGCGGCATGAAGGCCAGCAGGTACATCAGCGCCGACACCACCGCGACCGAGCGGGCCAGCACCGTGACCTCCGCCCCGGCGAACAGGAGCACCACCCCGAACAGCAGGGTGCCCACGGCGGCGCACCACAGCCGGATCCGGGCCGCACCGCCCCGGCGCCGGGCGTCCGCCGCCAGCAGCACCCCGGCGACCGCCTCCACCACGAAGAACAGCAGCACCGTGGGCCACACCACGCGTTCGGGCAGCGGCGGCGGGACGAGCAGGACGGGCACGGCGGAGGCGAGCCAGGCGGCGCACGCGCCCCCCATGACCCACGCCGGCACCGGCCGCATCCGGCTCACCAGCCGTAAGGTGCAGAGCGGCTGCCCCAGCAGCACCGCGGTGATCAGCGCCACCGCGGCGCGCGGCGGCTCTCCCATGATCAACGTCAGCACGCCGAGCACGAACAGCATGCCCACTGACGCGAAGATCAGCATGACGTCACGCAGCAGCGGATCCCGTCGGCGCGCGTAGCCCACCGCCGCGCGCAGGAAGATGAGCACGAACACGGCCGTGACCGCGAGAGCCGCCATCAGATCTCCTGTGCCGCTTCCACCTGCTGGTGCATCACCTCATCCTTGACGACAGCGGGCCCGGCCGAGGTGGGTTCGCGTCGATTCATCGCCGGCGGGTGCATCCGTCCGGGCGCCGGCCGCCGAAGTTCCTGCGGACGGCAATCCGACGAGGAGACGAGGTCACACGTGTCGGCTACCCCGGAAACCGAGCACCAGCAGCAGCGGCGGACCGCGCCGGACATCACCGCGTACCTGCAGACGGCGGTCTGGGACCTCGCGTACGCCGGTGCGCTGCCGCCGGAGGAGGCCCTGCGGCTGCACCACGCCGCGCAGATGCTGCTCTCCGCGAGTGAGCAGCTCGTGCACGCCAGCCTCGGCGCCGGCACGGCATCACCGGCGGACACCGATCGCCTGGCCGACGCCCCGGGCATGACCCGGCTGCTGCTCGCCCTGGTCGCCTTCACCCGGCTCGACGCCGTGGAACGCGGCCGGCTGGCCCCGGACCTGGCCCGCTCGGCCCGCTCGACCCTGCGCCGGGAACGCGCCGAGGCGATCCGGCTGACCGGCTGGTCGGTGGCCGACCTGGCCCGCGAGTACGGCATCTCCCCCGGCGCCGTCCGCGCCGCCATGATGGAGGACCAGGCGCAGTAGGGTGCCCGGTCATCCGGCCAGCTGGAAGTGCCAGACCAGCAGAGCGGGAGTGTCCCGCCACGCTGCCGCCGCGGCCGCCGGGACGATGCCGAGCAGCGACCACGGCCAGTCGTCCCACGGGCCGGGGTCGATCGTCTCCGGCACGGTCCCGGTCGCCTCGCCGGTCCCGCGGCCGGGCTCCTCGCACCGGCGCACCTGCAGGCCCAGCGGCAGGGCCGCCGCGAGATAGTCCGCGGCCCGGTGCCGGTACGCCGGCAGGAACCCCGGTTCACCGCCGGCCGACCGCACCCGGGGCACCGAACCCAGCGCGACCAGCTCCTGGTGCACGTCCGTGATCACCAGGTGACCGCCCGGGCGCAGCACCCGGGCGAACTCGCCGAAGGCCGGCCCGAGCTTCTCCAGGTGGACCAGCGCCAGCGCGCACACGATGACGTCGGCGTGGTCGTCCGGCAGCGGCAGGTTGTCCAGGTCGCCCTGCCGGAACTCGGCCGCCGGCACCCGGGCGCGGGCCAGCTGAAGCATCTCGGGTGAGCTGTCCACGCCGATGACCCGGTGGCCGCGCCCGGCCAGGTGCTCGGCGTGCCGGCCGGTGCCGCAGGCCGCGTCCAGGGCGGCGCCCGCCGGGAGCCCGTCGAGGATCTCGTGCACGAGGGCCTCCTCGGCGGGGAACAGGCCGTTGCCCGGCTCGTCGTAGGTCCGCGACCAGACCCGGTATCCGGCCACGGTGTCCACCCGGCCGGCCGTGACGCCCTCGCCGCGCAGCTCGGCGCTGTCCAGCAGTCGGCGGATCTCGGCGATGCGGGCCTCGGCGAACGCCCGGTCGTGGTCGCCGGCGAAAGCGCGCAACAGGGCGACACCCTCGAGACCGAGCAGGTACGCCAGCGGGTGCTGATAGATCATGGCGGGACGCTAGCCGACCGCCGGCGCCGGCACCTGCCGATTACCGGGCGGCGAGATACCCCTCGGCCGCCGTACGCAGGCGGGCGTGCACACCGTCGTAGGCCGTTGCCGGGCCCAGGTACCGCTTGTCGACCTTGGCGAGCATCGTGTAGTTCGGATCGCAGACGTTGCCCACCGGGGCCTCGCCCGCCTGGCTGAGCAACTGGTACGCGTCCAGCGGATCCAGCCCCACCAGCCCGGCAGTCCAGGTCACCAGATCGTGCTGGCTGATCCGGTACGCGTCCTCCAGCGGCCGCGCCGAGCCCGTGGACATCAGCGCGGTGTCGCTCTCCAGCCGCGGGGTCGGCGTCCCGGTCCCTTTGATCACGTCGACGATCACCGTCGTGTTCATCGCCGACTCCACCCCGGTGCCGCAGACCTCACCGTGGCCCTGCCGGCAGTGCCCGTCGCCGAGGGCGAACATCGCGCCGCTCACGTTCACCCCGAAGTACGCCGTCACCCCTGCTCGCAGCTCCGGACTGTCCATGTTGCCGCCGTGCACGTCGGGGACGATCGTCATCCGGCTCTCGAAGGCGGCGGGCGCGACTCCGGCCGTACCGTGCATGGGGTCGAGGGGAAGCTCGACGCTGTGGTCGCCGCGCCGGGCCCGGTAGCGCACCGTGCCCGCGGCGACGTCGACGTCGTAGCGCCAGACCAGTTCCTCCAGCGGCGGGTGCAGCATGGCCGTGGTGTGCGTGGCGGTCAGCGCGCCGAAGTGCGGGAACGTCGTGGACACGGCCCAGTCGCGGGCCGGCACGATCTCCGCGAAGTGCACCGCCAGGGTGTCGCCGGGCTCCGCGCCCTCGACGAAGAACGGCCCGGTGACCGGGTTGAGGAAGGGGAACTCGCACACCTGCGACGGCAGGTCACCGACGTCGCGCACCCGGCCGCCGAAGCAGTCCTCGGTGTAGAGCTCGAGGACCGTGCCCGGCCGCACGCGGCGTACGGGCTCGCGCCCGCCGAAGGTGTAGGCGAGCTCCTCGGGGCGGGGACGGTAGTTGAGCACCTCGGTCATGGGTTCTCCTTCTCGCTCGGCTCGGCCAGGCCGGCCAGCACCGGGCGGCGGCCGGTGGCGTAGCGGACGGCCAGCACCACCAGGCCGAGGCCGAGCCAGACGAACCCGAGCACCTGGGCCGCCACCTTGGCGTTGATCACCACGTACAGCAGGATCAGGAAGCCGATCACCGGCACCACGAGGTGGCGCAGCCAGTCGCGGCTGCCGCGGCGCACCACGTAGTGGATCACCACGGCCACGTGCAGCGCCAGGAACGCGGTCATCGCACCGAAGTTGACCAGCGTGGACAGCAGCGAGATGCCGTCGTCGCGGGCGGCCATGGCCAGGCCCAGGGCGAGCGACACCGCGGCGACCAGCAGGGTGGCGTTGGCCGGCACCTGGTGGCGTCGGTTGATCCGGGCCAGGAAGGAGGGCATCTGCCGGTCGCGGGCCATCGCGTACAGCAGGCGGCTGGTCGCCGCCTGCGCGACCAGCGAGTTGGCGAAGCCCCAGGCGATGGCGGTGGCCAGCGCGGTGAGGCCGGCCAGCCAGCCGCCGCCGGCGGCCCGGGCCGCGTCGTAGAAGGCGGTCCCCTCCGGGTCGCCGTCGGCCAGCAGACCGGGCGCATCCGGTACGAGCAGCGACGCCACCCAGGTCTGCACGATGAACAGGGCGCCGGCCAGCACCAGCGCGCCGACCATGGCCCGGCCGATCCGGCGCGCCTCGACCCGGCTCTCCTCGGCGAGCATGGAGATGCCGTCGAAGCCCAGGAACGACAGCACCGCGATCGACACCGCGCCGAAGACCACGGACCAGGAGAACGTGTCGGCGTTGAAGAACGGGCTGAACGAGAAGCCGGCACCCTTGCCCCGTAGCAGCGCGGCCACGCCCACCACCAGGAAGATCACCAGGACGATCAGCTCGGCGACGAGCATCACCCGGTTGACCTTGGCGGTCATCTGGATGCCCAGATAGTTGACCACCGTGTTGACGGCCACGAACGCGACCAGCCAGAGCCACACCGGCACGGCCGGGACCAGCGAGTTCATCGCGACGCCGGCGATCAGGTAGAGCAGCCCGGGCACCAGCACGTAGTCGAGCAGGATGACCCAGCCGGCCAGGAAGCCGACCGGGGCGGCGATGCCCCGGCCGGCGTAGCTGTAGACGGAACCGGCCATCGGGAAGGCGCGCACCATCTGGGCGTACGACAGGGCGGTGAACATCATCGCCACCATGCCGACCACGTAGGCCAGCGCGACCATGCCGCCGGAGCCGCTGTACACGCTGCCGAAGATCCCGAAGGGCGCGATCGGCACCATGAAGATGAGCCCGTAGATCAGCAGGTCGGTGAAGGTCAGCGACCGGCTCAGCTCCTGGCGGTACCCGAACTTCTCGAGCCCGGCGGTGGCCGGTCCCTCCGGTGGCTGCGTCACGGCGTGCCTCCTCGACCTGTCCGGACCGTGAGCTACCCACATCCATCGGCACCTATGCCTCACCTGCCCGCGTGACCGGATCGTGCTGTGCGCGGCGAGCCGGGGTGTCATACCTGCGTGCTAGACATGCTGCTTGTGACTACTCCGACCCATGAGATCAGCACCCGGACCACGCCCGGTGGCGTCCTGCACGTGTGCCTGGCCGGCGACTTCGACATGAGCGTGGCCGCCGAGCTGTCCGATGCTCTGGTGCGCGCGGCCCGGGCCCCGGGCGTCCGGGAGGTCATGGTCGACCTGCGGCGCACCGAGTTCCTGGACTCGCACGGGATCGCCGGGCTGCTGGCCGGATACGAGGCGGCGCGGCGGGCCGGGCGGCGGTTCGGCGTGATCAACGCCGAGGGCATGGTGCGGCAGGTCCTGCAGATCACCGGCCTGGCCGAGGTGCTCTGCGTCGACGACCGCCCAGCCGGCTGACTCAGCGCTCCGCGTCGGTCACGGGGAAGGACGCCCAGATGTGCTTGGTCGTCGCGGTGGCGTACCAGCAGAGTTCCAGCGCCAGGGTCCGGACGATGTGCAGCCCCCGCCCGCCCACCCCGGCCAGGTGGATGCCGGCCAGCTGGGGCACGCCGGCCACGTCCTGATCCGCGACGTCGACGAGAAACCGCCCGTCGCAGCGCAGCAGGTGGACGACGGCCGGCGGTCGCCCGTGCCGCAGGGCGTTGCTGGCGAGCTCGGTGGCCACCAGGACGACCCGGTCGGCGACCTCTTCGGTCGCGGCCGGATCGACCAGGCGGTGCGCGGACAGGGCATCGCGCAGACCGAGGCGCAGGGGCCGTAGTTCGTCGCCGTGCGAGAGTGACCACTGCTCCAGCTCCACGGCCTGCGCGGGCGGCGGCGACGTCCGCAACAGACTCATGGGCTGCCTGATTGCCCCCGGGGATCTTGTGGAAACATCCTTGCCGATCCGCCGCCGTCGATCGGCGGCCGCCCGGCGACCGATCAGGGCAGGACGCGGACGGCCAGCGTGCAGGTGTCGTCGTCCGGGCCGGCCGCCGGCAGCAGGTCCCGCAGGCGTTTGAGGGTCAGCTCGCCCGGCTCGGCCGACACCTCGGCCAGCGTGCGCAGCACCCGGTCGAGCAGGTCCCCGCCGTCCGGGTTGCGCCGCTCGACCAGCCCGTCGGTGTAGAACAGCACCAGGTCGTCCGGCCGGAGCTGGACCGTGACGACCGGATACCGGGCGTTGTCGGCCGCACCGAGCAGCAC
Source organism: Actinoplanes sp. NPDC048967 (assembly GCF_040649415.1). Taxonomy (NCBI): domain Bacteria; kingdom Bacillati; phylum Actinomycetota; class Actinomycetes; order Micromonosporales; family Micromonosporaceae; genus Actinoplanes; species Actinoplanes sp. NPDC048967. Next base: position 133,198 of record NZ_JBEZFL010000008.1, read on the forward strand.
GCCGCGCGGCAGGGGCAACTCCTCGGCGTCCGCGGCCCGCGCCAGCAGCGGGGCCATGTGCCCGGCCCGGGCCCAGGACAGCACCCGGGTCGCCGGGTCGTAGGCGGCGATCGCGGCGGTGCCGGTGATGCCGAGCTGCCGGCTGAGCCCGTTGAGGTGGCGCAGCAGCACACCCGGGTCGCAGATGCCGATGGACAGCCAGGCCACCAGGGCGAACCGCAGGTGGGCCATGCCGCTGGCGGCTTCCAGCCCGTGCCCGGCGACATCACCGATGGCCAGCAGCGTGTGCCCGTCCGGCAGGGCCTGCGCGTGGTACCAGTCGCCGCCGACCTGCACGGCCTTCTCCGCCGGCAGGTAGCTGACGGTGGCTTCCAGGCCCGGCAGCGGGACGGGATCGCGCGGCACCGGCTGGATCAGCCGCTGCAGCTGCCCGGCCAGGCGGTGCTCGGCGATCGCGGTGATCTCCCGGGTGCGCAGCCGGTCGCCGAGCCGCTCGATCTCGGTCCGCGAGTCGACCCGGGCGGTGACGTCCTGCACCACGGCGTAGATCTTCAGCGGTGTCCCGTCCGCGTCCCGGGCGACGTCGGACAGGATTCGCAGATACTTCACCGTCCCGCCCGGCTGGAAGCGGACCGTCACGTCGGAGGTGGCCCCGCTGTCCAGCGTCTGCCAGGCCGCCTCGGCCTGCCCGGCGTCGGCCGGCACCAGCATCGCCGCCTGCTCCGTGCGCGACAGCGGACCCAGGGCGGGATCCCGGTCGAAGATCCGGTACATGCCCGGGGACCACTTGCTGCGGCCGGTACGCAGGTCGTACTCGGCCCAGCCGAGGTTGCCGAGCAGCTCGGTCCGCTCCAGGCGGCGCTGGTCCTCGTCGAGCCGCTGCCAGCAGACGAGCAGCCCGCCGTGCATCGGGTGCACGCCGATGTCGAACAACGCCTCGGTGACCACGCCGGCCTGCCGCTCCTGATAGCGGAAGCCGGGCAGCTCGGCGGGCTCGCCGGTGGCCTGCGCCCGCAGATACAGCTGCCACAACGGGACGCCGACCATGCTCGGATACAGCTCGCTGAGCAGCTCACCGATCCGGCTGGCGCCGCGGCCGTGGACGTCGCCGTCGTTGCCGCTGACAGCCGCGATCCGGAAGTCGGTGACCCGCCCGGTGCCGTCGGCCACCGGCAGCATCCAGGTGCAGCCGGCCGGGATCACCGCCAGCACGTCCCGCACGATGGCGACCAGGTCGGCCGGCGGACCCGGTGACCTGGTCCCTGGGCCGGGCCGGCCGCCGTCAGTCGCCATGCCCAGCAGCCTAACGGTCCGCGCGGGTCACGGAACCCACCGAACGCGGGACGCCTGGCGAGGACCGGACCGCGAGCCGGTCCACTGTGCTGGGCCCGGCCGGTCAGGCGGCGGGCAGGCGGTAGACCCGGGTGGCCGTGCCCGCCAGCGCCTGCGCGCGTTGCGCCGGTGGGTGCCCGGCGAGCGCCTCGAGGACCACGTCGACCCAGCGGGCGTACGGGGTGGCCAGGGTGGCGACGGGCCAGTCACCGCCGAACAGGCAGCGCTCGGGGCCGAACTCGGCCAGCGCGTCCCGCAGGTACGGCAGCACGTCACCCGGCCGCCAGCGGGCCAGGTCGGCCTCGGTGGTGAGGCCGGACAGCTTGCAGACCACGTTGGGTAGCCCGGCGAGCCGGCGCAGCTGGTCCCGCCACGGGTCGCGGTCACCGGAGCGGACCGGCGGTTTGCCCAGGTGGTCCAGGACGAAGGTCACCTGCGGCACCAGCGCCACCAGTTCGGTGACCTCGGGCAGCTGGGAGTGCCGGACGCACAGGTCCGCGGTGAAGCCGTACCCGGCCAGCGACCGGACGCCGTCGACATGACCGGCACTCGTGGCGAAGCCGGGCGGCTCGTCCTGCAAGTTGCGCCGCACCCCGCGTACCAGTGGCATCGCGGCCAGTTGCCGCAGGTCCGCCGAGATCTCCCGGCCGCGTTCGAGATCGGCGTGCGCGACCGCGCCGCGCAGCACGGGCCAGCCGGCGGCGACCTCCTGGACCCAGCGGAGCTCGTCGCGGGCCTGACCCGCGGCCCGGCCCGCCTCGACGAAGACCGCCCCGGTGAGCCGGTGGCCGCCGGTGTCGAGCGCCGCCGGGCCGAACGGGCGGTTCAGGGCCGGCTCGTCCGCCAGCCAGGGATAGCTGAAGCGGCGTGGATCCCACAGGTGCAGGTGGGCGTCGATCAGAGCGGTCATGGGGGGGCTCACTGTTCTCCGGGCGGCCGCTGGGCCACGTGTGGTTGCGGACCGGCGCGAGGACGCGGTCGACGTCGGCGAGCAGTTCCTCGTCGAGGGGCGGGCCTTATCCTCCCGGTAGCGGCCGACCGGCCGGTCCGGGCTGAAGGGGGTCGCGCGTGGCGCTCACCGACGAGGCGATCACCAAGATCAGGGACCTGATCCAGTCCGAACAGCTCGCCCCGGGCGACCGCCTGCCACCGGAGCCGCAGCTCAGCGCGCAGCTCGGGCTGTCCCGCAGCGGGCTGCGCGAGGCCATCAAGGCGCTGGAGCTGGCCCGCGTCGTGGACGTGCGCCGCGGCGACGGCACCTACGTGACCAGCCTGGCGCCCCGGCTGCTGCTGGAGGGCTTCGGGCTGGCCGTCGACCTGCTGCGCGACGACAGCCTGCCGCAGATCATGGAGGTCCGCCGGCTGCTGGAGCCGGCCGCGACCGGGCTGGCGGCGAGCCGGATCACGCCGGCGCAGCTGGAGGAGCTGGCCGAGCTGCTGGCCCGGATGCGTGCGGCGAGCGCCGACGCCGAGCGGCTCATCGGCTACGACGCCGCGTTCCACCACGCCATCGCGGCGGCCACCGGCAACGAGTCGCTGATGTCGCTGCTCGACGGGCTCAACGGCCGGACGTTGCGGGCCCGGCTGTGGCGCGGCATGACCGACAGCCACGTCTCGGTGCGGACGATCGCCGAGCACGAGCGCATCTACCAGGCCCTGCGGGCCGGCGACGCGGTACTGGCCCAGGCGACCGCGCTGGTGCACGTCGACACCTCCGAGTCGTGGCTGCGCTCGCTGCTGCCGGACCGCGCGGACGCCGTCCACGACAATCAGCGGTAGCCCGGGGCGCGGACCGGGGCCACCGGGACACCGCCGCGGACCGTGCCGAGGTCGGTGAGCCGGACGGCCTCCAGCGTGTCCCCGGCGCCGCCGTCGCTGGTCACGGCCAGGGCCAGGGTGTTGCGGCCGCGCGGGTTCAGCAGGCCCGCCGGCAGAACGAAGGTGTGCTGCGGCCCGACGTCGGCGACGTACTGGCCGATGTTCCAGCCGTTGAGGAAGATCAGCGCGCGGTAGTGCCCGCCGGAGCGTGGGACGGCCGGATCGCCGATGGTCAGGCCCAGCGAGGCGTCGTGCCCGCGCGGGACGGCGAGGCGGAACGACGTGCGGTACCAGGACGTGCCGGGCGCAGCCGTGGTGTCCGGCACCGTCCGGGTGGCCCAGCCCCGGTCCGGGAAGCCGGGCAGCTGCCAGCCGGTGCGCTCGCCGTGGAGGCCGCCGGCGTTGAGCGGGCCGCGTACCGGATCGGCCGGGGTCTCCCCGCCCGCGTTGCCCTGGATCCGCCAGGTCGTCGGCAGGCCGGTGGCCGCGGCGATCAGCCCGCGGCCCTCCTTGTGCGCGTCGTTGACGCCGCCGTCCTGGTTGTGGCCGTTGTTGCGGACCATCACCGACAGCACATGGTCGCCGCCGGTGCGCAGCGCCTCGGGCACAGTGAATGTGGCCGTGCCGGTGGTCGGCGGCGCGGCCAGGGCGCTGGGCAGCACGTGCTGGCCCAGGTAGGTGCCGTCGAGCCAGGCCTGCACCAACCCGGCGCCGCCACCGCCGTAGGTCAGGGCCACGCTGGCGGGCACGGTGCCGGTGAAGCGTCCCCGGTACCAGACGTCGCCGTGGTGGAAGCCGTAGTCGTCGGCGGTGAGCACCGGCTGCCCGGCCGGCGGCTCGGTGGTGCTGTTGGTGGCCGTCCGGTCGGCGACCGTCCACAGCGAGTCGTCGAAGCCGGGGGCCTTCTCCGGGGACCCGCTCGCATAGTGCCAGGGCCGGGCGGACAGGTCGGGCAGCGTGACGGGCTTCGGCCCGGGCAGGGCGGTGCGGCTGCGCAGGCTGCCGGTGCCGGTCGGCCGGACGCCGACGCCGGTGCCGTTCCAGGTCGCGGCGCGCACGCCGGCCGGCGCCCAGATCTCGAGGTCGGTCGCGGCGGCGGTGTCGCCGGTCAGGTGCACGGTGCGGCCCCGGACCTCGGCGGTACGGGCCAGCGCCGGCCCGCGTACGAGCACCGGCCCGGCCGCGGTCTCGAGCCGCCAGATGGCGTCGGCGGCGCTGTCCGCGGCGAGCAGGAGCAGCAGGGGCGGGCGGCCGCCGCCGGTGACGCGTACCTGGGCCAGGCCGGTGTGGGTGTAGTTGAGCCGCAGGTCGCCGGTGGCCGCGTCGAAGGTGCTGGTGACTGTGGCGTCGCCCGTTACCGTGACGGTCGGTGCGGACGCGTACCGCAGCACGGTCTCGCCGTTCTCGCCGTCGCGACCGTGCAGGGCCAGGAGGCCGTGGGAGCCGTGCGCGGCGTGGGTGGTGATCTCGGAGGTGGAGTAGACCAGGTGCTGACCCTCGACGTCGTACCCGGCGACGAGGATCTTGGCGTCCTGCCCGTTGAGCCGCAACTGCCCGGACTGCGGCACGGTGTACGAGCCGTCGCCGGTCTCGACCGGGAACCGGAAGGTGTCGTTCGTCGTGCCGTTCGAGGGGTTGTGCACGGCGTGGTAGAAGTGCGTACCGGTGTCGGGGTTGACGTTGTGGTAGAGCTTCACCGCGGCCGACGACGCGGTCACCGGCGGGCCGGCGTCCACCTTGGTCAGTGGTGCGACGCTCTGCACGAAGGAGCCGAGCTGTTTCATGGCCAGCGCCTTGGGCCGCAGCTGCCGGGCCTCGCTGATCGCGGCGCCGTAGTCGTAGGAGCTGTAGACCACCGGCGCCGGCAGCCAGCCCCAACTGGTGCCGCCGAAGGTCATGTAGAAGTTCTGGATGCTCAGCCGGTTGGCGATGTTGGTGCCGTAGAACACCCGCTCGTAGCCGGGTCCCTGCCGCACGGCCGTACACGGGTAGGTCCCGTTGCTGCCCCAGTAGTCGAACCAGCCGCCGCCGAACTCGGCGGTGAAGCCGGGCGTGTCCGGCGAGGCGGAGGCGCCGCCACGGGCGCCGCCCGGGCCGTGGATGCCCCAGTCCGGCGCGGTGTTGGGGCTGCCCGGGGTGGCATCGGTACGGCAGGTGCCACCCGGATACCCGTCGAACGCGTACAGGTCGACGGGTCCCTCCACGGTGCCGGCGACGCCCGCACCAGCGGGCACCCAGCGCCCCTCTCGGCCCTTGTCGTTGTGGAAGATCGGCACGGTGACGCCGTCGGCGCGGACCCTGTCCCGCAGGTGCGTCAGGTAGGTGCGCTGGGTCGTCGCGGTGTTGGCCAGCTCGTTCTCGATCTGGTAGAGGATCACCGTGCCGGTGCCGTCGGTGAGCTGGTGGCGCTTGATGACGGCATCGACGGCGGTGAGCCACTCGTCGGCCGCGGCCAGATGGTCGGGGGCATCGGTGCGGGCCCGGCCGGCCTGGGTGGTCAGCCAGCCCGGATAGCCGCCCGCGTCGACCTCCGCGTTGATGTACGGCCCCGGCCGCGCGATGACGTAGAGCCCGACCTCGGCCGCGATGGCCAGCAACCGGTCCATGTCCCGGACGCCGGTGAAGTCGTAGACCCCGGGCGCGGGCGAGTGGTAACCCCAGTCGAAGTAGACGGAGACCGTGTTGTAGCCGGTCGCCCTCATCTTCTGCAGCACGTCGCGCCACAGGCCCGGGCTCGGCAGCCGGAACGGGTGGAACTCCCCCGACCACACGTAGGTGCGCCGCCCGTCCAGGATGAGCGAGTACCGGTCGTAGCCGATGGTGTGCGCGGCAGCGGCCCGCGGTGGGGCGGGCTGGGGTGGGGCGGCCGGCGCCGCGGCGGCGTGGACCAGGCCGGCACCGGCGGCGAACAGGGCGACGACGGCGAGCCAGAAGCGGCGCCGCAAGCGGCGTGGGTCGGTCATCTCATCCCCGGTGAACGTCAGATGTCTGGGGTGTCCCGCCGAAGTTATCGATGAAATCCGATGTCCACAAGCCACGATGATCCGATGTCCGCCGGCGGGGCGGCCGCCCGGAAGGGGAACCATGAGCGAGTCGTACGACCGGTACCGGCGGGACCTGTGGCGGGACAAGGCCGAGGCCTACCGGCGCAGCTTCGCGAGCCTGTGCGCGCACCCCGTCCCGCTGCTGCTCGACGCGGTCCGGGCCGCGGCCGGGTCCCGCGTCGCCGACGTGGGCTGCGGCACGGGTTCGGTCAGCGCGGCCGCGGCGGCCCGCGGGGCGGCGGTGACGGCGATCGACGCCGAGCCCGGCATGGTCCGGGCGACCGCGTCCCGTCTTCCGGGAGTACGGCCGGTGATCGGCGCGCTTCCGGACCTGCCCCTGCGGACGGCGGGCTTCGACGCCGTGGTGGCGAACTTCGTGGTCAACCACGTCGCCCGGCCCGCGGCGGCCGTCGCCGAGCTGCGCCGGGTGGCCCGTCCGGGCGGCCGGGTCGGCGTCACGGTGTGGCCGCAGCCCGCGCCGCCGCTGCAGCGCTTGTGGGACGAGGTCATCGCGGCGGCCGGCGTCACCCGTCCGGTCACGCCGGCACCGGCCACGGCGGACGACTTTCCCCGGACCCGCGACGGTCTCGCCGACCTGCTGCGGGAGGCCGGTCTGACCGACGTGGACCCGCGGACCGTCGCCTGGGAGCACCGGGTCGATCCGGAGCTGTGGTGGTCGGGGGCAGCCGCGGGGCTGGCGAGCATCGGGCACGTGGTCGCCCGGCAGGACGCGGACACCGTCGCGCGGATGAAGGCCGCCTACGACCGGCTGGCCGGCGCGCATCTCGACAGCGCGGGCCGGCTGTGCCTGCCCACCTCGGCATTGCTGGCCGCCGGGACGGTCCCGGCGACGGACCGGTGACCGATCCCGCTTCCCCGGAATCGTCGTGACATTCACCGGAATGGGTGGTCGTCGATATCGGCGACAGATGGACAACGGCTCGGACCGCCGGTCGGAGGCGGTGCGGCCGGTGTGCACGGCACCATTCCCGGATGTCCGGCGATGTAAGGGTTGCGAAGTTGGCGCAGAGGCCGGAGCATATCCGCGTCGGCCGTCGCGGTTTCCCGTGGTCCGGCCTGATTCTCGGCGAACGGAAACGCATGACCTCTGAGGACGACGCCCGGACCCGGTTGCGGGTCGGCGGGTGGCTACCCCCGTACCAGGCATTTCCGCCCGACCCGGACCCGCTTACTCCACCGGTTGTTTACCGTTCACATTCTCGGGCCGATGTCGCTCCATCTTATGAATTAAGTGCACCGACAAAGGGCGAGCGACGCCGTTCCCTGGCGATGTTCTGCGCCGCCGTGGCGGGCCTGCTGCTGATCGGTGTCGCGCTCACCCAGTTCGGCGGAAAACCCGGGCCGCCCGCGCACCGGGGACTGCCGTTGCCCGCCGCGCCGGCCTTCCCGCCACCGGCGGGCCTGCCCGGGCCGGCCGCCGGCAGCCCGTCCGGCGACCCGGCGCCGGCCCGGCCGGCCTCGCGGCCACCGACCGCGGGCACCCCGACCACGGCCGCGCGGCAGCAACGCCCACCGGTCGCGGCGGCGGCCACCACGACAACCACCCGCCGGCCGGCGCCCGGCATCACGGGAACGCAGCCCACAGGAACGCAGCCCTCGCGATCCCGGCCGGCGACAGCACCGGTCGCGGCGCTGCGGGCGGGGTCCGCGGTCAGCCTCGAGCTCGCCGACGCCCCCGGCTACCGGGTCCGCCACCGCGACTTCCGGGGCCGGACCGACCGGATCGGGACGGGCAGCTCCGCACTGGAGCGGGCCGACGCCCGGTTCGTCGTCCGGCCGGGTCTGGCCGACGGTTCCTGCGTGTCGTTCGAGTCGAGCAACTATCCCGGCTCGTTCCTGCGGCACCGCGACTTCCGGATCCGGCTGGACCGGGCCGACCGGACCCGGCTCTTCGCCCGGGACGCCACGTTCTGCCCCGTGACCAGCAGCCGCGCCGGCGTCGTCGCACTGCGTTCGCACAACTACCCGGACAGGTTCCTCACCGAGGACGGTTCGCTGCTCGGCCTGACGCCCGCGACGACCGGCACGGCGACCCGGTTCGTCGTCCGCCCCCCGCTCTGATCACCCGTTCGCGGCACGGCGAACGGGAGAGGAATGAGGCAATGCCCCCACCCACCGACGGCGAACCGTCGAGCAGTCTGCAGGCCATCGCGCTGTGGGCGGAGAAGGTTCACGGCGCCCGGGACATCCGGGAGCTGTGGGTGCCGCTCGACACCGACCTGCGCACGACCATCGCCCAGAGTTTCCTGCTCGGCATGAACCAGCCGCCCGACGACGACCGGGCCGCCGCCCTGGCGGCCCGCGACTCCGCCGACCCCTGGTTCGCCGACATGCTCCAGGTGTGCGCCCGCCACTGGCGGCGGTTCTACGCGTTCCTCGCCGCCGGCGTGCCCACGGCCAGCCGCTCGCAGCCCGTCGGCGCCGACATGGAGCTGACCGTGGTGCCCACACTGGCCCACTCCGGCGCGCCCGACCGCGGCCCGTCGGCCACGAGCCAGGCGTTCATCACCCGGCTGAGCCCCGACCGCGGCTGGCTCATCGCGGCGCTGAGTCACAAGCTGCCCGTGCCGGGCTGGCCCCCGACCGAGTGGACCGTCCCGCACCTGCGCAAGCGCCGGCCCTAGCCGGCGTCGGCCGGATCGCTCAGGTACGCCCGCCGGCAGCCGAAGGTGTCGGCCATGAGCGCGATGCTTTCCGCGGTGCACGGGCCGGACACCGGCGCGCCGTCGCGGGGCCCGGCCGGGGTGGGCCGGGAGTCCCTGGCCGCGCTGCTGCTCGACCTGGAGCTGCGCACGGCCGACGACTTCCGGTCGGTGGCCGGGCCGGCCCGTCGCGCCGAGCGGACCGCCCGCCGGCACGGCTGGGCCGACCTGGAGAAACGCGCCGAGCTGGTCACCGGTGACGTGCTCGGCCGGCTGGGCCGGGTGGCCGAGCAGGGCCGGATCGCCAAGTCCGTCAACATGTGGGCCGAGGAGCACGCCGACCGGTACCTGCTGGCCCGCAGCCACCGCCTGCTGGCCATCTTCCACCGGTGCCTGGGCGACGCCGCGGAAGCGCTCACCCACGCGGCCCCGGGTGCCGAGTACGCCGACGCCGCGCCACCGCTGATCCGCGCGAGCCACCTCATCACCCTGGCCCTCGTGCTGGACGTGAACGGCTCGTACGCGCAGGCCCACGAGCAGTTCGCCGCCGCGCTGGAGATCGCCACCGCGCACGACGCGGCCCCCATGGAGATCACCATCCTGAACAACCTGGCGTTCACCGCGTACGAGAACGACGACCTGGCCGAGGCCGACGCGCTGGTGGCCCGGATCCGGGGCATCGCGGCCCGGCACGCCCTGGTGCTCGACGGGCTGTACCTGGACACCATCGCCCGGATCAGCCTGCGGCACGGCCGGCCCGCCGAGGCGCTGGAGGTGCTGCGGCCGGTGCTCGACGACCCGGCCGGCCCGCTGGTGACCGAGGGCGACGCGCTGCCCGAGTGCCTGCTCACCGCGGCCGAGGCGTACCGGTCCGGCGGGCAGCCCGAGCAGGCCCGGGCGGCGCTGGACGAGGCCGCCCGGCTGGCCGGTGAACGCGCACTGGCCGGCGTCGCGGCCCGGGTCCACGAGGCCCGCGCCGAACTGTTCGCGACGACCGGCGACTTCCCGGCCGCGTACGCGGAGTACCGCCTGTTCCACGCCGCGACCGAGCAGCTGCACAGCGCCCAGCGGGAGATGCGGGCGCACGCGGCGCAGGCCGTCTTCGAGACCGCCGAGGCCCGCCGGGCCACCGAGCAGTTCCGCCAGCTGGCCCTGCGCGACCCGCTGACCGGCCTGTACAACCGCCGGCACGTCGACGAGCAGCTCGAACGGCTGGTGGATTCAGCGATGCGCGACGGGACCACGCTGTCCGTGGCGCTGCTCGACCTCGACTTCTTCAAGCGGGTCAACGACACGTTCTCGCACGGCGTCGGTGACCAGGTTTTGCAGCAGGTGGCCGCGCTGCTGGGCACGGCCGTCGCCGAACCGGCGCTCGCGGCGCGGCTGGGCGGCGAGGAGTTCGTGCTGGTGCTGCCGGGCACGGATCCGGTCACCGCGGCGGCCTTCTGCGAGCACCTGCGCCGGAAGCTGCGCGGGCATCCGTGGGCGGAGCTGACCGGCAGCCTGCCGGTGACCGCCAGCATCGGGGTGACGACCTACACCGGCGGCACGACCAGCGCGTCCACCCTGCTCTCGCTGGCCGACCGCAACCTGTACGCCGCCAAGCACGCGGGCCGCGACCGGGTCGTGCACGACGCGTCCCGCCGCTGACCCCGGCCGGCGTCCTCGGCGTCAGGGTTTGAGGACGATCTTCTCGCAGTTGTCCTGCTTGTTCTTGAAGATGTCGAAGCCGTGCTCCGCCTCCTCGAGCGGCAGGGTGGGGGTGATGATCCGGGTCGGATCGAGCTCGCCGCGCTCGATGCGCTGCAGCAGCGGCTTCAGGTAGCGCTGGACGTGGCACTGCCCGGTGCGCAGGGTCAGTGACCGGTTGATCCAGGCGCTGTCCATGGCGAACTGGCCGACCGGGCCGGCGCCCCCCACCGCCACGACGGCCGAGGCGGCGGACCGCGTCGCCGCCGTTCACCGGGTGGTGGGCGACGGCGGAGATCTGCGCTACGTCGCCTCGCGGCCGGCCGGCCGGGTACGGCTGCTGACCGTGATCGCCATGGTGGCCTGGCTGATCATCGCGCACGACCGGTGGGAGAAGCCGGACCGGGAGACGCCGGCCGAGCTGGCCCGGAGGAGACAGTCCGGGCCGCGGCCTGTGGTTACCACCCGGAACCCGGCGGCTGGCACGACGAGAAAGATTCATCCGGCCGCGGTGGCGAGTGATCCACAGCACTAAAGTTTCCGGTTTGGAAAACTTGCTGGTTCGGAAAAAAACCGTAGCCTCAAGGTCATGACGGACGAGCTCGGGCTGCGCGAGCGCAAGAAGCTGGCGACCCGCCGGGCTCTCTGCGACGCCGCGCTCAAGCTCGCCCTCGACGAGGGGGTCGCCACCCTCACCCCCGAGCGGATCGCCGAGGAAGTGCACGTCTCCCCGCGGACGTTCCGCAACTACTTCTCCAGCAAGGAGGAGGCGATCGTCGCCGGGCTGCGGGACCGGGCCCACGAGGTCGCCGACAACCTGCGCGGGCGGCCCGTCGACGAGTCGATCTGGGATTCGCTGCGCGCCGTTCTGCTGCCGTCGGTCGAGACCGGGATGCCGGGGCACGACCTGATGAACCTGCTCGGCCTCATCCGCTGCCACCACGCGCTGCTGGCCGAGCACCTGACCGGCTTCGAGGACCTGAGCCGGCGGATGGCCGAGGTCATCGCCGAGCGCACCGGCACGGACGTGCAGCGCGATGTCTACCCGCGGCTGCTGGCCGACGCGTCGGGCATCGCGCTCAAGACCAGCCTGGGCCTGTGGGCCACCGGCACCACCGGGCGCAGTCTCGCCGACATCTTCGGCGAGGCCCTCGACCTGCTCAGCCGGGGCCTGCCGATCCCCGCCCCGGCGCACTCCGCGGATACCGGTCCGCCGCTCGGCTGAGCCTCCCCCGTTCCCCACCCCGCCCTCCGGCCGCCCCGGCCGGCGGACGGCACCGCACGCCCCGCCGACGACCGCGCCGACGGTAAGTACCTGCCGATCACCGGCGTGAACCATCGGAGGGACCGGCATGAGCCTGGTCAGGAGAACGCCGGTCGCCGACCCGGCCGCGCGGCCCCGGGCACTGCCGGAGCTGGCCCTGGTGGTGGGGCTCTTCCTCGCGTACAAGCTGGCCCGGCTGCTGATCCAGGGCCGCGACGACGTCGCCGTCGGCAACGCCTGGCGGATCTGGGACCTGGAACGGTTCCTGCGCCTGCCCGGCGAGGTGGCCGTGCAGCACGCGGTGGTCGGGCAGCCGGCCCTGCTCGAGGCGGCGAACACCTTCTACGCGTACGTGCACTTCCCGGCGACCGCCGCGTTCCTGCTCTGGATGTTCCTGCGCCGGCCGGAGTACTACCGCTGGGCCCGGCGCAGTCTCGCCGGGCTGACCGCCGCCGCGATGGTCGTGCACGTGCTGCTGCCGCTGGCGCCGCCCCGGATGCTCACCGCCACCGGGATGCTCGACACCGGCCGGCTGTTCGGGCCGATGGTCTACGGCGACCCGGCAACCGACACACTCACCAACCAGTACGCCGCGATGCCGTCGCTGCACGTGGGCTGGGCTCTGGCGGTCGCGGTGACCCTGATCGCGGTGACCCGCGGGCCGTGGCGCTGGGCCTGGCTGGCCCATCCCGCGCTGACGCTGCTGGTCGTGGTGGTGACCGGCAACCACTACTGGATGGACGGGATCGTCGCCGCGGCCCTGCTCGTCGCCGTGCTGGTGGTGTGCCCGTGGCCGGGCCGGCAGCCGCACGCCGTCTTCGGGCGCGTGGTTCCGCAACCGGCCCCCGTCGCCGTGGAGCAGCCGGCATGAGCGCGTCCCTGATCGCCACCGTGCTGCTGTCGCTGCTGTCGGCCGTGGCGTACGCGCTCGCCGCGGTGGTGCAGGAGCGTCTCGCCGCGGCGCCGCGCTGGTGGATGATCATCAGCCTGAACGGCGGTGGGGCGCTGCTGCACGTGGGCGCGCTGGCCTACGGGTCGCTCGCGGTGGTGCAGCCGCTGGGTGCCCTGACCCTCGTGGTGGCGTTGCCGGTCGGGGCGGCGACCGCCGGACGACGGGTCCGCGGCCGCGAGTGGCGCGGCGCGCTGGCGACGATCGCCGGCCTGGTGGCGCTGCTGCTGGCCGTCGGCCCGGCCGCTCCGACGCAAGCCCTGACCGACGCCCAGGTGCTGGCCCTTGTGCTCCTGGCGGCGGCGCTGATCGGGGGACTCGCCGGGCGGGCGTACCGTGCGGTTCCGGGTCCGGCCCGGCTGCCGGGGCTGCGGCTGGCCGCGGCCGGCGGGATCGCCTTCGCCGCGGCGTCGGCGCTGACCCAGACCGCCCTGCTGCGGATCGGCGCCGACGGGCTCGCCGCGCTGGAACAGCCGGCGGTGGCCGGCACGGTCCTGACGCTGGTCACCCTCTCCGCGGCGGGGCTGCTGCTGTCGCAGGCGGCCTACCGGTACGGGCTGGGCGGGCCGCTCGCGACTCTGACCATCGTCAACCCGGTGGCCGCCGCGGGCATCGGGGTGGTGCTGCTCGGGCTGGGTGCCGGGTTGACGCTGCCGGCGGTGCTCGCAGCCGCCCTGGGCGCTGTCGTCTCGGCCGTCGGCGTGGTGCTGCTGGCGACCCCCGGCCGGCCCACGCCGCGACCCGCCTGCCGCAAGGCGCTCCGGCCGGTGCGGCGGCGCCCGCGGCACCGGCCGATGACCCAACGCAACCGGCGCCCGGCCTCCCGCACGCCGTCCCTGCGCTGACCGCCCCGGGTCAGGGGCTGGGTGGTGCGGTCATCGGCGCCGTCAGGCATCGGGTCACGGTCACCGTGACGCCGTCCGGGCCGTCGCTGATCAGCAGGGTGTCGGTCAGGAGGCGCGCCAGCAGGATGCCGCGACCGCCGGGGACGTCGGCCGCGGGCGGCCCCGCGGTCACCGGCAGCTCCCCCGCGAAGCCCGCACCCCGGTCGCTGATGTCCGCGATCAGGGTGTCGGCGTCCAGGGTCAGCCGCAGCGAGCCGTGCCCGCCGCCGTGCCGCACGGCGTTGGTGACCAGCTCGTTCACCGCCGCCACGAAGTCGTCGAGGGCGTCGTCGTGCAGTCCGGCGGCTGCGGCGTGACGCCGCAGGTCGTGCCGGAGGTCCGTGATGTCGTCGGTGGTGAAGGCGCGCGTGAACACCTCGGTCGCCGAGGTCACCGGCCCCGCGCCCGCACTCGCCCCGCTGTTCTGGGTGAGCGGGGACTCCGGGGTGGCCACCCAGGAACCATAGCCCTGCCGCCCCGGGCCCTGAGATCGGCAAAAGCATCGTTGTCCTGGGACAACGGTTTTGCGGGGGCCGGACCGGTGCCCGCGGGGCCCCGCCGTGGGTGTCGCGGTGAATGCCGGGTGCACCCGGGGTCAGCTCGCGGGGGCGGCGGCGAGCAGCGCGGCGGCCGCGGTGGCGAACATCGTGGACTTGATGCTGCCGAGGGTGTCGCGGTCCTTGCCGGCGAGCGGTCGCACCGCCTCGGTGGCCGCGGCGACCAGGCCGGCTTCGTCGGCCGCCCGGTCGACCAGCCCGGTCGCGACCGCCGTGGGCGCGTCGAAGCGCCGGCCGGTGGTCATCGCGGCGATCGCGGCGGCCGGGGTCACCTTGGCCTGGATCAGCGCGGCCATCCCGGGCGTGAACGGGATGGTGATGTCGACCTCCGGGAAGCAGAAGTAGCCACGGTCGGCCCGCATGATCCGGAAGTCGTGGGCCATCGCCAGCATCGCCCCGGCGCCGAAGGCGTGCCCGTTGATCGCCGCGATCGTCGGCACCGGCAGGGTGAGCAGCCGGGCCAGCAGCCGCTGCACGTCGGCGAGGTACCGCGGCGCCTGATCCCCGTTGGCGCCGAGCCAGCCCAGGTCCAGGCCGTTGGAGAAGAACTTGCCCTGGCCGGTGGTGACCAGCGCCACCGCCTCGGAGCCCTGCACGACGACGTCGAGCAGGTCGTCGACGGCGGCGATCCAGGACGGCGAGAAGCGGTTCTCGTCGTCGCCGAGGTCGAGGATGTGGACGGGGTGGTCCTGGTGCAGGGTCGGCATGTCAGCCCTTCCGGGTCGGTGGTGCGGGCGGCGGGAGGTCGAGCACGGCACGGACGGCCGCGGCGAGGCGCCGGCGGTGGTCGGCGTCGATGAACACGGCGCCGTCGGCGGACGGGCCGGTCAGGGCGCGGCGGAACAGGGCCGTGGGCAGGTCGACGACGCAGGTGGTGATGACCTCCACCGCGTACCGGTCGCGGCGGTCCCACAGCAGCTCGGCCAGCCGGATCAGGATCTGCACCAGCCGGGCGTCGAGCCCGTGCAGGGCGTCGGCGTCGGTCTCCGGCAGCTCCGGGCCGAGCAGCTGCTCGCGCCGGACGGTGAAGAGCATGCGGGCCGCGGCCGGGCGCCGCTCGGCGAAGATCGCCGGCGCGGTCGCGGCGGCGACCACCGCCTCGCGGGCGCCGCCCGGCCGGGCCTCGTCGATGAGCTCGGCCTGCAGCCGCAGGAAGGCCTCCGCCGCCCGCAACCAGGCCCGGGCGAGCAGCGTGTTGAGCGAGCCGAACGCGTGGTAGATGGTGCCGTTGGGCACGTCCGCCGCGGCGGTCAGGCCGCGCACCGTGACACCGCCGGCGCCCAGCTCGGCGGCGAGGCGCTCGGCGGTGTCGAGCAGGTGGTCGAGGTCGTGGACGCGGCGGCGAGGCACCCGACAGTTATATCAGAGCAGTCGCTCCAATAACTCACCCGTGGGAAGCTCCCGGTCAGCCGAACCAGGTCAGCGCCTGGCCGTGGGAGCGGGTCCAGGCCAGTGGCTTGCCGTCGAGGGACAGCACATTGTGGAGCGCGTCGTCCGGCGGGGCTGGGAGCCCGTCGTGGGCCAGGACATCCGCGGCCTCGTTGGCCACCCAGTGTCCGGGCAGAGTGGTCACCAGCTCGGCGAACGCCCTCCGGCGCGGCTCCGGCACCTGGTAGAGCACCGAGGTGTGCAGCACCACCAGCGTCGCGCCGGCCGGGGCCCGGGCGGCCAGGGCCGGCAGGTCGTCGACCAGGTCGCCGCGGATCAGCAGCGGCGGGTCGGCGGCGGCGACAGCGGCGGCTTCCCGCAGCCGGGTCCGGCGGTGCTCCTGCTCGGGCCAGATCAGGCAGTCGAGCCAGGCGACGTCCGCCGGGTCGGTGACGTCCAGCGGATTCAGGTCGAGGCCGGCCCGCCACACCACCCGCGGGAGCGTGTCCGGTGGGACCAGTCCGGTCGCGGCGCATTCGAGGAGCGGCGTTCCGGTGCCGACGGTGTGGTCGCCGTAGCGGTAGGCGTACCGGTCCGGATAGAGGCACAGCCCGGCCGACGCACCGACCTCGATCAACGCCAGCGGCTGCGGCAGCGCCGCCAGGACCGGCAGCAGGGCGGCGCAGCGGCCCGGCTCGTTGGTCTGCGTGGCCCGGGTACGCATCCGCGGCTCGATCGCCGGCCAGTTCGCCCGCGCCCAGGCCGGGAACCCGTCGGGCTCGCGCACCGGCCCGCCGAGCGAGCGCACCACCCCGAACAGCAGGTTCGGCTGCTGTTTCTCCGGTGGCAGCGTGCCGATGAGGGCCAGCAGCCCGGCGTCGGCGGCGACCGCGTACGAGAGGCGTTCGTAGGTG
Organism: Actinoplanes sp. NPDC048967; assembly: GCF_040649415.1. Classification (NCBI taxonomy): domain Bacteria; kingdom Bacillati; phylum Actinomycetota; class Actinomycetes; order Micromonosporales; family Micromonosporaceae; genus Actinoplanes; species Actinoplanes sp. NPDC048967. The sequence goes on from NZ_JBEZFL010000008.1 coordinate 149,680, forward strand.
GACGAGATCCCGGAGGCCTCGCGGGCGGCGAACTCGGCGTACCTGTCGGCGATGGTCATGCTGTCCTGTCTACCGCTGCTCGACCACCGTCAGCACAGGCTTGATGTCGAGGACCGGCGTCCCGTCGAGCGCTTCGAGGGCCGCGACGGTGACCACCCCCGCCGTGACCTCGGCGACGGTCACCTCGTGCAGGCCGATCGGATTCGGCCGGTCCTGCGACCGGGTGCTGAACACGCCCGTCTCCGCGCGTTCGGGATCGTCGCGGGGCCGCACCCGCAGCGTCGCCCGGTCGGCCCGGTCCAGCCAGGTCAGCACGACGACCCGGTCGCCGGCGCGCAGGTCCGCGGCGGCCGGCGCGGCCTCGGGAGTCAGCTCGATCCGTGCCCGCGGTGCGCCCTCGTCGGGCTGGCGCGGCGCCTCGCGCGGGTCGGTGAGCGGGGACCGCACCACCCCGATCGGCACCACGACGATGTCCGGCATCCCTACCTCCCGTTCGGCGTCGAACCCCGAGCCTACGACCGGACGAGCTCCCTGCGGACCGGCGACAGGACCCCGGCGCCGACCCTTCCGCGGCGCGCGGCCCCGGCCGGCGGCGGGTCCGGCGGTCAGGAGTCCTGGCTGATCGCGAAGGCGATGAGGGCGATCAGGACGAGCGGGATCGCCAGCCCGATGACGGCCGTCGGCCGCTGCAGCAGCCGGGGGCCGGGGTTCATCGGCGGCCGGCTCGGCCCGTACGGGTTGGGCTGCGGCGCGCCGAGGTGCGCCACCTGGCCCCGCCTGACCAGGTTGATCAGCACCGTGATCGGCGTGATGATCAGCGACGCCCAGCCGTACCAGCCCTGGACCAGGGTGCGGGCGGTCATCGCGCGGAACGTGGCCAGCCCGCAGTCGCGGCAGAACGGGCCCGGCTGGCTCAGGAAGCGCATCACGATGACGAAGCCCTGGTGGCCGCGGAAGGTCACCGGCGCGGCCGGCACGCTGCCGCACATCCGGCAGGCGACGACCAGGAACTGGCCCTGGCCGGGGACGGCCCGGCCCGGGACGGCGGCGGACTGCTGCTGGGGGTGGGACACGACTCTCCTCGGGAACTCCGACGACGGCGGGGCCGCGTCAGGTTACTGAGTGATCGCCGTGTCCGCTGCCCCGGCTACTCGAGGATGAAGGTGGCGTCCGCCCGATCGGTCGCGGTCGAGACGGCCTGTACGTAGATCAGGTTGTCGTAGTGGCGCAGGTACCGGCCGGGGTAGTTGACCGACTCGAACGACACCGTCCCGCTGCCGGTCAGGCCCGGTCGCCGGTTGAAGCTGGCGTCGGAGCGGAAGGCCGCCGTGCCGTCGTCACGGCGTACCCAGCCCTCGAAGTTGCTGTGCCGCAGGTAGTAGCCCGGGAAGTTGGTGGACTCCAGGGACACCGTCCCGCCGCCGGCCAGGCCCGGGACCAGGCGGAACTGGGAGTCCGCGAGCGGCTTGACCGCGGCCTCGGTACGCGCCCGGTACTCCCAGTGGCGGACGAAGCGGTCCGGGTAGTTGGCCGACTTCAGGCGTACCGGGGTGGCGCCGTCGGGCACCGGGATGCCGAAGTCGGGGGTGCCGTCGGCGTTCCAGTAGAGCTTCTGCACCCGGGTACGGCGGTTCGGGTCCTTGAGCGGGTCGCCGTTGATCGTCGGGTAGTTGCGGTCGTGGTAGACGAGGATGTCGCTCTGGCCGTCCTCCGAGGTGGTGAAGGAGTTGTGGCCGGGGCCGTACTGGCCGGTGCCGGCGTTGCTGACGAAGACCGGGTCGGGGGTCTTCGTCCAGGACGACGCGCTGAGCAGGTTGCTGGTGGCCGAGGCGGTCAGCAGCCCCAGGCAGTAGTTGGCGTCGGTCGCGCTGGCCGAGTACGTCAGGAACACCCGGCCGTTGCGCTGGATCACCGCGGGTCCCTCGTTCACCTCGACCCCGCCCCGGCGTTCCCAGGCCAGCGTCGGCACGGCGATCCGCGTCGGGGTGCCGGTGATGGTCCACGGGTTGCTCATCCGGGCGATGTAGAGGTTGGAGTTGGTGTCGACGCCCGGCTCCGCCTGTGCCCAGACCAGATACCGCACGCCGTTGGTGACGAAGGTCGAGGCGTCCAGGGCGAAGGTCTCCCAGGAGGTACGGATCTGGCCCTTCTCGGCCCACGACGCGGTGAGCGGGTTGGCGCCCGTGCCTTCCAGCACGTACATCCGGATGGCCCAGATGTCGTTGGTGGCGCCGGCGGCGAAGTAGACGTACCACTTGCCGTCGATGAAGTGGATCTCCGGGGCCCAGATGTGCGCGCCCATGATGCCGCTGGTGTGCCGGCGCCAGATCACCGTCTCCGGCGCGGTGGACAGGCCCTGGATGGTGGTGGCCCGGCGCAGCACGATGCGGTCGTACTCGGGCACCGTCGCGGTGAAGTAGTAGTAGCCGTCGGTGTGCTTGACGATGTGGGCGTCGGCCCGCTGGTTGACCAGCGGATTGGTGTACTGCACCGCGGGCGAGGCGGCGGCGGGCGTGGCGCCCGTCAGCGTCGCGGCGAGGAGACTGAGGATCGCGGCGGCGGCGATCAGGGCTGGACGCCACCGGCCGGGCCGGGCGGGGGGACTCGCGGGGACGGTCATGCGGGCCAGTGTTAACGGTCACAACAAGCGGGTCAAGGGCCGACCGCGGCGACGAGGGCTGCCGCGGACGTCGACACCGGACGGTCGCTCACCTGACCGTCACCCACCTCGATGACCCGCCACTCCCCGTCGGCGCGCAACGCGAGGTCCACCGTCACGAACGGCAGCCCCAGCCCCGCGATCACCGGCGTGACCGCGGCCAGGTCGAGACCGGCCGGCGGCAGCTCGTCCGGGCTGTCCGGATGGGCACTGACCAGCCGGCACTCCCCGCGCACCCACCAGGTACGGACCTCGGCCCCGGTGAAGTCCTCGAACCGGCGCAGCACGAACCCGCCGGTGAACTCGTCACCGCGCAGCTCCCGCAACCGGCTCGCCACCCGCCAGGCCGCCGCGGCGTCCGCGAGCTCCGGCACGAAGACCGCCTCGTCCCAGTAGTGCTTCATCGACTTGGTCCAGTCCCGCAGCACTGCCGGCCCCGCGCCGAGCCCGGCCCGGGCCGCGTCGAAGGCGGCGCGGTCGGCACCGGTCGTCCACGTCGTGTCCGGTGTGAACCCGGCCAGCTGTCCGGCCCACCCCGGCAGCTCGTGGGCGCGGCGGTACTGCTCGGGATCGGTCCGCAGCGTCACACCGCGTCCGGCCAGGGCGTCGGCCATCGCCGCGTACCGGTCGGCCCCCAGCATCCAACCCCGGTAGACGGCTCCGTCACCGGCGGGCACGCGGGCCACCGCGGCGTCCGCGGCGCCCGCGGCCAGCCCGTCGTGATCGACCAGCGCGACCGTCCACCCCGCCTCGCGGGCGGCCGCGGCCTCCGGCGCGAAGTGCTCGTCGGGCCGGCGCGGGCGCACCACGTCAGCGGGAATCAGCATCATCACCGCACCATGGTGACCGGTGCCGTCCCGTCCTGGCGCGGCGGCTCGGCCCAGCGGCGTTCGATGGTCACCGTCGTGCCGGTCGCCGTCGAGGTGACCCGCACGTCGCCGTACGCGTTCATCAGCAGCGCCCCGCGTCCGCGGTCGCGGGCCGGCGGCCGTTGCCGCCAGCCGCCGAAGTCCCGCACCACCACCCGGACCAGCCCGTCCGTGACCTGGAGCCGCACCTCGACCTCGGGACGGCTGGGCCGCTGGGCGTGCTCGACGGCGTTGTTGACCGCCTCGGTCGCCGCCACCTGCAGGTCGTCGAGCAGGTCGGGATCGATCCGGTCGCCGGACAGCGCCGCGCGCAGATCGCGCCGCATCGCCGCGGCGGCCGTCGGCGCCAGCGGATAGACCCAGGTGGCGTCGACCTCCGGCAGTTCGGCGACGGCGGCCGGCACCACCGGTCCCCGCCGGCGCACGGCGACGACCGCGACGTCGTCCCGCAACGGCTCGGCGGCACCGGTCAGGACCGCTTCCACGACCGTGGCCGCCGCGGCGCCGTTCACGTACGAGACGCCGGCCCGGTGCAGCAGCCGCTCCAGGCCTTCGGTGGCAACCAGCCCGTCGGTGAACAGCACCAGCTGCGCCCCGGGCGGCAGGGAGTCCTCGTTCTGCTCGTAGGTCGCCGTGCCGGCGCCGAGCGGCGGCCCGACCGTGCCGGTCAGCTGCCGGGTGTCCTCGCCCGGGGCGCTGCGTACCGGCGCGGGATGACCCGCGCTGCACCAGGAGAGCTCGCCGGTGGCCGGCTTCAGCCGGGCCACGAGCAGACTGGCCGAGAACGGCGCACCCAGGCGGGACAGCAGCCGCGCGACGCGGGTCAGGACGGGAGCGGGGGCCGGATCCTCGACCGCGTACGCGCGGACCGCGTTGCGGACCTGCCCGCTGGTCACCGCCGCGCCCAGCCCGTGCCCGGCCACGTCACCGATGCTGAGCACCAGGTCGCCGCCGGGCAGCGCGACGACGTCGTACCAGTTGCCGCCGGCCTCGCCGGTGGCCGGGCGGAACTGCGCCTGCAGGTCCCAGCCCTCCGGCGCGGGCAGGCTCTCCGGCAGCAGGCTCTGTTGCAGGGTGAGGGTGAGCTGCCGTTCGTGCTCGAGCTGCGCGGTGCTCCGGGCCAGCGATGCCAGCAGGGTGGCCATCGAGTCGAGCAGGGCCCGGGCATCGTCGGCCGGTGGGCTCGCGGCGCCGACCCGTACGGCGAGACTGCCGAGCCGGCGCCCGTCGGCCCCTCGAAGGATCGCGGTCAGGGTGCGGGTGTCGGCGATGGCGTCCCCGGCGCCCGTCGGCGGCGCGGTGAAGCGCAACGGGGCGTGGTGCTCGTCGCCGTCCAGCTCGGTCACCGCCCGTACGCCGCCCAGCAATGCGCGGGCCTGCTCGGTGGCGGCCTGGAACGCCTCCTCCAGCGCCCGGCCGGAGGCGATCACCGCGGCGGTGTCGGCGAGGACCCGCAGCTGCCGGGTGTGGGTGCCGCGCAACCGGGCGAGCCGCAGGGTGGTGCGGACCCGGGCGACGAGCTCCGCGGCGGTGAACGGCTTCACGACGTAGTCGTCCGCGCCGACCTGCAGGCCCTCGACGCCGGCCTCCTGTCCGGCGCGGGCGGACAGCATCACGACCGGCAGCGCCTCGGTGGCCGGCTCCCGGCGCAGCGCCCGGACCAGGCCGAACCCGTCCAGCCTGGGCATCATCACGTCGGTCAGCAACAGGTCGGGTGGGTTGCGGGCGATCGCCTCCAGCGCGGCCTGCCCGTCCGCCACGGTGTCGACCTGCCAGCCCTGCGCGCCGAGCAGCCGGACGAGATAGGCCCGCATGTCGCTGTTGTCGTCGGCCACCAGGATCCGGGCCGCGGGCAGCTGCTCCGCCGGGCCGGCGGGCGGCGCCTCGGCGCCGGCGGCGGCGTCGTCGAGCCAGCCGGTGACCTCGCGGACGGCCGCCTCGGCGGTGGAGAAGGCCGGCGTGGCCGCGGGCTCCGCGACCGGCTCGACCGCGGTCCACGGCAGGGTCACGGTGAAGGTGGTGCCCTCCCCCGGCGTGCTCTCGGCCCGCACGTCGCCGCCCTGCAGCCGGCTCAGCTCGCGGACCATCGCCAGGCCGATGCCGGTGCCCTCGTGGCTGCGCGAGCGCACACCCTGGACCCGGTGGAACCGGTCGAACAGCCGCGGCAGCTCCGCGGCGTCGATGCCGATGCCGGTGTCCGTGACCCGCAACCGGATCCGCTCGGCCGCCAGCGTCACCCGGATCTCGCCGACGAAGGTGAACTTGAGGGCGTTGGAGATCAAATTGGTCACGATCTTCTCCCAGTTGCCCGGGTCGACGGCGACCGGCCGGGGCAGCGGCGGGCAGTCCACGACCAGGCGCAGCCCGGCGCGTTCCACGGCGGACCGGAAGACCCCGGCGAGCTCCGCGGTCCAGGTGGCCAGGTCGAGCGAGCGAGGTGCGTGCCCGGCCCGGCCGGCCTCCAGGCTGGAGAACGTCAGCAGGTCGTTGACCAGGCCCAGCAGCCGGTTGGCGTTGCGCCAGGCGGTGTCCACCCGCTCACGCTGCCCGGCCGGCAGCGGCTCGTCCCGGTCGGCCAGGGCGTCGGCGAGCGGGCCGAGCATCAGCGTCAGCGGGGTGCGGAACTCGTGGCTGACGTTGGTGAAGAAACCGGTCTTGACCCGGTCGAGCTCGGCCAGCGCCTCCGCGCGCTCCCGTTCCTGCTGGTACGCCTGGGCGTTGCGGACCGCGACGGCGACCTGCTGGGCGAGCAGCTGCAGGAAGGAACGGTAGGTCTCGTCGAGGCCGCGGCTGGGACTGATCCCGGTGAGGACGACCCCGACGGGCTGCTCCCGGTCGGCCGACGGCAGCGGCTGCGCGACGGCGGCCCGGACCGGGTCACCCCAGGGACCACCGGTCACGGCGACCCGCTTCACCACGTCGTCGGTCCGGGCGGTGCGGCCCGCGGCGGCGGCCCGCAGGCCCCAGGGATCGTCGCCTGCCGGGTACGCGGAATCAGCCGTCGCCTCCGCCAGGCTCAGCGACGCGGGCAGCGCCGCCTGCACCGGACTGTTGTCCGCGTCGGCACCGACGCACGCCGCCAGCCGCAGCATCCCGCCGTCGCGCAGATAGATCGCGGCGAACGGCACATCCAGCGGCTGATCGCCGATCACCGCCGACAGCCGGGCGCAGGTCTCGGCGACGTCCACGGGATCGGTGCCCGCCGGCAGCGACAGGTCCCGCAGCAGGCGCAGCCGCCGCTCCCCGACGATCTGGTCGGTGACCTCGCTGCAGACGGTGAGCACCCCCATGGTGGTGCCGTCGTCGTCGCGGGCCGGGGCGTGCGAGACGCTGAAGTACGCCTCCTCGCGGTAACCGGCCCGGTCCAGGACCAGCCGCAGGGCCGGCACCCAGCTGGCCACGCCGGTGGCCATCGCGTCGAGGATGAGCGGCTCGAGCACGTTCCAGCTGTCGGCCAGAGTGACCCGCACGTCGCCGCCGAGCGCGGCCGGGTGCTGGTCGCCGATCAGCGCGGAATACGCGTCGTTGTAGAGCTGGGTGAACCGCGGGCCCCACAGCAGCAGCATGGGATAGCGCGAGGACAGCACGATGCGTACGGCGGCGCGCAGGCTCTGCGGCCACCCGCCGACCGGACCGAGATCCGTTGCGGCCCAGTCCAGCCCGGCCATCAGCCGTCCGGTGGTGCCCCCGCCGGCGAACAGGTCGTCCGGCGACATCAGTACCGATCACCGGTCATGCGCGAGCCCCACCTCCGGCCGGCGCGGCCGACCCCGTTGACGTTGACCAGTGTCCCTTACCCCGTCGGTCGACTTTCGCACACGCCCGGCGGGCCCGGGCCGCGGAGGTGGGCCGCGACGCTCGTATCACCCGCGCGGGCCGCCCACCCGTGACGCTAGGTTCGGAGGATGAGAACCCTCGGGGAGGCGGTGCTGCCGCGCAGCGGACCGGCGGCACAGGGCGTCGACGCGTCCGGGATCGACCGGTTCGTCACCGCGGTCGCCGCGCTGAGCGACGCGGAACTGCACAGCCTGATGGTGCTGCGGCACGGGCACGTGGTCGCGGAACACTGGTGGCCGCCGTACGAGCCGGGCACGCCGCGGCTGGCCTACTCGGTGAGCAAGAGCTTCACGTCGACGGCGCTCGGCTTCGCGGTCGACGAGGGCCGGGTGGACCTGGACGCGACAGTGCTGTCGTACTTCCCGGAGCTCGACGCGGAGGTGACCGACGAGCGGTCCCGCGCGATCCGGGTCCGGCACGTGGCGGCGATGGCCAGCGGACACGACGGCGACGCCTTCGAGCGGGCCCGGACGGCCGGCGACGGCGACATGCTGCGCGGCTTCCTGCTCACCCCGCCGGAGCACGAGCCGGGGACGGTGTTCGCGTACAACCAGCCGTGCACCCACGCGCTGTCGGCGATCATCCAGCGGATCAGCGGGGGGTCGCTGACGGCGTACCTGCGGCCCCGGCTGTTCGAGCCGCTGGGCATCACGCGGACCGGCTGGACGCGCGACCCGCAAGGACGCGAGATCGGCTTCTCGGGTCTGCACGTGCCGACCGAAGCGATCGCCAAGCTGGGCCAGCTCTACCTGCGCAACGGTGTCTGGGCTGACCGGCAGCTGCTGAGCCCGCAGTGGGTCGAGGAAGCGACCCGCGCGCACATCACGACCGGCGTCCCCGAGACGGACTGGGACCAGGGGTACGGCTTCCAGTTCTGGCGCAGCCGCCACGGCTACCGCGGCGACGGCGCGTACGGCCAGTTCATGCTGGTCCTGCCGGAGGCGGACGCGGTGGTGGCGATCACGTCGCAGAGCCTGGACGCCCCGGGCGTACTGGAAGCCGTGTGGACGCACCTGCTGCCCGCGCTGACCGCCGACGCGCCGCCCGACCGGGTCTGGACGCCTGGGACCGTACCCCTGCCCGGCCCGGCGGCCGACGGGCTGCAGCCCGACCGCACGCCGTTGACCTTGCGACCGGGAACGGGCAATCAGCTTCCCGGCCTGCACACCGTCCAGGTGGTGACCGGACCCGACGAGATCCGGCTGCGGGAGGGCGACTCCGAACTGGCCGCCGCCCTGGGCGCACCGGGCGCATGGACCACCACGGGCCCGCTGGCCACCGCATCCGCCTGGGCCGGCGGGCAGCTGCACGTCGATGTGATCTTCGTCGAGACGCCGCACCGCCTGCATCTGCGGCTCGACCCGGCGGCCGGGACGTTCGAGGCCCGGTGGGAGACCTCGCCGCTCGGCGACCCTCCGCTGTCCGAGCTACGCGTGCCCCGCTGACCGGCGGTCAGCCGCATCCAGCCAGCCGGCGAGCGCGGCGAAGTCGGCATCCGTCAGGCCGGCGCGCGGATCGACCCGGTGCAGCAGTGCCGGTCCGGGATGGCAGGCCGCCACCCAGCGGCGGTCCCGGTCGGTGACCTCGTCGTCGACCCAGACGAACGGACGCCCGGCCGCCCACCGCACCAGCCCGGCGGTCTTCCAGTGCCGGCCACCCACCGGGTCGTCCTCGCTGTCGGGCCAGGTGACGACGGGCAGGCCGGGCAGGCCGAGCCGCGGCGCGATCACCTCATTGGCGTGCTCCCCCCACGTCGTCGCCCAGACCAGTTCGCCGGGCAACGCGAGCAGCTTCGGCCCGTCCGCCGGGTCGAGGCGGCACAGCAGCGGGTGGTCGCCGGGTGCGAGATCCGCGGGCGGGTAGCGGCGGCCCGAGCCACCGAACGGGATCAGCGGCCCGTCGACATCGAGAAAGACGATCGGACGGTCGGCGGCGGCAGGCATCGCCGGCATTGTACGAACGCCACGTCCTATTGCCGCCAGACCCGGGCCGGGTGATCGCGCAGGGTTGACGGCATGACGAACCGACTTGACGGCAAGGTGGCGCTGGTGACCGGCGGCGGGCGGGGCATCGGCGCCGCGACGGCGGTGCGGCTGGCGCGGGACGGTGCGGATGTCGCGCTGACCTATCTGCGGGACAAGCAGCGGGCCGAGGAAGTGGCGCACGAGATCACGATGCTGGGGCGGCGGGCGGTCGCCGTACCGGCCGACAGCGCCGACCCCGCGGCCGTGGTGGCCGCCGTCGACCGGGCCGCCGCCGAGCTCGGCCGGCTCGACATCCTGGTCAACAATGCCGGCGCCTTCCTGCTCGGGCCGGTGGAGCAGCTCGACCGGGCGGATTTCGAGCAGAGCATCGCGGTCAACGTCCGGGCGCCGTTCGTGGCCGCGCAGGCGGCGCTGCGGCACCTGACCGGCGGCGGGCGGATCATCTCGATCGGCAGCAACGTGGCCGAGCGGGCGGTCTTCCCCGGCTTCACCCTGTACGCGCTGAGCAAGACCGCGCTGACCGGCCTGACCAAGGCCCTGGCCCGGGAGCTGGGCCCGCGGGCGATCACCGTCAACCTGGTCAACCCGGGCCCGACGGACACGGACCTGAACCCGGCCGACGGCCCGAACGCCGACGCCGTCAACGCCTTCACCGCGCTGGGCCACTACGCCGAGCCGGCCGACGTGGCCGCAGCCGTGGCGTTCCTGGCAGGCCCGGACGGACGCTACGTCACGGGCGCGACGATCAACGTGGACGGCGGCTTCGCGGTCTGAGCGCGGCCTGGACAGCACGGCGCGGCCGGGTAATGGTCGCGTCGTGCTATCGGGGGCGCGAGGGCGTGCTGCCCGGCATGCAGCAGAGCCTTTCCATCAGTTCTCGCCGCACGACACCGCTCGGCCGAGGGGGCCGCTGGGTGGGGTCGACGGCGGCCTGGGCGTCGCGTCGCCCGCCGAGGTAGCCCAAGCGGTCGTCGACGGCCTTCCCGACGGTGCCCGGCGCGACAACGACCGGACCGTCTATGTTTTCTGCGCCAAGGGTGACAGCGACGAACGGTTCCCGGTCGGGGTGTTCCTCACCGGGGAGGACGGCGCCGAGGCGGCCCGGCTGGCCCAGGCGACCGGTCCGGGCTACCGGCTTTTGGCGGTGCCCGTGGTCCTCTAACGCCCGGCGGCGATCCGGGCGCACAGCGATGGTGATCAATGGCTACGCATCGTAGCATCTCGATACCATCCCGTGACCGCGGAGGACGCATGCACGTTCCCCTGATTGTCGCGTTGCTGCTGGCCGGACCGGTGACCCCGGCCCCGGCAGCCGCGCTTGTCCTGCCGACACTGGCCGTCGGTGCCACCACCTCCGGCGCCGATACCGTCGGCAGTGGCAACACCTGTGCCGGGTTCCTCGACGAGCGGGCGCATCTCGGGCCGCAGCTCACCGTCCGCCGGGTCTTCACCTCGGCCGCCGCCCTGCCACCCGCCGACGCCCTCAGCTGTCAGCAGACCTACGGCGCGACGCTCTGGTACTCGTTCAAGACGACCTGCACGCCGGTCGCCGTCGCCGCCGGCACGTGTGACGGCGAGATCCAGGCGATCGCCGCGGCGATGCCGGCGGGGAGCTATCTGACGTACTACCACGAGCCGGAGGACGACATGACCGGCGTGCAGTTCGTGGCCGCGTTCACCCGCGTGTACCAGCAGAGCAAGGCGGTCAACGCGGCCGTGAACGTGGTTCCGGTGCACATGGCGTACCAGTGGCGCTCGGGCTCGGCGTTCGTGACCAACAACGGCACCGGCGGGGACCGCGAGGTTCGGGACTGGATCGTGCCGGTCGCCTCCGCCGACGCGTACGGGATCGATCTGTACTGGCAGGCCAGCACCCGGGGCAGCGAGCCGGACGACCCGGTCAGCGTCGGCAGCGACCCGCGGATGCTGCGCTGGTACGGCGCTTTCGGCGCCCTCGGCCGCCCCCTGGCGCTCACCGAGTGGGGCATCGACGACGACCAGGGCGTCCGCGCGTCGCGGGGACCGGCGATCCGCGCCTCCCGCACCTGGCTGGCCTCGCACGGGTTCCAGGTCGTGTGTTACTGGCAGCATGACAACTGGTATCTGGGCACGTCGGTCGTGCCCGCCGGTGGTTACGCCGACCCGGACGGCGTCGCCGCGTACCAGGAGCTGGTGGCCGCGGCGACGCCGTGAGGTCAGCGGATCCGCACCTGCACGGTCCGCACCGGGCTGGTGTTACCGGCCCGGTCGGTGGCCCGGTACGACACCCGGTGCGTGCCCCTGCCCCGGACCTTGACCGGTGCCTGGTAGGTCCGCCAGGCACCGCGGTCCACCCGGTACGAGATCCGTTCCACCCCGGAGCCGCCGTCCTTGGCGCTCAGCGTGACCGTGACCGGTGACCGGCCGACCCGCACCGCCGCGCTGACCGACGGCGGCTGAGGGTCGCGCCGCACGGTGAGCGTGCCCGGCGCCGACACGTTGCCGAAGTGGTCGGTCGCCCGGTAGGTCACGGTGGTCACGCCGGCCGGCAGGGACACCGGTCCGGTGTAGGTCCGCCACTTGCCGCCGGCGGTCCGGTATTCGCGGGAGGCGATGCCGGACGGGTCGGTGGCGGTGACGACCAGGGCCACCGGGCCGGTGAACCAGCCGTGCCGGCCGGTCGGCTGCCGTGGATCGGTCAGCCCGGTGACCGCGGGGGCGGTCACGTCCGGCCGCATCGGCACGGTGACCCGCTGCGCGGTCTCCTGGTTGCCGGCCCGGTCGGTGGCCTGGAACGCGAGGCGGTGCACGCCGGTGAGGGTGAACGGCTTCGTGTACGGCTGCCACGCGCCGTCGTCGACGCGGTAGCTGATCGAGGCCACGCCCGAGGCGGTGTCCCGGGCGCTGAGCGTGACCGTCGAGGCGTTCCCCGTGGTCCGCACCGCGACGGCGGACATCGGCGGTTCCGGGTCGACCCGTACCGGCAGTTCGGCGACCGGGCCGAGGATCAGGTTCGCGCCCCGGGCCCGGTGGCGCACGGTGTACGAGCCGGCCGGCAGCGGCACCGGTCCGGTGTACGCGGCCCAGGCGCCGTCGCCCAGCGCGTACTCGATCGTGCTGTTGCCCGCCCCGCCGCTGAGGGTGAGGGTGGCGCCGGCGCCGTACCAGCCGCCGGTCCCGGGCCGGGAGATCGACGCCTGCGGGGGCACCCCGGTGTAGGTGAGCGGGTCGACGCTCTCCAGGGTCGGGACGACCGGGGTGATGGCTCCGGTGGCGTCGAAGTACAACCGGTCGATGGTGGTCTCGCGGTGGAAGCCGTCGCCGCCGGTGAGCGCGAAGCGGTGGTACGCGATGTACCAGTCGTCGGTGCCGGGCACCTGGATGATCGAGCTGTGCCCGGTGCCGAGGATGCCCTGCGCCGGGTCCTTGGCCAGGATCACCCCGCGGGCGGTGAACGGCCCGTACGGCGAGCTGCCGGTGGCGTAGGCGACCCGGTAGTTCTCGCTGCCGGTGTCGTCGACGGAGTAGCTCAGGTAGTAGGTCCCGTTCCGCTCGTTCATGAACAGGCCCTCGCGGAAGTCGGTGAGCCCGCCGATGGTCTGCCGCCCGGCGACGTCGATCGAGGTCATGTCCGCGTTCAGCGGCGCGACGTAGGCCTTGCCGTTGCCCCAGTACAGGTAGCTCTGCCCGGTGCTGTCGGTGAACACGGCCGGGTCGATCTGCTGGGCGCCGGCGTAGTCGTCGCGGTCGATCAGAGGCGCGCCGGAGTCGGTGAACGGCCCGAGCGGCGAGTCGGCGGTGGCCACCCCGATGTTGCCCGCGGCGCAGTAGTAGAAGTAGTACTTGCCGTTGGCCGCGGCGATCGCCGGGGCCCAGGCGTTGGTGTGCGCCCAGGACACGTCGGCCAGGTCCAGGATCGTGCCGTGCTCGGTCCAGGTGGCCAGGTCGGTCGAGGACCACGCCTTGAAGGTGGTGCTCCCCCAGCCCGCGATGCCGTCGGTGGTCGCGTAGATGTAGTAGGTGTCGCCGAAGCGGACGATGTTCGGGTCGGCGTTGAGGCCGGGCAGCACCGGCGAGCGCAGCACCCGGGTGGTGACCGTGTAGGAACGGGTCGCGCCGGTGGCGCTGGTGACGGTGATGCGCCGTGCGGTGGACCAGTCGCCGGCTCCCGCACCGGTGACCGTCGAGGTGCTCGCCACGGTGAAGACCGGGTCGAGGTTCCGGCGGTCGGTGCCGGGGCGCACCGGCAGGACGATGGTGCCGGCCTCGCTGTCGATCAGGGCCGGGGCCTTGAGGCTGTCCAGCGTCACCGCGGAGACCGTGGTGGCGTTGCCGCCGAGCCGGGCGACCTCGGCGGCGGTCAGGGCCCGGTCGTAGATGCTGACGTCGCGCATCCGGCCCTTGAAGTACTTGTCCGCGGCGTACACCGAGCGGCCGAGGTAGTTGGCCTTGGTGACGCCGTTGCCGATCGAGCCGGGGGTCACGGAGACCGCGGTGGTGCGGGCGACCTGGCGGCCGTCGAGGTAGAGGGTCGCGGTGCCGTCACCGACGGTGTAGGTCAGCGTCCGCCACGAGCCGCGGCTCAGGGCGCTGCCGGTCGCCGTGCCCTGTTCGGTGGTCCAGTTGCCGGAGGCGATGGCCGCGCGGTAGTTGTCGCCGGTGCTGAACACGTACCCGTTGCCGGCGCCGCCGCTGTCGGTGTTGCCCATCCCCCACAGGAAGTAGGGCCTGGGCTGGGCCGGGTCGATCCAGACGTCGGTGGAGACGGTCATGGCCCGCATTCCCGCCATGGCGTTGTCGGGCAGCTTCACGTAGCCGTCGGTGCCGCCGAAGGTCAGGCTGCCGTCGCTCCAGCTCGTGCCGCCGGCGACCGTGGCGTTGTTGCCGTTGCCGGAGGAGTCGACGACTGCGGTGCCGGTGCTCTGGTCCAGGGCGTAGTGGGCGACCAGGCCGTCGGCGGTGGCGGGCAGCGGATCGGGCGTGCCGGAGAGCCGGTCGAGCTCGGCCTGGGTGATCGGCAGCACCGTGCCGTGGCGCGGGCTCTTCGGCAGGGCGTAACTCGCCGGCACCTTCCAGGCCGGGGCGTCGAGGTTGTCGGTGCCGAGCGGGATGTAACCGCGGCCGCCGTACTCGTCGACGAAGAGGTAGTAGTCCGAGCCGGACTCGTCGCCGGGGTTGGCTTTGAAGGCGGTCGGGCCCTCCACGGCGGAGGTGCCGGCGGCCTTGCCGATGCAGGAGGCCACGATCCGCCACGCCGGGTTCTTCGGGTCGTACGCGGGGTCCGCCACGTCGTCGACCGCGGTCAGCGAGTCGGCCCGCTCCTGGATGATGTCGCTGCAGCCGGTGACCGCACCCTCGTCCTTGGTGAAGCGGTGGTACGTGCCGCCGTCCTTGATCACCGTGCTGTCGATCCGGGACGAGCCGCGGTCCTGCCAGATCTTCGGCGTGCTGAACGTGACGAAATCGCGGGTGGTGGCGTAGAGCATCCGGTTGTAGGCGTCGCCGGTGTGCCCGGGGTCGGTCTCGGCGTACAGCTTGGACGCCCAGAAGACGACGTACTGGCCCAGGGTCTCGTCCCAGAACGCCTCGGGGGCCCAGGTGTTGCCGGCCGTCGGCGGTGAGACCAGCACGTGCCGCTGCTGCCCCCAGTGCACCAGGTCGGTGGACTCCCACACCTCGAGGTAGCGGCTGCCGCGGCGCTGCGAGTCGTCCCAGGAGGTGCCGCTGCCGATGGACAGGTCGGTGGCGATCAGGAAGAACTTGTCGCCCTCGGGCGAGCGGATCAGGAACGGGTCGCGCAGGCCCTTGGTGCCCAGCGTGGAGGTGAGCACCGGCTGGCCGCCGTTGAGCTCGGTCCAGCGCAGGGCGTTGTTGCCCTGGCTGGCCGCGAAGGAGATCTTCTCGCCGGCGATGCTGTTGCCGGTGAAATAGGCGAAGGCGTAGCCCTTCAGCGGTGCGGGCGCCGGCAGAGCGGGCACGGTGGCGGTCAGCGACCTCGTCGCGCTGACCGGGCCGAGGCTGACGGTGGCGGTGAGGGCGACCCGCCGGGCCGGGCTGCCGGCCGCGGGCCGGTGCACGACACCGGTGGCGCTGACGGTGGCGGGGTCCGCACTGGACCACGCGACGGTGGTGCCGTGCAGCCCGCTGGCCGGCAGGGTCAGGTTGCCGCGGGCGTCGTCGAGGTTGGTGACGGTCAGCGCGTCGCGGGCCTGCTCGACCTTCCGCGCGGCGCTGAGGGCGGCCTTGACGGTGACCGGGAAGGCGCGGGTGGCGCTGCTGGAGCCGCTGGCGACGGTCGCGGTCAGGGTCACGGTGGTGTCGGCGGCCGGCCTGGTCACCGCACCGGCGGGCGTGATCACCGCCGGGTCCGAGGAGGACCAGGAGACCTTGCTCCCGTACGCGGGCCCGGCGGCCGGCAGGCTCAGGTCACCGGTGACCGCCGAGGTGTCACCCAGGGTCAGCGCCGCCCGGTCCCCCGCGACCCGGGTCGCGTCGGCGATGGCGATCCCGGCGGCCTCGGCGGCGCTCAGCGCCCGGTCGTAGATCCGGAAGTTGCGGATCCGGCCGTGCAGGTGGGCGTCCGCGGTGTAGACGGACCGGCCCAGGTAGTTCGCCTCGGTGACGCCCGAGCCGATGCTGCCGGGGGTGAGGGTGACGCCGGAGGTGGTCGCCACCGGCTGTCCGTTGAGGTATTCGGTCGCCACCCCGTCGGCGCCGAGGGTGTAACCGATGCTCGCCCAGACCCCGCGGGGCAGACCCGATCCGGCCTTGACGGTCTGCTCGGTGCTCCAGTTCCCGCCGGCGATCGCCGTCCGGTAGGGGTCCCCGGTGGCCATCAGATAGCCGTTGCCGGCACCGCCCGCGTCGGTGTTGCCCAGCGCCCAGATCATGTACGGCGTGGCCTGCGCGGTGTCGATGTAGACGTCGGCCGCCACGGTGACCGCACCGAGCCCGGCCAGCACGTCGTCCGGCAGCCGCACGTGCCCGTCGGTGCCGCCGAGGACGAGACCACCGCCGTCGGGCGCGAAGGACGCGTCCCCGCTCAGGACGCCGTCACGGCCGTGGCCCGAGGTGTCCGGGACCGCGGTCCCGGAGGTCTGGTCGAGGTCGTACCGCAGCACCAGGCCGCCGGTGACATCGGCTGCGGCGGCGGGTGCGGCCGGTGCCACGAGGGCGCCGGCGGCCAGCAGACAAGCAGCGATACGGGACAGGTGTCGGGTGCCGCGACGACGGGGCTCGGCGACCATGAAGGCCTCTATCCAGGGGTGGGAGCCGGAAGATTGCCGAAAGTGTTAACGGTCACAACTTGCCTGTCAAGCAACCGACACCAAGCCGAAACACGGCCCCGCTCATTCGCCACTGTCTTTGTCCGTTATGGACCGACCACAAAGCAGAGGACCGGGTCGCGCGGGCCCATATAACCGCCCGCACCGGACCGGCGGCGCGGCGGCGACCGCGCCACCTTGTGCGACGCCGCGGTAACGGATACGCGACACGGAAGAACGCGGATTCATTTATCGCACTGCGCCGGACGACGGCATGGCGATATCGGCTATGGTATCGCCAATAGAGGCGGTCACCAGGTGCCGCACCAAAGGCTTATCCGGGAGCGACCACATGGCCAAGCAGATCGTCACCCTGCTGACCGACGACATTGACGGCAGCAAAGCGGACCGCACCGTCGAATTCAGCATCGACGGCGTCAGCTACACCATCGACCTTTCCGACAAGAACGCCGGCAAGCTGCGCAAGGCGCTCGACCCGTACCTGGCCGCCGCCTCCCGGATCGGCCGCAGCAGCACCCCGCGGATCGCCGCGCGCAGCACCGCGCCGGCCCCCAGCCGGGCCAACCGCGACCAGAACCAGGCCATCCGGGAATGGGCCAACAAGAACGGTTACGAGGTCTCCGAACGCGGCCGCATCCCCACCTCGATCGTCGAGGCGTTCCACAGCAAGCGCTGATTCCGCGCCCGCCGGTGACGCCGTCGCGAATGCGATGACGACGCCCCACGCAACGGCGTCCCGGCACGCACGAAGGCCTTTCGGCGGCCCCGCCGCGGCAATGCGGAAAGCCCGGCCCCGGCTTCTCTGCCGAAGGCAGAGCGCGACGGCCCGCTGCGCGCCGATTTCTGCCCTACGGTCGGACCATGTCCACTGATCAGGTCCGGACCGTCGCCGAGCTCAGCGCAGTGCTGGCCGGCTGGCTGCGCCGGCTCATGCCACCGGGGCCCCGGCTCGACGGGCTCACCGCCGACCTCGCCGCCGCCTTCGCCGGTCGCCACGAGCCGGTCGACGCGGCCGGCTGCCAGGCCCTGCAGAAATGCGCGAACGCCCACTCCCGGCACCTGGAGCTGCACTTCGACCCCGCGGGTGCGGAGCAGGCCGACGACGAGGCCACCGGCTGGCCGCCACCGGACCCCGCACCCGTACGGCGCCGAGCCGCGGGCGTCACCTCAGTCCGGCGACTGGACGACGGCACCTGCGTCCTCATCCTGAACGCGCTCGAGCCGTACGCGATCGCCCGGCCGTACGTCGACGCCGCCCTGACCCTCGCCCGCGACTCCACCCGGCTGGTGCTGGACCTGCGGGGCAACGGGGGCGGTGACCCGGCCACTCTGGCGGCGGTCGCGGGCCCGCTGCTCGGCGATGACGCCCAGCAACTGTCCGACGTGCTCTACCGGGACCGCAGCCGGCAGTGGTGGACCACCGACTCCCCGCCCGGCAGCGCGCTGACCCAGCCGTTGCTGGTCCTGACCGGCCCGCGGACGTACTCCTCGGCGGAGGCGCTGGCGTATCACCTGCAGGCACGGGGACGCGCGACCGTGGTGGGTGAGCCGACCCGCGGTGCCGCCGACCACGTGACGCCGGTCCGGCTGACTCCGCAGGTGCTGGGCCTGCTGCCCGAGGCCGAGGTCCGCGACGCGGTGACCGGCGGCAACTGGGAGGGCGGCGGCGTGCTGCCGGACATCGCCCATCCGCACGCGACCGCCCTGGAGGCTGCTCTCGCCCTGCCGGTCGGGCCGGGGCAGGGCTAGCGGTCCTTCGTGACGTGCCGGCTCACCGCGCGGAGCCGACCACCTCGGCGAAGACCGCCGTCGCGTCGGCCACATCGATCTCCCGCATCCGCAGCGGCCCGCCGGCCTCGGTCAGGCAGGCGTTGCTCGCCCCACCGGCGAAGAACGGCGCGAAACCGAGATCCTGGATCAGCCGGGTCGCCACGCTGCGCGCGTCCCGGTGATCGGTGCAGATGAACTCGGCCAGCAGCGGGTCCCGGCCGCGGCGCCGGCGCAGCACGCTGGGCGTGCAGGTGTTGAGCGCCTTGACCCAGTGCGCGTCGGGGGCCCAGGTCGCCAGGGTCTCGATGCCGCTGAGCTCGCCCGGCACGGCCCGCTGGTAGCCGCCGTCCCAGATCACCGGGTCGGTGGCGTCCAGCACCGGCTTGCCGCTCAGCGCGCCCGCGGTGGCGTCGATCAGGGTGTGCGCGGTCGCCCAGTCCGGGGCGAACAGCACGACGTCGCCGAATGTGGCGGCGTCCGTCGCGGTGACTGTGGTCGTGGCGGCGGGCGAGGAGCTGACGACGACGTCATGACCGGCCTGGGTCCACCACTCGGCCAGCGATCCGCCCAGCTCGCCGGCGCCGATGATTCCGATCCGCATGACAGCAGTCTGCGCCGGGTCCGGGAGGCCTGTCCGAGAAACGCTTGAACCGGTTCAACTTGGCCGGGCCGTCGAGGGGGTAGCGTGTGGCCTTGGCCGACCGAGGCCGGCAAGGAGACCGCTGATGTCCGAGACGCACCGGCCCGCCGCCGCCGAGGCCTTCGCCCGGCTCGGCCGGATCAAGCTCGGCGAGACGGACCTTGACGGCGTGCTGACGACCGTCGCGGAGCTGGCCCGGGCCACCGTTCCGGGCGCCGACGCGGTCTCGGTCACCCTCGTGCGCCCCACCGGCCCGGCCACCGCCGCCTTCACCGCCGAGCTCGCCCTGCGCCTGGACGAGGCGCAGTACCGGCAGGGACACGGCCCGTGCCTGGACGCCGCGGCCTCCCTGCAGACCCTGGCCACCCCGCACACCGACAGCGAGAGCCGCTGGCCCGACTGGGCCGTCCGGGCCGTGGACGCCGGTGTGCGCAGCGCGCTGGCCGTGGGGCTGCCCGTGGAGGAGGGGGTCACGGGGGCGATCAACGTCTACTCGACCGCGCCGGACGCCTTCGACGACGAGGCCATCGCGCTCGCGCAGACGTTCGCCGCGTACGCCGCCGCGGCCCTGGCCAACGCCCACGTCTACGACGTGCAGGTCACCCTGGCCCAGCAGATGCGGGTGGCGATGGAGAGCCGGGCCGTCATCGAGCAGGCCAAGGGCATCATCATGGGCGAGCGGCGGTGCACCCCGGAGGAGGCGATCCAGATCCTCATCGGCGTCTCGCAGCAGGGCAACCGCAAGGTCCGTGACATCGCGGCGGCCCTGGTCGCCCGGGCCGGCCGGCCGGCCTGAGACGCACCGGTGGCGGAGCTCCGGCCACCGCCGTAGAGTCCGGCCCGATGAACGGGAAACGCCTGACCAAGTCCACGTTGGTGACTGTCTCGCACGCCATCGAACAGGCGGCCCTGGCCGTCGCCGAGGACGGGCCCATGGTGGTCATCGCGCTGTTCCAGCGGCTGCCGTACTTCGAGCGCGAACGCGAGGTGTACGAACGGATCGCGAAGCTGGCGGCCGTCGCGGTGGTCGGTGTCGTCGCCACCCACCCGCCGGAGCTGCCGGCCGGGCCGTACCCGGTCCTGCTGCACGATTCCGAGGACCTGGCTCGCGAGTGGACCGTCGCGGTCCTGACGCCCCGCTTCGGCGCCGTGCTCGTCGCCCACGACCGCGAGGAGGTCGACCCCGCGGCGGCCACCCTGGAGGCCGGCCGGGTGTTCGACGGCGACTGGCGCTTCCGGCGCGACGACGCCCTGCACGAGGTGCTGCGCCTGCGCGAGGCCCTGGCGGACCGCCTGCCCGCGGCCGCGCGCGCGACCATCGACGATGTCGTGCAGCGGGTCCGGCACCTGCCGGCGACGCCCGGTGAGGGCCGGGCCGACGCGGCGGTACGGCTGCTGGCCGAACGCACCGACCGCGACCGCGCCACGATCCAGAAGCTGCGGTCCCCCGCGACCGGGTCCACGCCCGGCGGCCGGCACCAGGCGGCTCTGACCGACGAGGCCGGGGTACGGCGCTGGTCGGGAGCCGACGGGGTGACCGCCTCGGGCACGCTGCCGGTGGCGCTGCTCGGCGTCCGCCCGGCCCCGGTGCAGGTGCTGCCCGAGCAGACCGGCCGCCGCACGCTGGCGTTGCGCAACGAGGGCCTGATCGCGGTCCTGGCCGCGGTGCTGCGCCCGGCCGACCGGATCACCCGCCTGGACGAGGACAGCTTCCTGCTGGTCGTGCCGGCGCTGCCGTACGACGACGCGGTGAAACTGGCCTACCGGGTCGGCACCGAGCTGGCCGCGGCCGGCGAGCGCAACCCGTTCCTGCCGCCGACGGCCACCGTGGTGGTGGCGGTGACCCGCGACCGACCGTTGCCGCTGGACGCCATCCGGGACGGCCTGACCTGGGCCGTGGGCGAGGGCATCCCCGTGGCCACCCTGCCGTCGCAGTGAGCGCCCGCGGAGCTCAGCCGGCGCGGGACAGGGCGAAGGCGGTCAGGAAGCCGAGCAGGGTGATCAGGCCGATGGCCAGGTGGGTCTTCTCGAAGGCCTCGGGGATCATCGTGTCGGCGATCATGGTGAGGATGGCGCCGGCCGCGAGCGCGGTGATGGCGGCCAGGACGCTCGGCGCCACGCCGCCCAGCAGGGTGTAGCCGGCCAGCGCGGCCAGACCGCTGATCACGGCGATCCCGGCCCACAGCCCGAAGACGTACGTGCGGGAACGGCCGGCGCGGCGCATCCCGGCCGCGCTGGACAGGCCCTCGGGCACGTTGCTGATGAACACCGCGACCACGGTGGCCACGCTCACCGCGCCGCCGCCGAGCAGGCTGGTGCCGATGACGATCGATTCCGGTACGCCGTCGAGCAGGGCGCCGAGGGCCAGCGCCGTACCGGATCCGCCCTGGTCCTGCTCGGAGGGCTGCTGATCGCCGGAGCGTTTGCGGTGCCGGGCGCCGCGCCGGGCCAGCAGGACGTTGGCCGCGGTGTAGAGCACGGCCCCGGCGATCGCGCCCGCCGCGGTCGGCAGCAGCCCGCCGCTCGCGTAGGCCTCGGCCACCAGCTCGAACGACACGGCCGACAGCAGCACCCCGGCGCCGAAGGCCATGATCGAGGCGATGATCTTCTGCGGGATCCGCGCCAGGTAGCCGACCGCGGCGCCGACGAGCAGCGCCGAACCCGCCAGCAGTCCCCATCCACCCGCTTGCAACCATCCCGGCATCGCCGCACTGTTTCCGCGACAACCGTCTTCAAACGCCCCGGGTCAGAACGCCAGTACCACCCCGGCGACGAGACTGCCCGCGAGCACCGCGCCGCCGGCCGCCAGCATCGTCGTGGTCAGGCGGCGGTGCAGGACTCCCGAGCCGGACTGCGGCCTGTTCAGGACCAGCCAGGTGGCGGTGGCCAGGATGAGCAGGCCGGCTATCTCCAGCGCGATCATCGGCTCAGTCTGGGCCGGTGGCGGCGCCGCTGTCCCCCGAACCCCGGTGAACGCCCGGTGAATCCCCCGTGCGGGCGCCCTCGGCCAGGGCGAGGGCATGGTCGCGGCCAGGGCAGCGGCGTGGGCCGGCGCCGAAGGCAGCTCCCCCGGCCAGGCCGACCAGGACCACCTCGCCGGCCTCCACCGCCACCCCGCCGACGGTGGCCGCCACGAGGGCCTGACGCCGGGTCGCCCGGACCGGCGGGTCGTCGTGCAGCACCTCGTCGACCGGCCGGTGCCGGGCCCGCTCGATCAGCGTCACGGTCGCGTCGCACGCCTGGGTCAGCACCCCGATCAGCGCCGCGGTCGGTTCGTCGTACTCCCCGCCGAGGATCGTCACCAGCCGATCGACCGCCGCGTCGGCCCGGCCCACATCGCCGGCGCCCGGTTGGTAACCCTGTGCCACGTCGCGGACCAGGTCCGTGACCGGCTCCGTGAGGCCCAGGGCCCGGGCCAGCACGGTTACCGGATGCCCGCCGCCGGTGCTGAGCGTCGAGGGAGGCACGGCGTCCAGGACAGCGACGGCCAGGGCCCGCCGGCGGTCGTGGGCCGGGCCCGAGCTGAACCGGCCGACCGTGGCCCGCAGCCAGGCGATCCCGCTCGCGCCGGGCGGCACTGGGGGCACCACGAAGCGAGGATCGTTCAGAACGGCGACGGCGGCCTCGCGGCCGTTGATCTGTTGCACGCCGACACGGTACGGCGGCAACGGTTCGGTGCCGGCCGAAGTGTGGCGCCGCTCAGCCGGTCAGCCGGTCGGCCCGGGTACGGCGACCGGCTCCCGTACCGGCGCGGCGACGGTCATGACCTGGTCCCGGCCGTGCTCCTTGGCGCGGTAGAGCGCCCGGTCGGCCGCCTCGAGCAGATGCTGGACCGAACCGTCCGGTGAGCTGGCCACCCCGATCGAGGCGGTCAGCGCGATGACGGCGTCACCGACGACGACCGGTGTCTCGCGCAGCCGCCGGCGCACCCGCTCGGCCAGCCGTTCGGCCTCCGCCCCGTCGGTGTCGGTCAGCAGCAGCACGAACTCCTCGCCGCCGTAGCGGGCCACCACGTCACTCGCCCGGGCGGTCGTGGTGATGCGGGCCGCCGCCTCCTGCAGGACCGCGTCGCCGGCCAGGTGGCCGTGGGTGTCGTTGACGAGCTTGAAGTGGTCCAGGTCGACGACCATCAGGCTGACCGGGCGGCCGGCGGGCGCGCCGCGCAACCGGTCGACGATCGCCATGAGGTGGCGGCGGTTGTAGAGGCCGGTCAGGCCGTCGGTCACGGCCAGCCGCCGCTGCTCGGTGACGGCCACGGCGAGCTGCTCGGCCAGACCGGCGCGGTCGGCCGCGAACAGGTACTGGCGCAGCATGACGGTGAGGAACAGGACGGCGACGACGATCAGGGTGAGATCACCGACGGCCCCGGCGCTCACCTTGTCGAACGCGACCAGCGCCGAAGTGGCGGTGACCGAGATGAGGATCGGCATGAGCGGCATACCCCGGTCGAAGGACCGCGGCTCGGCGGGCAGCTCCGGACGCCGTACGGCGACCACCGCGGCCAGGAAGCACAGCGCCGCCGCGATCTCGAAGCCGATGTCGACCCAGCTGCCGCTGTCGTAGTCGCTGAAGGTGGCGATGTAGGTGTAGACGATGTCACTGACCGCGTTGACGGCCCCGGCCGCCCCGACGAGCCGCACCGTCATCGGCACCGACTTGTGCCCGGCCAGCCCGACGATGCCCAGGCAGGCCAGCAGCACCACGTCCAGCAGCGGGTACGCGATGTTGACCGCGTCGGCGAACGCCATCCCCTCGGAGAGCTGCGGCCTGACCAGCATCTGCCAGCCCAGCGCACCCAGGCTCACGATGATCAGCGTGCTGTCCAGCAACCCGCGCAGGTGCCGCAGCCGGCCGGCTCCGCCGAAGCCGACCAGGACCGCCACCACCATGAGCGTCGAGGAGAGCAGGAAACCGATGTCGGCCACCGACGGCGCGGGTGGCCCGTCGGGGGTCAGATAGTCGTAGCCGGCCCAGATGCTCTCGCCCGTGAGCTGGGCCGCGAACGCCACGGTGAGCAGCTGCCACAGCGTGCGGTGCCGGCCCTGTTCCCGGCGGACCGCCACCCCGGCGACGAGCACCCCGGCGATCAGCGGCACGAGATAGAGGATGTCGCCGACGAACATCGCTCCGCGCGGCGAGTCCCGGCAGAGCGCGGTCAGCACGGTGTAGAGGACGAGCCAGGCCACGGTCGCGGCGACCGCGGCGCGCAGCAGGCGGTCAGGCGCACCGCCGCTCGTGCCTACTCCTGGGCGTACCTGCCCAGAGCTCATCCCGCTCACCGTTTCCCGTGCCACGAACCCCGACCTTCTCCGGCACCTTTCGGTCACGCGCGGGCCGAGCTGAGCGGATGAGCCGCACGCCACCGGTGCCGCCACCCGTTAGCTGGACAAGCACGCCGCGACATTGACGATCGCCGTCGCGGACGGGTAATCAGGAACGATGTCCCGACCGACCCTGACCGACGACCTCGCCCGGTACGTGCTGCCGCCGGCCCAGTTCCACGGCCTGAGCCTGCAGGCGCTGGACCCGCCGGCCGTCGCGCGATTCTGGGCCTCGGTGCTCGGCGCGCCGGCGCGCGCGGAAGGCCCCGCGGCGTTCCGCATCGACCCCGGGCCGGGCCGGCCCCGCAACGAGATCGTCCGGGTACGGCGGGTGCGGCGGCTCGCGACCGAGCAGAGCCGGGTGCACCTGGACGTCCGGCTGCCCGGAGCGGACGTCGACCACATCGTCGCGGCGGGCGGCCGGCTGCTGCGCCGGCCGGGCACCGACCCGTGGTACGTGCTGGCCGACCCGGAGGGCAACGAGTTCTGCGCCTTTCCGGCGGTCGACGACCGGCCTCCGGGCATCTTCGAGCTGGTCGTGAAGTGCCGCGACGCCCGGGCCCAGGCCCGCTGGTGGGGTGCGGTGCTGGGCGGCGAGGTGGCGGCCGAGGGCGAGGCCGCGGTGGTCCGGGGCGCGCCCGACTTCCCGTGGGACTTCTTCGTCTTCGATCCGGTGCCGGAGGCCCGCGACGGCGCCAACCGGCTGCACTGGCACGTGGTGCTCCGCGACCGCGACCCGGACGACCTGCTGGCGCTGGGCGCCGGCGTGGTGCGCGCCCCGGACGACGAGAGCGGCCACTGGGTGCTGACCGATCCGGAGGGCAACGAGTTCTGCGCGGTGGCGGAGGGCTCCTGAGGCAGCCGCCCGGCCATCGTTGACAGTCGATCCGGGCGTGGCTAGCCTCGCCAGGAAAGCGCTTACCGGAGCCGGGCGCATCCCGGGGTCCCACCGCGTTCCAGGGCAGCGCGCGGTGGCGGATCCCGCCCGTCTTTCCTCACCCCCCGGAGGTTCCCCGTGCATGCCCGTGACACCGCCGCGCTCGCGGCCGCCGTCGCCCTGGCCGCCGTCGGCGTCACCGTCGGCCCACCGGCCCCCGCGACCGCTGCCGCACCGGCTCCCCTGTTCGTGGCCACCACCGGCAACGACAGCAACGCCGGCGACCAGGCCCACCCGTTGCGCACCATCCAGCGGGCCGTCGACCTGGCCCAGCCCGGCACCGTGATCTCCGTGCGCGGCGGTACGTACGCCCTGACCACCAACATCCAGATCACCCGCAGCGGCACCGCGAGCCAGCCGATCACGCTGACCCGGTACGGCACCGAACGCGTTGTCATCGACGGCGAAGCCCTGCCCAACACGCCCGCCCCGGTCGGCGGCAGCGTCCCCCGGGCCCAGCGCGGCACCGTGCACATGGCGGCCTCGTACTGGCGACTGGCCGGCCTCGAACTGGTCAACGGCCCGTACGGGCTCTACTGCGACGGGTGCAACGGCAACGTCTTCGAACGCCTGTCGACGCACGACAACTACGAGTCCGGTCTGCAGATCCAGGGCGCGTCGAGCGGCAACCTGGTGCTCGATCTGGACAGCTACCTCAACCGGGACCCGCGCAAGAACGGCGAGAGTGCGGACGGCCTGGCGATCAAGGAGGGCAGCGGCACCGGCAACGTGGTGCGCGGCGCCCGGTTGTGGAACAACGTCGACGACGGATTCGACGCCTGGATGTTCACCTCACCGATCACCGTCGAGGGCAGCATCGCGTACGGCAACGGGTTCAACCGGTGGAACTTCCCGAACTTCGCCGGCGACGGCAACGGCTTCAAGATGGGTGGCGGCGATCCCGACCCGGCCGCCGACCACGTGATCCGCAACAGCATGGCGTTCAGCAACGCCGCGCACGGTTTCACCGACAACGGCAACCCGGGGACGTTGATCTTCGACCACGACACCGCGTACGCGAACCCGAAGACCGGCTTCGATGTGGACTCCAGCACCTCCCGGCTCACCGCGAACCTGTCCGTCCGCAACGGCACCGCGGTGGCGCTGGGCCGCTCGACCGGCAGCGGCAACTCGTGGAACCTGAGCTCGGTCCCGGCGCCGGCCAGCACCGACAGCTCGGTGATCACCGGACCGCGGACGGCCACCGGCGCGATCGCGACCTCCGCCTTCCTGCGCCCGGCCAACGGAGCCGACCTGGGCGCCAGGATCTGAGGCCGGCAGCGCCCTGCCCCGCCGCGTCGAGCATCGGCCCGGGTGATGTGCCGGGTGGGGCAGGACGGTGGCGCCACTCAGAGACGGACGTCGGCGGGGCCGTCGGTCATCGGCAGACCGGCGGCCAGCCACGCCTCCACCCCGCCGATCAGATCCGTGGCCCGGCGCAGGCCCACCGCCTGCAGCCCGGCCGCGGCCAGACTGGAGCTGTAGCCCTGCCGGCAGACCACCACGACGGGCCGGTCGTATCCGGTCGCCTCGGGGATCCGGTCCGGCGACGCCGGATCCAGGCGCCATTCCAGCACCGTACGGTCGATCACCAGCGCCCCGGGCAGCTCGCCCTGCACCCGGCGCTGACTTTCGGTGCGGGTGTCGATGAGCAGGGCGCCGGCGGCGACCGCCGCGAGGGTCTGGTGCGGGTCGAGCCGGCGCAGGCCGGCGCGGGCCCGGGTCAGCAGGGCGTCCACTCCCCGCGTCTCGATGATCGTCATTCTCCGATCATTCCCGCGACCCCGAACCGGCGCACGACGGGCTGGACTTTCAACTGATCGGTTGACGCACGGGCCGGCCGCGGTCTACGGTCCTTTTCAACCGATGAGTTGAAACCAGGGCCATGACACAGAAAGCCAGGGGCCGTGACCACAGACACGCTGACCCGGGTGTTCGCCGCCCTCGCCGATCCGACCCGCCGCGACATGGTGGCCCGGCTCGCCGAGGGCGACGCGACCGTGAGCCGGCTGGCCGAGCCGTACCGGATGACGCTGCAGGCGGTCTACAAGCACCTGCGAGTGCTCGAGGACGCCGGGCTGGTCAGCCGGCCGCGCGGGCCGCAGCCCCGGCCGGTGCGGCTCGAGGCCGAGGTCTTCGACCTGATGGACGCCTGGATCGAGCGCTACCGGACCCGCGCCGAGCAGCGTCACCGCCGCCTCGACGCCGTGCTGGCGGCGATGAAAGGAGACGAGCATGACCACGATCACGGAGACATCGATCGAGGCCGACCCGAAGGTGCCGGTGATCCGGCTGAGTCGTGACTTCGAAGCCACACCTGAACAGCTTTTCCGCGCGCACACCGACCCCGAGCTGTTCGCCCGGTGGGTGGGCCCCGACGGCATGACCACCCGGATCGAGCACTGGGACGCCACCAGCGGCGGCAGCTGGCGCTACGTCTCGGTGCGCGACGGCACGGAGTACGGCTTCCACGGCTGCTTCCACGAGGTTCGGGTGGACCGCATCGTGCAGACCTTCACCTACGACGGCGAGCCGGACGGGGTGTCCCTGGGGACGATGTGGTTCGAGGACCTGGGCGGCGGCCGCACGCGGTTGCGCACCCAGTCGCTGGTCGACAGCTTCGAGGCCCGCGACGCGTGGCTGCGCAGCGGCATGGAGGTCGGCCTCGATCAGGGTTACGCGAAGCTGGAGAGGATGATCCACGATGGCGCTGTCTGAGCTCCCCGCCGAGCGGCACCGGCAGATCGCCGGGCTCTTCACCGACCGCGTCCGCGGCACCCGGTCCTGGGAGGTGCCGGCCCCGGTGGAAGGCTGGACCGCCCGCGACGTCGTGCGGCACCTGACCGACTGGTTCCCCGGCTTCCTGGCCGCCGGCGCCGGCATCGACCTGCCCCGCGGCCCCTCGGTGGATGAGGACCCGGTCCGCGCGTGGCAGGTGCACAGCGACGGCGTGCAGGCGGTGCTCGACGATCCGGCGACGGCGCAACGGGAGCTCAGCAACCCGCACATCGGCAACCTGCCGCTGGCCGGCGCGATCGACCAGTTCTACACCTCGGACGTGTTCATGCACACCTGGGACCTGTCCCGGGCCACGGGTCAGGACGACCGGCTGGACCCGGCCTTCTGTGCCGGCCTGCTCGCCGGGATGGAGCAGATGGAAGAGGTCCTGCGCTCCTCCGGCCAGTACGGCGCCCGGGTCGAGGTGCCCGCCGACGCGGACGTCCAGACCCGGCTGATGGGCTTCATCGGCCGCGACCCGTCCTGGCGGAGCGGGGTGACCCCCTAAAGGTCACGTGTGTCGGCCGGGGCCATCAACCGCAACGCGTTGGGGTCCAGGCCGATCCGCAGCGGGGTCCGGCCGGACGGCTCGCCGTCGACCTCGACCCGGGCCGCGCGGTCGGTCTCCACCCACAGTTCGCCGACGGCCAGGAACGGTTCCTCGTCGAGCGTGCGCCGGTGACCGGTCGCCGCGTTGCGGGCGGTCTCCCGCAACAGACCCCACCGCCCGCGGCCACCGACCGGATACGCCACCAGCAGCCGGTCGTCGGCGTGCGCGTCGGCCGTGATCGGCCGCCCGGCGTGGAACCCGCCGTTGGCCACGTAGAGCTGATGGGTCACGAACGTGTGCGCACGCCCGTCGGCGCGCACGACGATCCGCAGTGGACGGTGCCGGGCCAGCAACCCCAGAGCCGTGATCGGGTACGCCGTCCGGCCGATCACCCGCTTCAGCAGCCGCGGCGCCGACAGCATCAGGTCGGCCGACAGGCCCACGCCGACGTGGTTGGTGAACGCGGTCCCACCGGCGAGCCCCAGGTCGACGTCGATGACCTTGCCGTCGGTCAGCGTCGCCACGGCCTCGTCGAGGGACAGCGGCACGCCGACCGTGCGGGCGAAGTTGTTGGTGGTGCCCAGCGGCAGCAGACCCAGGGCGATGTCCCGGTGGGCGAGCAGCCGGGCGGCCGTACTGATGGTGCCGTCGCCGCCGCCGGCGACGAGCAGGTCCGGGCCGCGATCGATGACAGCGGCCAGCGTCGCCTCCAGCTCCCGGGGCCGGTCCACCGGGTACGCGTCCAGCAACGTGAACCCGGCCGCCAGCAGCCGGGTACGGGCGGCGTCGTACAACCGCATGCCCTGCCGGGAGTGGGCGTTGACGACGAGCGCCGCCCGCCGGTCCCGCTTGACTGCCTCGGTGAGCTCCTGCTTGGTCCGCATCCGAGAAGTTTCCCGTACGGGCCGGCCGGGGTGCACGACCGAGGTCCCCGCTCCGACCGGCCGGCCACGAGGTGCTGCGCGATTCCGGCTGAAGTGCAGGTGAACATCGGGCCGGGCGGGCCGCCGGCATGGTGGCCGACCCCGGCTCGCTCAGTCCGGACGCGATGACGGAGCCGGACCCCCGACGAGCCGGGCGGCCAGCTCCCCCGGCCGGCTGAGCGCCACCAGGTGCCCGCCCGGCATGGTCTCCGGCGTGATCCCCAGCCGTTCCCGCGCGACCCGGATCTGGAAGTCGACCGGGAACAGCCGGTCCTGCTGCGCGCTGAGCACCCGAGTCGGCACATCCGGCCACGCCTCGAGCGGCCACGGGTCCCCGAACGGCGTACCCGACTGTCCCGGCTCAGCCGCCATGCCCTCCTCGGCCACCTCCGCCGGCACGTCGTGGAAGAACATCACCCGGGGGTCGAACGGCGCGTCCGGGTCGCGGCCCTCGCGCACGTCGAGCTCGCGCCGAGCCTGCTCCTGGCCGGTGGCCGCCCACCAGTCGCCGCCGGTCTCGCCGGGCGCCGGGATCATGGCGTTGACCAGGACGATCTCCTCGGCGTCGAGACGGTCGCAGGCCAGCGGAGCGCTGAGGCCGCCCATCGACTGGCCCACCAGCACCACGCGCCGACGGCCGCCGGCGGCAGCGACGATGGCGTCCGCGTACTCCCGCAGGCCGGCTCTGTCGTCGGCGGCCGGCAGGTCGACCGCGATCGCCTCGTGGCCACGCCGGCGGAGCTCGGGCAGGAGGCGGTGCCAGTACCAGGCGCTGCCACCGGCCCCGGGGACCAGGACGTACGAACGGGTCGTCGGCATCGGCACTCCGCATCGTGGTTCTGTTTCAGTACCGGTCAGTGCGGTAACGATACTATGGACGCGTGGCCCGGACCTATGACGATCCCTGCGGAGTTGCCCGCGCCCTCGACCTCGTCGGCGACCGGTGGGCCCTGCTGGTGGTCCGGGAGCTGTTGCTGGGCCCGAAACGGTTCGGCGAGCTGCGCCGGGGGCTGCCCGGCGCCGGCCAGAGCATGCTCACCCACCGCCTGGCCGAGCTGGAGCGGGCCGGCGTGCTGCGCCGCCGGCAACTGGGCCCGCCGGCCAGTGCCCAGGTGTACGAGCTGACCGACCGCGGCCTCGACCTCGAACCGGTCCTGCTGGCGCTCGGACGCTGGGGCAGCCGCACCCCGCCGGCCTCCACCGCACCACTGAGCGTGGACGCGCTGGCCCTGGCCATGCGGACGACCTTCGACGCGACTGCGGCCGGCTCGTGGAACGCCCGCTGCGAGCTGCGGCTCGACGGCGACGTGCTGGTGGCGGAGGTCAGCGGGAGCCGGTTCACGCTCACCCGAGGCGTGACTCGAGCGCCGGACGCGGTGCTCGACACGAGCGCGACGGTCTTCCGGGAGCTGATCTTCGGTGCGGGGACCCTGGCCGCCGCTGAGGTTGCGGGGCTGGCCACCGTACGCGGAGACCGGGAGGCCGCCGACCGCCTGCTGACGCTGTTCCCGCGACCCCGGATCAGCGAGTGAGCGGGCGGCTCAGGCGCCGCGGATGAGCCGGTAGGACCGGTGCAGATGCACAGCCCAGACCGCGACGAGTTCGCGGGCTGTGTCGAGGCGGCCCTGCGGCTTGTCGGTGATGCTCCACCGGCTGATGACGACCATGGGCCAAGTCTGGACGCCCCCGGGCGGCACGCCGGGAGCCGACCGGCAGCAGGACGGTTGCAGGCGCGATTCCCGCGGATCGGCCCCGGGGGTGCGGCGCACCTCTAGAGTCGGCGGCGCGGTGCACCGCCATCACCGTGCGTGACCAATTCATCGCCGGCGCGGGGAGCCCAGGATCGTGGGAAAAAGTTCGGATCATGAGTGCACAACCGACCACCCGGCACCCGTCCTAGAGGGTGTGACCTTCGAGCAGTTCGCGGTGGCCCGGCTTCCCAGTCTGCTGCGGTACGCGGTCGTCCTCACCGGCGACCGTGACCTGGCGCAGGATGTCGTCCAGGAGGTGCTGGCCAGAGCGCAGGTCCGGTGGCGTCGGATCAACGTGGCCGACTCCCCCGAGGCCTACGTCCGCCGCATGGTGCTCAACGAGTATCTGTCGTGGCGGCGCAGCTGGGCGGCACGCAATGTGCACGCCGTGGGGGAACGGCTGGTCGACATCGACGACGCGCGGGGCGGGGTACGCGACCACGCCCACGACGTCGTCGAGGCCGACGAGCTGTGGAACCGCCTGGCGACGCTCGGGCGCAAGCAACGGGCGGTGCTCGTGCTGCGCTATTACGAGCAGCTCGACGACGATGCCATCGCCGATCTGATCGGCTGTTCACCGGCGACGGTGCGCAGCCACGCTTCGAGGGCGCTCAAGACGCTCCGGCTCTCGTCGGAGCGACAGCACAGGATCCACGCCGAGGAGAAGTCGTGACCGAGCACGGAGACCAGCTCCGCAACGCCTTTGAGACCCATGAACATCTGGCACCCGACGCGGCCGCGGTCTACAGCCGGGTGCAGGAGCTGTCCCGCTCGTACCAGCGCCGCCGCTGGGGTGTGCAGGCCGCCGGTGGCGCCGTGCTGGGCGTCAGCCTGATCGCGGGGGCGATCAGCCTGCCCGGTCTGCTGCCGGGACAGCAGCAGAAACAGTCCGTCGACGCCGGCGCCGCCGCCACGATGCCGAACATGGCCCCGTCGGCCGCGCCCAGCACCCCGACGCCCGAGGCCGAGCTGGAGAAGCAGTACGACGCCTTCTTCGCCGCGGGCTACGACTACGACGACGCGGTCCGGCTGGCCATCATCTGGCGGTCGAAGGACGACGTCGGCGCGATCAAGGCCGAGGCCGGGCGCCGGTTACTGGCCGGCGAGAAGCTGCCGATCCCGGCCACGCCGGACGACCCCGCGGGCGAGGACCCGATCAGCCCGAGGGAACAGAAGCAGCTGGACGCGTACTTCGCCGCCGGTTACAACTACGACGACGCGGTCAAGCTGGCCAAGCTGTGGAAGCTCGCGGACCCGTTCTCGGCCAAGGTCGAGGGCGGCAAGCGCCTGCTGGCCAAGAAGAAGCTGCCGGTCAAGCCGAGCGCCGTCGCCGAGGCCAAGGAGACGGCCCGGGTGAACAAGTTCTTCGCCGCCGGGTACGACTACGACGACGCGGTGAAGCTGGCCAAGCTGTGGAAGCTGGCCGACCCGTACTCGGCGAAGATCGAAGGCGGCAAGCGGCTGCTGGCCGGCGACTCCCTGCCTTTCAAGCCGTGACCGCCACGCTGCACCGGCGTACGGGATTCGAGATCGAGCTGATGGCCCCGCCGGGCCACAGCCGGCGGACTCTCGCGCGGGACCTGGCCGACCGCTGCGGCGGCCGGGTCCACCCGGTGTGGCATCACGACAGCGAACCGTCCCTGGTCCCGGGCCTGGGCCGGTTCCTGCACCTGACCCAGGGCTTCGAGGTACGCCGGGCCGACGGCTCACCGCTGTGCACGCTGGTGGACGACGTCACCCTGATGGCGGGCCTCGACCCGCGCACCCCCGCGCCGCCGGGCTGGTTCCGCATCCTCAGCGACGACCCCCGCCTGTTGAGCCTGCTCGCCAAGCACAGCGACCCGGGCGGCACGCTGGGGGCCGCTCTGGACGCGACCGCCCAGCTCTGGGGCAGCAAGGTCCACCGGTACGGCGACGTGTACCGGCTGGACGACGTCTCCGGCGCCACCATCGCTCTGGCCGCGCCGCACGGCGGTGAGCGGGAACGCCCGTGCGAGATCGTCACGCCACCGCTGAGCGCCGACCACGGCGCCGCGCTGGAAGAGCTCCTCGGTCCGGCCCGTGAGCTGGGCTTCACCGTCCCGAGCGAGGCCGCCGTGCACCTGCACGTGGACGGCGCGCCGTTCCGGGAGCCGCACGCCCTGGCCAACGTGGTCCGGCTGTTCGCCCACTGGCGCGAGCCGCTGCGGCTGCTGCTGCAGACCAACCCGGCCTGCCGGCGGCTGGCCCCGCTGCCGGAGCCGCTGGTCGAGGCGGTCGCCGGCCTGCCCTCCTCCGACGACCTGCGCAAGGCCGCGGCGGACGGCAAGCTCACCAAGTTCTTCGACGTCAACCTGACCCAGCTGCTCACCGACACCCCGATCCGGGACACGATCGAGATCCGGATCCTGCCCGGCGCCCTGACCGCCGGCGACGTCATGAACCGCGCCGCCCTGGTGGAGCTGTTGCTGGACCGCTGCGTCGACCCGGAGCCGGTGCCCGCTCCCCCGGCCGACCCGGGCGCGGCGGTCGAGGAGCTGCTGCACCTGGCGGCGCGCGTGCTGGCCGATCGGGAGGACGCGCCGCACTGACCGCGGATCAGCCGGCGGCCCAGGGCGGCGGGCTGGTCGTGACGGTACGGCCGGTGTCGGCCGCTTCCTCGATCGCCAGTCCGACCAGGTGGTCCTGAGCGCCCTCGGCCAGCGGATACGGCGGCGGCCCGTCCCCGCGTACCCATGCCGCCGTGGCCTCGATCAGCGCGGCGGTGGCGATCTCGTCATCGTTGAACCGCAGCCCGGCGTACGGGTTGCGGAAGAGCACCTCATCACCCAGCGTGATGTGCCCGGTGTCCGGATCGAGCGCGCCGCGGCCCCGCACCAGCGGCGTCCGCACGATCGTGCGCGGGCCGGCGAGCCGGACGACCTCGTCGTCGCGCAGCTCGCCGTGGCTGCCCCGCACCAGCAGACGCCGGAAGCGCAGCTGGTTGCGGGTCTGGTTGTCGGTGAAGTCGTAGAGGCCGCGGCGGCCGGCCCCGAAGTCGAGCGTGGCGATGGTGGTGGTGGCTGGGCGCGGCTCGGTGGCGCCGGTCCAGCCGGCCCGGTTCAGCGGATCGAGCAGCGGGGCCCGGTGCCGGGTCGCCCGGACGGTGACGGGCTCGCAGCCGGCGCCGAGCAACCCCCGCATCAGCGACACGGCGTGGTAGAGCTGCGTCGACGAAACGTGCACCTGGCTCGGCACGCCGATCAGACCACGGTCCACGACCGCCGCCCGCGCCGCGTGGGTGGGCATGAGCAGATACTGCTCGGCGATCTGCACCAGGCCCGACTCGCCGACGGCGGCCCACAGCTCACGCAGACCCTCGGCGTCGGGGGCGGGCGGCGTCTCGGCAAGCACCGGCACCCCGCGCCGCACAGCGGCGATGATGACGTCCGGATTGACCGTGCGCGGCAGGGCGGTCACCAGGAAATCGGGCCGCGCCGCGGCCAGACACTCGTCCACCGACCCGTACGCCGGGACCGGCAGCCGGCGTGGCGTGCGAACGACCGCGCCCACACAGGACAGACCGTCGAGCCGGGCGGCGAGCCGCCAGTACGCCGCGGCCCGGAAACCCGCCCCGACGACCGCGAACGACGTCACCGGCTGATCCTAGTACGGTGCCCCGGCCGGCGAGTCATGATGAAGAGTGTCTCCTCGCCGCCGCCTGATGCTCGGTGCCGCCCTCGCCGTCCTGCTGGCGGTGCTGGCAACGGTGGGCGTACGCCTGCTCAACCGCGAGGATCCGGTCGCCCGCCCGGATCAGGCCAGGCCCGGACCGGTCCTGCTGGTCCCCGGGTACGGCGGCAGCCGGACCGGCCTGTCGCAGCTGGCGGCCCGGCTGCGCGCCGAGGGCCGCACCGCCACGGTGCTGACCCTGCCCGGCGACGGCACCGGCGACCTGCTCGTCCAGGCCGGCACGGTCGACGCCGCCGTGCGCGCCGCCCTCGACGAAGGGGCGCCCTCGGTCGACGTCGTCGGTTACTCAGCTGGTGGCGTCGCCGTCAAACTGTGGGTGGACCGGCACCGCAGCGCCGACTCGGCCCGGCGGATCGTCACCCTCGGCTCGCCCCTGCACGGCACCCGGATCGCCGGTGCCGGCTCCGCACTGGCCCCCGGCTCCTGCCCGGCGGCGTGCCGCCAGCTCGCCCCCGGCAGCGCACTGCTCGACGACCTCGACGAGGAGCCGGTGCCCGACGGCCTGCCGTGGCTGTCGCTCTGGACGACCAACGACGAGACCGTGCAACCACCCGACTCGGCCCGCCTGGACGGCGCCACCAACCTGGCGGTGCAGACGCTGTGCCCGGACGCCCGCATCTCGCACAGCGCGCTGCCCACCGACCCGATCATCACCGCCCTGGTGCTGACCGCCCTCGGCACGACCCCCTGGTCGGCGCCCGCAACCTGTCCCGACTAGCGCCGGAGGACGGGCCCGGGGCGCGAACCGCCTGATGTCAGCGAAGCTGTCGCGAAGCCCTGAGCGCCCGTCGTCGGGCCGCCGATTACATCGACGTCAGCATGAACAGCGAGCCACTGCCGTCGCGTCGAGCTGGGCGTCGTTGGCGAAGGTCTGCCATCCCACGATAAGTGACCAGCGAAATCCGCTCGCTCCGGACCACGTGCTCATTACCCACACGTGGGTTACTCCGTCCGGAAGCCGGGGCGCGGCGACCGGCACTGGCGCTCCCGGCCGCATGAGGAGGTCGTTGACCTCAAACGGGGCGGTGCTGGCCAGGCCCGGGACAATGACAAACAGGTGACGTTCAACCCCGACCGGACGCATCAACTTTGTCAAGTTGTCCGGCCTCGATGGGCACGCGGCCCAGTCGCCGACCCATTCGCTCAGCGCGTCACCGGAGGTTGGTACACATCCGCCCGTGCGTTCTGCCGGTATTTCGGGCGTGACGTAAATACTGCCTGGAAAGTCGGTACGGCTCTGGTGGGCGTGCAGGATGCCCATGCTCGCGGCGAGCTCGGCGATGGCGCTGTCGCCGTCCAGCGCGTCACGCCGCGACATGGAGTCAAGCTGTTCAAGCGCACCCAGCAGCGCCGGAAGCTCCGCCCTCAAGGTCCTAACACCGGCTGCAGGCTTAACACCCACGGACCATCCCCCGGCGATGCTCGGTTCGATCCATCGTCCGCCCGGCCGATCCAGAGCCCTCCAGAACTCGATTGTCTTCTGGTCAGCGGCAGCGGTTACCTCCAGTGCAGCAAACGTACGACCGCCCGGAAGGCTCAAGTCGAGGTCATGAGCACGCAATATGTTCTCGTACCAGGAGGCGACTCAATCGGCGGGTGCGAGGTAGCGATCCGTTCCGCAGCAGCAGCAGGCAACTTGCGGCTCTCACCCTCCGGACATGCGGGCATGTCTCGTCACAGCTACCCGTCGCCCCTCCACCGCCGGATCCCGTTGATCACCATTTCCGATCCGGTGAGGGACCGACCACCGCATTGTGAAAGCCCGGTTCGGGTTACGCATACCTGATGAAGGATCCGTATCCGACGCGCCTAGTTCTTCACGTCCCGGGTCATGAAGTTCGCCCACGCGGCCCCGAGCAGCACCACCAGGTAGACCAGCTGCAGAGCGGCTCCGCGTTCGATGTCGCGCCAGAGCACCGGTTCGCGGAAGAAGTCGATCCAGGCCAGCCAATAGCGGGTCGGCAGGTACGGCCGGACCGCCGCCGCCGCGTCCAGGGTCACCAGCACCTGGCTCACGACCAGCACCGCCAGCGCCCCCATGGCCGCGCCCAGCGCCGAGTCGGTGACGGTCGACAGGAACAGCGCGATCGCCGCCACGCCCAGCATGGACACCGTGATGTAGGCGACCGTGGCGAGCAGCCGCCAGGCCAGCCCGGCCGGGGTGATCGTGACGCCGGACAGGGAGGTGACGTCGGCCGGCAGCGTCACCCCGGTGCTGTCGGCCTCGGCGCCGAACAGCGCCAGCCCGGTGACGTAGGACGTGACCAGCACGGTCGCGATGGCGAAGAGCACGAACACCACCAGCGAGACCAGCTTGGCCACCAGCAGCCGGGTCCGGCCCACCGGGCGGATCAGCAGGTAGCGCAGCGTGCCCGCGGACGCCTCGCCGGCCACCGCGTCCCCGGCCAGCACGGCGACGGACACCGGCAGCAGCACCGGCAGGACCAGGGCCATCGCGGCGGCCGGATACAGGGCGCCGTTGCTCAGCACCGCCGACAGGAAGGCGCCGCCCTGCCCCGGTGGCGGCGGGATCCGGGTGGTGGCCAGGAACACCGCGACGATGAACGGCAGCGCGCACAGCAGCGCCGCGATCACGTACGTGCGCGGGCGGCGGAACAGCTTGGCCAGTTCGACCCGGATCATGCCGTGCCCCCTTCGACGCGGTCCGAGCTCGTGGTGGTGGCCTCCAGCACGACCTGTTCCAGCGAGCGCCGCTCGCCGGCCAGTTCCACGACCCGGACGCCCGCGGTGACCAGCTCGGCGTTGAGGTCGTCGGGCGCCTGGTGGCGTACCGTCAGCCGGTCTCCGTCGCGGGCCTCGACCCGGCCGTCGAGCAGCGCGACCACCCGGTCCGCGTCCGGGGTGTGCAGCACCACCCGGCCGGTCGGCGCGCGCAGCGCGGCCAGGTCGTCCTGCAGGACCAGCCGGCCGCTGTCCATGACGCCCACCCGGCTGCAGAACGCCTCGATCTCGGTCAGCAGGTGGCTGGAGAGCAGCACCGTCGTGCCCTCGTCGTTGAGCTCGGTCAGCAGGTCGCGGATCTCCCGGATGCCGCGCGGGTCCAGCCCGTTGGTGGGCTCGTCGAGGATCAGCAGCCGGGGCGTGCGCAGCAGCGCCGCGGCCAGACCCAGCCGCTGCCGCATGCCCAGCGAGTACGCCCGGACCGGCCGGCGGTCAATGCCGGCCAGCCCGACCCGTTCGAGGGCCTGGTCGACCCGCCGCCGCCGGTCGCGGCGCCCGCCGCCGGGCCCGGCCGCGTCGAAGAGGTCGAGGTTGGTGCGCCCGGGCAGGTGCGGATACATGCCCGGGCCCTCCACCAGGGCGCCGACCTGCGGCAGCACCTCGCGCACGCGCCGGGGCACGGGCAGGCCGAGCACCTCGATCTCACCGCGGGTGGCGAAGACCAGCCCCAGCAGCATCCGGATCAGGGTGGTCTTGCCGGAGCCGTTCGGCCCGAGCAGGCCGTAACGGTCGCCCTCGCGGACCTCCAGATCGACCCCGCGTACGGCCGTGGTGGGGCCGTAGCGTTTGGTCAGGTCCCGGGTGATGATCATGCGGTCCCTCCGGCCAGGTCGGCGGCCACCCGTTCCAGCAGCGGCGCGTCCACGAAGCCGGTGACCAGGTATGTCCGCTCCGCCCGCACCGCCAGGACGTTGAGCAGGCCGGCCGTGATGAGCACGGCCTCCCCGCCGGGCACGGTCAGCCGGCGTCCCCACCGGGCCGCGTTGCGGAACACGTCGTCGCCGAGCCGGCCGGGCAGGCCCAGCGCCACGAACCGGGCCAGGCCGGTGCCGTAGACGCCGACGACCGGTACCCCCGCGACGCTGTCCTGGCGGGGGAAGCCGGCCAGGCTGTCCGGCGGGGTCAGCGAGTCCCAGCGGTCCAGGGCGGCCAGCACGTCGGCCGCGGAGGTGGTGGCCGACCCGATGCCCGGCCCGGGAGCCGGCGGGACGAGCACCGCGGCGGCCGGGGCGGTCAGCGAGACCTCCAGGAATCGGGTGACGAACACCGGACGCCGGGCGCCCCGGGCGGTGATCTCCGCCTGCAGGGGCAGCCCGCTGGCCGGGTCGGCCCACACGTCGATGTGCGCGACGGTGGTGCCCGGCGCGACCGGGACGACCCGCAGCCCCGCCGCGACCACGCCGGCGATCCGCTTGCCCGGCAGCTGTTCCAGGCGGTCGCCCGCGGCCAGGCTCAGCAGCCGGCGGACCAGCTCGGGCGGCGTCAGGTCGGCCGCCCGGGGCAGGCGCAGCGGCTGCTCGCCGACGATCCGGGTGAGCTGACTCTCGCCGTAGTCCCACAGATACTGCTCGCCGGGCAGCTGGTAGAGGCCCTGCTCGGTGCCGGGCCCGAGGACGTCCACCCGCCACCGGTCCGGGGCGCCGCGCCAGACGCGCATCTCGGTGGTCCCGCTGACCAGGGCGGTCACCCGTTCCAGGTTGGGCAGCGCGGGCAGGCCCAGGGCGCCCGCGCTCTGCGCGTACCCCTGATAGGCCTGGGCGGCCGAGGCCGCGATCCGGTCCCGCAGCGCGGCGGGCGCGACCCCGGTCGCGGGCACC
Source organism: Actinoplanes sp. NPDC048967 (assembly GCF_040649415.1). Lineage (NCBI taxonomy): Bacteria > Bacillati > Actinomycetota > Actinomycetes > Micromonosporales > Micromonosporaceae > Actinoplanes > Actinoplanes sp. NPDC048967. Next base: position 189,235 of record NZ_JBEZFL010000008.1, read on the forward strand.
GGCCGGTGGGCCAGCAGCACCGGTACGGCGGTGAGCACCACCACAACCGCCAGCACGACGCTCCACCGGCGCCGGGCCTGTCCCGCCACCACCGTCCGGCCGGCGCCCGTCAGCTGCCCCATCAGCCGAGGTCGAGCACACCGGGGACACGGTCCGGACGCCGGCAGGTCGTCCGTACGGCCACCGAGACACCGCTGCGGGCGCTCACCTGCATCGACTCCATCACGTCCAGCACGTGCAGCGCGACGTCGGCGGCGGCGCGGTGCGGCCGGTCCTCGACCAGCGCCTCGGCCAGGTCCAGCAGCCCCACTCCGCGACCCGCGCCGGCGTAACCGGCCGCCGGAGGCAGCACCCGCCAGCTCTCGCCGCCGGCGGTGAACAGGCGGACGTCGCCGTCGAAGTAGTTGGGATCCGGCACCGACAGGGAGCCCCGCGACCCGTACAGCTCGATACGCGGCAGGTGGGCGGCCCAGATGTCGAAGCTCATCATCAGCGTGGTCAGGGCGCCGCTCTCGTGCTCCAGGACGCCGGTGACGTGGGTGTCGACGTCGACCGGGAAGGCCGTACCGGCGCGCGGGCCGTCGCCGATGGTGCGCTCGTGACGCGGCCGCGACGACATGCCGACCACCCGGCGGACCGGCCCGAGCAGCTGCACCAGCGTGGTCAGGTAGTAGGGACCCATGTCCAGCAGAGGCCCGCCGCCCTGCTGGTAGTAGAACTCGGGGTCGGGGTGCCACCGCTCGTGGCCGGGACCGGTCATGAAGGCGGTCGCCGCGTGCGGCACGCCGATCTCGCCCGCGTCGACGGCGGCCCGGGCGGTCTGCACGCCCGTACCCAGCACGGTGTCGGGGGCGCAGGCGACACGCACCCCGGCGGCGGCGGCCGCCTCGACCACGGCGACCGCGTCGGCACCGGTCGCGGCCAGCGGCTTCTCGCCGTAGACATGCTTGCCGGCGGCGATCGCGGCCAGGGCCACGACGGCGTGCTGGTTCGGTGTGGTCAGGTTGAGCACCACATCGACGTCGGCGGCGGCGTACAGCTCGGGCAGGTCGACCACCCGGGCGCCCGGATGCTGGCCGGCCAGCAGGTGCGCCCGGCCCGGGTCGAGGTCGGCCACCGCGGTGACCGTCACCTGCGACAACCGGGAGAGGGTGGCGCTGTACTGGCCGCTGATCTTGCCGGCGCCGACGATGCCGGCTCTCAACGACTCGCCCACAGCAGTCCTCTCTCCACGATGGTCCGCACGTTCGGGTCCTCGAGGACCTCGACGGTGTGCCCCGGCGTGGCGACGAACACCCGGCCCCGGCCCCACTGCCTGGTCCACACCGCCGGGCAGGTCACCGGCCGCTGCCACGGCGCCCACGGCCGGGTGGCGGTGGTGGTGGTCGCCAGCACGTCGATGTAGTCGTCGGTCAGCACCCAGTACTGCTCGGTGTCGAGGTCGAAGTCGGCGACGCCCGCGGTCACGGGGTGCGCCGCGGCGGCCGGCGTCATGGTGATCCGGTGCCGGACGTAGTTGTCGGACTGGTCGCCGGTGCGCTCACCCGGGGCCTCCCGGGCGGCGTGCGCGGCGAACTGACCGCCGATGAGCTGCAGATAGTCGGCGCTGGCGCGGAAGGCGTCGGCGATCCCGCCGTGCCAGCCGGCCAGACCGGTGCCGGCCTCCACCGCGGACACCAGGCCGGCGACCTCCTCGCCGGAGATCGTCGCCATGGTCATGCACTGCACCACCAGGTCGGTGGCCCCCATCAGCTCGGCGTCGGCGTACGGGGCCGGCGAGTCCGCCACCTGCACGGCGAAACCCTGCTCGCGCAGGTACGGAATGAACAGGTCGGTGGCCTTGACCGGCTCGTGCCCGGCCCAGCCACCCCGGACGACGAGTGCGCGCCGCTGAGATGTCATCTGTCCCCTCTCGTGCCTCGATCCACAGCCAGCCTAACCACCGTCGCCGCCCCGGCCCGGAGCCGCGGAACGCCCGCCCCGAGGACGGTCGTTCCCGGTGCGCGCGAAACCCCTGCGCCGTACGCGTGAATCGGCCCGGATGCGGGCAGTTAGAGGCTGCCCGGCCGGTTCGGCCGGAGTGGTTCAGCACCATCTGGAGGATCCGATGACAGGTACGCCCAGCGCGGGGAGAGGTACCTGGGCCCAGACCCTGCGGACCCGGGCACGGGAACGGCTGGCGGCGGCCGCGGCCCGCAACGCTCCCCCGCCGTTCGTGCCGGGTGACCTCCAGGAGCCCGCCACGCCGGTGCTGGTCGTGCAGGAGCAGCGCCCGGGCACCGACGACGTCCTGCCCCGCAGCGTCCGTACGGCCGGCGCCTGGGCCCTGCGGTTCATCCTGTTCGTCGCGGCCGCGTACCTCCTGCTGCGGGTCGTCGGGCTGCTGCGGGTGGTCATCATCCCCGTGGTGATCGCGCTGCTGCTGGCCGCGCTGTTCCAGCCGGCCGCCGCCGCTTTGACCCGGCGCGGGATGAAGCGTTCGCTGGCCGCCGGGCTGGTCCTCATCGCCGCGCTGCTGCTGGTCTTCGGCGGGCTCAGCCTGATCGTGCGGACCTTCATCTCCCAGATCGACAGCCTGTCGTCGCAGGTCAGCGACGGCATCAACGAGGTGCAGGACTGGCTGTCGCGCGGTCCCCTGCACCTGACCAACGCCGAGGTCAGCCAGTACGTCGACCGGGTCCAGCAGGCGATCACCCAGAACCAGGGCGCGCTGACCTCGGGCGCGCTGAGCACCGCCACCACCCTGGGCGAGGTCGTCACCGGCTTCTTCCTGGTGCTGTTCACGCTGTTCTTCTTCCTGCGCGACGGCGGCCAGATCTGGTCCTTCCTGTGCCGGTTGCTGCCCCGCGAGGCCCGCGTGCCGACCGCCCGGGCCGGGCACTACTCCTGGCACACCCTGGTCTCGTACGTGCACGCCACGGTGCTGGTGGCCTTCGTGGACGCCGTCGGCATCGGCATCGGCCTCTTCGTGCTCCGGGTGCCGCTGGCGCTGCCGCTGGCCGCGCTCGTCTTCCTCGGCGCGTTCATCCCGGTGGTCGGCGCGACGGTCACCGGCGTCGTCGCGATCCTGGTCGCCCTGGTCGCCAACGGCCCGGTCACCGCCCTGATCGTGCTGGCCGTGGTCATCGCCGTCCAGCAGCTCGAGGGCCACGTGCTGCAGCCGCTGATCATGGGCCGGGCGGTCGCCCTGCACCCGCTCGCGGTGATCCTGGCCATCGCGACCGGCATCGTCGTCGCCGGCATCGTCGGCGGCCTGATCGCCGTCCCGCTGCTGGCCGTGCTGAACACCGCCATCCGCTACCTGGTCCGGCACCCCAGCGGCGACCCCACCCCGGACCGCAAGCCACCGGGCACCGAATCCACCGACGACGGCACCGCCGAGGCGGAGGACCGCGCCGAGGACGCCGAACGCCGGACCGACCCGGCCGAGCCCCCGCCGGCGGGCAGCTCGGTCAACCACGAGGAGCCGGCGCCGGCCGCCCGGACCCCCTGAGGGGCGCTGTCGCGGCCCGGGTGATCACACCCACGTCGCGGGCCGTGACATCGTGCGTAGGATCGATGCGCAGAACCTGATCCGAATGATCCCGCCAAGGAGCACGATGCCGTTAACTCCCGCTGACATCCACAACATGGCCTTCAAGAAGCCGCCGATCGGCAAGCGCGGCTACGACGAGGAGGAGGTCGACGCCTTCCTGGACGAGGTCGAGCAGGAGCTGATCCGTCTGCTGGAGGAGAACGGCGCCCTGCACGGTCAGGTCCAGCGCGGCCCGGGTGGTCCCGGTCCGGCGGCCTCGACCATGGTGCTCAGCTCGGAGTTCTCCGACATCACGGCCCAGCTGGAGCGCATGCAGGAGGCCCGGGCCCGGGCCGAGCAGAACGCCCGCAGCCTGCAGGCCCAGCTCGAGCAGGCACGTAACCAGGCCCCGGCCGCCCCGTCGCACTCCCCGGACGGTGACGACCGCAACGCCCGGGTGCTGTTGATGGCCCAGCGCACGGCCGACGACCACATGCGCGACGCCCGCCAGGAGTCGGAGACGCTGCTGGCCAACGCCCGCAACAAGTCGGAGCAGATCACCAGTGAGGCCCAGCTCAAGGCCGGCACGATCGAGGGTGACGCACGTCGCAATCACAGCGAGGCGATGAACAGCCTGGGCACCAAGCGCGCCGCCCTGCTGGACGAGATCGAGCGGCTGGGCCAGCTCGCGCAGAGCTACCAGGCGGCGCTGGACAGCCACATCAGCCAGCAGCTCCAGGAGTTGAACAGCTCCCCGGGAGCGAGCTAGCCCGTTCCGCCGGCCGGTCGCCGGGCGTCGAGGCGCCGCAGGTGCTCGCCGGTCAGCTCCAGTCCCGCCGCGGCGACGTTCTCGGCCAGGTGGGCGAGCGAGGCCGTGCCCGGGATCGGCAGCACGACCGGCGCGCGGGCCAGCAGCCAGGCCAGGGAGACCTGCGCCGCGGTGGCGCCCAGCTCGGCCGCGACGGCGGTGATCCCGGAGGTCACCGCCGACACCGCCGGATGCACGGGCCGCCAGGGCAGGAAGGCGATGCCGGCCGCGGCGCACGCCTCCAGCACCGGCTCGTGCTCCCGGTCCAGCAGGTTGTAGCGGTTCTGCACGCTGACCACGTCGACGATCCGCCGGGCTTCGGTGAGCTGGCCGACGGTGACCTCGGAGAGCCCGATGTGGCCGATCTTGCCGGCGACCTGCATCTCCCGCAGTGCCCCGAGCTGGTCGGCCAGCGGCACGTCCGGGTCCACCCGGTGCAGCTGCAACAGCTCCAGCCGGGGCACCCGGAGCCGGCGCAGGGCCTGCTCGACCTGGTCGCGCAACAGCTCCGGGCGCCCGCACACGGCCGCCTCGCGCGGCGGAGCCGGCGGGGCGACCCCGACCTTCGTGGCGATGAGCAGGTCTTCCGGGTACGGGTAGAGCGCCTCGGCGAGCAACTCCTCGTTGGCGCCCCAGCCGTAGAGGTGCGCGGTGTCGATCAGGGTCACGCCCAGCTCGACGGCCCGGCGAACCACCGCGACGGCGTTGCCCCGGGCCGCCGCGGGCGCCGTGGGCAGGTGCATGGCCCCGAAGCCCAGGCGCCGGACCACCCGGTCACCGACGCGGAACGTGCTCACTGTCATGGACGCGCTGCCACCCTCCTCACCCGGAGGCCGCCGACGAGCGCGTCCACCAGCAGAAAACCCGCCAAGGGTACGCCGAACAGCGGCAACGCCCAGCCCAGGGCGAACACCACCGGCACACCGACCGCGACGGCCCAGGCCGGCAGCCCCAGCCACGCCCCCCGGGCCGGCGGCGCACCCACCACCGCCCGGCGCTCGGCCCGGGTCGGCCGCCGCTGCCACCACATCCGGTAGCCCCAGACGATCACGCAGATCAGCCCCACGGCCAGCGCCGCCAGCAGCACCTGGTTGAGCACGCCGAACAGCTTGCCCATGTGGGCCTGCACGCCGAGCTTGCTGAGCTGGGAGAGCACCGGCCAGTCGGCGAAGTCGCTGCGGGCCACCACCGCCGAGGTCCGCGGATCGACGGCGACCCGGTCCAGCCCGACGGGCCAGGTGTTGTCGATGCCGGCCACGGTCCAGGCCGCGTTCGCCTCCTCCGGCACGGTCAGCTCGACCGGCCCGGTCATCCCGTGCTGCCGCGCCACACTCCACACGGTGTCAGCGGCGGCCGGGTCGACAGCCGCAGCCTGTTCTGCCCCGCCACCGTGGTGCCCGCCGGCCGGCCCGGCAACGACGGCCGTGGTCAGCTCCGGCTGGTGGGCGTCGAAGGTGTCGAGGACCGCGGTGAAGTTGCCGCCGGCGTACCGGGACCAGGTCAGGCCGGTGGCGGACAGGATCAGCAGGCCCACCGCCAGCCACAGGCCGGTCGCCGCGTGCCAGCTCCGGGTACGCCGCACCCCCTTCTTCGCGGCCAGCTCGGGCACGAGCAGCCGGCGTCCGCGCGACCGCCGCCACCACAGGACGACGCCACCGAGCGCGATGACCCACAGCCAGCTGGCGGCCAGCTCGGAGTAGAACCGGCCGGCCGCCCCGAGGTGCAGGTTGCGGTGCAGGTCGTCGAGCCAGGTGGTGACCGGGGTGGAGCCGTACCAGGTGGTGAGGGTGCCCTGCACGCGGCCGGTCCCCGGGTCGACGTGGACGGTGTGCTGCTTCTCGCCGAGTTCGGGCAGGGAGAACACGACCCGGGTGGTGGCGTCGCCCGTGCCCGGCTGGACCGCCGACAGTGTGCCGGCGGGATGCGCGGCGCGGGCGGCGGCGATCTGGTCGGCGAGCGGCAGCGCCGGACCGTCGCCGGTGGACGCGGCGGTCAGCTGGTCGCGGTAGAGGCTCGCGTCGAGCTGCGGGGTGATCGTGTAGAGCAGTCCGGTCACCGCGGCCACGAGCAGGAAGGGCGCGACCAGGACGCCGGCGTAGAAGTGCAGGCGCAGCAGCAACGCTCCGAACGCGGACTGGCGCCGTACCGTGGTGTCGCGGGTGCCCGCACCCGGCACGGCCTCTTCCGTGATGGTCATCAGCGGTCCTCGGGGTTCGGCGGCACGGCGGCGGGGGTCGTCATCAGCTGTCCTCGGGGTCGGCGGCACAGCCCGGCGAATCGGCACCGGCTGTCCTCGGGGGCGGGGGGTGGCCGCCGGGGCGTTCGGCGTCCGGCAGACAGGTCGGCCGGCGCCGCCGATCAGTTCCCGCCACGGCGCGGTCATTTCCCGCCCGCGCCCGGAAAAGCGTGTGAAGTGCGGTTGTAAGGTCGTCGCACGGGGCATAGGCCCGCATTCGCACTGCTGATGGGGGACCTGACACCGTGATCCGACGTCTTGGCGGCGAACGCGCCCACCGTGTCGTACGGTCCCGCCCGGACCTGCCCCGCACCGTGGCCACGCCGGTGACCGCGGTGGTCGTCGGCGGCGGGATCGCCGGCGTGACGGCGGCCCTGCTGCTCGCCGAACGCGGCGTCCGGGTCACCCTGCTGGAACGGGCCGCCCAGCTCGGTGGCCGGCTGGCCGCCTGGCCGAGCACGCTGCCCGACGGCACCCGGCACATGGTCGAGCACGGCTTCCACGGCTTCTTCCGGCAGTACTACAACTGGCGCAACGTGCTGCGCCGCATCGACCCGAGCCTGTCGTTCCTGCAGCCGGCCGGGCGCTACCCGATCATCTCGCAGGAGTGGCCCGAGGAGAGCTTCGCCGGGCTGCCCAGGACCCCGCCGGCCAACCTGCTCGCCCTGCTGGCCCGCTCCCCCAGCATGCGGCTGCGCGAGCTGCGCGGACTCGACGGCACCGCCGCCCTGCCGCTGCTCAGCTACGACCGCGAGGAGACGTACCGGACCTTCGACGACGTCTCGGCCAAGGACTTCCTCGACGCGCTGGGCATGCCGCCGCGGGCCCGGGCCATGCTCTTCGACGTGTTCGCCCACTCGTTCTTCAACCACCAGGAGGACATGTCGGCGGCCGAGATGCTGATGCAGTTCCACTTCTACTTCCTGCGCAACCCGGAGGGCCTGGACTTCGACGCGCCCATCCAGGACTACGAGACGGCGATCTGGACGCCGCTGGCCGGTCAGTTGGAGGCGCTGGGCGGGCGGATCCGCACCGGCGCAACCGTCGCAAGCGTCGAGCCGGGCTGGACGGTCACCCTCGACGACGGCGAACGGCTCAGCGCGGACCACGTCGTGCTCGCCGCTGACCCCGGCGCCGCCCGTACCATCGCGGCCGCGTCCCCCGGTCTGGCGGGGCACGCGCCGGAGCTGGCCGCCCAGCTCGCCGCGATCGAGACCACGGCCCCGTACGCGGTCAGCCGGCTGTGGACCGACCGCGACTGCCGCCCGGAGCGGGCGGTCTTCAGCAGCGTCTCCCGGGAGGCGACGCTGGACTCGGTGACGCTGTACCACCGCATCGAACGCGGCGCCGGCCAGTGGGCGCGGCGCATCGGCGGGTCGGTCATCGAGCTGCACGCGTACGCGGCGCCGACCGGCCTGGAGGCGGCCGAGCTGACCAAGCGGATGTGGACGGAACTGGGCGGCCTCTGGCCGGAGACGGTCGACATGACGATCCTGCACGTCGAGGAACGGGTGGGCCAGGACGCGCCCGCCTTCAACGTGGGCAGCGACGCGGGCCGCCCGGGTGTGGTCACCGACGCCGACGGGTTGTACCTGGCCGGCGACTGGGTCCGGATGCCGTTCCCGTCGGCGCTGATGGAACGGGCGGCCGCCTCGGCGATCCTGGCCGTCAACGCCATCCTCGAGCGGTACGGGGTGGGGCCGAATCAGGTGTGGTCGGTGGCTCCGCGCGGGCTGCTCGCCCGGGGGCGCTGACCGCTCGCCGGTGTCACCCCCGAGACGGTGGCTCAGGGCTCGGCCAGGGTGGTTCCCCGATGTGTCTGGGGCCGGGCGGATGGGACTGTTCAAGGGTCAGGTTCGACGCCACCGGCAAGGAAAGCGAGACACCATGAACACCGTCCACGACTCCATGGCCCGCCAGGGACTGGTCCGCCCGCGCGAGGGCCGGATGCTCGCCGGCGTGTGTGCGGGACTGGCCCGCCGGTTCGGGCTCGACCCGTGGCTGACGCGGGTGCTGTTCGTCCTGATCCTGTTCGCGATCCCCGGTAGCCAGATCCTGATCTACCCGGTGCTGTGGATCCTGATGCCGTCCGAGGAGCGCTCCTACGCTTCGACGTTCCCGCCGGCGGCCTGACCCCTCCCACCCGTCCAGCGAGGCCCGGCCGTTCGCGGCCGGGCCTTTCGCGTGCCCCGGCCGCTGCTGCGTGCGTCTCCGGTCGGCTCTTCGCGTGTCCCTGGTCACCCTGAGGCGGCATCAGGGGTTTCTCGGGGCTAAAACCGATATCCCCGGCGACACCGATCGACAAGGCTGATCGTGTGCTCGCAGACCTGCTCAACGCCGCGACCGTTCTCGTCGACCGGCTGACCACGCTCGATGAGTGGTCGGTCCTGCTCTTCACGTACCTCTCGGCCGCCGTCGAGATGACGTTCCTGCTCGGGCTGCTCGTACCCGGCGAGTCCGTGGTCATGCTGGCCGCCTCGCTGCACGGCCCGGGCGGCTTCGCCCTGGCGGTCGCGGCGGGCACGGCGGGCGCCCTGACCGGGCAGATCTGCGGGTACGCGATCGGCCGCGTCTTCGGCACCCGCCTGCGCGGCACCCGCCTGGGTCGCCGCATCGGTGCCGAACGCTTCGACCGCGCCGAGGACTACCTGCGCGAACGTGGCGCCTCGGCGCTGGTGGCGGTGCGCTTCGTCGCGGTGATCCACGCGATCGTGCCGATCGTGGCGGGCGTGGCCCGGATGCCGTTCGCCCGCTTCCTGGGCTGGTCGGCGCTGGGCACGGTCCTGTGGGTCGGCACGTTCGCCGGGGTCGGCGCGGCGACGGCGAGCGCCGACTCGACCGGCGGGGTCGGGGTCGTGCTCACCGCCGTCGCGGCCACCTGCCTGGGCGTGGTTCCTTTCGCTGTGCGGTTGTTCCGCCGTTCGCCGGCTGTGGCGCCGGCCGGCGGACCAGTCGAGGGCTCGGGCGAACTCGGCGTACCGGCCCTCCGGGTGGGTGCGGAACAGCGACTCGGTGCCGAAGAGCACCGCGCGGCCCCCGCGCGCCGTCCGGCCCGGGACGACCGAGGCCTGCCCGGCCGCCTGGTCCGTCCCGCCTACGCCGGGCCCGGTCGGCTGCCAGTGACCGGCCACCGGCGGATCGGCGTAGCGCTGCTCGACCGTGAGGCCGGAGCCGGTGAACCGGATCGGCGAGCAGACGAACGCGTGCGGCAGCGCGTCGAGGCCGATCACCACTCCGGTGTGCGTGACGGCGACGACGCCGTTCGCGTCACCGGCGCCACGGTGGTCACCAGGCGGTGGCGACGACCTCGACCAGCGGCACCGGCGGCACCCCGCCGCGTACCGCCTCCAGGAACGTCACGATCTCCGCGGCCACCGAGCGGTGCTGCAGGTCGTTGAGCACGTCGTGGTGGCCGCCGCGCACGACGGCCAGCCGGGCCCGCGGCAGCGACGTGGCCAGGCGGTTCAGCTCCGCGCGATCGGCGAGCGGGTCCGCGTCGCCGGTCAGCAGCAGATGCGGCACCTCGGCCGTGCTGCCGTAGGCGGCGTCGAGCAGAGCCGCCGGCACGGCCCCGGCCAGCGAGCCGGGCGCCACGGCCGGATCGTCGGTGAGCACGCCGCGGTGCACCGGGCAGTGGGTACGGACGTCGAGCTCCTCGTCCCATCCCCCGTCCGGCCGGCCGTCGTAGCCCGGCAAGCCGGCCAGCACCACGGCGTCCGGCCACCACGCCCTCTCCGGCGACGAGCGTGCCACCAGCGCGGCGATGACCGCCGCGCCCGTGTCGGCCCCGGCCAGCACCAGCGGGCGCACGAGATCGATGCTGCTCACCGCCTCCTGCAGTGCGGCCTCCGCCACAGAGAGGTCGGTCGAGGGCGGCAGCACCCGCACCTGATACGCGTCGGCGGCCAGCCGGGCACCGAAGCGCCCGTACGCCGCTTGGCTCTCGCCCCGGCCGGGCAGCACGAGCACCGTGCCACGGACCCGGACCCCCTCGGGCGCGGCGGCGTCGTGGTAGCCGGTCATGTCAGTCCACCCTCGGTTTCCAGCCGAGGGCGGGCGCCACCTCGGTCGCGATGAGTCCCAGGGCGCGGATCGCGGCGTCACGGTCCGGGATGCCGGGGTTGAACTGGGCGATCAGGTCGGTGGCCACCGGCAGCACCCGTTCCGCCCGCAGCCCCGCGATGATCTCGTCGGGGTGGCCGTGGAAGGCGTGGAAGCGCCGCAGTTGCTCTTCCGGGTCGAGTCCGGCCGGGAAGGCACCACGCCGGACGAAGCCCTCGGTGGCCCGCCGGACGCCGTCGCCGATCTGGGCCAGGGCGGTGCGCTTGTCCCGCGCCGGGAAAGATGAAGCGGGACAGGCCGATCCGGGGTCGGTGCGGGCGGTCCCAGGCGGCCAGGCACTCGTCCGCCCACGGCCGCTGGATCACGTCGGTCGGTCCCTCGTAGCCGTAAGTGGCCCGATTCAGCAGCAGGTCGGTGCCGGCCGCGGCCGCGTGCCGGGCTCCGGCGGCGCTGAACACGCCCTGCCAGATGCGGTCGGTGAAGTCGCCCGCCGGCGGCCGGATCGAGAAGCCGGAGGTGCCGAGCTCCTCGTTGGACAGGGCCCGGCGCAGGGTGGCCAGGCCGGCGGTGGTCAGCTCGCGTTTCTGGTCGAAGTCGGCACCGAAGGCCGCGTACTCCGAACAGCTCCTGGGCGTCGCGGCAGGTGGTGGCCAGGTCGCCGCGGCCCTGCACGTGGGTGAGGAAGCCGAGCCGGAAGCGCGGAGCGGTGGTCACGCCCCGCCCCGGACCACGTCGGGTGCGGCGCGGCGGGCCGCGGTGTGCACGTTCTCCGGGATCGGCAGGCCGAGGTTGCCGCGCAGGGTGGTGGCCTCGTACTCGCGGCGGACCACGCCGCGCTCCCGCAGGATCGGCAGCACCCGGTCGGTGAACAGGGCGAATTCGCTGGGTACGGTCACCGTCACGTTGATGCCGTCGAAGGCGCCGGCTTCGTACCAGCGCTGGATCTCGTTCGCGACCGTCAGCGCGGAGCCGACGAACGGCGAGCGCCGCGATTCGAGGGAGTGCTGCACCGTCTGGCGCAGCGTGAAGCCGTTCTCCCGGGCCAGCCGGGTGATCTGCTCGGCCTGGGTCTTGAAGCTGAGCGCGCCGAGGTGGCCGACCTCCGGGAACGGCGCGTCGAGGTCGTAGGCGGTGAAGTCGTGCCAGCCGAACGGGCGGCCCAGTTCCTTGAGCGCGCGGTGGAAGTCCTGGCCGGCCAGCGACTGGCGCTCCTTCTCGCGGGCCTGCTCGTCGGTGTCGCCGATGATCAGGCTGATGCCGGGAACGATGAGCACATCCTCGGGGTCGCGGCCCTGGGCGGCGGCGCGGGCCCGGATGTCGGTGGCGAACGCCCGGCCCTGCTCGACGGTCCGCGCGTGGGTGAAGATGGCGTCGGCGATGCCCGCACCCAGGTCGCGGCCCTCGTCGGAGTCGCCGGCCTGGAAGATGACCGGCCGGCCCTGCGGCGAGCGCTGGATGTTCAGCGGCCCGGCGACCGAGAAGTGCTCGCCCCGGTGGTCCAGCGCGTGCTGCCGGGACCGGTCGAGGAAGACACCGCCCTGCTTGTCGCGGGGGAACGCGTCGTCCTCGTAGGAGTCCCACAGTCCCTGGACCACCCGCACGTGTTCCAGGGCCCGGCCGTAGCGGGTGGCGTAGTCGTAGTGCTCGGCACGCCCGTAGTTGCCGGCCGTGCCGCCGTCGCCGGTGGCCACCACGTTCCAGCCGGCCCGGCCGCCGCTGATCAGGTCGAGCGACGCGAGCCGCCGGGCCACGTTGAACGGGTCGTTGTACGAGGTGGTCAGCGTGCCGACCAGCCCGATGTGGGAGGTGTGCACCGCGACCGCCGACAGCAGCGTGAGCGGTTCGAGGCGGTTGAGGTAGTGGTGCGGCGAGTCCGGGGTGATGAACTGGCTGTCCACGATGAAGACGTGGTCGAACTTCGCCGCCTCCGCCTGCTGGGCCCGGGCGATGTACCAGCGGATGTCGACGCTGGCGTCGCCGGGGATCTCGGGGCTGAGCCAGGTGTCGTGCTGGCCCGGTCCACCGACCCCCATGAGGACGGCACCGAGCTTGAGGTTTCTCCGGGGCATGGTGAGGAGTATCGGCAGGCCCGCGCCGCGCCGTCCAACGAAAGAACGTGATGGGAACCCATCACGGCGGCTCATCTAATTCCTAGTAAGCTTATGGGATGAGTAGGATGCTGGGGATCGCGCCGTTGCGCAGCTTCGTGGCGGTCGCGGACTGCGGCGGCTTCCAGCGGGCCGCGGCCTCGCTGCACCTGACCCAGGGCGCGGTGAGCCAGCACGTGCGCCGGCTGGAGGCGGCGCTGGACCGTACGCTGGTCGAGCGGGACGGCCGCGGCTCGCGGTTCACCGCCGACGGCGAGGCGCTGCTGGCCCGGGCCCGCCGGATCCTCGCCCTGCACGACGAGACGCTGCGCGAGTTCGGCGTGGCGACCGAGCCCACGCTGGTGATCGGCTCGACCGAGCACGCCGCCGCCCAGCTGCTGCCGGAGCTGGCCGCCTGCTTCCCGGACCACCGGGTGCGGTTCCGGATCGACCGCGGCGCCCAGCTGCGGACCGCCCTCGCCGAGGGCCGGATCGACCTGGCCCTGCTGCTCGGCCCGGCCGACGAGCCGGACGCCCGGGCGGTCGGCGAGCTCGAACTCACCTGGTACGCCGCCCCGGGCTGGACGCCGCCGGCCGCCGGTGACCCGGTCCCGCTGGTGGCCTTCGACGCGCCGTGCGCCATCCGCAACCGCGCCCTGGAGACGCTGGCCGCGCACGGGGTGCCGGCGGAGGTCGGCTGCGAGGCCGCCCACCTGGCCGGAATGCAGGCGGCGGTACGGGCCGGGCTGGGCGTGGGACTGATGGCCACCCTCCGGCAGGGCCTCGAGGGGCTGGTGGCCCGCCCCGACCTGCCCGTCCCGGAGCCGGTCGCCCTCGCCGTCCGGCCACGGCGAGGACTGTCTCCGACGGTCGCCGAGGGGGCGGCCGTTGCGCTGGCCCGGCTACTCGCCCGTACCCGAGGCGAGCTTTCCCGGCCGCTCAGCCGGGCGTAACCTGCCCGGATGGGAGAAATCGTGCCGTGGCTGGTGTCCGCCGCCGTGCTGGCGGCGGTTCTCGGCGCCCTCGCGTGGCTCGCGGCCCGCACTCGGCGGCGGGGCGTCGGCCAGGAGCTGATGGGCCCGGTCGACCTCGTCTATCGCCCGCACACCCACCAGATCACCATCGAGAGGAAGACTCGCGAGGAGCGCCTGGTCGCGCGACCCGCGGCCGACGACAATCTCTGACCTGAGTCAGAGAACGCGCTAGCATCGCCCGATGGACGCTGCTGCCCTCGCTCAGATCGAGACGGTCCGCGACTTCAACCGCTACTACACCCGCCGCCTGGGCGTGCTGACCGACCGTTATCTCGGCCAGGACCGCCCGCTCAGCGAGGCCCGGCTGCTCTACGAGATCGGCGCGCAGGCCGACGTCCGCGACCTGCGGTCCCGGCTCGGCCTGGACTCCGGCTACCTCAGCCGGCTGCTGCGCTCGCTGCAGGAGCAGGGCCTGGTCCGGACCCGCGCGCACCCGGCGGACCGGCGGGTCCGCGTCGCCGAGCTGACCGAAGCCGGGGTACGCGAACGCGCCGACCTCGACGCGCGCTCCCGGGCGGGCATCAGTGACCTGCTGGAGCCGCTCTCCACCGCCCAGCGCCGGCAACTCGTCGACGCCCAGGAGCAGATCCGGCGCCTGCTGCGGCTGGCCACGGTCACGGTGCGGCCGGTCGATGCCGGCTCCCCCGACGCCCAGCAGTGCCTGCGCGCGTACGCCTCGGAACTGGCCGTCCGCTTCCCGGAGGGGTACGACGACGCGGCGCTCGTGGACCCCGGCGACCTGACCGGCCACGACGGGGCGCTGCTGGTCGCGTACGAGGAAGACCGGCCTGTGGGTTGTGGCGCGTGGCGCCGCCTCGGTGACGGGATCGCCGAGATCCGCCACCTGTGGGTCGACGCGCGGGCGCGGGGCCTGGGGCTCGGGCGGCGGCTGCTGGAACGGGTGGAGGCCGACGCGTCCGCGCACGGCGCGACGACGGTGCGGTTGGGCACCCACACTGCTCTCACCGAGGCCATCGCCCTGTACCGGGCCGCCGGGTACCGGGAGATCCCGCCCTACGACCGGTCGCCGTACAACCAGCTCGCCTTCGAGAAGTAGTCCCGACGTACGCTCGCAGGCGTGAGCATCGCACCGCCGTCGACCGTCGTCCTGGACAACCGTTTCGCCCGTGAGCTGGCCGGCCTGGCGATCCCCTGGCAGGCCGAGGAGGCACCGGAGCCGCGGCTGCTCGTGCTCGACGAGGCACTCGCCGCCGAGCTGGGTCTCGACCCCGCTCAGCTGCGCGGCCCCGCGGGTGTGCGGCTGCTGACCGGCACCGCCGTCCCCGACGGCGCCACCCCGGTCGCGCAGGCCTACGCCGGGCACCAGTTCGGCGGCTACTCCCCGCGGCTCGGCGACGGGCGCGCGTTGCTGCTCGGCGAGCTCGTGGACGCCGACGGCACCGTCCGTGACCTCCACCTCAAGGGCTCCGGGCGCACCCCCTTCGCCCGCGGTGGCGACGGCCTGGCCGCGGTCGGCCCGATGCTCCGCGAGTACGTGGTCAGCCGGGCCATGCACGCCCTCGGCATCCCGACCACCCGCGCCCTGGCCGTGGTGGCGACCGGGCGCACGGTCCACCGCGAGACCCCGCTGCCGGGGGCCGTGCTGGCCCGGGTCGCCGCCAGCCACCTGCGGGTCGGCACGTTCCAGTTCGCCCGGGCCGGCGGCGACGCGGAGCTGCTGCGCCGGCTCGCCGACCACGCGATCGCCCGGCACCACCCGCACGCCGCCGAGGCCGAGCAGCCGTATCTCGCCCTGTTCGAGGCGGTCGTCGCCGCGCAGGCGTCGCTGGTGGCACAGTGGATGCTCGTCGGCTTCGTGCACGGCGTCATGAACACCGACAACATGACGATCTCCGGCGAGACCATCGACTACGGGCCGTGCGCGTTCATGGAGGCCTTCGACCCGGCGACGGTCTACAGCTCCATCGACCACGGCGGGCGTTACGCGTACGGGAACCAGCCGGCCGTCGCCGAGTGGAACCTGGCCCGGCTCGCCGAGGCCCTGCTGCCGCTCCTGCACGACGACCAGGAGCAGGCGGTCGCCCTCGCGGTGGAGTCCCTCGGCAGCTTCCGGCCCGCGTACAACGTCGCCTGGTCGGCCGGCCTGCGCGCCAAGCTGGGGCTGCCCGACGGTGTCGACGCCACTGTGGTGTCGACGCTGATCGACGACCTGCTCGCCCTGCTGCACGCCGACCACGTCGACTTCACGGCGTTCTTCCGTACCCTGGCCGGCGCCGCCCGCGGTGACGCCGAGCCGGTCCGCCGCCTCTTCATCGACCTGGCTGCCGTCGACGCCTGGGTGGCGCGCTGGCGCGCCCTGGGCCCGGACGCCGACGCGATGCGGCGGGTCAACCCCGCCTACATCCCGCGCAACCACCTCGTCGAGGAGGCCCTGGCCGCGGCGACGGACGGCGACCTGGATCCGCTGGAGCGGCTGGTGACGGCCGTGAGCGAGCCCTACGACGAGCGCCCCGGTTTCGAGCGGTACGCCACGCCCGCGCCGCAGGACTTCGGTGCCTACCAGACGTTCTGCGGCACCTGAGTCCCCCTCAGTTCAGGTGGAAACGGTCGTCGGTGGCCAGCGCGGCCAGCTGCGACGCCGTCAGCGGCAGCGTCTTCAGCGGCGGCTGGACGTTCTCGCCGTTGGTGGCGGTGCGGCTCTGCGCCACGTAGACCACGATGCCGTCCGGGTGCCGGTAGGCCGCCCACTGCTCCACCCCGCCGGTCCCGCTCGGAACCCGTGACACCCCCACTTTCGCCTTTCCGACCGTGACCACGTCGCAGTCACCCTTCAGCCCCCAGAACTGCCGGGCGAGGGCGCACGGCTCGGTGGGCAGACCGTTGTTCCCGGTGTGCACCTCGGCCAGCATCTGACCGGCCCGGCCACCCTTGGCGACCGCCGTATAGGCCAGATAGCTCCAGGTCGACCCGGAGTTGTCGCCCTCGACCTGCGCCTGGTGGTCGCGCAGCGGGATGCCGTCCTTCGACTCGCCGGTCGGCGTGCTCCAGCCGTCGGGGACCACCGCCAGGACCTCCTCGAGCAGCTTCTTGCCCTGCTCGTAACGCTCACCCGAGCGGGCGGTGGCGTCCTCCTGCGGCTTGCCGTCGCCGTCGAGCGGCCAGGCCGGCTTGGTGTTCTCGCCACCCGCGGAGGGGGTCGGCATGGCCGACGGCACCCCGCCGCCGGCCCAGGGCGTGCTCTCGCCGTCCGAGGCGAGCCGCAGGCCCTGCGGTACGGCCACGGCGGTCACCGCGATCATCGCCGCGGTCGCCCCGGCACCGGCGAGCGCCGCCCGCCGGCGTACGGCCCGGCGGCCGGCGGTCAGGGCAGCAGCCGACTCCATCGGGGGCGGCGGGGCGAGGGTCATGCTGGCGCGCATGGCTTCGCGCAGGTCGTTCTCGTTCACGATGCCTCTTCTCCTTCGGCGGGGACGGTTCTCATTCGGCGGGGACGGGGTGGGACATCAACGTCCGGAGGGCGTCCAGGCCGCGCGCCGCCTGGCTCTTGACCGTGCCGGCCGTGCAGCCGAGGACCGCGGCGGTCTCGTCGACCGACATGTCCTCCCAGTAGCGCAGGACCAGCACGGCCCGCTGCCGGGGCGGCACCGCGGCGAGCGCCTGCAACAGCACCAGCCGGTCATCGGCCGACCCCGGCGGGGCGGCCAGCTCGATCGGCGTCTCCCGCGGCCGTTCCCGCCGCCACCAGCCCCGGCGGCCGTCGTCGATGAAGGTGCGGATCAGCACCTGCCGGACGTACGGATCCAGCGCCTCGTGCCGCGCCACCCGGTGCCAGTGCGTGTACAGCTTGGTGAACGCGGTCTGCACCAGATCCTCGGCCCGATGCCAGTCCCCGCAGAGCAGGAACGCCGTCCCCCGCATGGCCCCCGACCGGGCCGCGAAGTACTCGGCGAACGCCGCGTCGCGATCGCTCATGCCCACCCCTATCCGTTCGGTCGGGACAATCACGAGACCGGACCGGCGGAAGGTTGCACGAACCGCCGGAGATGACAAAAGGACGGCACAGCGAGTCCGCTCCCCAGCCCGGCCCATCTTTGGGAGCTTGCCGATCGCTCTTCGGCCGGTCCTGACGTGCGCCTAGAGCTTGCCGGTGGCCTTTCGCAGCAGCAGAGCGAGCAGTCCGGAGACGGAGCCGGCACCGACGATGGTGCCGTTGTCGATGTACTGGTCAATCTCGGCGAGCGGAATCCAGCCGATGCGCTCCGCCTCGTTGATGTCCGGAGCTGAGCCGGTGAAGTCGGCGCCTCGGGCGAGATAGACGATGTTCTCCTGGTCGATCGTGCCCACCATCGGCTGGAAGCTGATCAGCTTCTCCATGCCGCGCGGCCGCCAGCCGGTCTCTTCCTCGACCTCCCGGGCGGCGCAGGTCATGGAGTCCTCGGCCGGGTCGAGGTAACCGCCGGGAAGCTCCCAGACCCAGCGGTCCACGATGAAGCGGTGTCGCCACATCATCAGCACGCGTTCGTCGTCGTCGAGCACGATCACCATGGCGGCCGCCGGGATGCGGAGAACGTACTGCTCGAACCGGACGCCGTCCGGAAGCTCCACGTCAGGTCGTACTCCGAACACTGCCGCGTCGACTGACCGCGGCTGGCTTGCGGGCCTGATCACCTTCAAGGTCAAGAGCCGGTGGTGCCGAGCACGGCTCAGCGGCGCAGCGGCACGTTCCGCCAGTCGGTGTCCGAGGCCAGATAGAAGCCCGGGTACGAGGGCTGGTTGTAGGTCGTCTGCTGGCGGGCCACCTCGACCCGGTACTGCGGATCGTGCATGAGCGTGTAGAGCTTGTGCCCGGTGAGCTCGGTGCTCACACAGATCCGGATCGCCGTGCTGTCCGCCGTGCGGACCAGCAGTTCCTCGCGCCAGTCGCCCAGGATGTCGGCGACCAGGGACGGGTTGCCCTTGGTGCCGTTGTTGGTCAGCGTGCCCGTCGCGGTCAGCAGAGTGCCGCGCCGCCAGTCGTCGATGGTCGGGGTGACCTCGGCCGCGCCGTTGACCAGTTGGGTGGTCAGGTCGCCGGCCCAGCGGATGCTCTGGTTGGTGCCCGGCACCGGCCCGGGCAGGACCGCACCCGCCGCTGTGTGCAGGCCGGATGCCTCCGAGCCGCCGGGCATGCTGGCCCAGGACTCGATGCCGCGGACCTCCGGCAGCACGTCGCCGATCATCCCGCGCCCGGTGTCGCGCCCGGAGTACGTGCCGGCGAGCACCTCGCCGGTGGCCGCGTCCCGCAGAGCCATGCCGTACGGGGCGCCGGTGCCGTTCTCGTGGACCGTGAACGTCTCCAGGCCGGGCCGGTCCGGGTTGATGTCCGTGACGTGCATGGCGTCACCGTGGCCGAGCCGGACCCGCTGCCCCGGCGCCGCGCTGCCCTCGGGGAGGGTGTCGAACGAGGAGTACAGCAGGCTGCCGTCGTCGTCGATGGTCGCGGCTCCGTACACGATCTCCTGGCGTCCGTCGCCGTCCACGTCGGCCGCGCTGAGCGAGTGGAAGCCCTGGTTGGTGAGGGTGGCGTAGCGCGGGTCGGTGCCGTCGCGGCCGTGCGGGTTGTCGTTGAACGGGTTGCTCATCGGGGTCCAGCCGCTGTCCACGGACCAGTTCTCGGTCAGCCGGCGGCCGTCCCAGCGGTACGCGACCAGCGTGGTGCGGGTGTAGTAGCCACGGGCGAACACGGCCGACGGGTGCCGGCCGTCGAGATAGGCCACCCCGGACAGGAACCGGTCGACGCGGTTGCCCGGCTCTATCCGAGGCAGTGCATAGTCGCCCCACATCAGCCCGTCGTCGTGCCGTCCGGGCTGATAGTGCACGGTCTGCAGCTCGCGGCCGGTCGCACCGGCGAACACCGTCAGATACTCCGGGCCGTCGAGGATGAAGCCTTCGAAGGCCCGCAGGTTGTTGCGGGCGCTGCGGGACGGGGCGTACACGTCGATGAAGTAGTCGGCCAGGGCCCCGGCGTCGGCGCGCGACAGCGGGTACGCGTACCGCGGGGCGATGCCGAACGCGGCCTCCAGCGTCGCCGGCCAGCGCCCGGCCACCACCTCCGGGTGCCCGGTCCAGCCCTGGAACATCGTCACCAGGTGCTCGCGGTAGCCGGCCGCGCTGAGCCGGTAGTCGTCGGTGTGCCGGTAACCGGCGCGCACGTCGGCGCGGGGCATCGTGATGTGACGCCGGGACACCTCACGGCCGCTCGCGTCGTACCGGATCACGCTCGTGCCCGGCGCCGTCTTGAGCATGAGCTCGGCGCGGCCGTCACCGTCGAAGTCGTACACCGGGAACTGGGTGTAGTGCGCTCCGGCCCGGATGTTGACGCCCAGGTCGATCCGGTGGAGCAGGGTGCCGTCCGCCCGGTACGTGTCCAGGAGGACCGGTCCGGTGTAGCCGACCAGCGAGACGTCCTTGGAGTTGGACGGGTCCCACTTCACGACGTACTCGTACTGGCCGTCACCGTCGACGTCGCCGACGCTCATGTCGTTGGCCGTGTAGGTGTAGGCCTGCCCGCTCGGGGTCACACCGTCGGCGGGCTTGCGCAGCGGCAGGTCGTGGTGGCCGCCGGCCCACGGGGTGACGGCGGCGCTGCGGCCGGCCTCGCGCCCGCGGACGACCGCGGCCACCCGGTAGCGGGACGCCGGGGTGCCCTCCGGGTCGAGCCAGTTGATGCTGTCGGTGACCAGCGCGACAGGACGGCCGTCGCGGTAGACCCGGAAGTCCGGCCCGGCCAGGCCGGTCGCGGTCGCGCCGGTCGCCTCGGGCCCGAGCAGCCGCCAGCTCAGGAACACGCCGTCGGCGGTGGCCGCGGCCACCAGGCCCCGGTCGAGATGTTCCAGGACAGGGCCGGCGGGCCGCTGCGCCGCGGCCTCGGCGGGCGGCGAGCCGCCGACCAGGAGCAGGCCGGAGGCCAGGAGGATCCCCCATCGACGGTACGGACGCAGCGGACCCGGCATGGCGACCCCTCCTGGCTGAAACGAATCAACGCAGGTTAGGAATCGACCACAGCCGATGTCAATGCCTCAGAGCGGTTTCCCCGGTAAGCGCATACCTGGGCTCAGCCGCTGGTCAGAGGCGGGCGATCGCGGAGGCCGGATCCTCGATGGCGTCGGCGACGCTGCGCATGAAGCCGGCCGCCGTTCCGCCGTCGCAGACCCGGTGGTCGAAGACGAAACTCATCTGGGTGATCTTGCGGACGCACAGCTCGCCGTCGACGACCCAGGGCCGGTCCAGGATGCGGCCGAAGCCCAGGATGGCCACCTGCGGATGGTTGATGATCGCGGCGCTGCCGTCGACCCGGAAACTGCCGTAGTTGTTGAGCGTGAAGGTCCCGGCCTCCTGCGCCGTCACGCGGCCCTCCCGGGCGCTCGCGGTGACCCGCCGGATCTCCTCGTCGAGCTGCCCGGTGGTCATGGTCTCGGCGCCGACGACCGCGGGCACGACCAGGCCGCGCTCCCCCTGCACGGCGAGGCCGAGGTTGATCCGGTCGAACTCGACGATCTCCTGCCGCTCGGTGTCCACCCGGGCGTTGAGCATCGGGTACTGCCGCAGGCCGGCCACGACGAACCGGGCGAGGTAGGCGAGCAGGCCCGGGCCGGGGGTGCTCTGGCGCAGCTCCCAGAGCCTGGTGGCGTCGACATCGACCCAGACGGTGGCCTCGGGGATCTCGGCGCGGCTTCGGGTCAGCGCGGCCGAGACCGCCTTGCGGAAGCCGGTCAACGGAATCCGGCGCTCCCCCGGCACGACCGGAGCGGCCGACGCCGGACCATCCGGCGCAGCCGCAGCGAACGAGGCCGGAGAGGCCGCAACGAACGAGGCCGGCGCAGCCGGGGCGGCGGCCGAGGTCGGAGAGGGCGGACCGGCCGCGGTGACGGGCGCCGGGGCGGCCGCGACACCGGCCGATCGGGCGGGCGCGACCGTCACGCGCGCCAGGGCGCGCTCGACATCGGCCCGCACGATCACCCCGCCGGGACCGGTCGCCTCGACGGTGGCCAGGTCCAGGCCGGCCTCCCGGGCCAGCCGCCGCACCAGCGGCGAGACCACCAGCGGCACCCGGTGCGGCAGCACAGCCGGAGCCTGCCGGCCCCGCGGGCGACGGCGCCGGGAAGTGACCGTCGCGCCCGTCGTGCCGTACCCGATCAGGACGTTGCCGGATCCGGCCTGCTCCTCCTCGCGGTAGGTCTCCGCCTCCGGGACCAGCGCCGCGACGGTGAGCAGCGGCTTGCCGACCTCCAGCGTGACGCCCTCGGCGGCGTGCCGGGTCGCGATCCGGCCCGCATAGGGCGTCGGCACCTCGACCAGCGACTTCGCGGTCTCCACCTCGACCACCGGCTGGTCGACCTCGACGGTGTCGCCCTCCTCGACCAGCCAGCGCACCACTTCCGCCTCGGTCAGTCCCTCGCCGAGGTCGGGCAGCAGGAAGGTCTGCGTGCTCACGAGTCCTCCCACTGCAGGTCGTCCACGGCGTCCAGGACGCGGTCCACGCCGGGCAGCTGGAAGTGCTCGAGCTTCGGCGGCGGGTACGGGATGTCGAAGCCGGTCACCCGGCGGATCGGGGCGGCCAGCGCGTGGAAGCAGCGCTCGGTGACCCGGGCGACGATCTCGGAGGAGACGCTGGCGAAGCCGGCCGCCTCCGCGACCACGACGGCCCGGCCGGTGCTGCGCACGGCGGCGCACACGGTCTCGTCGTCGAACGGCACGATCGAACGCAGGTCGACCACCTGCAGGCTGCGGCCCTCGGCGGCGGCCACTTCGGCGGCCTCGAGGGCGACCGGTACGGACGGTCCGTAGGCGATCAGTGTGGCGTCGGTGCCCTCCCGGCGCACCACGGCGGTGCCGATGCCGGGCACCGGGGCGCCGAGCTCGACCTCCTCCTTGGCCCAGTAGAGCTTCTTGGGCTCCAGGAAGATCACCGGGTCGTCCGCGGCGATCGCCTCGCGCATCAGCCCGTACGCGTCCGCCGGCGTCGCCGGGGCGACCACGTGCAGGCCGGGCGTGTGGGCGTAGTACGCCTCGGAGGAGTCGCAGTGGTGCTCGACCCCGCCGATGCCGCCCGCGTACGGCACCCGGATCACCATCGGCAGCGTGACCCGGCCGCGGGTGCGGTTCCGCATCTTCGCCACGTGGCTGACGATCTGCTCGAACGCCGGGTACGCGAACGCGTCGAACTGCATCTCCACCACCGGGCGCATGCCGTTCATCGCCATGCCGACCGCCACGCCGACGATGCCGGACTCGGCCAGTGGCGTGTCGAAACACCGGTTGTCGCCGAACTCGGCGGTCAGGCCGTCGGTGATCCGGAAGACGCCGCCGAGCGCCCCGACGTCCTCGCCGAAGACCACCACCGCCGGGTCCGCGGCCATCGCGTCACGCAGGGCCCGGTTGAGCGCCTGGGCCATCGTCAGCTTGACGTGGTCGGTGGCCGTGACCGTCATCGCAGCGCTCCTTCGCGCTCGAGCTCGTCGGCGACCAGCGCGGCCTGCTCGGTGAGCTGCGGGGTGGGACTGGCGTACACGTGGTCGAACAGCATCGCCGGGTCCGGCTCGACGTCGCGGTTGAGGCCGTCACGCAGGTGGGTGGCGACCTTCTCGGCCTCCGCCGTGATGTCCGCGAGCTGCGCGTCATCCAGCAGGTGCCGCTCGCGCAGGTGGGTCTCGAGCCGGGTGATCGGGTCGCGCTCGACCCAGGCCGCGACCTCGGTGTCCGGGCGGTAGCGGGTGGCGTCGTCGGCGTTGGTGTGGGCCTGCATCCGGTACGTGTGCGCCTCGATGAGCTGCGGCCCCTCGCCGGCGCGGGCGCGCCGCACGGCGGCTCCGAGCACGGCCAGCAGAGCGGCGGTGTCGTTGCCGTCGACGCGTTCCCCCGGTACGCCGTAGCCGATGCCCTTGTGCGCCAGGGACGGGGCGGCGGTCTGCCGGGCCAGCGGGACGCTGATGGCGTACTCGTTGTTCTGCACGAAGAAGACGACCGGCGCGCGCAGGACCGCGGCGAAGTTGAGCGCCTCGTGGAAATCGCCCTCGCTGGTGCCGCCGTCACCGCACAGCGCCAGGACAACCGTGGGCTCGCCGCGCAGCCGGGCGGCGTGCGCGACCCCCACGGCGTGCGGGAGCTGGGTGGCCAGCGGCGTCGCGTGCGGCGCGACGTTGTGCTCGTACGGGTCGTAGCCGCAGTGCCAGTCGCCCTTGAGCAGCGACAGCGCCTCGACCGGGTCCACACCGCGGCCCACCGCGGCGACCGTGTCGCGGTACGTCGGGAACAGCCAGTCGCCGTCGGAGAGCACCTGCGCGGCGGCGACCTGGCAGGCCTCCTGCCCGTGCGAGGACGGGTAGACGGCCAGCCGGCCCTGGCGGACCAGCGCGTACGCCTGATCGTTGAGCCGGCGCGCGGTGACCAGGGCCGCGAAGGCCCGCAGCAGCGCCGCGTCGTCCGGGGCGGGGTAGGCGGGGGCGTCGACGGCTCGTCCGTGCGGGTCGATGAGCGTGACCGGCTCGGCCGACGGCAGAAGGTGGTGCGGGTCACGTGTCATGCAGACATGGTCGTTCGCCGACCAATCGGTTTCCACATCCCGGGAAAAACCGAGAAGATGTACGGGTGATGCCGCACTGAGGCGGCCAATCGTCCGGGCAACGGCGCCCGGAGCCGAGGAGGACAAGACAAGTGGCCAGCGCCCTCGACGACATCGACCGGCAGATCCTGGCCGAGCTGACCCGCGACGGCCGGATGTCGATGCGCACCCTCGCCGAGCACCTGCACATCTCCCGGGCCAACGCCTACGCCCGGGTGGAACGGCTCCGCACCGCGAACGTGATCAAGGGCTTCCGGGCCGACATCGACCCCGTCGCGGCGGGCCTGGGCACCTCCGCCTACGTGACGGTGAACCTGCACCAGGCGGAGTGGCGGGACGTGGGCGAGCAGCTGCGCGCGCTGCCCGGGGTCGTGCACATCGCGCTGGTCGGCGGGGAGTTCGACGCGATCCTGCTGGTCCGGGCGCGGGACAACGCCGCCCTGGGCCGGCTGGTCCTGGACGTCATCCAGGGCATGCCGGGCATCGTGAACACCCGGACCCTGCTGGTCTTCGAGGAGGCCGAGCCGCTGTCGGCCACCGCCATCTGGGAGCAGTGAGACGCGATGCGCGTGTACGTGGACATGGTCGGCGACCTCTTCCACCCCGGCCACGTGGCCCTGCTGAGGGCGGCCCGCGAGCACGGCGACCAGCTGATCGCCGGCGTGCTGTCCGACGAGGTGGCGGCGGCGTACAAGCGGCGGCCGATCATGACGCTGGCCGAACGGGTCGCCGTGATCGGGGCGTGCCGGTACGTCGACGAGGTCGTGCCCGCGGCGCCGGACCGGGTGACGCTCGAGTTCCTGGACGAGCAAGACATCGCGCTGGTCGTGCACGGCGACGACATCACCCCGGAGGCGATCGCCGAGGTCTACGGGCCGGTGGCCGCGGCCGGCCGGCTGCGGCTGGTCCACTACACCGCCGGGGTGTCCACCACCGACCTCATCGCCCGGGTTCGGGGCCGCCCGGGCTGATCGCCGTGGTCACTCGATGGCTGGTCGGCTGGTCGGCCGGTACGGGTTCGGCCGTTCGCCCAGGACCCCGGAGAAGGCGTTCCCCCGCGTGCGCGGTGCCGTTGAGCAGGTCGTGGAAGCGCAGCGGTGGCCGGAGCCGACCCGGCCGTCCGCGTACCCGTCGCCGCCGGAATCCCCCCGGGCCGGACCGTACGGAAGACCGCCTCGGCGGGCCGGGACCTCGGCGCCGGAGTCGCGATCTTCTGGCGCGGCACGGCCACCTTCGGGCGCCTTCCCCGGCTGTGGCTGTGTGCCCTGGTACCGGCGCTCATCGTCGCCGTGATCCTGTGGGAGATGCGTGCCGCGGTCGCAGATTCAGCCCGGCGCATCGCCGCCTGGGCCACCGGATGGGCCGAGGGCTGGGGCTTGCTGCACGACGCGCTCGAGCAGCTCGTGTTCTGGGCCGTGTGCGGCCTGGCCGAGTTCCTGGTCGGACTCGTGCTGGTCCCGCTCGGGATCCTGGCCGGGGCGCCCTTCTGCGTTCTTCTCGTCCGGTGGCTCGAGCGCGGCAACCCGCCGTCCGGCCTGGCACCACCCGGGTGGTTCGCCGCCGTCCGGTTCTGCCTGACGCAGGCGGTCCTGGCCACGCTGGTCCTGCCGGTCACTCTCGTGATCCTGGCTCCCGTGCTGGCCGTGCCAATCGTCAACGT
The DNA here is from genome assembly GCF_040649415.1 of Actinoplanes sp. NPDC048967. NCBI lineage: Bacteria > Bacillati > Actinomycetota > Actinomycetes > Micromonosporales > Micromonosporaceae > Actinoplanes > Actinoplanes sp. NPDC048967. The sequence continues at coordinate 215,197 of NZ_JBEZFL010000008.1, forward strand.
CGTGCTCATCCTGGCCCTGAGCGGCTTTCTGGTCGGCCTGCTGGCCGTCGGCCTGCCGCTGCACCATCGGGGCACCACGAGCCGGCGGGACCACCTGCGGTACGCGTGGCAGCGGCGGTGGCCCGTGACCGGCTTCGGCGCCATGTGCGTGACCGTGCTGGCCCTGCCGTTGCCGCCGTTGCGGTGGCTCACAGTGCCGGTCGTCCTCGTCGGTGCGGTTCTGCTCGTTCATCGATTCCCGATCGGCTCCGGGCAGGCCGCCCCCGCCGCGGCGACGCCGTCCGGCCTGGTCGGTGGAACAGCGTCGCCGTGGCCGGCCGATCGTCTCTGATCAGCCGGTGGTGAGCCGGATCGCGGTCCATGACACCGGGGGCAGGCTCGCCCGCAGGACGCCGTCGGTGACGTCCGCGTCCTTGGCCGGGCCGGGCACCACGCGTTCCGGGTCGTCGGCCGTGTTCATGGCGTGGAGGTCCTCGTCCGCGAGCGTCCACGACTCCGTCACCCGCAGACCCGCCCCGAAGCCGGCCAGCGACACCACCAGGTCGAGGCTCTCGGTGAGGTGCCGGTTCACCACGAAGACAGTGACGTCGCCGCTGCCGGCGTCGTGGGTGGCGACCGCGTCCAGCAGCGGCACCGAGCCGAAGCGGGCGGTGTCGTACCGCGGCGACCGCGGCTCCACGCGCAGCACCTCGCCGCGGGCCAGGCGGGAGGTCAGCGCGAACGGGTGGAAGATCGTCTGGCGCCACGCCGGGCCGCCCGCCTCGGTGCGGATCGGGGCGATCACGTTGACCAGCTGGGCCTGGCAGGCGGCGGTGACCCGGTCGCTGTGCCGCAGCAGGGAGATCAGCAGGTTGCCGACCACCACGGCGTCGGTGACGGTGTACGAGTCCTCGATGACCCGCGGGGCCACCCGCCACTCGGTCTCCTGCGTCGCCTGGAAGGCGCTCTGGTACCAGACGTTCCACTCGTCGAAGGAGATCTTGAGCTTCTTGGCGCTCTTGAGCTTGGCCCCGACGCTGTCGGCGGTGGCCGCGACGCTGGTGACGAAGTGGTCCATGTCGACCGCCGAGGCCAGGAAGCTGCCCAGGTCGCCGTTGACCGGCTCGTAGTAGGCGTGCGCGGAGATGTAGTCCACGGCGTCGTAGGTCAGTTCGAGGACCTCGGCCTCCCACGCGGCGAACGTCGGCATCGAGGAGGACGAGCTGCCGCAGGCCACGAGCTCCAGCCCGGGCTCGGCACTGCGCATCGCCCGGGCCGTCTCCATGGCCAGCCGGCCGTACTCGTGGGCGGTCTTGTGCCCGGTCTGCCACGGGCCGTCGAGCTCGTTGCCGAGGCAGAACATGGTGATGCCGTACGGTTCGGTCGCGCCGTTGGCCTGCCGGAGCCGGGCCAGGTGGGTGCGGTCGGGCTGGTTCAGGTACTCCTGCACGTCCAGCGCCTCCTGCACGCCGCGGGTGCCGAGGTTCACCGCGTACATCACCTCCACCCCGGCCTTGCGCGCCCAGCGCATGAATTCGTCGATGCCGATCTCGTTGGTCTCCAGGCTGTGCCAGGCCAGGTCCCGGCGCACCGGCCGGTCGGCGACCGGGCCGATGCCGTCCTCCCAGCGGTAGCCGGAGACGAAGTTGCCGCCGGGATACCGCACGACCGAGACGCCCAGCTCGCGGGTCAGCGCGAGCACGTCCTGGCGGAAACCGTCGGCGTCCGCGGTCGGGTGCGACGGCTCGTAGATCCCGGTGTAGACGCAGCGGCCCATGTGCTCGACGAAGGACCCGAAGGTACGGCGGGACACCGGCGCGACGGTGAACGCGGGATCGAGGGTGAAGCTGGCGGAAAGCACGGGTCTCCCGGGGGTCGAGGGGGATGTCACTTGAGGCTGCCGACGGCGAGCCCGCCCTGCCAGTACTTCTGCAGGGTGAGGAAGGCGATGACGAGCGGGACGACGGACACCAGCGAACCGGTGATGATCAGGCTCCACAGCGACTGCCCGCCGCCGTTGTTGGAGCTGGCCAGTTGCGACCACAGGCCGATGCCCACGGTGAGCGGGTAGAGCTTCGAGTCGGACAGCATGGTCAGCGGCAGGAAGTAGTTGTTCCAGGTCGCCACGACGGACAACAGCAGCACGGTGACCACCGCGGGGCGCATCAGCGGCAGCGCCACCCGCAGGAACGTGCGCAGCTCACCGGCGCCGTCGATGCGGGCCGCGTCGAGCAGCTCGTCCGGCACCGAGGCCGAGGTGTAGACCCGCATCAGGTAGACGCCGAACGGGCTCAGCAGCGACGGCAGGATGACCGCCCAGACCGTGTCGGTCAGCCCGGCGTTGCTCATCATCACGAACGTCGGGATGACCAGGGCGGTCAGCGGCACCATGACCGAGCCGAGCACCAGGGCGAAGGTGAGGTTGCGGCCGCGGAAGCTGAACTTGGCGAAGCCGTAGCCGGCCAGCACCGAGATGACGGTCGAGCCGATCCCGCCGGCCAGCGCGTACAGCACGGAGTTGCCCAGCCAGCGCAGATATTCGCCGTTGTTGAAGGTGACCAGGTCCTTCAGATTGTCGACGAGGTGGAAGCCGTGGAACCACAGGGCGCCCGAGCCGGAGAACAGGCCCTCGGCGTTCTTGGTGCTGGCCACGACGAGCCACCAGACCGGGACCAGGAAGTAGCAGACCAGGGCGAGCAGGAACAGCTTCGCCCCGAGGTGGCGGTGGCTCACGTGAAGATGCTCCCTCGCTTGCGGGTGACGACCATGAACACGGCGACGGCCAGGAAGACCACGAAGCCCAGGGCGAACGAGATCGCCGAGGCGTAGTTGAACTGGGCGTAGGCGAAGGCCAGGTTGAACGCGTAGATGTTGGGGGTGAAGTCGGGCGTGACCGAGCCGTTGGCGATCGGCCCGAGGATCTGCGGCTCGGCGAAGAACTGCAGCGTGCCGATCAGCGAGAAGACCAGGATCAGCACGAACGCGGACGACACCATCGGCACCTTGATGCGCAGTGCGATCTGCCGGGAGCTCGCCCCGTCGATGCGGGCCGCCTCGTAGACGGACGTGTCGATGCTCTTCAGCGCGGCGTAGATGATCACCATGTAGTAGCCGGACCACTGCCAGGTGACCACGTTGAGCAGGCCGTAGAAGATGTTGCCCTGGCTGAGCAGGAACGGCGCCTGCACGTTGAACAGCGACGAGATCTGTTCCAGCGGACCGAAGCTGGGGCTGTAGAGGAAGCCCCACATCAGCGCGCCGAGCACGGCCGGGACCGCGTACGGCAGGAAGATCATCAGCCGCGAGAAGCGGGCCAGCCGGCCGGTGACCTCGTCCAGCACCAGCGCCGCGACCAGCGCGACGAGCATCTGCAGCGGGATCACCACGAGGCTGAACCGCAGCACCAGCCAGAGTCCTCTGAGGAACGACGGGTCGGTGAACGCCCGGGTGTAGTTGTCGATCCCGGCGAACGTCGTGCCGGTCGCGAGTCCCTTGGTGTAGAGGCTCAGGTAACCCGCGTACAGCAGAGGCGCGACCAGGAAGACCGCGAACACGACCAGGAACGGGAAGATGAAGAGCCAGCCGGCGGCGCCGCGGCGCGCCGATCGGCGGCGCCGGGGCGGCGCGGTGGCCCGGGGTACGCCGGTGCTGTCGCGCAGCGCCGCGGGTGGGGTCGATCTGATGACGGCCATGGGGTTCACGTCTCCTCTGCGGCGTCGTCGCAGCCACGGATGGGGGCGGACGGCCGCCGCACGGTGGACCCGGGCGGCCGTCCGGCCGGCGGTCACTGGACGGTGAAGCCCTGGCTCTTGGCGTACTTGACCATGATGTCCTGCAGCTCGGTGGCGGCCTGGTCACCCGTGGTCTTGCCGCTGTTGATCTTCACGATCTGGGCCTGCAGCTGGGCGTAGTAGTACACGGTGAACGGGCTGTACGTCGCACCCTGGTACGCGTTCGCGGCCGGGATGTAGATGTCCTTGTTCGCCGTCTGCCCGTTGAAGAAGTCGACCTTGTTGGTGACGAACGCGTCGGACTTCAGCACGTCCTGGTTGAGCGGGAAGATGGTCTGCGTCTTCCAGCCGTCGGTCAGCGACGCCTCGTCGGCGTAGAGGCCCTTGGCCACCTCGGCCGCGGCCTTCTTGTCGGACGCCTGCGAGGTCACCGCGAAGGTCGAGCCGCCCCAGTTGACCGAGACCGGCGCGTTCGCGTCCCACTGCGGCAGCGGCGCCACGGCGAACTTGCCCTTCTCCTTGCCGCTGCCGACGCCGGCCCCGGTCAGGTAGCCGGGCGCCCAGGCGGCGGAGACGTAGGTCGCGTACTTGCCGTTGACCACGCCGGCGATGTAGTCGGTGGTGAACTGGTCCTCGGTGCCGATGAGCTTCTTCGTGGCCAGCCCACCCCAGTAGTTGAGCACGTCCTTGGTGGCCTGGTCGTCGAGCTTGATGGTGATCTTCTGCTTGTCGGCCAGGTCGTAGGTGAACGGGTCGGCGCCCTTCTGGATCATCAGCGCGGTCGCCACGGCCGGCACGTTGCTGCCGAAGTCGCCGAAGTTCGGCCCGCCCGCACCCTTCACCTTGGCGGCGGCCTCGGCGTACTCGGCCCAGGTCTTCGGCGGGGTCTTGATCCCGTACTTCGCGAAGACGTCGGTGCGGTAGATCATCGCCATCGGGCCGCCGTCGACCGGGATGGCGTACACGGCGTCGCCCTGCGAGACGTCCTTCCAGGCGCCCGCGCTGAACTTGGCCTTCACGTCGTTGGCCCCGAACGGCGCCAGGTCGACCAGGGCCTCCTGGATCTCGAAGCCGACCAGCTGGTCCGCCTCCAGCATGATCACGTCGGGTGCGCCCTTCTTCGCGGAGATCGCCGTCTGGAACTTGGCGTACTCCGGGGCGCCCTGGCCCGCGTTGGTCCAGCAGACCTGCACGTCGGTGTGGGCGTTGTTGAAGTTGTCGACGACCTTGGCCATGTTCGGGTACCAGGCCCAGACCGACACGGCCTTGGCCTCCGGGTGAACGATCTTGTTGGTGCAGTTCGTCGGCTTGGCCGAGGTGCCGCCACCCTCGTCGCCGCCCGAACAGGCGGCCACGCCGAGAACGAGGGACAGCACGGGCATCGCAATGATGAGACGTCTCATGGTCGGGCTCTTCCGGGAACTCATTCGGTGGCCTCCTGGCTGGATTTCGCGCATGGGGGATCGCCGCTCCTCGCTCTGCGTAGTCAGCAGGCGGGACCGGAACCGCGGGAGAGAGCCCGGACGACCGTGGCGTCCATCCCCGGTGAAGTGTGTTGTAAGTTACGATTGCAGCGCTGCAAAGGACTATGCACCGGCTCCACGGCTCTGGCAAGAGGCAACCTCTCGGAAATACGATCGTCACCTCGGGCACACCGTCGCCCGCCTCAGCAAGGAGGGGCCTCATGCGCGACATCACACTGCGTGACGTTGCCGAGCTCGCCGGGGTGTCCCCCCGTACGGTCTCCAACGTGGTGAACGGCTACGCCCAGGTGGCGCCGGCGACCCGGGAGAAGGTCGAGCGGGCCATCGCCGAACTCGGCTACCGGCCCAACGTGCTCGCCCGCAACCTGGCCAACGGGCGGTCGGGGCAGATCGCTGTCGTGGTGCCGTACCTGGACACGCCGTACTTCGCCGAGCTGCTGCAGGCGATCATCCCGGCCGCCCGCAAGGGCGGTTACAACGTCCTGATCGATCAGACCGACGGCGACCGGCAGCACGAGGGTGAGCTGATCGGCCGCGGCTCGCGGGGCTTCCTTTTCGACGGCATGATCATCAGTCCGCTGGGCCTGTCCCAGCAGGATCTCACCGTGCGTGATCTTGCCCTGCCCCTGGTCGTGCTGGGCGAACGCGTCTCCGACGGCACGTTCGACCACGTCGGCATCGACGACATCGCCGCCTCGACCGACGCCGTCACCCACCTGATCTCGCTGGGCCGGCGCCGGATCGCGGCCATCGGCGACCAGCCGTACGCGACCGGCGAGGCGGCCCAGCTGCGCACCCGCGGCTTCCGCGCGGCCCACGCCGCCGCCGGGCTCCCGGTCGACGAATCGCTGATCATCAGCACCGCCCGGTTCAACCGGATCGACGGCGTGACCGCGATGGCCGCGCTGCTCGACCGGGCCGACCCACCGGACGCGGTGTTCTGCTACAGCGACCTGGTCGCCTCCGGCGCGATCCACACCATCCTGGAGCGCGGGCTGCGCATCCCCGAGGACATCGCGATCATCGGCTACGACGACATCGAGGACGGGCGCTACAGCCATCCCACGATCAGCACCATCTCGCCCGACAAGACCGCGATCGCGCAGCTGGCGGTGGACCGGCTGATCATGCGGATCGGCAGCCCGGGCCCGGTGCCCGGGGTGGAGCTGCTGGCCGAGCACCGCCTGATCCCCCGCCAGAGCACGCTCGGCCGCGCCAATCCCTGAACCCGCCCCGCCCTGGCGGGCCCTGTCCCCGCAGAGGGTCCCGAATGCCCGGGACTTTGGTCCTGACCTGGGCCGCCGGCGCCCCACAGAGCTCAACCCACCCGTAGAAAGGACGACGTACAGCAGGACAGGCGCCGCGACAGAGCGGCGCCGGGGCACAGGGAGCGGGAACGATGAAGGTCACTCTGGGACGTGGTGCCGCCGTTGCGGGCGCCGCCGCCGTGGCGCTGCTGGCGTCGCCCTCCCCCGCCTCGGCGCACGAGAAATGGTTCGTCGACGAGCCCGGCTCCTACCCCACCGACTGGGCGTTCGCCCTGCGGCCGGTCACCTTCGGCCTGATCGTCGCGGTCGTCCTGGCCACCATCGGGTGGCGGTATGTCGCCGTGCGGTACCTGCCCACGCCGGAGCTGCGGCCGCTGCGGTTCGCCGGCCGGATCATCCCGTACGTCCCCCGGTTGCTCGCCATCCACCTGGGCGTCTCGCTGCTGGCCGCCGCGGTCACCGGCCACTTCCTCACCCACGACCTCGAGGTCGAGCACCTGACCGGCGGCGTGGCGTTGCTGCTCGCCGAGGGCGCGCTGGGCATCTGGTTCATCACGGGCATCCGGCTGCGTCCCGCGGCACTGGCCCTCACCGTCATCGGGCCGCTGGCCCTGCTGCTCACCGGGCCGGTCGGGCTGCTCTCGGCCATGGACCTGCTCGGCGTGGCGGTGTTCCTGGCCTTCGTGCCGCCGTCGGACGAGACCTTCGGCCGGGTGGAGCCGGACGCCGCGACCCTGCGCCGGGCGCTGTTCGGCCTGCGGCTCGGTGCTGGTGGCGCCCTGATCACGCTCGCCTTCGCGGAGAAACTGGCCAACCCCGCACTGGCCCGCGAGACCCTGCACCTCTACCCGCAGCTCGACGTCTTCTCGCTGGTCGGCATCCACCTGAGCCCGGACACCTTCGTCGCGGTCGCGGGCGCCACCGAGCTGCTGTTCGGCCTGCTGGTGATCTCCGGCGCGCTGCCCCAGGTGGCCGTCCTGGTCGCGGGCATCCCGTTCAACGCGACCCTGCTGCTCTTCGGGGGCACCGAGCTGCTCGGGCACCTGCCAGTCTACGGCGTCTTCCTGACGTTGCTCGCCTACGGCTCCAACGAGCGGACCGCCGCGCTGGTGCGCTGGCTGCCGCCGCTGCGGGCGCGGCTGATGCGCCGCCCGGCCCTGGCCGGCTGAATCCCGCCGATCCGCCGGTCCCGCTGCCCGCGCAGCGGGATCAGCGGCGTAGCGAGCCGGTCGTGGGCACCCGCAGGTGGTGGGCCAGGCACAGCACGTCGGGCTCCGACGGCCAGTCCAGCTTCTCCGGCGGCACGGCCAGCACGGTCCACGAGTCCTCGTCCAGCTTCACGCCGGCATAGTCGGCGTAGCGGTCACCGCAACCGGCCTCGGCCGCCTCCTTGACCCGTCCGTCGCCCGGCCACTCGCCCTCCGGCAGCGGGAACACCGCGAAGACCTCGGTGTAGTGCGTCGTCGAGCAGGGCACCACGTTCACGTAGCTGCCGGTCTGCGAGCTGATGTCCTTGAGACAGTCACCCACCCGCAGCTCGGTCACCTTGATCTCGCGAGCGCCGTTGATCGCGCCGCCGGCGTCGCGGTCCGGGCCGTCGGCGGCATCCCGTACGGCGGCCACGCCGATCGCCACCGCGATGGCGAGCACCCAGAGGCCGCAGACGACCAGCCCCGCGATCGCGTAGAAGCGGCCCCGCCGGTCGCCGTTGCGCTTGCTCTGCCGCAGGCCGATGACGCCGAAGATGATGCTCGGCAGCCCGGCGCAACCCAGCAGGGCCAGGGCCAGGGAGGCGATGGAGAAGCCGTTGGTCTTGCCGTTCCAGGCCGGCCGGGGCGGGGGCGGCGGCGTGTAGGCCGGGTACTGCGGGCCGGGCGGCGCGGGCGGGGGCTGGTGATCCACAGCGGGCAGGGTACAGCCATGGCCGGAGATGTCGGCGCTGACTTCTCAGACCGGCGGTACCGCGGCCGATCCGGACATAGGAAGCATGCCGAGGAACGGGGCGAGGGACACATGAAGGTCGGGTTGCGCAGGATCCGCATCAGTAGCCGGCTGGTCGCCGCCATGGTGGTGCTGCTGGCATTGCTGACCGCGGTGGTGGCTGTCGGACTGTCAGCCATCGCCGACCAGTCGCGCGCGACCGCCACCCTCGCCGACTACTCGACCGCCAACCAGCTCGCCAAGCAGGTCAAGTTCCGGTCGGCGGACTTCAACGGCTGGCAGACCGCGTACGCGTTCGACATCGTCCGCGGGGTCGACGGCGCCGCCGCCGACACCGCCGAGGCGCGCGCCGCGTTCCTTGCCTCGGCCGCCTCGTTCCGCCAGGAGCTGCAGGCCGTTCGCGGTGCCCGCATCACCGCCGCGGAGGCGGAGCTGATCGACCGCATCACGCAGCACTTCGACGAGTTCTCCGCGCTGGACCGCACCATCGTCGAGGCGTACCGCAGCGGCGCCGCGACGCAGGTCGCGCGGGCCAACCAGCTGGTGGCCGTCGACGAGATCAAGATCTTCAACGAGATCGCCACGAGCGTGGACGCGCTCACGTCCTCGATCGACGCCCGGTCCACCGCCGCGATGACCGACGCCTCGGCCGCCGCCGACCGGTCCTCGGTGGTCATGGTCTCGTCCGGCGCGCTCACCGTCCTGCTCGGCGCCGTGCTCGCCTTCGTGCTGGTCCGGTCCATCATCCGGCCGCTCGGCACCCTCAACCACCGGCTCGCCGAGATCGCCGACGGCGACGGCGACCTGACCCAGCGGATCCACGACGACGCCCGGGACGAGATCGCCGAGGCGGCGGGCGGCTTCAACCGCTTCGCCGACCGGATGCAGGAGCTGGTCGCCGCGGTCGCCGCCGGGGCGCGGCAGGTGTCGGACGCCGCCGACGAGCTCAGTACGGTCAGCACCCAGCTCGCCGGTGGCGCCGAGGAGACCAGCGCGCAGGCCGGGGTGGTCAGCGCCAGCGCCGAGGAGGTCTCCACCATCGTGTCGACGCTGGCGGCGTCCGCGGAGGAGATGAACGCCTCCATCGCGGAGATCTCGCGCAGCGCCTCCCGGGCCAGCGACATCGCCCGCGGCGGCGTGCAGGCCACGCGGGAGGCCGACGAGACCGTGACCCGCCTCGGCGCCTCGTCGGCCGAGATCCGGACCGTGGTCAAGCTCATCACCGACATCGCCGCGCAGACCAATCTGCTCGCCCTGAACGCCACCATCGAGGCCGCCCGCGCGGGCGAGGTCGGCAAGGGCTTCGCCGTGGTCGCCGGCGAGGTCAAGGAGCTGGCCCAGCAGACCGCGTCGGCCACCGAGGAGATCGCCCGCAAGGTCGAGGCGATCAGCCAGGGCTCCGGCGCGGCGGCGGCCGTCATCGCCCGGATCTCCACCGTGGTGACCGAGATCAACGACACCCAGCTGACCATCGCGTCGGCCATCGAGGAGCAGACCGCGACGACTCAGGAGATGTCCCGCAACGTCGGCGAGACGGCCGTCGGTGCTGGCGAGATCGCCACCAACATCGTCGGCGTGGCCCAGGCCGCCGAGCAGGCCAGCGCGGGCGCGCAGACCACGCAGACGACCGCCCGGTCGCTCGTCGACGCCGCGGCGACGCTGAACGGGCTGGTCAGCACCTTCCGCTACTGACCGCCAGGGCGGCCGGCCGACCCGCCGGCCGCCGATCAGCCGCAGGGACGGTTCGCCCGATCCGCCCGTGCCGGGCCGGCCGGCCGCGTAGCCTGAGCCGAGTGATACCCGCGCCGACGGTGCAGACCCCGGCCGGCGGTGCACCCCGCGCCCGGGGACGTCGGTCGCGGATCGTCGTTCTCGTCGTGGCGCTCGGCATGATCGGTACCGTGCTGGCGGTGGGCGCGCTGCGGCGGGCCGCCGAGGACCGCTTCGATCAGGCGCTGGAGCAGCGGACCACGATGGTCGCGCGCACCCTGACCGCCGAGATGCGGCGCTACACCACTTCCCTGCTCGACCTCGCCGCCGCGGTCGGCGCCCAGGCGCAGCTGTCGAGACCGGAGTTCGACGCGATCACCGCCGCGACGGACCGGCAACGGCTGCCCGGTGCCACCGGCGTGGCGCTGGTCGTGCCGGCCACCGACCCCGAAATTCCCCGGGTCCAGGCCGCATGGCGCCGCGCCGGCCACCCCGGCCTGCGGTTGCAGCCGGCGCCGGGGCACACCTCCGAGCATCTGTTCGTGGTCCTGAACCGGGCCATCGACGGCAGCGGCTCAGCCGCGGGCCAGGACCTCGCGGCGGCACCTGAGGCGGCGGCGGCGCTCAGCCAGGCCCGCGAAGGTCACCAGGTCGCGGTCAGTGCGAGCTACCGCCTGCTGCAGGACGCCGCCGTACCGCACGAGGCCCAGCAGCTGGGCTTCGCGCTGGCCGCGCCGGTCTACTCCACCTCCCCGTCGGCGAGTGACGCCGGGCAGTTCCGGGGCTGGATGGTGATGGCTCTGCGCGGCGGCGACTTCCTCCAGGAGGCGATCAGCCGGATCGCCGGGGAGACGGTCGCCGTGACGCTCTCGGACGCGTCGAACGGCGTCGCCACCCCGGTCGGGCGCCGGTTGCCGAGCGCGGCGATCGACGAGAGCCGGCCCGCCCGTACCCTGCCGATCCCGGTGCCCCAGCGCACCTGGCAGGTCACCGTCGCGCCCACCGAGCTGGTGCTGGCCGGCACCGCGCTGCACCTGGACGTCGTCGCCGCCCTGATCGGCACGCTGATCACTGCGCTGCTCGCGGCCCTGACCGGCACCGTGGTCAGCTCCCGCGACCGCGCGCTGCGCCGGGTCGACGCGGCCACCGCGGCGCTGCGCGACGACATCAACCGCCGGGAGGCGGTCGAGCAGCAGCTGCGCCGGCGCGAGGAGGAACTGGTCGGCTTCGCCGGCGTCGTCGCCCACGACCTGCGCAGCCCGCTGGCGCGGATCACCGGCTACGCCGACTTCCTGCGGGAGGAGGCCGCGCCCCGGCTGGAGCCGGAGCACCGGGAGTTCCTGGAGCGCCTGTACGGGGGCGCCCAGCGGATGCAGTCGCTGATCGACGACCTGCTGAACTACGCGACAGCGGACAATCGGACGTTACGGCGTACCGAGGTGGATCTGAACCGGCTGGTGGCCGAGGTGATCCGGGACCGGGTCGGCGGCACGGGCGGGCAACAGCCCACGATCATGATCGGGCCGCTGCCCGGCGTCGACGGGGACCCGGTCCTGCTGCGCCAGGTCGTCGACAATCTCGTCGGCAACGCCCTGAAGTACACCCCCGCCGGGCAGCAGCCGTGCCTGGAGATCACCGGCACGGCGCTGGAGGCGGGCGGCTGGCGCATCGAGATCGCCGACCGGGGCATCGGCATCCCGGCGGCCCAGCGCGCGACCGTGTTCGACCCGTTCATCAGGGCGGACGGCAGCCAGCCGTACCACGGCACCGGGCTGGGACTGGCCATCGTGCACCGCATCATCGAACGCCACGGCGGCGAGGTCGGGGTGCGGGAGAATCCGGGCGGTGGCAGCCGGTTCTGGTTCACCGTGCCGGCCGCTCCCCCGGACGAGCAGAGCACCGCCACCGCCGAACGCACCGGCGCCGCCCGCTAAGTACCGCAGCTTCCGGTCCGAACAGACGGGTGTGCCGGACCAGATCTTCCTTCTCGGCAACACCGTCATCATGGTGGCGTACGCAGCGGTCACCGCCGCGATCGCCGTCCCGGTGGCGCGCGCCGGGCAGCTGCGTACCAACCGGCTGGCCACCGCGACCGCGCTGATCTTCTTCAGCTGCGCGGTCGGGCACGGCTTCCACGCTTCCGCGGCGTACCGTGCGCTGGTCTCCGGGCACGCCCACGCCGGGATGACCGCCGGATCTTGGGCCGCGGCCTGCTGGGATCTGCTCACGGCAGCCGTCGGCGTCTACTACTGGACGCTGCGGCGCGGCTACGGCGTCATGCTGCGCCGGGGCGCGATCTACCCCGACCCCACCGGCCAGCAGCACCTGGACGTGGCCGACGCCCGCGAGCGGGCAGCTCACGACCTGGCCGAGAGCCACCGCGCCACGCTCGCCGCCGTCGTGGAGCACAGCGACGACGCGATCATCGGCGTCACCCCGGCCGGCACGGTCACCGCCTGGAACGGCGGCGCGGAACGCCTCTTCGGCTACACCGCGGCGGAGGTGGTCGGGCACCCGGCGTCGATGCTGGCCGACAGCGCGGGGCTCGGCGAGCAGTCCGACGTCCTGTCGCGGATCGTCGCGGGTGAACGCAGCCTGCACTACGAGGCGACCCGGGTGCACAAGGACGGCTCGCCGCTCGAGATCGCGGTGAGCGTGGCCCCCATCCGGGGCCGCGACAACACGATCATCGGGGTCTCGGTGGTGGCCCGCGACATCGCCGCGGCGAAACAGGCGGCCGAGCGCCGCCGGCAGGTGGAGGAACGCACCCACCAGGCCCAGCGGATGGAGAGCCTCGGCAAGCTCGCCGGCGGGGTCGCCCACGACTTCAACAACATCCTGGCGATCATCGTCAACTACACCGACTTCGCGGCCGAGCAGTCGGCCGACCCCGCCGTACGGGCCGACCTGGAACACGTCCGGATCGCCGCCGACCGGGCCATCAGCCTCACCCACCAGCTGCTGGTCTTCACCCGCGGGGACACCATCCAGCCGCAGGACATCGACCTGAACGCGTCCATCGACGAGGTCCGGGCGATGCTGCACCGCACCATCGGCGAGGACATCGACCTGCGGACCGAGCCGGCCCCGGCGCCGCTGACGGTGCACGCCGACGCGGGTCAGATCCAGCAGGTGCTGCTGAACCTCTCACTCAACGCCCGCGACGCGATGCCCCAGGGCGGCACGCTGGTGATCGAGGCGGACCGGGCCCGGCTGGACGAGCACCAGCTCGACATGCACCCCGAGCTGGCGCCCGGCGCGTACGCCCGGTTGCAGGTCAGCGACACCGGCGAGGGCATCGAGCCGGAGGTCGCCGCGCACATCTTCGAGCCGTTCTACACCACCAAGCCGCGCGGCCAGGGCACCGGCCTGGGACTGTCCACCGTGTACGGCATCGTGGCGGAGGCGGGCGGCAGCATCAACGTGTACTCGGAGCCCGGGGTCGGCACCACCTTCCGGGTGTACCTGCCCCTGGTCGAGACAGCGCAGGGCGCGGGGGTCACCCGTGCGGTCGAGGCGGCCGTGCCGCAGGGACACCAGGAAACGGTGCTGGTCGTCGAGGACGAACCGGCGCTCGGCCGGATCGTCGCCCGCATCCTGAGTCAGGGCGGCTACCGCGTACTGTCGGCGGCATCCGGGCCGGAGGCGCTGGAACTGGACCGCGACCAGGGCTGTGACCTGCTGCTGACCGATGTGATCATGCCGGGGATGTCCGGTCCGCGGCTCGCCGAGCTGCTGGCGGCCCGGCACCCCGGACTGCCGGTGCTGTTCATGTCGGGGTACAGCAACGGGCTGCTCGGCTCGACCCATGTGCTGGACCCGGACATCGCCTTCATCGAGAAGCCGTTCACCGCGGACGATCTGCTCCGGCGGGTCAGCAGCGTGCTGAGCAGCACCACGACGCGGTCGTAGCGGCCGAGACCAACGGCCCGGATCGTCGGGCACGTCGCCCTGCATTGCCCCTACGGAGGACCCGACGCCGGCCGTCGCCGGACGCGCTGGTCCTGGTGTCGCGGCTGTTCATTGCGCCGGGCCTGTGCCGGAACGGTCCGGGCCGGGTGCTGCTGCGGCACGCTGCCGGACAGGCGCGGGCGTTCGGGCAACGGGCGGTGCTCGACGATCGCCCTCTACGAGTCGGAAGGCTGGAACAGGGTCGGTGAGCTGGATCCCGCCCTCGACGACGGCACGATCCTCGACCTCTGGGTGTATGTGAGCCCGGAGTCGCCCGACCTCAGAATGGTCTAGTTCAGGTCTGGCTCAGCGGCGCGGGATCCGGTCGCCGATGACCGCCGGGATCCGCCGCAGGTAGCGGATGACGGCTTCCGGGCCGGGAGTTGGCAGCACGGACGTCGCCCGCTGGACGCCGGACAGGACCCGGTCGGGGACGGTGACGGCGGAAAACCGCACCAGGCGGAACATCCGGCGACGATTTCCCGGCGACTGCTGGGGAACGGCCGGTGGCGCAGGGGCGGCCGCGCCGGGCTGGTAGACCTCGCGGAGGCGGCCAGCCACCGCAGCGAAGCCGTAGCGCGCCGCCAGGGTCGCGCGGGCCCGGGGCAGGTCCAGAGTGTCCAGCTCCTTGCACAGCCGGCGGTAGCCGTCGGCGATGACGTCCGGATCCTCGCTGGGCTCGATCATCAGTCCGGCCTGGTGCTCGATCCCGGCCAGCGTCTCTGCCGGGCCCTGGCTGCGGGCGACCAGCACGGGCGTACCGGTGGCGACCGCCTCGACCACCGTCATGCCGAAGGTCTCCAGCCGGCTGGCGTGCACGAGCAGGTCGTGCTCGTGCATCAGCGCGGTCACCTGGTCCGGCGGCACGGCCGGCCGGCGGGTGATCCGGCCGCTGAGGCCCAGGCCGGCGATCCGCCGGTCGAGGGCGTCCGCCAGCGGGCCCGTCCCCACCAGGGTCAGGCTCACCCGAGGGTCCTCGGCGGCGATCCTGGCGAAGCCGTCGACCAGGGTCAGCACGCCCTTGTGGGCCATCAGCCGTCCGGCGTAGAGCCAGCGTGACAACTCGCCGGGTGGGCGTTCGCGGACCGTGAACCGGTCGAAGTCGATGGCGTTGGGCACGATGCTCAGCTTGTGGGCGTGCTCGGGGAAGTAGTCGGTGAGCTGGTCGAGCAGGTGCCGGCCCACGCAGAGCAGGGCGTCGGCGCGGGACAGCATCTCGGCGTACTGGTCGCGGGCGGCGGGTTGGGCGAGGACCTCGGGCAGGAAGGTCGCGTGCTCGGTCACCACGATCCGGGCGTCCGGGCGGGCCAGCCGCATCGCCACGACCCCGCCCAGCATGCCGGTGTGGGCGTGCACGACCGGCGCCTCGATCCGGCCGGTCGGCAGGGTGGCGCGCAGGGCCCGGACCTGCGCCTCGGCGAACGCCGGGTAGCCGCGGCCGGCCGCAGTGGGCACCGCCACCCGGGTCAGTTCGCCCTCGGGTGTGTCGAGCACGACCGCGTGGCCGGACCGGGCCGCCTGCCGTTCCGCGGCGACCCCGACGCGGTTGCCGGCCACGCCCGTCGGCGAGTAGTACCAGTTCTGCGTGTGCAGGATCGAGACCCGGTCGTGGTCCAGCCACACTGCGGCGGTCGAGGCCTGCACGAACGCCCCCGCGTACGGGTCGTCGGGCGAGGGGTACCAGGGCGTCACGACGGCCAGGTCGGCCGGCGCGGTACGCCGTGCCGGCTCCGGCGAGGGCTCCAGGCGGATGGACACGCCCGGACGCCGGCGGCCGACGAACCACGCCACGGCCAGCGCCTCGGGGTCCCCGGCGATCAGCAGCCCCTCGTCGGGCAACGGGCCGTCGGCGGCCAGCAGCAGCCGTCGGGCGTCGGCCGCGCCCAGCCGATGCACCGTCACCGCGGGCGGCAATTGAACCTGTGCCCATTCCGTCCGGTCGGTGTGGAGCAGGGTGACACGCGTGCCGGCCACAACGAGGGCGCCGACGTGGTGCACCGCCGCGGCGATCCGGCGGGTGCCCAGCGCGACGTAGACAGTTGTGGTCACGTCCGCGCGGATCCGGATCCGCGCGTGGCCGCGCCGGACCGGTCCGACGCCGTCGGGTGCGATCCGGCCGAGGCCGGAACCGTACGGGATCCGGCCGACGCCCTGGGGTGCGATCCAGCCGAAGCCGGAGCCACACAGGATCCGGCCGACGCCGTCGGATGCGATCCGGCCGAGGCCGCGGGCCGCCCGCAGACGGCCTCGTACAGCTGCTCGAGCCGCCCGGTCTGGTCGTCCAGGTCGAAATGGGCTTCCACGTGCCGGCGAGCCTGACGCCCCAGGCGGCCCCGGAGCTCGTGGTCGGTGAGCACCTGCCGGATGGCCGCAGCCAGCGCCGGGCGATCACCCTCGGGGCAGAGCAGGCCGGTCTCCCCGTGCACCACCGCTTCCGGGATCCCGCTGTGGTACGTGGAGATCGTCGGCAGGCCCGCGCTGCCCGCCTCCAGGATCGTGGTCGGCAGCCCCTCGGTGTCACCGTCGAGCGCCGTCTTCGACGGGGAGACGAACACCTTGGCCTCGGCCAGCGACCGCCGCACCACAGCGGAGTCCTGCGCGCCCAGGAATGTCGCGTCCAGGCCCAGCTCCGCAGCACGGCGGCGGCTCGTGTCCTCCAGCGGGCCGGTGCCGATGAACAGCATCCGCGGGCGCAGGTCCCCGACCATCGCGGCGGCCTCCAGCAGGTCGTCGATGCCCTTCTTGGCGACGAAGCGCCCGACGAAGACTATGTCCCAGCGCGGCGGTACCGCTGCCGGGACGCCGGCGAGGGGTACGCCCGTGTGGTGCACGCGGATCTTCGCCGGGTCGGCACCCAGCTCCACGGCCCGGTCCCGGATGAACTCCGACACGGCGATGATCAGGGTGGCGCGGGCGAACACCGTCCGCAGGTGCCGGCGGTGCCGGGCGCCGCGCAGGCCGGGTCGCCGGGCCTGGCTCGTCACGTCCAGACCGTGCAGGGTGACCACCAGGGGGATGCCCAGCTGGGCGGCCGCCCGGCTGATGAGCCAGCCGTCACCGGCGAAGTGCGCGTGGACCACCGCAGGGCGCAGTCCGGCCAGCAGGCGGCGCAGCCGGGCCGATCTCCCGGTCAGCCGCAGCAGGAACCAGCCCGTCCGGCCGGCGGCGTCCGGGAAGGCGATCACGTCCGTGTCCGCGGCGATCGGGGACGCGACCTTGACGGCGCCCAGGTAGGCCGGTCGCCAGCGGGTCAGCGCGCCGCCCTGGTGGCGGATGAAGGTCTCCGAGCCGGGCAGCAGGCAACTGCGCCAGACCGCGACGGTCCTACCGCCGGGCGCCGTCATGCGCCAGCTCCCCACTGCGGTCCCCGAGCCCCGGCACTCGCCGCTCGGCGGACACCGGCGCCAGCTCCACACTGCGGTCCCCGAGCGCCGGCACTCCCCGTTCGGTGGACACCGGCGCCAGCTCCCCACTGCGGTCCCCGAGCCCCGGCACTCGCCGCTCGGCGGACACCGGCGCCAGCTCCACACTGCGGTCCCCGAGCGCCGGCACTCG
>NZ_JBEZFL010000008.1:232913-377436 GCF_040649415.1 Actinoplanes sp. NPDC048967
CCCCGTTCGGTGGACACCGGCGCCAGCTCCCCACTGCGGTCCCCGAGCCCCGGCACTCGCCGTTCGGCGGTCGTCGGCGCCGTGACGCCGGCGCGCTGTTCGCGGCGGCGGCCCAGGACCAGGTCGCGCAGGTTGTGGCGCAGCTTCGGCGGGATCAGCCAGATCTGCAGGAAGGTCAGGTAGTCGATCGGGCCGGGACGGCCGTTCCGGCGCGCGTCGCGCAGCAGCATCCCGAAGGTGCGGGCGCTGCGGGTCGGTGCGGCCATCGAGCTGATCACGCTCATGAGCAATGCCGCGTACGCGCGTGGGGTGAGCAGGTGACGGCTCCGGTGCAGCCACTCGAGCTGCCCCTCCCAGGGTGAGCTCAGGGTGATCCGGGGGCGGTCCTCGTCCTGGTGGAAGACCACCAGCGCCTCGGCCGCGATGACCAGGTCGACCTCGTCGTGGCTGACCGCGCGCAGCACCCAGTCGAGCTCCTGCATGCGGCGCAGCCCGACGGTGAACGGCTCGCGGCGCAGCAGCGCGGTCGGCGCCATGATGGTCGACGTCTGGATGAAGCCGTCGCCGTAGAACAGGCCGCGGCGCACGGTGAGGTACTCGCTGACCGGCTCGCCCGGCGCCGGCAGCCGGCGCGGCAGGACCGAGTCGGCGCGCGGGGTGCGGTTGATCAGGCGGCTGGCCACCACCGGCATCGCCACCCCGGCGTCGCGGGCCGCGTCGAGCTGCACCGCCAGCTTCTGGGGCAGCCACTCGTCGTCGTCGTCCAACAGGGCCGTCCAGGGTGCGCGGGCCTCGCGGACGCCGACGTTGCGGGCGTTCGGGGCGCCACCGGAGCGAGGCAGCACCAGCACCCGCAGCCGCGCGTCGGTGATCAGCGCCAGCGCGTCGCTGGTCGCCTCGTCCGGGCCGTCGACCACCACGATGACCTCGAGGTTGCCCACCGTCTGGGTCAGCGCGCTGCGGACCGCACGCGTCACCAGTTCCGGACGGAAACGCGTCGGAATGACCACGCTGACTTCGGGCAGGGCATCCATGGTGAACCTCTCAACTCCGCAATGAGGACGAGCGCATTGGCGTGAGCGAATCGCAGTGCGAGCCCCCGCGGCGCGCGGGGCACGGGCTGGAAATTACGCAGCGAGAACGGCCGGCGGGTTAATAGCCGGTGGATAATGCAGGTAGAACGCGGAAGCACCTGCGGCTTTCCACGACGTACGCCGGTTAACATCAGCTGACCGGTAAATGGCGACAATGCCAATAGCAGCCGAATTCCCGACGCCGATTGCCTTTTCCGGGCGGCCCTATACACTCGCCGGCATTCGTATGGCAGATCGGCAGGCTCGGGGAAGGCGTACGTGACGATCGACGAGGCCGGGGCCGGCCGGAGTGTCGTGATGCTGGTCGACAACGGCGTCGTGGGCGACTCCCGGGTGCAGAAGACCGCCCAGTCGGCCGCCGACGCGGGGTGGGACGTCGTCCTGCTGGGCTGTTCACCGACCGGGGTGGCCGAGCAGTGGCGGCTCGGCGGCGCGGAGGTGCGCCTGCTCGTGATGACCGGTCCCGCGACAGGAACGGGTGGCCTGCGCGCCCGGCTGCTGGCCCGCGGTGGACCGCTGCTGCGCGCGGCGCGGTGGGCCCGGCGTCCCCTGGAGTACGCGCAGGTGTGGTTCTGGCGGGCCGTCGAGGGCGATCGGGCCTGGCGGCGGCTGGAGCCCGGCCTGTGGAACTACGAGCGGGCCTTCGGTGCGGTGATCGACGAGCTGGCGCCGGACCTCATCCACGCGCACGACTTCCGGATGCTGGGAGTGGGGGCGCGGGCGGCGCTGCGGGCCCGGGCCGCCGGTCGTCCGGTCAAGCTGCTGTGGGACGCGCACGAGTTCCTGCCCGGCGCCCGGCCGAGACGGGACAACGCGCGGTGGCTGCCCGCCCATCTGGCCTACGAGCGGGAGTACGTGCCGTACGCGGACGCGGTCGTGACCGTCTCCCCCATGCTGGCCGAGCTGCTGCAGCGCGAGCACCGCCTGGCCGAGCTGCCGGCTGTCGTGCTCAACGCCCCGGCGGTCACCACGCCACCGCGGGACAGCGGCGTGGCGCCCGATCTGCGCCGGCTGTGCGGCCTGGACGACACGACGCCGCTGCTCGTCTACAGCGGATCCGCCACTGTCCAGCGTGGACTTGACACGGTCGTGGCGGCGCTGCCCCGGCTGGAGGGTGTGCATCTCGCGTTGGTCGTCGGGGACGCCTCTGCGCCGTACGTGCGGGAGCTGCTCGCCACCGCGGCCCGGCTCGGAGTCGCCGACCGGGTCCACACCGTGCCCTATGTGCCGCACCGGCAGGTGCCGGCCCTGCTGGCGTCGGCCGACGCCGGGCTGATCCCGCTGCACCACTGGCCCAACCACGAGATCGCGCTGATCACCAAGTTCTTCGAGTACTCCCACGCCCGCCTGCCCATCGTGGTCAGCGACGTGCGCACGATGGCCGGGACCGTCCGGGCCACCGGGCAGGGTGAGGTGTTCCGGGCCCGGGACGCGGCCGACCTGGCGCGGGCGGTCCGGGCCGTGCTGGCCGATCCGGTCCGCTACCGCGGGGTCTACGAAGGACCGGACAGTCCGCTGCCCGCGTGGACCTGGGAGGCCCAGGCCCGGGTGCTCGACGCGCTCTACCGGCGCCTGCTGGCCGGCCGCACGATCAAGGAGAACACCGCGCGATGAGCGTGCCCGACGTCAGCATCGTGGTGCCGGTCTACAACACCATGCCGTACCTCACGCAGTGCCTGAACTCGCTGGTGGAGCAGACCATCGGACGCGAACGGCTGCAGATCGTCGCCGTGGACGACGGCTCGACCGATCGCAGCGGCGCGGAGCTGGACCGTTTCGCGCAGCGCTATCCGGAGCTGTTCACCGTCATCCACCAGGCCAATTCCGGCGGCCCGGCCGGCCCGTGCAACCGGGCGCTCGACGTCGCCACCGGCCGTTACGTGTTCTTCGTCGGAGCCGACGACCACCTGGGTCCGGACGCGCTGCGCCGGCTGGTGGCCGCGGCCGACACGTACGGCTCCGACGTGGTGCTGGGCCGGGTGGTCGGCGTCAACAGCCGGCACATCTACCAGGACATCTTCGCCCGCGACGAACCCGACCTGGACCTGTTCGACTCGCCGCTGCCCCGGTCGCTGGCCAACACCAAGCTGTTCCGGCGGGAGCTGCTCGAACGGCACGCCATCCGCTACCCCGAGGACATGCGGATCGGCAGCGACCTGCCGTTCACCCTGGAGGCGTGCTACCGGGCCGGGCGCATCTCGGTGCTGGCCGACTACGACTACTACTTCGCCGTCCGGCGCTTCAGCGCCACGAACATCACCTACCTCAGCCGGCACCTGGACCGGTTGCGGACCGCCGAGACGATCGTGGCCTTCGTGGCGAAGCTGATCGAGCCGGGCCCTCGCCGCGACGCCGTGCTGCTGCGCCGGTTCGACCACGAGGTGGCCCGTCTGCTGGAGGATGACTTCCTGCTGCTGGACCGGGCCCTGCAGGCGCAGCTCCACGAGGGCGTGGGCCGGCTGGTCGCCGACCATCTCAGCGAGGACATCGCGGCCGAGCTGGGCGCCGAGACCCGGATCCGGATGGCGGTGGCCCGCGACGGCGGCCTGGACGACCTGCTGGCCGTCATCCGCCAGGACGCGCGCCGCGGCGCACCGGGCACCCTCGTCGAGGACGGCCGGTGGTACGCGCGCTATCCCGGCTTCCGCGACCCCGGCCGCGGGCTCCCCGACTCCTGCTTCGAGGTGACCGCGCACCCGGACTGGGCGGCCCGCCTCGACGCGACCGGGCTCGACTGGGAGACCGACGAGCGCGGCCGGCGGGTGCTGACCATCACCGCGCGTACGCCCGTCGCCGATCTGTCCGCCCTCGGCCTCGATCGGATCGCCGTGAGCGCCGAGGAGGTGCCGGCCGAGGTGAAGGTCGTCGGCAGTGACGAGACGGGCACCACCGTACGGATCAGCTTTGCCGCAGCGGAGCTGGTCGCCGCCACCGCGGCGACCGGCCGGCGCCGGATCGTCTCCTCGCAGGCCGGGGAGTTCGACGCGACCCGCGCGCTGGGTGCGGTGAGCGCGACCGGCGCGGCGGGCGCGATGGCGGTGCGGGCGCCCGCGCTGCGCCACCCGAAGCCGCTGGTGCTGCGGCGGGGCGCTCGTTTCTTCGCGCTGACCTGCACGGTGGAGGGCTCCGGCCGGCTCATGATCTCCGTGGTGCCGTTGACGCCGCAGCGGGTCAGCGCCCAGGTGCGCCGGATCCTGCGCCGGCGGAGGGCCGGGTAGATGCGCGCGGGGTGATCGGCAGCGCCCGGATGCCCGACGTGGCGCTGCGGAACGTTCGCTCAGCCGGCCGGGTCGTCGTAGCCCTCGTCCGCGCGCTCCCGGCGCAGGTGGGCCTCGGCCCGGCGGGCCGTCTCCCCGCCCTCCGCGGCCAGGCCCGCGTACATGCCTTTGACCTTCTCGAACGGGCGCCCGGGAGGCAGCAGCGGGACCGCCGGGTCGACGACGGCGTCGATGACCACGGGCCGGTCGGCCGCCAGCG
The DNA here is from genome assembly GCF_040649415.1 of Actinoplanes sp. NPDC048967. Lineage (NCBI taxonomy): Bacteria > Bacillati > Actinomycetota > Actinomycetes > Micromonosporales > Micromonosporaceae > Actinoplanes > Actinoplanes sp. NPDC048967. The sequence continues at coordinate 237,485 of NZ_JBEZFL010000008.1, forward strand.
CGGTGTCCCAGGCCGCCGGCAGGTCGCCGGGCGACGTGACGCGCAGCCCCCGCAGGCCGAGCAGCTCGGCATAACCGGCGTACGGCACCTCCGGCAGCTGCTGGGAGGTGGCGAACCGCGGCTCGCCCTCCATCTCGCGCTGTTCCCAGCTCACCTCGGCGAGGTCCCGGTTGTTCAGCACGCAGACCACGAACCGCGGGTCGGCCCAGTCGCGCCAGCGGGCGGCCACGGTGACCAGCTCGGCGAGGCCGGTCATCTGCATGGCGCCGTCCCCGGTCAGGGTGATCACCGGCCGGCCGGGGGCGGCCAGCTTGGCGGCGATCCCGTACGGCAGCCCGCAGCCCATCGACGCGAGGGTGCTCGACAGATGGGCCGGGACGCCACGCGGCAGGCGCAGGTGCCGGGCGTACCAGTAGACGACCGAGCCGACGTCCACCGCCACCTGGGCGTCCGCGGGCAGCCGGTCGGAGAGGGCGTGGACCACGAACTGAGGGTTCAGCGGCTCGGCCGGGGCGGTGGCGCGGGCGGTGGAGATCTCGTGCCACCGGCGTACCCATGCTTCGACCTGGTCGCGCCAGGCGCGGTCGGGGCGCGGCGGCACCTCGGCGAGCAGGCCGCGTACCGTCTCGGCGGCGTCGCCCAGCAGCGGCACCTCGATCGGATAGCGCACGCCGAGCTGCCGCCCGTCGATGTCGATCTGCACCGCCCGGGCCTGCCCGGGCGCGGGGTAGAACTCGGTCCACGGGTCGTTGGTGCCGATCAGCAGCAGAGTGTCGCAGTTGCGCAGGAGCTGCTCGCTCGCCGTGGTGCCGAGGTGGCCCATCACGCCGGTGTGGAACGGCAGGCCCTCGTCCAGCACCGGCTTGCCCAGCAGCGACGCCGTGACGCCCGCCCCGAGCCGATCGGCCAGCTCGACGATCTCCGCGGCCGCGCCGTACGCGCCCTGACCCACCATGATCGCGACCCGCTCGCCGGCCCGCAGCACCTCGGCCGCCGCCCGCAGGTCCTCCTCGCGCGGCAGGACCCGGGCCGGGCGCAGGCCCGGACTGGTGACCATGACGCCGTGCTCGTGCGCGGTCGGGTCGGGCGCGGGCGCCGACTGCACGTCGTGCGGCAGGATCACGCAGGTCGGGCTGCGGGTGGCCAGCGCGGTCCGGAAGGCCCGGTCGATGAGCATCGGCACCTGCTCGGGGGTGCGCGGCCTGGACGAACTGGGCGCACACGTCGCCGAACAGCCGGACCAGGTCGATCTCCTGCTGGTACGCGCTGCCCAGCACCGTCGAGGCCTGCTGCCCGACGATCGCCACGACCGGCTTGGAGTCGAGCTTGGCGTCGTAGAGGCCGTTGAGCAGGTGCACCGCGCCGGGGCCCTGGGTGGACAGGCAGACCCCCGGCCCGCCGGTGTACTTCGCGTGCCCGACAGCCATGAACGCGGCCGCCTCCTCGTGCCGGGCCTGCACGAACGTGGGTTTCCCGGCCCGGCGCAGCGCACCCATCACGCCGTCGATGCCGTCCCCGGAATACCCGAACACGCGGTCCACCCCCCAGTCACTGAGGCGTTCCACGAGCAGATCCGCGACCGTACGCTCAGCCATGACGTTCTCCTCCCGGTGGCAGGTCCCGTCTACCCCGCCGCGCCGGGCTCAATCGGCGGATCCGGCCGGACCTCGGCGGGGATCTACAGGGTTCCGGCCGCCGGCCGGGCCGCGCGGCGTCGAGCGGCTCTCCCGGCCCACCCCGCCGCGGCGAAGCCGGCCTCGACCGCCGCGTCCAGCAGCGCGGCACGACGCCATCGGGGCGACGTCGCCGCCAGCGCGACGCACGTGCCGGTGTGCAGCGTGTCGACGACGGTACCGAGACCCGCGACCGGGCCGGTCGGCGAAACAGCGCTCGCGGCCGCCTGGACGAGGTGCCGGGCCGCGAGCACCCGGGCCACCGTGACGGCGGCGGCCGGGACCGGACCCGGGCCACCGGCCCGCACCACCACTTCCGGTACGACCAGCAGCACTCCCGCCCAGCCGGCCCTCGCCAGGGCCGTGGCCCGCACCCCCGGCATCGTCATTTCCTGTTCTCCCGCATCGCGCCGCAGTACCCCGCTGCGTACGGGTGACACCTGGCGGCGACCGCTGCCCGGACGGCAGCAGGGTGGCCGCGCCGACCAGGGTCAGGATCTTGACCACGGTCGGGCTCACGCCGGTGATGCGCAGGCTCACCCGGCGGTGGGTGGCGATGCGGTGCACGACGATGATCGCGCCCGCGCCGGTGGCGTCGAGCAGGGTCACCGCGGCCAGGTCGATGTTGACGCCGGTGACGTCGCCGCGGTCGAGCAGGGCCATGATGGACTCCCGGAGCCGGGGTGCGTGCTGCATCTCCAGTTCTCCGCGCACGAGAACGTCCACGATTCCCGAGCCGTCGGCCTCGATGTCCAGCACGCCGGGCTCCTTTCCGCCGGATGTCCTGCCGCGGCCGGGTCGCCGGGTCGCGCGTGGATCAGGCCTACCCCTGGTCGGCGCCTTCTAACGGCCATCGGACCGGACTTCGAACACCGTGCCGTCACCGGCCGGTCGGCCCTGACGATTGCATACTGGGCGAATGACTCAGGAGTCGGCCGTCCGGGAAGCAGCCGCCCTGCTGACGCGGCGGAGGCGGCGGCCGCCGGTCACCTGCTGCCGACCATCGGGACCTCCGGGCTGGTGCACCCGGCCGCGCAGCTGCTGCCCCGGCTGGTCGACGCGGCCGGCTGATCAGCGCTTCAGCCATCTCGGTGCCCGCTCTCGGCGGCGACCGGCCGGCGCGCGGGGGGTCCGGCCGGCCGGCGCCGACGGATGAAGGCTCCGGTGGCCCGGGCCAGCAGGTACTCGTACAGGGCGGCGCCGAGATTCGCGCCGATGAGGAAGACCAGGGCCTGGCCGGAGGTGATCGAGTCGGTGAGCGCCGCGGCCCCGAAGGCGCCGAGGTAGTACGGCACCTCCTTGGCCAGCTCGGTGCCGACGTATCCGGCCGCGGCGGCCACCCGGTGCGCGCGCACGCCGGCCCGTCGCCGCCGGGCCACCTCGTACGCCACCTTGGACAGAATGTTGGTGCTCGTACCCGTCGTGGTCAGCAGCGCCCAGTTGGCCCGGAGGTTGGCGTGCAGGCCCCAGCCCCAGGCGGCGTAGCTGAGCAGCAGCAGGGCCGGCAGTCCCGGCGTACCGATCGGGGTGAGAAGGCCTGAGGTGACCGCGGCCGTGCCCACCGCGGCGGCGAATGCGTCCAGCGCGTACGTCGACGCGACCGTGGCGCCGAGGCTGACGACCCAGCTCAGCAGTCCCCCGCGTGCCATGGGCGCCCCTCTCGCCGCGGGTGCCGGCCGCACCCGAACATCTGAGTGCGGCCGGGCCGCCGGAAATACCAAGGTCGTCACGGACGGCGGGCCCGTTCCGCCTCGACGAGCACGCGGCGCAGCAGTTTGCCGGCCGGGGAGCGCGGCACCGACTCGGTGATCCGCACCGCCCGCAACCGCTTGTACGGCGCGACCCGCTCGGCGACGTACGCGAGCAGTTCCTCCGCCGTCGCGGGACCGCGCAGCGCCACATACGCGACCGGCACCTCGCCGGCGTCCGGGTCGGGCCGCGCCACCACGGCCGCGTCGGCGACCGCCGGGTGGGTCAGCAGCAGATGTTCCAGCTCGGCCGGCGCCACCTGGTAGCCCTTGTACTTGATGAGTTCCTTGAGCCGGTCGACCACGTACAGGTAGCCGTCCTGGTCGAAGTAGCACAGGTCGCCGGTGTGCAGCCAGCCGTCGACGTCGATGGTCCGGGCGGTCGCGGCCGGGTCGTCGCGGTAGCCGCGCATCAGCTGCGGGCCGCGTACCCACAGCTCGCCGGTGCGGCCGGCGGCCAGGTCCGTGTGGCTGCCCGGGTCGACGATGCGCGCCTCGGTGCCGGGCACCAGCCGGCCGACCGAACCACGCCGGGGCGCGTCGAGCGGGCCGCCGGAGATGAGGGCCGACGTCTCGGTCATGCCGAGGCCCTGCGCGACGGCGCAGCCCAGCCGCTCGGCACACCGCTGTTCCTGGTCGGCGCCCAACGGTGCGGCACCGACACCGATCGCCCGCAGCGAGGACAGGTCGTAGTCGCCGACCATCGGGTGGTACGCCAGCGCCAGCGCGATCGGCGGGACCACGATGGTCAGCGTCGCCCGGTGCTGCTGGATCAGGGTCAGGAAGGCTTCCAGGTCGAAGCGGCCCATCGTGACGACCGTGGCGCCGGCGGCCAGGCTGCCCGGCAGCACCAGGTTGAGGCCGAGCGCGTGGAAGAACGGCGCCACGGCGATGACCACGTCCTGCTCGTGGAAGGCCAGGGAGGCCTCACCCTGCCGGACGTTGGTGACCAGCGCGGTGTGCGTCAGCTCGACCCCTTTGGGCAGGCCCGAGGTGCCGCTGGAGAAGGGCAGGGCGGCCAGGTCGCGGTCCGGGTCGATCGGCACGCGCACCGGCGGGTACGAGTGGCCGGTCAGCTCGCTGAAGGGGGTGGCTCCGGGGGCCGTACCGAGGACGAACACCTCCTCGACCCCGGCCCGGGCCGCCGCGGCCACCGCCTGCTCGGCCAGGGCCGGCACGGTGACCAGCAGCCGGGCCCGGGCGGCGGTCAGCTGGGCGGTGAGCTCCTCGACCGTGGACGCCGGGCTCGCGCCGGTGACGATCCCGCCGGCGGCCATCGCCCCGTACGCGATCACGGCGTACTCCGGCAGGTTGGGCAGGAGCACGGCCAGGACGTCGCCGGGCGCGAAGCCCCGGGCGACCAGGCCGGCGGCCGTCCGGTCGACGCCGGTGGCGAGTTCGCGATAGGTGAGCGCGCGGCCGGTGGCCCCGTCGATCAGGGCCGGCTTGTCGCCGAGCCGGGCGGCGTGCCGCAGGACGAGTGCGGGCACGGTGCTCCCGCCGGTCTCCACATCGGGCAGGACACTGCGGATCGTGCTGGAAAGAGTCATGTCCGCGACCGTAGGAAGCAAGCGTGTGCGGTCCGTTTCCCGACCGTCAGCGCAGCGTGGTTCGCGGTAAGGTCCCAGCTGACGACGGCGGTGACGATGGCGCACGAGGAGCTGCGGGTCCGGGTGCTCGGCTCGGCCGAGCTGACCGTGGGTGGGCGTCCACTCGCGGAGCTGGCGTCCGTCAAGGCGGCGGCCCTCGTGTTCTACCTCGCGGTCACCGGCACCGCGCACCCCCGCTCCGCGCTCGCCGGGCTGCTCTGGAGCGAGCTGCCCGAGCCGACCGCACGGGCGAATCTGCGGCTGGTGCTCACCAAACTGCGCCGGGCGCTGCCGGAGCACGTGGTCGCGACCCGGCAGACGGTCGCCCTCGCCGCCGACAAGCCCGTCTGGGTGGACGCCGCCGAGGTCGCCCGGGCCGCCACCGCCGAGCACGACGGCACCGACCTGGCGGCGGCGGTACGACTCTGCCGCGGCGATCTCCTCGACGGCTTCACCGCGCCCGGCGCACCGGTGTTCGACGAGTGGCTGACCGGGCGCCGCGCCGCCGTCCGGGCCGACATGCTCGCAGTGCTGGAACGCGCGCTGCGCTGCGCCCGCGACCAGCGGGACACCGCCACCGGCGTCGAGGTCGCGCGCCGGATGCTGGAGCTGGACCAGCTCACCGAGGAGGCGCACCGGGCCCTGATGTGGTTCCTGGCCGCCGCGGGCCGGCGCAGCGCCGCCCTGGCCCAGTACGAGACGTGCCGCTATCTGCTCCGGGAGGAGCTCGGTGTGGAGCCCTCGGCGGCCACCTCGGACCTGCGCGACAAGATCGCCGCCGCCGCCGGCTTCACCGAGCTGCCCGGTCCCCCGCCGGTCCCTGAGCTCCCCCGGCCGCTGACCTCGCTGATCGGGCGGACGGGCGAGCTGGACCGGCTGCACGCGCTGCTCAACGACCCCGCGTGCCGGCTGGTCACGCTGGTCGGCCCGGGCGGCATCGGCAAGACCCGGCTGGCGGTGGAGATCGCGACCGCCCGGCGGGAGCACCACCGCGACGGCACGGTGTTCGTGTCGTTCGTGGGCACCGAGGACACCGCCGACGTCGTGGTGAGTGCGCTGGCCCGGGCCCTGGGGACCGCCGGTACCGTGCCCCGGGATCCGCTGGAGGTGCTCACCGAGCATCTGGCCGAGCGCGAGATGCTGCTCGTGCTGGACAACCTCGAGCACTTGAGCGCCGCCGCGGCGACGATCGCCGGCCTGCTGCGCCGGGCACCGGCGACGCAGATCCTGGTCACCTCCCGCCGCCGGCTGGCGCTGGGCGCGGAGTGGCTGGTCGAGGTGCCCGGCCTGCCGTGCCCGCCGCCGGGAGCCGGGGCCCGGACCGCCGGGTACGAGGCGGTGCAGCTCTTCGACGAACGCGCGCGGCTGCTGCGCCCGGGTTACGCCTCCGGTTCCGGCGACGAGGACGTGGCGCGGATCTGCCGGCTGGTGGCGGGCGTACCGCTGGCCATCGAGCTGGCCGCCCGCTGGGTCCGCGGCGCGGCACCGCGGGCCATCGCCGACCGGCTGGCGGCCGGACCGGACCTGCTGGAGACCACGTCCGCCGACGTCGAGCCCCGGCACCGCAGCCTGCGGACGGTCATCGACTGGTCCTGTGAGCTGCTCACCGCGGAGGAGTGCGCTGTGCTGCGCCGGCTGTCGGTGCTGCGCGGCGGCTTCGACCTGGCCGCGGCCACCGCCGTCGCGGACGCGGGCCTACCGGTGCTGGCCGCCCTGGCCGACCACTCGCTGATCACGGTCGGCCCGGACGGCCGGTACAGCATGCACGAGCTGCTCCGGCAGTACGCCGCCGAACAGCTAGCCGCCGACCCGGCCCAGGAGTCGGGCACGCGCCGCCGGCACGCCGAGCACTTCGCCGCCCGGCTGAGCGGACCGGCCGAGGCCGGGCCGGAGGCGGAGAATCTGCGCGCGGCCACGGACTGGCTTCTCGCGCACGCCGATCCGGTCACCCTGGACGCGCATCTGCTGCGCCTCTGGCCGCTGTACCGGCGGGCGGGCTCGTTCCGCGAGGCGACGACCTGCTTCGGTACGGCGTTGCGGCGCGACGATGTCACCCCGCTGCACCGGGCCCGCTGGGAGCGCCTGCTCGGCGAGGCCCACCAGCAGCTCGGCGCGGAGCACGCGGCTCGGCACCACCTGGAGCAGGCACTGGCACTGCTGGGCCGGCCGGCGCCGGTGTCGGCCGCCGGCGGGCTCCGGGTGCTCGCGGGACAGACACTGCGCCGGCTCGTGGCCGGTGGCCGGCCGCAGCACCGCGACGACCTGCGGGAGATCGATTACGAGCGGGCCGCCGCCGGATTCACCATCATCGAGGTCTACTGGGTGCTGCAGGAGCGGACGCCGGTCCTGCCGACCTCGCTGCGGGCCCTCGCCGACGCCGAGCGCGCCGGGGACCTCGACCTGGCCCTGCGCTGCCGGGCCGGGCTGGGCATGGTGCTGGGCACGCTGGGCCGGCACCGGCTGGCCCGGCGCCACCTGGACGCCGTCACCGCGGCCGCCGAGCGGACCACCGATCCGGTGTCCATCTGCTGGGTCGGCATCGTCGGCGGCCTGCACTGGCTCGGGACCGGCGACTGGACCGCGGTCGAAACCGTCGCCGGCCCGGTCCGCGAGCTGGGCCGGCGCACCCCCATGCACCGGTGGAGCGACGAGACCCTGCTGATCTCCTCGGTCGCGCACTACCTGACGGCCCGGTACGAGCAGGCAGCCGCCGTGGCCACCGAGGCGATGACCGCCGGCCGGGACCGCCGGGATCCGGTCGTGCAGAAGTGGGGGCTGCTCGTGCTGATCGAGACCGCCCTGCGGACCGACCCGGCGGATCCGGCCCTGCCCGGGTGGCTGGCCGAGGCCGAGCGGCTGCTGCCGGAGGTGCTCGGTATCGACACCGGCCGGCTGCACGTGGCGCGGGCCCGGCTGGCCCTCATCGCCGGTGACCGGGCGGCGGCCTGGCAGGAGATCCGCACGGCGGACCACCTGGTGGGCCCGCAGCCCTCGCTCGAGCAGTACGCGCTGGAGGCGCACGCCGGCACGGCCGAGGTGTGCCTGGCCCTGCTCGACGCCGGCCCTGGCCCTGGACCCGCGCCGGCCGCCGCCGCCTCCGCCGAGCTGCGCACGACGGCGGCGGTCGCCGTGCGCCGGCTGCGCCGCTACGCGAGCCGGTTCCCGATGGCCCGGCCGCGGGCGTTGCTCTGCACCGGCCGGCAGGCCCTGCTCCGCGGTCACCACGGCCGCGCGCTGCGGGCGTGGGCGCGGGCGGCGCGGCTGGCCGAGGAGCTGCGGATGCCGTACGAGCTGGCCCGCGCGCACGAGGAACTGGGCCGTCACCTCGCCGCGGGACAGCGGTCTCCGTTGGGGCTCGACGGGGCCGCCCACCTGGCCGCGGCCGCCGCCGGATACCGGGCCGCGGGCTGTCATTCGACGCTCTGACCTGGGCGGGAGCAATCCGGGCGCATCACGGCTTAGGCCCACGGCGGCCACCTCGTCTCTGAGAGTATGAGGCGATACAGGTCATCAGTCCGGTAACTGGTGGTTCTCCGTCTGGCTGGAGGGACGGCCGTGGCAGGTGGGGCGTTGTGGGTACGACGCCGGCTTCGTGGCACGGACACGATGCTGGGCCAGGTCCGCACCCTGTTCCTGGGCATTCTGCTGCTCTGGCCGCTGTTCGGGCTGTGGGGTCTCAGCGGTCACCGGTCCGCGCTGGCCGTTCCGGCCGTACTGGCCGCGCTGGTCGTGGTGGGGTGGCTCTACGCCGGGTACCGCCGGCAGCGGTTCCCGGCCTGGAGCTGGATCTTCGAGGGCGCCTGCGTCGGCCTGGTGGCCGCGGGATCGGACTTCGGCATCACCATCGGCCTGTGCATCGTCTGGGTCAACTTCCGGTCGCTGTACGGCCGCCTGCGGGAGAAGATCCTCGCGGTCCTGGTGATCTGCGCGATGATGGGCTTCGGCTTCGTGCAGTTCGACATCCCGGCCGGGGTGGCGATCCCGCTGTGCTGCACCGCGCTGATCTCCCTCGGCGTCAACCACGTCCTGGCCCGGGGCAGCAGCGCCCGGGACCGTTCGGCCGACCGGGAGGGCACTCTGGCCTCGGCCGGCGGCGGGCTGGTGGCCTCCACCACCCGGGGTGAGGCGATGGACGTGACCCTGGGCGCCGCGCTCAGCATGGACCGGGCCGCGAGCGCCGCGCTCATCTTCACCGTCACCGGGCCGGCTCTGCACGTCATCGCCGCGGCCGGGCACGTGGGCGGCGAGGCCTCCGGCTGGGTCACCGAACTGGCCAAGCTGCCCGAGCAGACCCGGGCCGCCCTGCGGCCGGGCGGCTACGCCATGGTCTGCGACGAGGCCGCGGCCGAGGTCACCGAGGTCCTCCGGCTGCCACCGCACGAAGTGGTCATGCTGGCGCCGATGGCCGCGCACGGCGACGTCTTCGGCATGCTGGTGCTGGCGCTGGACCGGCGGCCGACCGACGACCTGTCGGCGTCGATGACGACCCTGGCCGACGAGGCGGCGCTCACCCTCGACCAGCTGCTGAGCCGGTCCCGGCTGAGCATCGTGGTCGAGCACTCGGCCGACGCGCTCATCCTGGCCGGCGAGGCGGGCCTGATCCGCTTCGTGAACCCCGCCGCGGAGATGATGCTGGCGTGCCCCAACGAGGAGCTGGTGGGCAGCGACATCTGGTCGCTGGTGCACGAGAGCGACGTGGCCGCCCTGCGCGACGTCGCGTCGTCGTTCGAACGGCCGGCGGCCCTGCCCTGCCGGATCCGCGGCCGGGACAGCACCGAGTGGACCGACGTGGAAGCCCTGGTCGAGTACGTGAGCGAGCACGACGGCTCCCGCAGCATCGTCTTCACCGCCCGCGACGTCTCCGAGCGGCACCGGCTGGAGCTGGAGCTGCGGCACGCGCAGAAGCTGGAGTCGGTCGGCCGGCTCGCCGCGGGCATCGCGCACGAGATCAACACACCGATCCAGTTCGTCGGGGACAACGTGCGCTTCCTCGAGACCGCGTTCACCGACCTGGACCGGCTGCTGGCGGCGTACCGGGAGCTGGTGGCGACGGCGCAGGGCCAGGGTGACATCGAGGCCGCGCTGGGCGAGCTGGAGACGGTGGCGACCGACGTCGACATCGAGTTCGTGATGGAGGAGGTGCCGGTGGCGATCTCGCAGACCCTGGAAGGCATCAACCGGGTCGCCCACATCGTGCGCGCGATGAAGGCCTTCGGCCACCCCGGCACCGAGGAGAAGAGCCGGGCCGACCTCAACGAGGCCATCAAGAACACCATCGTGGTGGCCAACAACGAGATCAAGTACACGGCCGACGTCGAGACGGACCTCGGTGACCTGCCGCTGGTGCACTGCCATCTCGGCGACATCAACCAGGTCGTGCTCAACCTGGTGGTCAACGCGGCCCACGCGATCGGCGCGGCGGACCGCGGCCGGGGCACCATCCGGATCAGCACCCGGCTGGACGACGGGTACGCCGTCATCGAGGTCGCCGACACCGGCACCGGCGTACCCGCGGAGATCGCCGACAAGCTGTTCGACCCGTTCTTCACCACCAAGGAGGTCGGCACCGGCACGGGTCAGGGACTCGCCCTGGTCCGTACCCTGGTGGCCGATCGGCACGGCGGAACGATCGACTTCACCAGCACGGTCGGGGCGGGCACGGTCTTCACCGTACGGCTGCCCGTGGCCGGCCTCGACGAGCCGCAGCCGGCCGGCCAGCTCGCGGAGGCGTCGCTGTGACCGGGGCGCCCGTCGTGACGCCACGGCCGCACATCCTCTTCGTCGACGACGAGCCCCGGATCCTCGGCGGCCTGCGCCGGATGCTGCGGACGCACCGGGACCGCTGGGACATGTCCTTCGCCGAGGGGGCCGAGGCGGCCCTGGCGGCGTTGCGGGACCGGCCGTGCGACGTGATCGTCTCCGACTACCGGATGCCCGGGATGAACGGCGCACAGCTGCTGGAACGCGTGCGCCTGGAATACCCCGGTACGGCCCGGGTGATCCTCTCCGGCCAGACCAACGAGGACAACCTGCTCAGCATCATGGTGCTGGCCCACGAGTTCCTGACCAAGCCGAGCTCGCCGGAGCAACTGGTCGCCACGGTCGAGCGGCTGATCGACGTCCGGAGCCCGACCGGTACGGGCGCCCGCCCCGACCGCGCCGACGTGCAGTCGCTGCCGAGCCCGCCGCACACGCTCGTCGAGCTCATCGAGGCTCTGGACTCCGACGACGTGTCGGCGTACTCGATCGGCACCGTCATCGAACGGGACCCCGCCGCCACCGCCAAGGTGCTGCAGCTGGTCAACTCGTCGGCGTACACCGTGGGGCGCAAGATCAGCGACGTCGGCCAGGCCACCGCCCTGCTGGGCGTGCAGACGGTACGCGGCCTGGTGCTCATGCACGACCTGATCCGCACGTTCGACGTCAGCGGCGGGCTGCCGGTGGAGTGGCTGGAGGCGCTGACCCTGCACTCGGTCGAGACGTCGCGGCTGTGCCGGATGTTCGCCGACGGCACCGACTGGGAGAGCAACGCCTTCACCGCGGGCCTGCTGCACGAGGTCGGGCAGCTCGTGCTCGCCTCGATGCGACCGCGGGAGTTCGCCGGGTCGCTGGCGGTATGGCGCGCCGCGGATCCGGCCGACGCCACCTTCCTGTGCGTGGCCGAGTCCTCGATCATCGGCTTCTCGCACATCGACGCGGGCGCCGACCTGCTGCGGTTCTGGGGACTGCCGGATCCGGTGATCGAGGCTGTCGCAAGCCACGCCGTGACAGTGCAGCCGGCCGCGGTCGCCGACGCGTCCACCGCCGTCGCGCTGGCCCACGTGGTCGTCGAGGCGGAGCTGGGACCGGTGTGCGGACCGCTCGGCGCGACGCCCCTGGCCGAGGATCAGCTGACCGAGCGTGACCTCGCGGTGATCACCCGATGGCGACGGGAACGCTCGCGGCGCTGACGCCGGCCTCGTCCAGGATCATCAGGGGCTCGGCGACGCCGTCCTCGAGCGCGGCGAAGTTGCGCAGCCGGGTGATGAGACCGACGGTGACCTCCTGACCGGCGTTGACCAGCAGGACGTCCGACCGGTTGCGGACGGCCGCGGCCAGCACCATGCCGGCCTGCAGGTCGGCCAGCATGACGCCGCGGATCGTCTCGGCGGCCGCCGCGGCGGTGGACGAGAAGGCCTCCAGCAGGGCGGGATCGTAGAGGTGCGACTGGGTCCGCAGGGTCGCCAGCGCCACCGTCGGTGACATCCCCTGCAGCAGCAGCGCGTCATGGTCCTGCACCAGCCGCAGCAGCCGGCCGCCGAACGGGATCCGGTCGCCGGCGACGCCGTCCGCCGGCGTGCCGGATCCGTCGAATCCCTTGTGCGAGTAGTGGATGCACTCGGCCACCGGGGCCATCCGGGGAATCGGCGAGATGAGCTGCTCGGCGACGGCGGGCAGCTGGTCCACCATCTCCTGCTCGGCGGGGGCCAGCTCGGCGCCGGAGTCCAGTTTGGCGGCCACGGTCGGCGGCAGCGAGACGATGCCCAGCTGCGCCATCTCGACGGCGAGCTCGACGGCCCACCGGTCCTCGACCTCCACCTGGTCCAGGATCGCGGAGGCCACCCGGCGCATCCGGGCGGCGCGGCCGAACGCCGCCGGGCTGGCCAGCGACAGCACGTCGGACAGGGCCTTGACGCTGCCCTGCAGGGTGCGTTCCAGCAGCTCGCGTTCGGACACCACCAGCTTGTGCTGGGTCACGCAGTCGCGCAGGGCGGCCGTCATGGTCTCGGTGTCGACCGGCTTGAGCAGCATCCGGAACACCCGGCCCTGGTTCACGGTGACCGCGGCGTCGGCCAGGCTGGTGTGGCCGGTGAGCAGCATGCGCGTGCTGGTGGGAGCCGCCTTCGCCGCCGCGGCCAGGAACTCGGCGCCGTTGATGCCGGGCATCAGGAAGTCGGACACGATCACCGCGAACGGGTCGCCCGGCTTGAGGGCGAACAGGCCGTTCGCGGCGCCGACGGCGGTCTCGACGGTGAAGTCGCGGCGCAGCTGCCGGCGGAGGCCGTCGAGAAGGTTGGGCTCGTCGTCGACCAGCAGGATCCGGGGTTTCTCGACCGGCGTCGTCATGCGGGCTCCCTGCTGGTCCGAGCAACCTGGTCCGAATTACCCCAATATATCGATTACGGGGCTATTCGGCGGGTGGTTCGGGGTTCGCGCGGGTCAGCGACAGAGTGAAGACCGATCCGCTGTTGAGGGCGGAGACCACGGTGACGTCGCCGCCCATCGCCCGGGCCAGCCGGCGGGCGATGAACAGGCCCAGGCCGGTGCCGCTGGTGCTCATCGTCATCGGGTCCTCGACCCGGTGGAACTTGTCGAAGACCTTCGCGAGCTGGTCGGCCGGGATGCCGCGGCCGTGGTCGCGGACGTCCACGTGCACCCGGGCCCCGTCCAGCCGCATACCGATCGCCACCTCGGTGTCCTCGGCGGAGTACTTGAGACCGTTGCCGATCAGGTTGGTGAGCACCTGCAGGGCCCGGCCGTCGTCGCAGTGGGCGAGGACCGGGCCCGGCGGCAGGTCGAGCACCAGGCGCGCGGAGCCGAGGTCCCGGGCCGCCTGGGTGGCCAGCGCGCACAGGTCGTGGGTGCCCGCCGACACCTGCAGCGAGACGTCGTCGGGGTTGTCGCCGAAGCGCGAGGCGAGCAGCAGGTCCTCCACCAGCCGGGACAGGTGCCCGGCGCGGTCGCCGATCAGGTTCAGCGCGTCCAGGCGCTTCTGCGGGGTCATCCGTTCGCCGCGCGACCGCAGCAGGTCGACGTAGCCGATGATCGGTGTCAGCGGCGTACGCAGCTCGTGCGAGACCATGGCGATGAAGTCCGACTTGAGCCGCTCGGTGCGGTACTCGCGGGTCAGGTCGCTGATCACCACCACGTCGCGGACCAGCAGCCCGGCGGTGAAGACGGCCGAGTGCGCGAGCCGCAGCCGGCGCGACTCGCCGTCCCGGCGGCGGACGGTCAGCTCGGCGACGGCCTTCGGCTGCTCCACCGACACCGGCATGAGCAGCCGGTGTTCCTCCTCCACCGGCACGTCCAGCACCGTGGCGAGCGGCCGGCCGGTCGCCTCGGCGGCGTCGACACCGGTGATGTCGGCCAGCGCGCGGCTCCACACCTGGACCGTGCCGTCACCGTCGATCACCATGATGCCCTCGGCGGACTGCTCCACGACCGCCTGCAGCTTGCTGGTCTCGTCCACCAGCCGGTCCAGGTGCTCGGCGCCGCGCATGGCCACGGCGAGCGCGCTGGCCAGGGAGGCCAGCAGAGTGACGTCACCCGTGGTCATCCAGCCCCGGCTGCGGTCGCGGGTGGCGAAGGCCGCCGTACCGAATCGGCGCCCGCCGCCCTGCACCGGTACGACCACCATGCGGCGCAGTCCGCCGGGCAGATCCTCGGCCAGATGCACCGGGCCGTCGATACGGCCGAGCGTGGCGAGATGCCGCGGGATCGGCCCGGGCCGCAGCGCGGTGGGGTCCGTGCTCTCCACCGACAGGGCCGTGTCGTCGTTCTCCAGCACCACGACGGCCAGGTCGGCGCCGAACGCCTCCCGCACCAGCACCAGGAACTGGCGCACCACGTCCTCGCGCTCGGCCAGGGCGTGCGACAGCTGGAGCAGGCACGCGGACCGGGCGTGCTCGTCGGCCTCCCGCGCCGCCGCCCGGTACGCGTAGGTGACGGCCAGGGCGGGCATCGCCATGAACGGCAGCAGCAACGGTGAGTGCAACGCGATCTCGGTGGTGGTCAGCCCGGTCACCATCGTCCCGACGGCCATGTACGCCGACAGCCGGGCCTCCGAGCGCACGATCCGCCACGGCGCGACCTTGTTGAGCACGCCCAGGATCTGCGCCAGGCACAGCAGGTTCACGCCGGTGAAGGCCAGCGTGCCCACCACCACACCGACCAGGACGCCCAGGGTCATCTCACCGGGCCGGCCACCGAGCAGATGCACGATCAGGATCAGTACGGCGGTGGCGGCCGTGTAGGTCCCGAGGTTGAAGACGGCCTTGACGACCGGTCGCCGTTGCAGCGTGCCGGCCAGCACGAGCCCGGCCGCGGCGGCGATGAGGGCGCCGCGGGGCGGCAGGAGCAGCACGTCGATGATGAGCGCCGCCTCGTAGAGGCTGAGTTCCTCGACCGCCTCGCCGTGCCGCAGCCGCACCACGGCCAGCTCGGCCAGGCAGCTCAGCACGGTCAGGCCGGGCAGCAGCGCCGTGGCCGGCACGCCGAGCCCGCGCAGCACGCTGTCGTGCCCGGCGAGGCCGAACGCCACGACGCCGGCCAGGGCGGCGCCCACCAGGACGACGCCCACCACCCGGCGCTGGATCGGGTCACGCAACTGGGTGCGCAGGGCGCCGACCGCCCGGGGTATCCCCGGACGGTCGGCGTCGGCCTGCGCTGAACTCACGAGCTGGGCAGCCAGGCCCAGGCCCGGGCGTTCCAGCGGTCCGCCGCCCAGGCCCGCGCGGCCCAGTCGTCGGCGGCCCAGGCCCGGGCCGCCCATTCCTCGCCCGCCCAGGCCCGGGCGGCCCAGTCGTCGGACGCCCAGGCCCGCGCGGCCCACGCCCGGGCCGCCCAGGCCCGCGCCACCCACTCACTGTCGGCCCAGGCCCGCGCCGTGAAGTCCGAGCCGGCCCAGGCCCGGGCGGCCCAGGCCCGGGCGGCCGGGTCGAGCTGCGCCCAGGCGCGGGCGGCCCAGTCCCGGGAGGCCGGGGTCAGCTTCTTCCACGCCTTGTCGGCGGCCGGCTGGTCGCCGTCGACCAGGGCCTCGGAGAAGGCGGCCCAGCGCTTGGCGTCACGGCCGACGGTGGTGGTGTCGGCGTCGTACTGCTGCTGCGCCTGGCCCGCGTTCCAGCGGGGCGCGGCGGCGAGCACCCGGGCGGCGTCCAGGCCCCCGGCGCCGCCACCGGACGCGCGGCTCAGCCCGGCACTCGGGTACGCGGTGCTGACGAGCAGGTTCTTGATCGCGTCGGGCCGCAGCCTGGGCTGCACGGCCAGGGTGCCCGCGATGACCCCGGAGGTGACCGCGGCGGCCATCGAGGTGCCGGAGCCGCGGAAGTAGCCGTCACCGACGCGGGCCTGCGGGTTGCCCGTGTCGACCACGCTGCCCGGCGAGCGCAGGCTGACCACGTGGCCCCCGGCTGCCACCAGGTCCGGCTTGGCGTCGCCCTGCCAGGTCGGCCCTCGGCCGGACCAGGCGCCGACCACGTCGTCGCCGCGGCCGGCCGTGCCGGCGGCGTCCAGCCCGCCCGTGGTGAGCAGCAGAGGGTCGTTGCCGGGCGAGGTGACCGAGCCGGTGCCGGGTCCGTCGTTGCCCGACGGTACGACCACCGTGACGCCCTGGTGCCACAACGACTCGAGCGCCTGGGTCAGCGGATCGATCTGGTACGGCAACGGGCTGTTCGAGGACAGCGACAGGTTGACCACCTGCACGTCGCGGCGGTGGTCGCTGACCCACTGCAGGCCGCGCAGCACCGTGGTGAGGTCGGTACGCCCGTCCGCGTCGGCCACCTTGACGTCGATGAGCTTCGCCCCGGGCGCCACGCCCCGGTACCGGCCGTCCGACGCCTTGCCGGTGGCGGCGATCAGGCCGGCCATGAACGTGCCGTGGCCGTACCCGTCGCCGGCGCCGGTGCCGGTCAGGTCGACCCGGCCGGCCAGCTGCCCGGCGAGGTCGGGGACGTCGGCGATGCCGGTGTCGACCACGGCCACCGTGACGCCGCGGCCCTCGTCGCCGCCGGCGGGCAGGCCGACCATCTGGCGGACGGTGGCCGTACCCGCGGTCCCGGCCGGGGTCTCCGCCTCGGCGACGGTGATCTCCCGCTGGGGGGCCACCGACCAGGCCGGGTCGAGGGTGCTGCCCTGCAGCAGTTGCGCCGCGACGCCGCGAACGACCGGCAGTGAGGTGACAACTCGGCCACCGGCCGCGCGGACCGCGCGGGCCGCGCCCTCGGCATCCGTACCGGTCACGACGACGTCGTGCCATTGCGCGGCGGTGGCCCGCGCGGCGGACGGAGCCGGGAGGCTGACGACAGCGAGGGCGGCGGCGACGATTGCCGCGACGCGTCGGCGGTTCACGGCGGCGGCGCCGGCCGATCCCGCCAGGCTGGTGAAGTTCACGGTCTGCGCACTCCGTCTCACTGTGAGTAACTGTGTGATGCCGTCGACAGCGCGGGCCGCCTCCGTCCGTGGCGGGAACATCGGCGGTGCCGGCGTCATCCTGAGCAAGACGTCTCACGAATCGGCGGCGCCCACCGGCCCGGTCAGCACGCCGTCGACGAGGTCGAGCACGGCGTCGGCCGTGAACGGCTTGGCCAGGTAGTAGTCGACGCCGCCGGCCCAGGCCCGGGCATTGGCGTCGGACTCGGCCGCCGCGGTCAGCATCAGCACCGGCACCGGCTCGCCGGGCTGGGCCCGGATGGTGCTGAGCACCCCGAAGCCGTCCAGGCCCGGCATCATCACGTCCAGGATCACGAAGTCGGGCGGGGCCGCCTGTACCTCCCGGACGGCCGCGAGCCCGTCCACCGCGACGCTCACCTCGTAGCCGTCCATCTCGAGGACGTCGGTGAGCAGCTGCCGGATCGCCGGGTCGTCGTCGACCACCAGGATGCGTGCCATGGGTTCCTTCTCCCCGCCTCAGTGCCTGCCGTGGCTGTGCCAGAGCCCGGCCTGGCGCGACGCCTCGTCGGCGGCACGGCGCCAGTCCACGGCCTGGGCCTTCAACTGGGGGTGGGACAACAGCTGAGCCAGCTCCTCCTCGTGCCGGCCGGCGGCCGGACAGGCGGACTCGGTGCCCTGGATCAGCAGGTGGGCCGTCCGCACCGCCGCGGCCACACCCAGCCCGGAGAGGTCAGGCGTCTGCTCGGCGTCGCGCTGGGCGACGGCGGTCACGATCGGCGGCGGCAGCCCCCACAGGTGCAACAGCTCCACCCCGACGTCACGGAACGGGACCCCGTCCCGGGTCTCCGCGTCCAGATCGACCGCGGACCCCTCCTTGTCCCCCACCGCGGCCAGGCAGACCAGCCGCCCGACGTCCTGCAGCAGCGCCGCGGCCTGCGCGTGCGGCCGGTTCGCCGGGGAGGCCACGAAGTCCACCAGGCAGGCGGTGGCCACCGCGTGCCGCCAGGCGGTGCGCAGATGCTGCTCGATCGCCGGATCCCAGGCCGAGGTCGGGCGCAGCACGTGTCCCGCGCCGGCCACGGCCTGCACCATGGGCACGCCCATCGCGTTGACGATCGACTCGACCGAGGAGTTGCGCGGGCGCGAGCCGAAGAACCGCGAGTTCGACAGCTGGAGCAGCTTGGCGGTCAGTCCGACGTCGTGCATGGCCATCTGGACCGCGTACGACAGGTTGGCGTCCGGGGCGAGCAGGCCGATGATCCCGTCGGTGTGCTCGGGCAGGGTGGGGATGGCCCGGACCCCGCCGGCGATCCGCCGGGCCTCGTCCTGATGGGCGCTGGAGGTCCGGATCAGCAGCTGCTCGATGACGGCGATCAGGCTCTCGGCGTCGGACGGCTTGGTGAGGAAGCGGTGCCCGGCCACGGCCACCTGGATCGCCGCCTCCGGCTCGATGTGCCCGGACAGCACCACCCGGGCCACCTCGGGGTGCCGCCGGCTGACGTTGGTGAGCAGCTCGGCGCCGTCCATCCCGGGCATCCGCATGTCCGAGACCACCACGTCGTACGGCTGCTGGGCGAGCAGCTCGAGCGCCTCGGCGCCGTCGGAGACGAACGCCATCTCCCACTCGCCCCGTTTGCCCCGCAGGGAGCGGCGCAGCCCGTCGAGAATGCGCGGTTCGTCGTCGACGAACAGGGCGCGGGCCCTGCTCATGCGGCGTCCGGCTTGCCGGCGATGGGCAGGCGCAGGATGAACTCGGTCCCCTCGCCCACCACGGACCGCACCTCGATGCTGCCGCCGTGCTTCTCCAGCACCGCCCGGGCCAGCGCCAGGCCCTGCCCGGTGCCCTTGCCGACCTCCTTGGTGGTGAAGAACGGCTCGAAGATCGACTGCTGGATGTCCGCCGGGATGCCGGTGCCGTTGTCGGCGAAGGTCAGCACCGCGGCCGGGCCGTCCGTCCGCGAGCTGATCCGGATCTCGCCCCGCTCGGCCTGGTCCTTGAGCGCGTCGGCCGCGTTGACCAGCAGATTGAGGAAGACCTGGTTGAGGTCGCCCAGGTGGCACAGCACGTCGGGCAGCTCGCCGAGGTCCAGGACCACGTCGGCGACGTACTTGACCTCGTTGCGGGCCACGGTGAGGGTGGTCCGGACGGCCTCGTTGAGGTCGGCGTACGACTGCTCGGTGGAGTCCTTGTAGCTGAACGACTTCATCGCCCGGACCAGCGAGGCCACCCGCTCGACGCCCTCCAGGCTCTGGCTGACCGCGGCCGGGATCTCGGCGGCGAGGTATTCGAGGTCGGCCTTGGCCTCGGCCCGCTGGGCGCGCTCGGTGCGCTCGCTCCACCGCAGCTCCCCCAGCGCGGGCGCCATGCACTCCCGGTAGACCAGCAGCAGGTCGAGCATGTCCTGGTACGCGTCGGCCAGGAACCGGGTGTTGTCCCCGACGAACTGGATCGGCGTGTTGATCTCGTGGGCCAGTCCGGCCGAGAGCCGGCCCAGGGACTCCAGCTTCTGGTCGTGCCGCGCCTCGAGCTCGGCCCGCCGTACCTCGGTCATGTCCCGGAAGGTGACCACCGCGCCCGGCTGCCCACCGCCGGTCTCCAGCGGTGCGACCGAGCAGGCGACACCGAACGTGGTGCCGTCGCGGCGCACGAAGGTCTCGTCGACGGTCTGCACGGCCTGCCCGGCCGTGCGGATGTGGCGCAGCGGGCATTCGCTCTCCGGCTGCGGCGTGCCGTGCCACGGCACCGCGTGCACCGTGGCGTGCACGGAGAGGCCGAGCAGGTCCTTCTCGGCCCAGCCGAGCATCTCCGAGGCGGCCCGGTTCATCGAGGTCAGCTTGCCGTCGCCGTCGACCGTGTAGAGCCCCTCGGCCATGTCGTCCATGATCACCGAGCGGAACGCCTGGGCCTGCTCGCGTTCGGTGACGTCGACCAGCACCAGGCCGACGCCCATCATCCGGTCCTCGACCCGCACCGGGTAGCAGCCGGCGAGCCACGCACGGGGAACGTCGGCCTCGCCCGGCGACGGGGCCGTGACCATCGTGCCGACGATCGCCTTCTCCGTCTGCCAGGCGCGGCGGTAGTTCGCCTCGATCTGCGGCCACACGCCCGGCAGCACCTCGTGGACCGGCCGCCCGAGCTGCTCGGCGCGCGGGCCGCTGCCCATGGCGGCCAGTGTCTCGTTGACGCGGATCAGCCGGGAGCCGCTGTCCACGAAGCCGAACCCGGCCGGCGCGGCCGCCTCCAGGGCCTCCAGCAGGGAGAGGGTCTCGGTGACGCAGCGCCGGGTGCCGGTGAGCTCCTCGCGCAGCGCCGCCCGCTCCTCGACATCCGTGCCGGTCGCGATCCACGAGCCGGGCCGGGCGTCCACGGGAGTGAAGCGCACGCTGTGCCGGCCGAACGAGCCGTCCACCCGCTCGAGCCGGCACTCCAGCTCGTACGGCGTCGCGTCCGCCGCCGCGACCGTGGACTCCACGGCCGCGAGGTCCTCCGGATGCACCAGGGAGCTCCACGGCTCGCCCGGGCGCCCGGGGCCGCGGTTGGCGAACTCGATCGCACCCGCCTCGGTGAGCACCCAGACGGCGTGCGGCAGCGCCGCGGCGAGCACGGCGGCGTCGATCCCGGGCGGCAGCGGACCGGCCGGGGCCGCGGCCACCTGTGGCGCTCGACGTCCAGACACGTTTTGCCCTTCTCAGCGACCGGGGCGTTGTGCACCCTCCTTGCTGCCCATCGGCCACCAGTGTCCGGATCTGAGCGCCACGCCCGCGCCGATGTCAGGCGGCCCGGCTGAGCCACTGCTGGTTGGCGCCCGTGCCGCAGGCGTACTGGATGAGCCGGACGCCGTCCGCGGTCCCGCCGCTGATGACGTCGAGGCAGCGGCCGCTGTGCCGGGCCACGAGCCGGTAGTAGCCACCGCCGGCGTCCTGCACCTGCCACTGCTGGTTGGTGCCCGTCCCGCAGGTGTACTGCACGACCCGGGCGTTGTCGGCGGTCGACGCGTTCGCCACGTCCAGGCACTTGCCGCTGTGCCGGGCCTCCAGCTGCACGTAGCCGTTGCCCAGGTCGCGGCGGTGCCACTGCTGGTTGAGGCCGGTGCCGCAGGTGTACTGGATCGCCTCGGCGAGATCAGCGGTCGATCCGCCGACCACGTCGACGCACTTGCCGGAGTGCCGCGCGACCACGGTGCTCCAGGAGCCCGCCGGCCCGGCGACCGTGCCGGCGGCGGTGTCGATGACCAGCGACGGGAAGTAGTCCAGGGCCAGCGTGGTGGCGCTCGGGAAACGCAGCGGCGCCCAGACGTAGCGGGAGTCGTTCACCGTCCCGCCGATCGAGTTGCCCCAGCGGTCGCCCAGGTACAGGTACGCGGTCCCGGCCGTGCCCGCGACCGGCAGGACGTACGCGGTCTGCGAGCCGTACGCCGTCGCGTCGCCCGCGTTGCTCCAGGCACTCCACGGGCCGGTGATGCTGGTGGCCGACGAGTACTTCTGCTGGTTGGGGTTCCAGCCGGTGGCCCCGGAGGTGAGCATGAAGTAGACGCCGTTGCGCTTGAACAGCGCCGGCGCCTCCCGCACGTCGCCCGGCCAGCTGCGGACCAGCGCGGCCACGCCGGTGTAGTCGCTGGTCAGCCGGTAGACGTTGAGGTCGCGGTTCTCGTTGGCCGAGGACACCATGTAGCCGGTGCCGTCGTCGTCGACGAACGTGGTGATGTCCCGCGACATGTGGGTGCCCAGCGGCCGGAAGCTGCCCCGGTACGTGTAGGCGCCGTCCACAGTGCTGGACACGGCCACCGCGGCCCGGGCCTGGGCGTAGTCCGTCGCGGTCTCCTTGTGCATCCACATGACGAACTGCCGGGTGCTCGCGTTGTACATCACCTTGGGCCGCTCGATGTTGGCACTGGCCAGCTCGGCGGCCGACGACTGGGTGAGCACGTGGTTGCGGAACTCCCAGGTCCTGAGGTCGGTCGAGCGGTACGCCGAGACGTACCGGAAGGTGTTGTCGGCGTTACGGTTCTCGCCGAACCAGTAGTAGTACGCACCCACCTTGAGCACGCCGCCGCCGTGCGCGTGCACCACAGCCCCGGAGGTGTCGGTGAACTGTGTCCCGTTGGCCACCGTCACCGGCGCCGCGAGCACCGGCGCCCCGGTGAGGGCGAGGACCGTGGCGGTCCCGGCCAGAACGGCGAGGAGAGCCCGCGCGCAGCGTCCGAGCGGCATCACGACCTGCCTTCCAATCGGTGACAATCGATGTGACCGTTAACACAGATTGCCCGCAGGTTTCCGTCGTGTCAACAACGCCGGGACGGTCAGCGGCGCACGCCCACGGCGACCAGCACGGCCCGGGCCGCCTCAGCCGCCGGATGCAGGATCGCGAAGTGCACCCACCGACCGGCGGCGGTGACCGCGTGCCACACCGGCAGGACGGTCCACCGCCAGCACCAGGCGATCGCCAGGCCGGCCGGTCGCAGCACCCACCGGTAGAACTGCCGCAGCAGCCGGCCGGCACCACGCCACCCGGCGGTCAGCACCGCGGCGATGCCCCGGCCTGTCGCGGCGAGCACCCACCACACTCCACGCCACACCGGTGCGGTCACCGCCCCCAGCCAGACGAGAGGCACGACCAGCAGGTAGTGCAGCACCAGCGCGAAGGGCCGGAGCAATTGCCGCCGGTGCCGCCACAGCCACTGCGCCGGCACGACGATCAACCACCGCGCCAGCCACTCCAGTGCCGGCCGCAGGGCCCGCCGCCACAGCCAGGCCACCGGGACGGCCACCAGGTAACGCCACAGGAAGGCGGCCGGGACCGCGACCAGGTAGTGCCACAGGAACGCGGCCGGGACCGCCACCGCGCAGTGCCACAGCCAGGCCAGGGGCCGGCCGACGTAGCGGCCCAGGAACCGGCCGATCAGCCGGGCCAGCTCCCACAGCAGCCGGAACGGCAGGATGAAGACCACGGCGAGGACCCGGACCGGCCAGTGGATCCAGGCGGGAGGCGGCTGCTCGGACATGGCCGCCCACGGTAGCCGACCTGCGCGAACGCGGCCCTAGCGGCCGGCCACCCGCTTGGCGATCCGGTACGCCAGCACCCCGCCCAGCACCCACGGCGCACCGACGATGATCGGGTCGATCCACTGGTGCCTGACGTCAGTGCGCTTGCGGCCGAACCGCGACGCGATGCCGTGGTGGCTGAACTCGCTGAGCACCCCGGTCTCCGTGATCGGATTGTCCGGGTGCAGGCTCACGAACGAGCGCAGCGTGCTCTCCACGGTGTCCACCCGGTCGGCGGCCAGCAGGAGCAGCCAGTGTGCGGCCCGGCCCTCGCTGTACTCCTTGTAGGCGTACCGGCGGATCACCCCGGACAGGCCCTTGGGCGGGCAGGACGTGCCGAAGACCGGGGTGAGGAACTTGTGCTCGATCGAGCGTTCCCGGGGGAACTTCTCCGGCTGGCGTTCCGGGAACTCCCAGTGCGCGCCGCTGAAGGTCGGATCGAACTGCTCCCGCGGCACCGACGGCCGGTCCTTCGGGTCGAGATCGACGCCCCAGCCCGGGATCCGGGCGCGCAGCTGGTCGCTCGACTCGGCCGGCTTCGGCTTCTCCGGTGTGTATGCCATGACAACCTCCGGTCGGGTCAGGCGGCGTTCGGGACGATGATCGGCTTGATGCAGTCGTCGAGCTTCGCCGAGAAGATGTGGTAGCCCTCGGCGATGTGCTCCAGCGGGATCCGGTGCGTGACGATCTCGCTGGGCTTGAGGTAGCCGTTCTTCACGTGCTCGAACAGCCGGGGCCACTGCCGCTTCACCGGGCACTGGTTCATCCGCAGGGTGAGGCCCTTGTTCATGGCGTCACCGAACTTGACCGCGCTGAACATCGGCCCGTAGGCCCCCATCACCGAGATCGTGCCGCCCTTGCGCACCGAGTCGATCGCCCAGTTCAGCGCGATCGGCGACCCGCCCTGCAGCTTGAGCTTGGTGGTCGTCACGTGCTGCAGGAAGTTGCCGTCCGCCTCCGCGCCCACGGCGTCGATCGCCACGTCGGCGCCCAGGTGGTCGGTGATCTTCTTCATGTGCACGACGATGTCGTCGTACTCGGTGAAGTTGTAGGTCTCGGCGTGCGCGAAAGTACGCGCCTTGGCCAGCCGGTATTCCAGGTGGTCGATGACGATGACCCGGCCGGCGCCCATCAGCCAGGCCGATTTGGCGGCGATCAGTCCCACCGGCCCGGCCCCGAAGACCACGACCACGTCACCCTCGACGATGTCGCCCAGCTGGGCGCCGAAGTAGCCGGTGGCGGTGGCGTCGGTCAGCAGCACCGCGTCGTCCTCGTCCATCCAGTCCGGGATGATCGTGGGCCCGACGTCGGCGAAGGGCACCCGGACGAACTCCGACTGGCCACCGTCGTAGCCGCCGGTGGTGTGCGAGTAGCCGTAGATCCCGCCGACCGCCGTGGCGTTCGGGTTCACGTTGTGGCAGTTGGAATAGAGGCCGCGGGCGCAGAAGAAACACGTGCCGCAGAAGATGTTGAAGGGGACCATGACCCGATCGCCCGGCTCGAGGTTGCGCACCGACGAGCCCACCTCGTCGACGACCCCGATGAACTCGTGCCCGAAGGTCGAACCGACCCGGGTGTCGGGCATCATCCCGTGATAGAGGTGCAGGTCGGAGCCGCAGATCGCGGCTCGGGTGACCCGGACGATCGCATCGTTGGGATGCTCGATCACCGGGCGGTCCTTCTCCTCGACCCGGACCCGGTATGGACCGCGATAGACCATTGCTCGCATCTTGTACCTCCCGCGGCCCGGCTACCCGAGGCGTCCCGGGGTAAACGCCCGGTTCGGCGCCTCCACCGCGGTCGAGGGCGGGGATCGTGCCGTTCGGGACGATCAGCTCGCCCGGGCCGAGCTCGCGGTAGCCGGCGATGTCGCGGGCCACCATGCCCGGCATCCGCCGCCGGCCCCGACCGGGTCGGCCGGCGGGGTATCGTCATAGACGGTTGCCGATAGGACGGAGCGGCGCGTGACCCAGGAACTCCAGGAGGACTTCGCCGATCCGGCGTTCCAGGCCGATCCCCACCCGGTGTACGCCCGATGGCGCGCCACCACCCCGGTCCGCCGCGTCCGGCTCCCCAGCGGAGTGACCGCCTGGCTGGTGACCCGGTACGAGGACGCCCGCCACGCCCTGACCGACCCGCGGCTGTCGAAGGCCCGCCCGGTCGGCCAGGCCACCGACCGCGCCCTGCCGCCGTTGATCAACGCCGCCATCTCCCGGCACATGCTCTCGGCCGATCCGCCCGACCACACCCGGTTGCGCCGCCTGGTCGCCGGCGCCTTCACCGCCCGGCGCATCGAGGCTCTACGGCCGCGGATCGAGGAGATCACCGAGGAGCTGCTGACCGCGATGGCCGACCGGGAGCAGGTCGACCTGATCGACGCGTTCGCGTTCCCGTTGCCGATCCAGGTCATCTGCGAGCTGCTCGGGGTGCCGGCGGCCGACCGGGACTCGTTCCGCACCTGGTCGAACATCATCGTGGCCGGCTCGGCGCACCGTGAGCAGCTGCCCGGCGCGTTGCAGGCGATGGTCGCCTACATCCGCCGGCTGATCGCCGAGCGGCGCGGGCATCCCGGCGACGACCTGTTGTCCGGCCTGATCGGCGTCCGCGACGAGCAGGACCGGCTGTCCGAGGACGAGCTGTCCTCGATGGTCTTCCTGCTGCTCATCGCCGGTCACGAGACCACGGTCAACCTGATCGGCAACGGCGCCTGGCTGCTGCTCGACCGGCGCGAGCGATGGGACCGGCTGCGCGCCGAACCGGCGTTGCTGCCCGGCGCGATCGAGGAGTTCCTGCGTTTCGAGGGGCCGGTCGAGACCGCCACCTTCCGCGTCGCGACCGAGGACCTGGAGATCGGCGGCACCACCGTGCACGCGGGCGATGCGGTCCTGGTGGCGCTGCTCGCAGCCGACCGCGACGAGAGGCGGTTCCCGGAGGCCGACGAGCTGCGGCTGGACCGCACCCAGAATCCGCACCTCGCCTTCGGCCACGGCATCCACTACTGCCTCGGGGCGCCGCTGGCCCGGCTGGAGGCCCAGATCGCCTTCGGCCGGCTGCTGGCCCGGTTCCCGCAGCTGCGGCTGGCGGCGCCGGCCGCGGAGCTGACCTGGCGTCCGGGCGTCATCATGCGCGGGCTGCAGAGCCTGCCGGTCGCGCCGGGCCCGGCCGTCAACCGCTGAGCGAACGGGTCTCGGCCAGGTCAGTCCCGGGTCAGGCGGGGCAGCAGCGCCAGCGCCTCGGCCCGCAAGGTGTCCAGGGCGTCCGGGGCGCCGGCCAGGTGGCGCAGCAGCGCGTGCTGGAAGAGGCCGTCGAACATCGCGTAAGCCGTCGCCGGCACGACGGTGGGAGTCCGGTCGCTGAGCTCGGCGTAGCGGCTCACCACCCGCCAGATCATCCGCTGCAGGCTGTCGTCGATCTCCAGCACGTCGGCGCGGAACGCCGGCTCGAACAGCGACTGCGAGCGCATGTCGTACCAGAGCCGATGCAGGGTCGCGTCCTGCCCGGCCGTGACCGCCAGCCCGGCGGCGAAGCCCTCGGCCAGCTCGGCGGCGGTGGCCGAGGCGGCCAGGATCTCGTCGTAACGCCGCACGCAGATCGCCTTGTAGTGCTTGACGCAGTGGATGATCAGATCCACCTTGTCGGCGAAGTAGTAGTGCAGGACTCCGTGCGAGAAGTCCGTGTTCTGGGCGATCTCCCGCAGGCTGGTGCGCGCGTAGCCCAGCTCGGCCAGCGTCTGCAGCGCCGCCGCGGCCAGCTGGTCGCGGCGCTGGGCGAACTTGTCGACCTGGCGCCGGGAGACCCGATCAGCGTTCGGTGGCCCGGACGGGGTCGCCGTCCCGGCCGGCCGGTCCGTGTTCAGCGCGTTGGTCACCCGCCCATCCTCCCTGGCCGCAGCCTCGCGCGCGACCCGTTGACCGGGGACGATACGCCGCCTCCCCATTCCTGGACAGGTGTCCAAGGTTTTCTTGACACCCGTCCAGTTTCCTTCGTACGTTGTGACCTGCATCACGAGCCGCGGTGCCCAACGACGTGACCACAAGCGGAGGCAGGCATGACCTCAATCGATCTGAGCGGCAAGCGGGCGCTCGTGACCGGCGGTGCCCGGGGATTCGGGGCAGCCATCGCCCAGTCCCTGGCCGAGGCCGGCGCGGCGGTCATGATCGGCGACGTCCTGGAGGACCTCGGCCGCGAGACCGCCGAGCTGATCGCCAAGACCGGCGCGACCGCGGCCTTCACCCGGCTGGACATCACCGACGAGGCGTCCTGGGAGGCGGCGACCGCCACCACGGTGGCCGGGCTGGGCGGCTTCGACATCCTGGTCAACAACGCCGGCGTCGAGGTCACCGCGCTGCTGGCCGACTTCGACCCGGCCGAGCTGTCCCGGATGCTCGAGGTCAACATCGTCGGCACGGCCCTGGGCATCAAGCACGCCTTCCGCAGCATGCGGCCCGGCGGGACGGCCGGCCGCGGCGGCTCGATCGTCAACATCTCGTCGGTCGCGGCGACCATCGCCTTCCCCGGCATCGCCGGCTACTCGGCCTCCAAGTCAGCCGTCGACCGGCTGACCCGGGTGGCGGCCATGGAGTCCGGCAAGCTCGGTTACGGCGTACGGGTGAACTGCATCTATCCCGGTCTGGTCCCGACCGAGATGGGGGTGAAACTGGCCGTCGACGTGACCGCGATCGGACTGTTCGCCAGCACCGACCACGCGATCGCCGCGGTCGTCGACCAGACCCCGATGGGCCGGCTCGGCGAGGCCCGCGAGATGGGCGACGTGGTGGTCTTCCTCGCCTCCGACGCGGCCCGGTTCATCACCGGCGCCGGCGTGCCCGTCGACGGCGGAATGGGGATGTGACATGCGCCCCGTCGTGGTCTACGGCGCCTCCGGCTACACCGGACGACTCATCTGCGAGTACCTGCGCGAGCTCAACCTGCCCTTCATCGCCGCCGGACGCGACAAGGACCGGATCCGCGAGGTGCTGGACCGGGTCCCCGGCATCGAGACCGCCGACTACGAGGTGGCGGAGGTCGAGCACGAGGCCGGCGCCCTGACCGAGCTGTTCCGCGGCGCGAGCGTCGTGTGCAACACCGTCGGCCCGTTCATCACCCTCGGCGACCCGGTGGCCGAGGCGGCGCTGGCCGCGGGCTGCCACTACCTGGACACCACCGGCGAGCAGGACTGGCTGCTGCACGCGAAGGAGAAGTGGGGACGGCCGTACGCCGACGCGGGCCTGCTGATCTCCCCCGGGGTCGCGCAGATGTACACGACCGGCGAGATCGCGGCGAACCTGTGCCTCGAACATCCCGGCATGGACACCCTCGACATCCTGGTGCTGTGGGAGGGCGCGCCCACCATCGCCTCGACGCAGACCATCTTCGCGATCCTGGCCGCCGACTGGTTCCACCTGGCCGAGAACAAGTACGTGCAGTGGGACCCGACAGCCCGCTTCGAGGTCACCGTGCCCGGCCGGCACGCAACCTCCCTGGCGCTGCCCTGGGGCGGCATGTGCCACCCGGTCTGGTTCGCCGACGACCCGCGCGTCGCCACCTGCCGGGCGATCGGCGGCGTCATGAACCGCGACGTCATGGAGGCGGTCGCGGCCACCACCATGATGGTGCAGGCCGAGATCAAGACCCTGCCGGCCGAGCAGCAGGGGCCCGCCCTCGCCGCAATCGCCGAGCAGTGGCAGACCGGCATGCCGCCGAGGGAGAACCCCCGCCTCAACACCTCGGTGGACTCCGTGTACGCCTCCGGTCCGCTGGGCCGCGCGCACTGCGTCATCCACGGCAACTCCAACTACAAGCAGACCGGCCTGCTGCAGGCCTGGGCCGCGCAGTCACTGGTCCAGCAGGCGCCCCGGCGGACCGGCCTGGCCTCGGCCTGCCAGGCGTTCGGGCACCGCGAGCTGCTCGGCGTGCTGCGCACGTTCGGACTGGTCCTCGAACCCGTCGTCACCGTCGCCCGCTGAGCCCCGCGATGGCTCTCGCCGACTACCTGGACAAGGGGGCCTCGCTCGGCCCCGGCGAGCCGTGCCTGCTCGCCGGGACCGAGACGATGACGTACGCCGAGGTCCAGCACCTGAGCCACCGGGTCGCCGGCGCCCTGCACCGCAGCGGGGTGCGCGCCGGCGAATCCGTGGCGATCCTGTCCGGCAACGACCCGGTGGCGTTCTCCGCGGTCTTCGGCATCTCCCGTCTCGGGGCGGTGTGGTGCCCGGTCAACCCCCGCAACGAGGCCGCGGAGAACCGGGCGCTGCTCGACCTCTTCGACTGCACCTGCCTGATCTTCCAGGCCGCGTACGCCCCGCTGGTGGAGAAGATCGCACCGCTGCTGCCGAAGATCCGCGTCTACGTCTGCCTCGACGGCCCCACACCCCTGGGGGAGAGCTTCGCCGACTGGACCGCCGGTCCCCCGGTCACTGCTCTTGCCTCGCCCTCGCCCGCGCAGCCCGACACCGTGATGCTGGTCGGCACCGGGGGAACCACGGGCACGCCCAAGGGCGTCATGCTCACCGACCGCAACCTCGAGGCGATGTCGGCGATCACGCTGATGAGCTACCCGTTCACCGGCCGCCCGACGTACCTGGCCCTGGCCCCGCTGACCCACGCGGCCGGGGTGCTCTGCTTCCCGATCATGGCCCTGGGCGGCCGCATCGTCATCATGGCCCGCCCCGACGTCGGCGAGTTCCTGCACCTGATCGAGGCGCGACGGGTGACCCATACGTTCCTGCCACCGACGGTGATCTACCTGGCCCTGGCCCACCCGGACGTGCGCACGACCGACCTGAGAAGCCTGCAATGCTTCTGGTACGGGGCGGCGCCGATGTCGACCGCCCGGCTGACCGAGGCGATCGAGGTGTTCGGCCCGGTCATGGGCCAGCTCTTCGGCCAGTCCGAAGCCCCGATGATGATCTCGACGATGGCCCCGGCCGAACACCTGCACCCGGGCGGCGGCCTGGCGGTGGACCGGCTCGGGTCGGCCGGGCACCCGTCACCGCTGGTCACGGTGGCCATCATGGACGGTACGGGGGCCCTGTTGCCGCCCGGGGAACGCGGCGAGATCGTGGTCCGGGGTTCGCTGGTGATGCGCGGCTACTACAAGAACCCCGCGGCGACGGCCGAGGCCGGCGCGTACGGGTGGCACCACACCGGGGACATCGGCTACCTCGACCCGGACAACTACCTGTTCATCGTGGACCGGGCCAAGGACATGATCATCACCGGCGGGTACAACGTCTATTCGGCCGAGGTGGAGCAGGCTCTGATGCACCACCCGGCGGTGTACGAGGCCGCGGTGATCGGGCTGCCGGATGACAAGTGGGGTGAGCGGGTCACCGCGGTGGTGCAGCCCTCACCTGGGTTCTCGGTTGATCCGGCGGATGTGGTGGCGTTTGTCAAAGAGCGGATCGGGAGTGTCAAGGCGCCCAAGCAGATCGAGGTCTGGGCGGAGCTTCCCCGGTCCCGGGTCGGGAAGATCCTCAAAGGGGAGATCCGGGATCGGCTTCGGTGATTCCTTCGCTTGTTGAATTCGTCGCGGTGGACGGTTGGGGGCCGGGGTGACCAAGATCGGCTTGAGGAGCAGCTATGCCGTTCTTGGTCACCCCGGCCCCCAACCTTGCATGGTATTCACTTGCGGCCGGGATCTTGGTTGCTCGCTGCTGGGTGCAGCGCTTCGTGGGTGATCCCCTTGCGGCTGGTGGTCCGGCTGCCGCGCTGTGGTCTTTGCGGGGGATCTTGTCGGGCAGGCCGGCCTTGGTGGTGGGTCTTGCGTACGCACCTCGCCGGTTGCGGTCAGAGATTTCTGTTGTTTCTCCGGCTTTGGCGACGACGACGCGGTCGCAGCCGCGGCGGTGGATCTCGTTCTCGGCTGCGGCCAGGAGGCGGGCGCCGAGGCCTTGGCCGCGGTGCTGCGGTTCCAGCCACAGTGAGGTGATTCCGCCGCAGCCGCCCCAGGTCCATCCGGTGATGCCGCCGATCAGGGCGCCGTCCGCGGCCGTGACCCGGATGGAGAACGGCCTTTCGTCGTCGGAGGCGATCGCTGCGTGGTTGATGGCGTCCAGTTCGTCGGAGAGACGCTTCTCCAGCTCAGGGTCGTCCTGGCCCACAAGGAGCTCGGTCATTCGTTCATTCTGCCCATCGGGCTGTGGCTAGGTGAGGAAGACGATTGCCGCCACTGTGCTGCCCAGGGTGCTGCCGGCCACCAGCATGATGGCCCCTGCCCGCCACAGGTTGCCCTTGCGGCGCCAGATTCCGGTTTCCTGGCCGGCCCAGATGCGTTGGGCGCCGCGTGCGTCGCGGGAGACGATCCGGTGCACCAGGCCCATTCTCGTGTGGTTGATCGCTGCCGCGTAGAAGTAGAACAGCACTGCGCCGGCCAGCAGGGAAACCGCCGCCAGCAGGCCGAGCAGCTTCAGGACGACGGGCTCGTGGCTGAGCGGACGAGCGAGTTCCTTGGCGGCGAAGGCCACGGCAGCAACGGCAACGGTGGATATGAGTGTCACGTTCTTGGCGTCGTCGGCCGCGACGATGAGCAGGTTCTCGATGTAGGCCTGGCGTGACTCCGCGTCGACGGCGGGCGAGTCGGGGCCGAAGTCGGGAAGGTCGTCCTCCTCGCCCGTGGGAGCTCTCGTCACGCCGCCTCCTCCGTGGTGCGCGTTTCCCGCTTGCCCGGACATGGTCCCGCGCCCGACTCGCTCAGCCACCGCCCGTGGTGCTCATGTCGATCCCAGCCGTGTCGAAGGACATTTCACTCGCGCTCGGAGATCGGACCTTCGTGCCCGCCCGTACCCTGCGCCGGCCGACGACCGCCGCCCTGCTGGGGCAATTCGGTCCGCCAGCGGCCTGAGGTTCGCCTCCGTAGGGCACCGCCCTGGTTGTGCCCGGCACCGACGCCGGCAACTACCCGGCCGGCACGCGCCTCATCATCGCCCGGGCCGTACCGGATCAACCCCACACCCTGACCCTGAGCGGATCGTCGGCGTCGGCGCCGCCGACCTCTGGGTCCACCATCCGCGCGGGGTTCGGCTCCCGATCAATGCCGACTCGGCCGCCTGCGCCAGCGGCGCCCCGCTCGTCGGCGGTTAGCCTGCCGTGGTGGCAAAAGACGAACTCGAAGAGCTGATCGTCGCGGACGCCGAAGGTCTGCGAGTGTGGTTGTTGAACAACCATGCCGAGTCGGCCGGCGTCTGGCTGGCTCTGGGCCGGAAGGGCGGCACAGTCACGACGCTGACCTGGCAGCAGGCGGTGGACGAGGCGCTGTGCGTCGGCTGGATCGACGGGCAGGCCCGCAAGGGGAATCAGGACATCTCCTGGATCCGGTTGACCCCGCGCAGGGCCCGCAGCTCCTGGTCGCAGCGCAACGTCGCTCATGTGGCCCGGCTGGAGGAGCAGGGGCGGATGCTGCCCCTGGGCCGCGCCGCGGTGGAAGCCGCGAAGGCGGACGGGCGATGGGCCGCCGCGTACGCCCCGCCCTCGGAGGCCGAGGCGCCGGCCGATCTCATCGCGGCGATCGCCGCAGACGCCGACGCCCAGCGCATGTTCGACGTGCTCACCAAGTCCAACCGGTTCGCGATTGTCTACCGGGTCAACGCGGTCAAACGGGCCGAGACGCGCGAGCGAAAGATCCGCGAGGTCGTGGCGATGCTGGCCCGGCACGAGACGATCTACCCACAGAAGGCCCGACCCGCTGAGCCGCCACAGTCCACACCATCATGACCGGTGGTTCAGCAGCGGGCAGCGCGCGATCGTCGGATGAGCCGTAGCGTGTGTGGTGAACTGGACGCGTGCTGATGCGTCCTGCGGAACTGGCGGCGATCCGGGCCGGCGATGTCGACGTGGCGTTCCGCCGGTGGGACCAGCCGCGGCTCAAAGTCGGTACCCGGATGCGGACTGCGGTCGGGCTTGTCGAGGTGACGTCTGTCGACCGCGTACCGGTGAGCTCGTTGACCGCCGCCGACGCCCGCCGGGCCGGCGCGGCGTCGCTGACCGCGCTCCGCCAAGGGTTGGACCGAGTGCACCGGGAACGGCCGGTGTATCGGATCGGGCTGCGATACGCGGGCACCGACCCGCGGCAGGCGCTGCGGGAGGCGGTCCCCGACGCCGCGGAGATCGAGGCGATCGCCGCGTGGCTCGACCGGCTCGACCGCGCGTCACCGACCGGGCCGTGGACCCGGGCGACGCTGCTGCTGATCGACGAGCTGCCGGCCACCCGGGCACCGGACCTCGCGCACCGGATGGGGCGCGACACCCCGTCGTTCAAACAGAACGTGCGCAAGCTGAAGGAACGCGGCCTGACCGAGTCGCTCGACATCGGCTACCGGCTCTCGGCGCGCGGCGCCGCCGTCCTGGACCATGAGGGCCATCCTCGGCCGGCCCGGGGGCGGCCGGAGCCGGAGCCGGGAATTCCGCTGCCACACATCGGTGCTCCCGCTACACGTGCACTGACCGCGCACGGCGTGGTCCGGCTCGAACAGGTCGCCGAGCTCAGCGAGCGGGAGGTGCAGGCGTTGCACGGGGTCGGGCCGTACGCCCTCGGTCGGCTACGAACGGCGATGGAGGCGTCCGGACTGACTTTCCGGGACGATCTCGACACGTCACCACCGGCCGGCGCTACGCCAGAGACGTCCTGACAACCGGCGAAGGCACAGCCTCTGCGCTGCTGAATTGCGGTGCGGACTTCTGCCGAGTGGAGTGCACCGAGTGACGCCAGTGAAGGATCTGTCCGGCGGGACTAAAGAATCAGATATGCATCACCGGTGTCGGCGAGTGCAGCAATTTGGCGATGACACCACACCGGTACTGCAATACTGTGAGGGCCGCGCTGGTAAACGTACAAATCTAGGGAGAGATATGGGAAGGCCTTCCAGTCCCCGCACCTTCGGCAAATTTGATGGTGTCCAGATTATTGGCACTGACACTAAAGACACAATTTGCGCATGGGAGCTCTGGCGAGACGGCGCGCAGGCGGGATACGCGTATACGCAGCCTGCCCTGAGGGATCCCCATGGTTCAACTGGTTGGGCATTCAGAGAGATGGGAGATGGGAAACGCTCCGGCAAGGTTCATCATGGCCGCACCTGGGAGAAGGCGTTAGCAAAATTCGAGAAGTCGATCAGTTAGGGAGCCCGCGTGCCGGCCTCAAGTTCGCGATGCCGCGATGCCGCGAAGAGCGCTGCGCCGTGTCGCCAAGGTCGGTCCTATTGGTCGACCGTGCAGATCACCAACCGGCCGACCGGCCGCGATGGTTTATCCGTGCTGGCACGTTCAGATAGGAGCACATGCTGGTGGCAAAGTCGAATTTGATCGCCGGCCAAGCAGGCGGAGTGGATGCAAGAATCGCGCCGACAAGGCGCGGTTCCTCCGCCCCGGGTCGCACCGTGCTTGTTGCCCGGGATTCGCCATAGCGGCTCTGTGCTGACCAGCCTGCACCAGAAGGAAAGGCTGAAGCTCAACCGAGGAACTCAGTCATGCGGCAAGAGCATGTCGGTCTTCTCCTGGTGACCGGAGAAGCCGCCGTACACCCGGTTGGGGCCGGCGATCAGCGGCCGCACACCAGCCGCGGTCAGCTTGCGGACCGTTGTACCGTCGTCGAAGCCGTTCTGGATGCAGCCGGCGTAGCGCATCGTGACTTCCGCCTTTCCGGTCGCGGACCGCGCCATGAGCACGATGATCTCGTCGCCGTGCGCCACCTCCGGTGCGCAGTCCGCCGGGTTGTCCGGACCGCCGCCGACCGGCGCTGCGGCGATCTGCCGGATCTCGGCCGCGGCCGCCGCGCCGTCCAGGCGCAGGCTGGACAGCAGACGCGGTGCGGGCAACCGCGCAGAGCTCATTTCCGGTACGGGGTACTTGCAGACCGATATCGAGGTCACGCCCCGCATGGCCGCGATGTCCGCCGGCGGGCTGGGGCGCAGATCCGGCCCGCTGCTGATCCGGTGGGTGGTCGGGCAGCCGGCGTGGTCGACGTCGACCCGGTGCACGGTGGCGGCGATCCGGTCCCGCCACTCCTTCGGCGCCTGGATGATCACCTCGACACCGTCGAGGCGCACGGTCGTGCGGTCGCCCGCTTGGTCGGTGCCGTCGCCCTTTTCCGTACGGTTGAAGCCGACCGTCCATCCGGTGTTCGCGATCAGGTACTGGCCCGGCGGACTTTGCCGATCAGATCCGCACCCGATGGCCGGGGTCGGAGCGCCGGGGCGGGAGACCGCGGGCGGATGGTTGCCGGGTTTGATGCACCACGCGTCCAGGCGGAGGGCCTGGTTGTCCCATCCCCAGTCTCCGGGCACGCCGACCTGGACGCCGCCGAACGATTCCCAGCGCCAGCCGGCCGGTGCTGTCGGCGAGCCCATGGGCACCGGCGTTGCCGCCGCCGGAGCAGGATCCGCCGGGTGGGCACACGCGGCCACCACGCCCACCGCCGCCACGATCGTGACCAACCTGATCAGGCTGTGCATTGCCCCTCCCTCGGGGTCGAGTTGTCGAGCCAAGCGATCAGGCGCGGGCGGAGCATCATCGGTTCCCCCGGCAAGTCTCACTGGTCAGCAGCACGGGGTTGTCCGGGACGGCCAGAATGGGCCGGGTGATCAAGACCCGGGGCTACCGCTTCGTCGTCCCGCTGGCCGTTGCGACGCTGCTCGTCGGCTGCGCTCGGCCGGCCGAGCCGTCCGCTGTTCCCGACCCGATGCCCTTTCCGTCCGGGCTGGTGACCCCGTCGGCGACCCCGGTGACGTGCCCGCCCGAGGGCGTCCGGATCCAGGTCGGCGCGGGGGACGCCGCGATGGGGCTCCGGGTGCTCAGCATCACCTTGGTCAACTGCGGGTCCAAGACCTACCGGCTGAAGGGCTACCCGGCCGTGCGGCCGCTCGACGACGATCAGGCAGAGCTGAAGGTTCGGATCCTGCACGGGGTCAAGGAGATCCTCGGTACGGCCATCCCGAGGGACGACCCGCCGAGGCTCGTGGTCCTGAAGCCGGGACAGCAGGCCGGCACGGCTGTGGCCTGGCGCAACACGTACGACGACATCCGGCAGCCACCGGTGACGGTGACGTTCCTTGACATCGCCCCGCTGGCCGGGCGCCCGTCCCAGATCATCGAACCGGGTGGCGGACTCGACCTGGGCAGCACCGGCCGGCTGGGGATCAGCGCCTGGAGCGTCCTTCCGGACAGTGCTGCCAGGACGAACCCGAACGGCCGGCCTGTCCCCGGCGTCTCCGCCTCGGAACCGGTGGAAACTGACGGCCCGCTCGTGTAGTGCGTCCATAGACGCGAAGGATGTCCTCGGTGGCGGTGCCCCGCCGCTACTCGTCGCGAGGCTGCCCGGCTGACCGTCGTCAGGCGGTCGGCGCGCGACGGACGGCGGGCCCCCGGTTCCACCACAGCGACAGACCCACCCCGGCGAACGCCAGCAGTGTCCCGGCCAGCACGAACCACGCGGTGATCTCGACGTCCTCGCGGCGCAGGCCGATCTCGCCCGGCAGGTCGCCCAGGACGTCGCTCAGCTGTTCCGCGTCCTCGGCCTGGAAGTAGCGGCCGCCCGTCAGGTCGGCCACCTGGGTCAGCGCCTCCTCGTCGATCTGCGGGTTGCGGCCGCCGCCTCCGCCGAAGCCCTGTGGGTCGCCGCGCATCGGGGATCCGCTGCCCACCTGCTCCGGCGTGCAGACCATCTGGCTCGGTTCCGTGGTGCCGAAGCCGATCGTGAAGACCCGCAGCCGCCGGGCCGCGGCCTGCTCGGCGGCCGTCACCGGGTCGACGCCGCGGGTGTTGGCGCCGTCGGTCAGGACCACGATCGTGTCCGGCTCGTAGTCGGTGGCCGCCGTTCCCGGTGGGCCGTCGCCCAGGTCGACGCCGGTCGCCGGCACGTCCGGGTTCACCTCGGCCACCGCGTCGATCGCGGTCAGGATCGCCTGGCCGATGGCCGTGCCGCGGGCTGTGGTCAGGCCGTCGATCGCCTTCAGCAGGGCCTGCTGGTCGGTCGTCGGCGGAACCAGCAGGGCCGCGATGCCGGAGAACGCCACCAGGCCGATCGGGGTCCGGCCGTCCTGGTCCTCGACGAACTTCCTGGCCGCCTCGGTCGCCGCGGTCAGCCTGTTCGGGGCCACGTCCGTCGCGCACATCGAGCCGGACACGTCGATGGCCAGCATGATGGTGCTCTCGGTCGACGGCACGGACAGGGACGCCTGGGGCCGGGTCAGCGCGCCGGCCAGGGCCAGCAGGCCGGTCAGGAACAGGATCACCGGGATCCGCCGCCGCCACTGCGACCGGCCGGGCAGGGCCGCGCGGATCAGCGCGACGCTCGACACCCGCAGGGCCGCGCGCTTGCGCCGCTTGCCGGCCCACCAGCGGACCAGCAGCAGCAGCGGGACCACGAGCAGGGCGGCCAGCGCCCACGGCCAGCTCAGCGACATCAGACGATCCTTCCGTGCCAGCGGATCATCAGCAGCGCACCGGCCGCGAGCAGCAGCAGCGCCAGGCCGGCCACCGGGGCGGTGAGCTCGACCGACTCCTCACGGCTGGTCAGCTTCAGGTCGATCGACCGGGTCGAGGCGGCCAGCGCGCCGGAGTCCCCCGCCGTCAGGTAGGTGCCGCCGGTGGCGTCGGCCAGGCCGCGCAGCACCTGCTCGTTCAGCCTGGTCGCGAGCTGGTAGCCCGCGACCTGCACGGTGGCGCCGGCGGTGGTGCCGACGCCGACGGTCTGGATGCGTACCCCGGCCGCGGCGGCCAGGTCCGCGGCCGCCTCGGCCTGCGCGGGGTCTCCGGTGTCCTCGCCGTCGGAGAGGACCACGACGCTCGCCGATCCCCAGTAGCCCAGCTGCGGCGGCGCCGCACCGGCCTCGGGCAGGGTCACCGGCTTGCCGGTGATCGTGGTCAGCGCGGCCAGGATCGCCTGCCCGAGCGACGTGCCGCCGGTCGCGGTCAGCCGGTTGATCGCGGCCAGCGCCGCCGCGTGGTCGTCGGTGGGCGCCTGCGTGGTCAGTGCCTGGTCGCCGAAGACGACCACGCCGATGTCCACGGTGTCCGGTTGCTCCTCGACGAAGCTCGTCGCCGCGGCCTGGGCGGCGGCCAGCCGGTTGGGCGCCACGTCCTGGGCCGCCATGCTGTTGGAGACGTCGAAGACCAGCACGACCGTGCCCGAGACGCGCGGCACGTCGATCGTGGCCTGCGGCCGGGCGAGCCCGCCCAGCAGCAGCGGCAGGGCCGCCAGCAACAACGCGTACGGCAGGTGGCGGCGCACGGCCCCGCGGCGCGATCCACCCGGACCACCGACCCCGAACGCGGCCAGCGCGGCCGTGCGGCGGCGTTGCCGGATCAGGTACGCCCACACGGCGGCAACCGTGACCACCACCGCCACCACCAGCATGAACGGATATCGCACGGTCACCGCCGTCCCGACTGCAGCACGAGGCCGACCAGCGCCCGCAGCAGGTCCTGATCCGTGGTGATCCGGTGCGGGCGGACCCCGGCCCGGCGCATGCCCTCGGTCACCGCCTGCTCGTGGGCGCCGACCTGCTCGGCCAGCCGGCGGCGCAGCAACGGGTCGCTGGAGTCGACGAGCAGCTGCTCCCCGGTCTCGGCGTCCTCGACCAGCACCAGGCCCACGTCGGGCAGCTCCAGCTCGGCCGGGTCGACGATCCGGACGGCCACCACCTCGTGCCGGTGGGTCAGCATGCCCAGCGGCCGGTCCCAGCCCGGGTCGCCGATGAAGTCCGAGACCACGAAGACCAGGCTGCGGCGGACCGAGGTGGTGGCGGCGGCCAGCCGCAGCATCGCGGCGAGGTCGGTCGTCGCGCCCGGCCCGGTGGCCGGCTGGGGCCTGGTGAGCTCGTGGGCCAGCCGCAGGATCTGGTTGCGTCCGGTACGCGGCGGGATGACCTGGTGCGCCCGGTTGTCGTACAGGATCGCGCCGATCCGGTTGCCGCCCTGGGTGAGCAGCCGGGCCAGGGCGACGACCAGCTCGGCCGAGACCGAGTCCTTGCCGTGCCCGGCCGCGCCGAAGCGCATCGACGCCGAGCGGTCCAGCACCAGCCAGGCCGTCATGTCCCGGTCCTCGGCGTACTGCCGCACGAACGGCTCGTCCAGGCGCGCGGTGACGTTCCAGTCGATGTGCCGGACGTCGTCCTCGGGCGTGTACGTGCGCAGGTCGGTGAAGTCGGTGCCGGCCCCGTGCCACAACGTGCGGTACGCGCCCTGCAGCCGCCCGTCGAGGCGGCGCACCACCTGCCATTCCAGGCGGCGCAGCAACCGGTCGGTGGCGGTGGCCATCGCTCAGCGGGCCCGGCCGACAGGCGCCGGGATCGGCAGCGCCGCCAGGATCTTCTGCAGGACGGCGTCGGCGGTCACGTCGTCGGACAACGCCTCGTAGGACAGCACCAGCCGGTGCCGCAGCACGTCGAGGGCCAGGTCGGTCAGGTCCTGCGGGACGACGTAGTCCCGGCCGCGGATGAAGGCCAGGGCCCGGGCGGCCAGCACCAGGCTGATCGACGCGCGCGGGCTGGCCCCGAAGGTGACGTACCGGGCCAGGTCGGCCAGGCCCACCGTGCCGGGTTCGCGGCTGGCGTGGGCGAGGCTGACCGCGTACTCGATGAGCGACGGGTCGATGTAGACCCGGTCGACGTCACCCTGCATGGCCACCAGGGTGTCCGGGTCGATGATCCGCACGATCGCCGCGGCCGGGCCGATCGCCCGCTCGACGACGACGAACTCCTCGGTGGCGCTCGGGTAGCCCACGACGACCTTCATCATGAACCGGTCGACCTGGGCCTCGGGCAGCGGATAGGTGCCCTCGGACTCGATCGGGTTCTGGGTGGCCATCACCAGGAACGGCAGCGGCACCCGATGGGTCTCGCGGCCGATGGTGACCTGCTGCTCCTGCATCACCTCCAGCAGGGCGCTCTGCACCTTGGCCGGGGCCCGGTTGATCTCGTCGGCCAGCAGCAGGTTGGTGAACACCGGGCCCAGCGAGACCTGGAACTCGCCGGTCGGCTGGTGGTAGATCCGGGTGCCGAGGATGTCGGCCGGCACCAGGTCGGGGGTGAACTGGACCCGGTGGAACTGCCCGCCGATCGCCTCGGCCAGCGACTTGACGGCCAGCGTCTTGGCCAGCCCCGGCACGCCCTCGACCAGGATGTGCCCGCGGGCCAGCAGGGCGACCAGCAGCCGTTCGATCAGCCCGTCCTGCCCGACGATGACCTTCTTGACCTCGTAGAGCACCTGCTCCACCGGTCCGGCCGGGGAACCGCCCGCAGACCGGCGGCCGCCGTCGGTCCAGTCCTGGCCGGGTACCGGTGCGTTCATGGAACCGTCCTCGCGAATCGGTGGTCGTGGTCAGAGCGGTAGAGCTGGTCCGTCGCCGGGACCGTCGCCACCGAGGGCGGTGCCGATCGGCACGGCGAAGCCGATGCCGATGAACGTGCCGGCGTCGGTCGGGTTGGCCAGGGCGACGATGACGCCGACCACCTCGCCCCGGGTGTTGATCAGCGGCCCGCCGGAGCTGCCCGGGTTGACCGCCGCGTCGAACTGGATGAGCCCGGTCAGGTCCGCGGTGCGGCCGCGTCCGACCGAACGGTCGAGCCCGGAGCCGACCCCGGCGGTGGTGCTGTTGCGCAGGCCGAGCTGGTTGCCGACGGCGACCACGGCGTCGCCCACGCCCAGTCCCGCGCCGCCGAGCACGGCCGGCACGACCACCGCGGGCAGCTTGCTGACGGTCAGCGTCGCGATGTCGTCGGCGGCCTCGGCGGTGGCGACCTCGGCCGCCGAGCGGGTGCCGTCGGCGAAGGTCACCTGAATGGCGGTCGCGCCCTGGACGACGTGCAGTGCGGTGAGCACCGTGCCGTCCGCGTTGACGACCACGCCGGTGCCGGTGGCAGCCTCGGCGGTGGCGCCCCGGGCGACGTCGGAGGAACCGCCGGTGGCCTGGATGAAGACCACCGACGGCAGCAGCGTCTCGTAGACCTGCGGAACGGTGAGGGCGGTGGCCGAGGCGGAGGGGGGTGGGTCGCGCGGCGACCGGCGGCGGGTCGCCGGCCGCACCCCAGCGGAAGAAGATCGCCGCGGTGAGCGCCAGCGCGGCGACGATCGCCGCCCAGGGCAGCAGACGGCGGGTCCGGGTCCGTTCCGGCTCACTGCCGCCCGTGAGGTCGATGACCATCACCCCAGGCTAGGCCGCCCACCTCAAAGATCCATGTGAGTGGCCTGAGCGTGCCGACCGTGCACATACGGGTATGACCGGACACTGCCGGGGGTAGTGCGAGCGCACGGCGACCCGGCGTTGGAGGCCCAGTGACGAACGCGGAGGACCAGCTCGGCCAGGACGAGCGTGAGCACCTCGACGAGGAGGAGGCCGAGCAGGTCGAACCCGTCCGGCCGCCCGACCTCAACCAGGAGTCGAACCGCTCGGCGACCCGCCTCGAGCTCTTCTTCGACCTGGCCTTCGTGCTGTTCGTCGCCCGCTGCGCCGACGTGCTGGCCAAGGACGAGACCTGGTCCGGCGCCGCCGTGTTCGCGGCGGTGCTCTCGATCGGCTGGTGGGCGTGGGCCAGCGCCACCCTGTACGCCAACCGGTTCGACACCGACGACGCGGTGTTCCGGCTGATCACCCTCACCGCCATGGCCGGCGTGGTGGCGATGGCCGCCGCGGTGGACAAGATCGATGAAGCCACCGGCCGCTGGTTCGTCATCGGCTACGTGATCATCCGGCTGGCGCTGATCGCCGGCTACGTACGGGCCTGGCGGCACGTGCCCAAGGCCCGCTCGACGGCCCGGCTGTACCTGATCGGGCACGGGCTGGGCGCGGCGATCTGGCTCGTCTCGCTGGCTGTGCCGGCCCCGGCGCGGTACGTGCTGTGGGGCGTCGGCGTGCTCGCGGACCTGGTGTGGCCGACCGCCGCGGCCCGGTTGAAGGACGCCGTCCCGCTGCACCTGGAGCACCTGCCGGAACGCTTCGGGCTCTTCGTCATCCTGGTCCTCGGCGAGTCCGTGGCCGCGGTGGTGACCGGCCTGCACGACGGCGAGTGGCAGCCGGCCGTGGTGATCACGGCGGTGGCGGCGTTCGTGGTGGCGGCGACGTTGTGGTGGATCTACTTCGACCTGTCCGGCGGTGCGGCCAAACGACGGCTGGCCGCCGAGGACGACCATGCGACCAAGCACGGCGTGCACGACTTCTACGTGTACGTGCACCTGCCCCTCGCGGTCTCGCTGGCGGCGGTGGCGGTCGGGCTCGAACACGCCGTGCTGCACGGAGCCGACGACCACCTGTCCGCCGGTACGAGATGGGTGCTGGGCATCGCCACCGCCGGCTACCTGCTCAGTGCCGCCGTCATGCAGGGCCAGCTGGGCGAGCGGATCCGGGGGGCGGTGGTGTGGCCCGGTGCCGGCGTACCGCTGGCCCTGCTGATCGCTCTGCTCGACCTCTCCCCCGCCGTCACCGTCGGCCTGTTCGCGCTGCTCACGGTGGCGGGCGTGCTGACCGGATTCCTGCTGCACCGCTCCGGTGAGGTCCGTACCGCCAAGACCTGAGATGAGCGCGGCGTCCTACAGTGGCGGGATGCTGGACGGTTGCGAGCGGTCCGTCGTCGTCGCGCCCATGGCCGGTGGGGTCTCCACGACCGCGCTGGTGCGGGCGGCGGCCGAGGCCGGGAC
Organism: Actinoplanes sp. NPDC048967; assembly: GCF_040649415.1. Classification (NCBI taxonomy): domain Bacteria; kingdom Bacillati; phylum Actinomycetota; class Actinomycetes; order Micromonosporales; family Micromonosporaceae; genus Actinoplanes; species Actinoplanes sp. NPDC048967. Next base: position 280,310 of record NZ_JBEZFL010000008.1, read on the forward strand.
GGCGGGATTCCTGCCCGCCGGTTACCTGACGCCCGAGGTGGTCGAGGCTCAGCTGCGGGAGCTGGACGATGCCGGTCATCCGTACGGGCTCAACATCTTCGTGCCGTCGGGGACCGCTCCCGACGCGGCGGCAGTGGAGGCCTACCGGGCGCGGCTGGCTCCCGAGGCCGAGCGGTACGGCGTCGAGCTGCCCCCGCTGCGTCTGCACGACGACGACCACTTCGCGGCCAAGGTCGAGCTGGCCGTGGCCGCGGCACCGGCGTGGGTGAGCTTCACCTTCGGCATCCCGGACGCGGCCGTGGTCGACGCGCTGCGCCGGGCGGGCTCGGCAGTGCTGATCACCGTGACCGACGCGGACGAGGCGAGAGCTGCCGTGGCCGCGGGCGCCGACATGGTGGTGGCTCAGGGCGGCAGCGCCGGTGGGCACTCCGCGACGACCCGTCCCGCGAGCTACGTCGGGGACCGGGGCACGGTCGAGCTCGTCCGCGAGGTGCGGGCGGCGGTGCCCGTACCCGTGGTGGCAGCCGGCGGGGTCGGCAGCGCGGCCGACGTCGCCGGGTTGGTCGCGGCCGGGGCGACCGCCGTCCAGGTGGGCACGATGTTCCTGCTCGCCGCCGAGGCCGGCACGCGGGAGGCGCATCGGGCGGCGCTGGGCAGCGACGGCGCCTCGACCGTGGTGACCCGGGCCTTCACCGGCCAGCCGGCCCGCGGGCTGCGCAACCGGTTCACGGACACGTACTCCGCGGACGCGCCGATCGGCTACCCGGCGGTGCACCACCTGACCGCGCCCATCCGGGCCGCCGCGGCCCGGGCCGGTGACGCCGGGGCGCTGCACCTGTGGGCCGGGACGGCGTTCGGCCAGGCCCGGCCGGGGACCTGCCGCGAGATCCTCGACCGGTTGGGCTGACCCGGGCTCAGTCGAACGACAGCTCGCCGGTCCGGGTGCGCTTGAGCTCGAAGAAGTCCGGGAAGGAAGCCAGCGCCAGGGCGCCGTCGAAGATCCTGGCCGCCTGCTCGCCGCGCGGGATGCTGGACAGCACCGGGCCGAAGAACGCCACCCCGTCGATGTGCATGGTGGGTGTGCCGACGTCCTCGCCGACCGGGTCCATGCCCTCGTGGTGGCTCTTGCGCAGCGCCTCGTCGTAGTCGGTGCTGGTGGCGGCCGCGGCCAGCGTCGCCGGCAGCCCGGCCTCGGCCAGCGCCTGACCGACCACCGCGTCGAAGTCCTGCCGGCGGTGCTGGTGGATGCGGGTGCCCAGCGCCGTGTAGAGGTCGCCCAGCACCTGCTCGCCGTGCTCCTGGGCGGCGGCGGTCACCACCCGGGCCGGGCCGAGCGACCGGTCGACCAGTTCGCGGTACCACTCCGGGAGCTCGCGGTGCTCGTTGAGCACGTACAGGCTCATCGGCCGGAAACGCAGCTCCAGCTCGCGCAGCCGCTGGACCTCCAGAATCCAGCGGGAGGTGATCCAGGCGAACGGGCAGGCCGCGTCGAAGTAGAAATCCACCCTGGTCACGTCAGCTCCTCTTCTCGTTGGCCGGCCGAGCCTACGACGGTAGAGTGGCACCTCCCAAGGGCCAATTCGGCGCCTTCCGAGCAGACCAATCGCGGGGACGATGAGCTTCCAGGTGCACCTGACCGGTTCCGGGGATCTTGTCGTCCAGGTGTACCGGCAGCTCCGGGAGGCCATCCTGGACGGCCGGCTGCGCCCCGGCGAGCGGCTGCCGCCCACCCGTGAGCTCGCCCGCAGCGCGGCGGTGTCCCGCAACACCGTCTCGACGGCGTACGAGCGGCTGCTGGCGGAGGGTTTCGTCACGGCGCGGGTCGGCTCGGGCACCTTCGTCGACGGCTCTGCCGCCCTGGACCGGCCCGCCGGCGCCGCGCCCGGTGGCAGCCTCCAGCCCCGCGGGATCTGGCCGGAGCTCGCCTCGGCTCCTCCGCAGCGCCCGGAGCCCCGGTACGACCTGCGGGTCGGCACCCCGGACCCGGCGCTGTTCCCGTTGCCGTCGTGGCGTCGCCTGGTCAACCGGGAGCTGCGCACCGGCACCCTGGCCGCGGGCAGCTACGCCGACCCGGCCGGGCATCCCGCGTTGCGCGCCGCGGTGGCCCGCTGGCTCGGCATCTCCCGCTCGGTGCGCACCGGGCCCGGCGACGTGCTGGTCACCGACGGCGCCCAGCAGGCGCTCGACCTCATCGCCCGGGTGCTGGTGGAGCCCGGTGACGTCGTGGCGGTGGAGGAGCCGGGCTATCCGCCCGCCCGCCGGTTGTTCCGGTCCCACGGCGCCACCGTGGTCGGTGTGCCCGTCGACGACGAAGGGCTGGTCGTCGACGCGCTGCCACCGCGGGCGCGGATCGTCTACACGACACCGTCACACCAGTTCCCGCTGGGCGTCCCGATGTCGCACGCCCGGCGCAGAGAGCTGCTGTCATGGGCGGAACGGCACGGCAGCGCCGTCGTCGAGGACGACTACGACAGTGAGTTCCGCTTCGAGAAGAGGCCGCTGGAGCCGTTGCAGAGCCTCGACCGCGGCGGTCACGTCAGCTACGTCGGTTCCTTCTCCAAGACCATGCTGCCGGCGCTGCGGCTGGGCTTCCTGGTCGCGCCGGCCACGCTGCTCCCGGCCCTGCGGCTGGCCCGGCAGGTCGCTGACTGGCACGGCGACATCGGCACCCAGGCGGCCCTGGCGGCCTTCATCGAGGAGGGCCTGTTCGGCCGGCACCTGCGCACGGCCACCAAGGTGTACGGCGCCCGCCGCGCCCTGCTGCTCGCCGCGCTGGACGGCGACCTGGGCCGCCGGCTCGTTCCGGTGCCCTCGGTGGCCGGCCTGCACCTGACCGCCCACCTGCGCCCGGACGCCGGGGTGGACGCCGCCACCGTGGTCGCCCGGGCCGAGCGCGCCGGGGTCGGCGTGCAGAGCCTGGCCGACTTCTGCGCGGCGCCGCCGGAACGCGACGGCCTGGTGATCGGGTACGGCAGCATCCCCACCGACCGCCTCCCCGAGGCACTGCGCCGGCTGGCCCGCTGCTTCACCCCGTGAGCCGGATTGGCCCGAACGGTTCGGCGGTCATTGGCACTTCTGCGGCGTACCGATCAACGCCGAAGGTGGAGACCATGAACGCCGACACCGCCCGGGTCGCCACCACGCTGGCGCGTACCCACCTGGTCAACGCGATCGGGGACGGCGCCTTCTACGTCACGTTCGCGCTGTACTTCACGCACGTGGTCGGGTTGTCCGCGACCCGGTTCGGGCTGGGTGTGTCGCTCGCCTGGGGCGCCGGGTTCCTGGCCAGCATGCCGCTGGGCCATCTGGCCGACCGGATCGGCCCTCGTCGCGCCGCGGTCGCCCTGGCGGCGGGCACCGCGGTGGCGGTGGCGGTGCTGCCGGTGGCGCGTGGCTTCCCGGCCTTCCTGGTGGTCATCTGCGCGTACGGCGTCTGCCAGTCCGGCCTGATCGCCGCCCGCCAGGCGCTGCTGACCCGGCTGGTCGAGCCCGCGGAACGGACCCGGGTCCGGGCCCGGCTGCAGTCGCGGATCAACGGCGGGCTGGCCCTGGGCTCGGTCGTCGGCGCGATCGCTCTCGCCCTGGACACCCGGGCGGCGTACGTGACGGTGCTGGCCCTCGACGCCGTCGCGTTCGGGATCGCCGCGCTGCTGCTGAGCCGGCTGCCGAGCGGCACGGCGCCGACGCCGGTGGCCGGGGGCGAGCGGGCGCTGACGGTCCTGCGGGACCGCCCGTACGCGGTGCTGACCTTGCTCAACGCCGTGATGCTGCTCTACATGCCGCTGCTCAGCCTGGTGATTCCGCTGTGGATCGTGGCGGCCACCGAGGCGCCGACGTGGATGGCGGCGGTCGTGCTGGCGCTCAACACGGTCAGCGTGATGCTCTGGCAGATGCGGGTGGCCCGCCGGGTCACCGATGTGTCGTCGGCAGCGCGCACTGTCCGTACCGCTGGGCTGGTGATGCTCGGCGCCTGTGCTGTCTTCGCGGTCACGGGCAGCACTCCCTCCCCCGGTCTGACCTGCGTGGTGCTCGTGGTGGCCGGACTGCTGCAGGTGCTGGCCGAGATGTTGCAGGCGGCCGGCAGCTGGGAGCTCAGCTTCGGGCTGGCCCCGGCCGGACGCCACGGCCTCTACCAGGGCATGTACAACAGCGGCATCCCGCTGGCCCGGATTCTCGGCCCGGCCGCGCTGACCGGTCTGATCCTGGGGTACGGCGCGACGGGCTGGCTGATCCTGGGCGTCCTGATCGCGGTGGCCGGGCTGGCCACCGTACCGGTGACGCGGTGGGCGGCCCGCCGCCGCCCGGTCGGAATCCTTGCAGAATAATCTCTGCATAGAAGTCTCTGCACGGTCTAGGGTGAGCCCATGACCGATCCTCAGCAGGAGCGCCACGTCACCGATCCCGCCGACCTCAAGGCCGTCGCCCACCCGCTGCGGGTGCGCATGCTCGCGCTGTTGCGCCGGCACGGCCCGGCGACCGCCACCGAGCTGGCTCACCGGCTCGACACCGAGACCGGATCCACCAGCTACCACCTGCGCATCCTGGCCAGGCACGGATTCGTCGCCGAGGCGCCGGCCGAGCCGCGGGAGCGCCGACATCCCCGCGAACGCCGCTGGGCCGCCGTGCACCGCACGACCGGCTGGAGCAACACCCAGCTCGCGGCCACCGACGCCGGGCGGGAAGCGGCCGCGATGATGCGCCGCCGCCAGGTCGAGGTCCTGATCGGCGACGTCGAACGCTTCGAGGCCGAGCAGGACCGGCTCGCCCCGGCGTGGGTCGAGGCCGCGGGCATCGGCGACCTCGTGGTCCGGCTGACCGAGCCGTCCTTGAGCGAGCTGTGGGACCGCTTCTACGCCCACCTCGACGAGCTGCGCGCCCGTGACTCCGACGATCCGGCGGCCGCCGTGGTCTCCGTCGTGGTGGCCGGGTTCCCCCGCGCCGCGGACCGATGACCGCCGTCGCGGCCGCGCGCCGCTACGCGTTGCTGAACGCTCTGCTCTGGCTGCCGGCCGGGCTCTACCTGGTCCCCCTGGTCCTGCTGATGCTCGACCGCGGCCTGACGGTGTCGACGATCGCGGTCGTCGGCGTCGCCTACGGCCTCACCATCGCCGTGCTCGAGCTGCCCACCGGCGGGCTGGCCGACGTGCTCGGACGCCGGCCGGTGCTGATCGCCTCGGCGGTCGCGGGCGCCGCCGGCCTGCTGCTGCTCGGTCTGGCCGACACGGTCGCCCTGTTCCTGGCCTCGGCCGTGCTGCGCGGCGCGGCCCGGGCCCTGTCCACCGGCCCGCTCGAAGCCTGGTACGTCGACACCGTGCACGCCGAGCGGGGACGCGAGACCGACCTGACCGCCGGTCTGGCCCGCGGCGAGGTCGCCGCGTCGCTGGCCCTGGGCGCGGGCACCCTGATCGGCGGGCTGCTGCCGCTGGTCCTGGGCCGGGTCGGTCCGCTGCCGGCCCTGGCCGTGCCGGTACTGATGGCCGCCGGCGTCGAGGTGCTGCGGGCGGTGCTCACCACCAGCCTGCCCGAGCCGCCGCACGCGCGTCCGGCACTCGGTGTCGTGCTGCGGGGCGTGCCGGCCACCGTGGTCACCGGGCTGCGGATGGCCGGCCGCGACCGGGCCCTGACCCGGCTCATGCTGGCCGCGGGCGGGGCGGGCGTGGCGCTGGGCACGATCGAACTGCTCACGCCCGCCTGGCTGGCCGGCCTCTCCACCGGGCCCCGGGCCGCCGCCACGTACGCGGTGGTCGCGGCGGCCGGCTTCGGCGCGGACGCGATCGGCGGCATGCTGGCCGCCGGGGCGGTACGCCGTTTCGCCTCGCACGCCCGGGCGGCGACGGCCGGCTGGACCGTGTCGGCGGTGGCCCTGGCCGGGCTGGCGGGCTGCGCGATGCTGTCCGGGACGGTGGCCCTGGTGCTCGCCGGGATCGCGTACTGCGTGCTCTTCATCGGGCTGGGCGCCGCCTTCCCGGCGCAGGCCCACCTGCTGCACGAGCGGGTCGAGCCGGGCGAACGCGCCACGATGCTGTCGGTGCAGTCGCTGCTCATGCAGGCGGTGGGTGCGGTGGCCATCCCGGTGATCGGCTGGCAGGCCACCCGCCACGGCATCGAGGCCGGCTACACCATCAGCGCGGTGGTCCTGCTCGCCTCGGCCGGGCTGTTCCTGCGGCTGCGCGACGGCAGCCGGCCCGCGGTCCCCGCGCCGGTCGGATAGCCCGTTCTTGTCGTACCCCCGCGGCAGGATCCCGGCATGACTGATGAGCGCATCGCGTTGGTGACCGGGGCCAGCCGCGGGGTCGGCAAGGGCATCGCGCTGGCCCTCGGCGCGGCCGGCCACACCGTGTACGTCACCGGCCGGTCCACCGGCGGCAGCATCACCTATCCGCGCGTCGGGGGCAGCGTCGAGCAGACCGCGCGGGAGGTCACGGCGGCCGGCGGCCGGGGCGTCCCGATGGTGTGCGACCACACCGACGACAGCCGGGTCGCGGACGTGATCGACGCGGTCCGCGACCGCAGCGGCGGCCTCGACCTGCTGGTCAACAACGTCTGGGCCGGCTACCGGCCGTACCACGAGGACAGGCACACCGACATGGAGGGCGTGTTCTGGGAGCAGCCGCTGTCGGTCTGGGACGACATGTTCACCGGCGGCGTCCGCGCCCACTACACCACCACCGTGCTGGCCGTGCCGGTGCTGCGCCCGGGCGCCCTGGTCGTCACGGTGTCGTTCTTCCCCGGCAGCTATCTCAGCGGCGAGGACCAGGTGGCGTACAGCGTGGCCAAGGCCGCGGACGACCGCATGATCGCGGTGATGGCCGAGCAGCTGCGGCCGCGGCAGGTCACCGCTGTGAGCCTCTACCCCGGCCTGGTCCGCACCGAGGGCGTCCTGAGGGCGGCGGAGTTCATGGACCTGTCCAACTCGGAGTCACCGGAGTTCGTGGGGCGCGCGGTGGTGGCCCTGGCGGGCGATCCCGCGGTGGCCCGCCACACCGGACATTGCCTGGTGGCGGCCGAGCTCGCCGAGGAGTACGGCTTCACCGACCTCGACGGGAGCCGCCCGGCCAGCGCCCGCGGCCACTTCCGGGAGCGCGCCGGCGGCAGTTGACACAGGTCGATGGATGGACTGGTCTGGGTGTCATCATCCTTCGATGTCGCAGGAGGCTCGATGTCATCCAGACGCCGCTGGGCGGCCACCGCCGCAACAGCCGTGCTGACCGTCGGACTACTCACCCACCCCGGTGCGAGTGCCGCGGCTCCACCGAGCGCGCCGGCCACCGCGCCGGAGATCGCCCTCGACCCCGGCCAGAGTGCCCTCATCCGTTTCCGGCTGCCCGACGAGGCCGCGTTCCAGCAGCTCGTCGCCTCCGGAGCGGACGTCGCCACCCGGCCGCGCACCACCGACGGGCAGGTCATGGCCGACGTCGTGGTGACGTCCGCCGAGCTGGCCGCGCTCACCCGGCGCGGCGCGGTGGCCGTCCAGGTGATCCAGACCGAGGCCGACGGTGCCCGCCGGCTCGCCGAGGGCCGGCGCTCGGCGCGCCTGGCCGGCGAGGACACCCTGCAGTTCCTGCAGGCGTACTGGTGGACCAGCAACGGGCGGACCTTCCTGCAGACCCAGGTCGCCACCTCCGCCTCCGACGACCCGGACGTCGAGATCACCGTGACCTGGACGACCGCCGACGGCACCACCGGCAGCTACCCGCTCTACCGCTTCGAGGACTCGGGCGAATACCAGTACCACGTGGAGGTCCCGCAGCGGCTGCCCGCGAAGCCGGTCAAGGTCAGCGCCACCTCCAGTCTCGGCGGCCGGTCCCGCGTGGTCACGCCGACAGCCTGGCCGAACGCGACCCCGCCGCCGCTGCCGACGGGCTACCAGAAGGACTTCATCGACGCGTACATGACGCCCATCGACATCAGGGCACGGATCCAGCGGCTGGGCCGGCAGTACGACGACCTGGTCGACGTGGTCGATCTGCCGCGCCGCACCCAGGGATACCGGCGTACGGCGGCGGCGTACCTCGGCGACCCGGCCGCGGCGGCCGTCGTGGTCGAGTCGGTCAAGTTCGGTGACCAGGGGATGAACGGCGTGCAGGTGCGCACGGTGGACCCGGGGCGGGCGAACAGGCCGCTCGGTGCGACGTACCGGGACCGGGTGCTGACCGTGTCGCTGGCGACCGACGCCGGCGGCAAGGTGATCAGCACGACCGACGACGTGGCCGCGTTCATCACCGCGCGCTACCCGCAGCGCTTCACCGCGTTCGTCGAGGAGGGCTCGGCGGGCGTGCCGATGCCGGTCACCGGCCCGGCCCGGCTCGACGACGGCCTGGCCGGCAGCGAGGTGCCGCAGCGGCCGTGGACGGTGCAGGCGCTGCGGATCGGCGCGGTGCGCGACGGCTCCAAGGTCGGCGTGCTGGCCTACTCGCAGGAGCACGCCCGGGAATGGGCGACGCCGCTGGTCACGCTGGAGTTCGCCGAGCGCCTGCTGGCCAACTACGCGACCGACCCGGCGACCCGCGAGCTGCTGAACTCGGTCGAGGTCTTCGTCATCCCGACGGTCAACCCGGACGGCGCGAACTACTCGTTCAACGACTACAACTTCCAGCGCAAGAACCTGGTCAACCACTGCACGGGCGCATCCCGCGACCCCGCCCTGCGCAACTCGTGGGGCGTCGACATCAACCGCAACTACACGGTCGGCTCCTACTTCGACGGTTACGTGGGTGGCAGCCCGAACTGCCTGTCCGGCACGTACGCCGGCACCGGCGAGCTGTCGGAGGCCGAGAGCAACAACGTGATCGCGCTGGCCAAGGCCAACCCGCACATCAAGTACGCCCTGAACGTGCACAGCTACGGCGGCTACTTCATGTGGTCACCGGGGGCGTACAAGGCGGCGGGCCGGGTCACCCTGCCCCGGCCGTCGATCGACGAGGCGAAGTACTTCCAGGACAGCGCCCGCCGCATCGTCGGGGCGATCTCCGCCTCGCGCGGCACGGTGACCTGGCCGGCGTACACGGGCCCGGTCGCCGACGTCCTGTACTCGGCGGCGGGCAACTCGGCCGACCAGCTCTACTACGAACTGGGCATCGCGGCCTGGGACTTCGAGGTCGGCAACGACATCTGGAACGAGGACACCCAGCAGTGGGAGGGCGTGGGCTTCCAGCCCCCGTTCGACGAGGCCCACGCCGAATCCCAGGAGTACGCGGACGGCCTGCTCGAACTGGTCCGCATCGCCCGCGACAGCGCGGCGACCACCCGCTAGGAGGAAGGTGCGTCCGGCCGGGTGCGGGCGGCGAGCTCCCGGACCACGTCGACGAACAGGTCGATGTCGGCCTCGGTCGTGCGCCAGTTGACGATCGCCGGCCGCAGCGCCACCCGGCCGCCGTAGACGGTGGTGCCGCAGAAGACCCGGCCGTCGGCGATCAGGGCTTCGCCGACGGCCCGGTTCCACCGGTCCAGGTCCTGCTCGGCCAGGCCGGGGCGGGCGACCCGGAAGCACACGATGCACAGCGGCACGTCGGCGAGGCGCTCCAGCTCGGGCGCCTCGTCGACCCGCCGGGCCAGGTGCCGGGCCAGGTCGAGGTGGCGCTCCACCATGGCCCGGTGACCCTGCCGCCCGTACGCGGTCAGCGTCGCCCAGATCGGCAGCGACCGGGCCCGCCGCGACGACTCGGGCCCGTACAGGCCGTAGCCGCCACCCGGGTCCTGCGGTCCGGGCAGGTACGCGGCCCCCGGCATCCCGAACGCGGTGCCCAGCCGCTCCGGCTCCCGGATCAGCGCGAACCCGCTCTCGTACGGCACGTTGAGCCACTTGTGCCCGTCGGCGGCGATGGATTGCGCCCGCTCGATCCCCCGCACGAGGTGCTCGCTGCGCGGCGACAGGGCGGCGAACAGCCCGAACGCGCCGTCGACGTGCAGCCAGGCGCCGTACCGTTCGGCCAGGGCGGCCAGCGCGTCGACCGGGTCGAAGTCGCCGGCGTTGACCTCGCCGGCGTTGGCGATGAGCACCGCCGGGGCGCCACCGAGCTCGGCCAGCCGCCGTTCGACGGCGTCGAGGTCGACCCGGCCCACGTCGTCGCGGGCGAAGACCTCGACCGCTTCCCGTCCGTGTCCGAGCATCTGCAGGGCCTTGCGGGCGGAGGCGTGCACGTAGCCCCCGGAGAGCACCGGCATCCGCGGCAGCCCGGACAGTCCGTCGCGGACGGTGTCGGCGCCGTGGCGCTCGCCCCACCACTGGGTGGCGCAGCCGAGGGAGGTGAAGTTGGCGAAGGTCGCGCTGCCGACCAGCGCCCCGCCCCAGCCGGCCGGAAGCCCGAACAACTGCCGCAGCCAGTCGAGGACCACCGTCTCCACCTCGTGCGCGAAGGGCGACGACACCCGGGCGAACGCGTTCTGGTCGAGCAGCCCGGCGGTCCAGTCCGCGGCCAGCGCGGCCGGGGTGCTGCCGCCGGTGACGAAGTGGAAGAACCGGGGCCCGGACGACGCCGTGGCGGTGGCCGTGCCGATCTCGAGGAGCCGCTCGACGGCCGCGGCGGTGCCGTCGCCGGTCTCCGGCAGCGGACCGGCCAGGCCGGCGAGCAGTTTCGCGGCGGCGGGGTCGTGCACCGGCCGTTCGGCCAGGGAGTCGAGGTAGGGCCCGGCGGCCGCGGAGACCTGGGCGAGCGCCGCGGTCGCCGCGTCACGGTCCAGCAGAGGATCAGCCATACCGGCAGCCTCGCGCATCCCGCCGGCCGGCGACAGCAAGCGACGCGAAACCGACCGATCAGACCGAAGATCCCCCCGCGAAGGGTATCGCCGGCGCGCGGGGACATGTTCTGCTCAGATCCGCATGCGTGAGACCGATCAGGGTGGCGACACGTCGAGAGGGGGACCTGCCGATGCGCTGGCCGCGAGCCACAGCACCGGCTTGGCCCGTACACGCCGCGACCGCGGCCGCCGTGGTGGGCGCCGGCGTGGCGTATGCCCTGGCCGGGCCGGACGGGCGCCCGGTGGTCTACACCCTGGTCTCGGTGCTGCCGATCCTCACCCTCCTCGCGGCCCTGGCCAGCGGGCACCTGCCGGACCGCCGGCCCTGGCTGCTCGCGGTCGTCGGCCTGATCCTGCTCTTCGCCGGTCAGCTGCTCTTCCCCGGCTGGGTCAACGAGCCGCACCTGGGCCGGGCGCAGGGCTCGGCGCTCGACCTGACGCAGTCCACCGCCCACATGTTCTTCCTGGTCGGCGTGGCCGCGGCCGTGCGCCGGCGGGCCAGCGCCGATCCGGGCGGCATCATCGACGCCACCCTGTTCGGGCTGTGCGCGGGCGGACCGGTCTGGGAGTGGATCATCCAGCCGCGCCTGCCCGCGGCGGCCCAGCCCTTCGGTGAGGTGCTGCTGCTGGCCGACCTGCTGGTGCTGTGCGGCGTCATCGGCTGCGTGCTGCGGATCGGCATGATGGCCCGGCCCGGCCGCGGCACCCTGGGCTATCTGCTGGTCACCGGGCTTCTGACACTGGCCGCCACGGCCACGGGCACGCTGACCACCGGCTCGGGCACCGTCTGGAGCACCGGGGTGATGATGGCGGCGTACCTGACGCTCGCGGCGGCGCCGCTGCATCCGGACGCGCCGGCGATCACCCTGCCGCTGAGCGCCGGGCCGGGCGCCGGGAACCAGCGCCTCGGCTGGCTCGCCGCCGCGCTGAGTGCCAATCCGCTGATCGCGGCGGTGCAGGTGCTGCGCGGCACCGAGTCGGCCAGCCTGCTGCTGCCGGTCGGGACGCTGCTGGTCGTCCCGCTGGTGCTGCTGCGCATCCGGCACCTGTCCGGCCAGCGCGACCACGCCGAGCAGACCCTGGCCTACCACGCGACCCACGACGAGCTGACCGGGCTGTGCAACCGCCGGCACATCGCGGCCGAGATCGACCGGGCCCTCGCCGAGGTCGACCGGGGCACCCTCGATGAGGTCGCGATCCTGCTCTGCGACCTCGACGGCTTCAAACCCGTCAACGACCGGTACGGGCACCCGGCGGGCGACGCCGTGCTGAAGGCAGTGGCCACCCGGCTGACCGCCGCCGTCCGCCGGGAGGACCTGGTCGGGCGCCTCGGTGGCGACGAGTTCCTCATCCTCTGCCGGGGCGCGCTCGGTTCCGGGACGGCCGAGCTCACCGCCCGCATCATCGAGGCCGTCCGGGCGCCGTTCCCGCTGCCGGCCGGCGTGGTGTCGGTGGGCGTGACCATCGGCCTGGCACAGGCCCGGCCGGGCCTGGCGGTGGACCGCGACCTGCTGATCGGCCTGGCCGACGCGGACATGTACGCCGGCAAGGCCGCGCGCCGCCGCGACGCCCGGCCGCACCGCGACGACGCGACGCCGGCCAGACACTAGTGTCGTGAGTCGTTGACGCGGGTCCAGTGCCGCATTGATCCAGCGCCGCGAATATCGCGCGAGATCACCTGCGGTAGCAGTGCGCGCGCCCCGGCCGCCGGCGGAGATCCGGCAGGCTGGAGACTGGACCCAGGGCGAGGAAAGGTCGGGCGCGTGGGCGTGCGGAAGAACATCCTGATCACCGGGGCGAGTGCCGGGCTGGGCGAGCAGATGGCCCGCGATTTCGCCGCGCGCGGCCGCGATCTCGCGCTCTGCGCGCGCCGGCTGGACCGGCTCGAGGCCCTGCGGGACGAGCTGCTGGCCGCCCATCCGGGCATCACCGTCACGGTACGGCAGCTCGACGTCACCGAGCACGCCCAGGTCTTCAAGGTCTTCGACGCCGTCCGGGCCGAGTTCGGGACGCTGGACCGGGTGATCGTCAACGCCGGTGGCGGCAAGGGCCGGTCGATCGGCACCGGTGGCTTCGACACCAACCTGCACAGCGCCCAGACCAACTTCGTCGCCGCGCTCGCGCAGTGCGAAGCCGCCACGCAGATCTTCCGCGACCAGGGCCACGGCCACCTCGTGGTGATCTCCTCGATGAGCGCGATGCGTGGCCTGCCCCGCGGGATGACCACCTACGCCGCCACCAAGGCCGGGGTCGCCGCGCTCGCCGAGGGCATCCGTGCCGACCTGCTGGGCACCGCGGTCAAGGTCACCACGGTCTTTCCCGGCTACATCGTCTCGGAGGCCAACCCGGCGGCGAAGCCCAAGCCGATGATGGTCTCCACCGAGCGGGGCGTGCGGGCCATGGTGCGGGCCATCGAACGCGAGCGCCCGCAGGCCAAGGTGCCGGCCTGGCCGTGGGTGCCGGTCGGCTTCGTGATGCGCCACGCGCCGCTGCGAGCGGTCGCCCGGTTCAGCTGAGCCAAGTCGCGGTCCAGAATCCACCCCGGGTTCACGCGCCGCATCGTGACCGGCAACGCACCGCCCGCAGGCTCCAGGAACCCCATCGAGGAGGTTCCATGGATCGGCGAACGATGCTGCGAGCGACAGCGGTGAGCGCGGGAGCGATGGCGCTGCCCTTCACCGCGTGGTCCGCGGCGTACGGCGCACCGGCACAGAACGCCACCGGGCCCTACGGCCCGCTGCAGAGCGCCGACGCCCGGGGCATCCAGCTGCCGGCCGGGTTCACCAGTACGGTCGTGGCCCGGTCCCGGCAGGTCGTCAACGGCACGTCCTACGTCTGGCACGACGCCCCCGACGGCGGCGCGGTCATCCCCAACGGCACCGGCTGGGTCTACGTCTCCAACTCCGAGGTCAGCTCCGCCTCCGGCGGCGGCGCCTCGCGGATCCTGTTCAACTCCGCCGGGGCGATCGTCGGCGCGTCACGGATCCTGTCCGGCACCAACCAGAACTGTGCGGGCGGCAAGACGCCGTGGCACACCTGGCTGTCCTGTGAGGAGGTCAGCCTGGGCCGGGTCTTCGAAACGTACCCCCTGGGCGGCGCGGCCGTCTTCCGCCCGGCCATGGGACGGTTCAAGCACGAGGCCGCGGCGGCCGATCCGGTACGGCGGGTCGTCTACCTCACCGAGGACGAGACCGACGGCAGGTTCTACCGCTTCGTCCCCGCGACCTGGGGTGACCTGTCCACCGGCACGCTGCAGGTGTTCCGGGCCGGCACCGCCACCGCCGGCACCTTCACCTGGGCCACCGTGCCCGACCCGGACGGCTCCCCCACCGCCACCCGCTACCAGGTGTCCGGGGCCAAGTCCTTCAACGGCGGCGAGGGCTGCCACTACGCCGACGACACCGTCTGGTTCACGACCAAGGGCGACAACCGGGTCTGGCAGGTCGACCTGGCGGCCGGCACCTACGAGCTCGCGTACGACGACAACCTGGTCGGCCCGGGCACCGCACCGCTGTCCGGGGTGGACAACATCACCGGCACCACCGCCGGTGACCTGTACGTCGCCGAGGACGGCGGCAGCATGGACATCTGCCTGATCACGCCGGACGACAAGGTCTCGCCGTTCCTGCGGGTCACCGGCCAGAGCGGCTCCGAGATCACCGGGCCGGCCTTCACCCCGGCCGACGACCGGCTGTACTTCTCCTCGCAGCGCGGCACCAGCGGATCGTCCTCGGGTGGCATCACCTACTGCGTCACCGGGCCCTTCCGCCGCTGACGCCGGTGTCATCACGTCCGGGCGCGCTTACGGTTCTCTTCGGGTGCGGCTACGGCCGCTTCGTCAGGTGGACGGCGGTGTAGCCGCGCAGGACGAAAGTCGGGCGCTGGACCGGCTCGGCGGCCAGCTCCAGGCGGGCTGCGTGGTCGAGCAGGGCGGCCACGGCCGTCCGCAGTTCGAGGCGGGCCAGTGGCGCGCCGAGGCAGAAGTGCAGGCCGGCGCCGAAGCCCACGTGCGGGTTGGGGTCGCGGCCCACGTCGAACGTGTCCGGGTCGGTGAACACGGCCGGGTCGCGGTTGGCCGCGCCGAGCAGCGCGGCCACCTCGGCGCCGGCGGGCACGGTGACGCCGGCCAGCTCGACGTCGGCCGCGGCGGTACGGACGAACATGTGCAGCGGCGGGTCGTACCGGATCATCTCCTCGGTCGCGGCCGGGAGCAGTCCCCGGTCGGCGCGCAGCCGCGCGAGCTGGTCCGGGTGCCGCAGCAGGGCCACCAGGCCGCCGCCGAGCGCGTTCACCGAGGCCTCGTGGCCGGCGTTGAGCAGCAGGATCGCCGAGGCCACCAGCTCGTCGGCGGAGAGCCGGTCGGTGCCGTCGCGGACCGCCACCAGCCGGCTGACGAGGTCGTCGCGCGGCTCGGCCCGGCGGCGTTCGGCCAGGTCGCGCAGGTAGTCGGCGAACTCCTGGCTCGCGGTCAGGGCGGCCGCTTCGGTCTGCGGGCTCGGCGACACCTCGTACATCCGCACGATCGCCGCCGACCAGGGCCGCAGCCGGTGCCGGTCGGCGGGCGGCACCCCGAGCAGCTCGGCGATGACCGTGACGGCGAGCGGCTCGGCGACCTCGGCCAGCAGGTCGAACTCCGGGCCGGTGGTCTCCAGCAGGGCGGTGGCCTCGGCGGCGACGGCCGGGCCCAGCCGTTCGACGTGCCCGCGGGTGAAGGCCCGGGCGACCAGCGACCGCAACCGGGTGTGCACCGGCGGCTCGTTCTCCATCATCTGGTTGCGGTGCAGCAGGTTGAACGGCTCGTAGACCGCGGCGGGCTCGCGGTCGCGCCAGAACCGGCCGAGGCGGCGGTCGCGCAGCACGGCCTCGACGGCGGCGTGCCCGGCGGCCAGCCACCGGCCGGTCGGCTCGTGCCAGCTCACCGGCGCCTGCTCGCGCAGCCGGGCGAGCCGCGGGTACGGGTCGCGCACGAACCCGGGGTCGGTGAAGTCGACATCCACCCCCGCACCGTAACGGTCCCGGACGGCTCATTCGGGATGGTTGGGCGTGCGCCGGCCGACGGCGAACGGTGACGTCACTCCCCGGTACGCCACGTGCAGCACCATCCCCTGCCGGGCGTGCGGCAGGTTGTGGCAGTGGTCGAGCCAGATCCCGGGGTTGTCGGCCCGGAACGCCACCTGCCACACCTCGCCGGGCAGCACGTCGAACGTGTCCAGCCACAGCGGACTGCCGCTCACCGGGCGCCCGTTGCGGGACAGCACCAGCACGTGGTGGCCGTGCAGGTGCATGGGGTGGCTGTCGGTGCCGCGGTTGACCACGGTGGTGCGTACGGCGTCACCCTCGTCGACCATCAGCGGCGCGATGTCCGGGTAGACGTCGCCGTTGACCGTGTACGCGTAGCCGGGCACCCCGTCCAGGAACCGGATCAGCCGGTCCAGCACCAGCGTGTAGTCCTTGTCGTAGCGGCCGAACGGTCCGGGGGCGGGCCTGCCGTAGCGGGTGATGTCCAGCTCGGTCCCGTCCGGGTGCGGGGGTGCCGCACCGGCGCCCAACAGCAGCCCCTCGGACTCCCGCCCGTCCACCATGACGTGCACGGCCCCCGCGGGCATGGTGAAGAGCACGTCGTAGCGGCCACCGGCGGGCAGCCGCAGGGTGGTCTCGGCAGTCAACGGGGTCGGACCGTTGAGGTCCCGGCCGTCGATCGCGCCCACGGTGTACGGCGTCCCGCTGACCGCCACCCGGTGCGCGTTGTTGCCGGTGTTGATCAGCCGCAGCCGGACCGGCCGGCCCGCGGGCACGTCGCGGGTCTCGCGCCGGTCCGATCCGCCGAGAACGGTCACGCCGCCGCCGAAGCGGTGCACGGGCAGGACGAGATCCGTCTCCGCCGGCCGGGCCCCGGCGGGGTCCACCACCAGGGTGCCGTAGAGACCTCTGCGGACGGCCGTGCTGGACAGCTCGTGCGAGTGGTACCAGTAGGTGCCGGCGTCCTCGGCCACGAACCGGTAGGTGAACGTGCCGCCCGGCGGGACCGCGTCCTGTGTGACCCCGGCGACGCCGTCCTCGCCGGCCGGCACGTCGTAGCCGTGCCAGTGCAGGGTGACCCCGGTGTCCGGCAGCTCGTTGCGCAGGATCACCTCGACGAGGTCACCCCGGGTCACCCGCAGTTCGGGGCCCGGCAGCGAGCCGTTGAAGGTCCACGCGTCGACCGTCTTTCCCGAGGGCAGGGTGACCACTGCGGCGCGGGCGGTGAGTGTGAAGCTGCGGGTCGGCGGGCGGTCCGGCCCCCGCAGGTCGGCGACGGACACGCCGTGCCCGGCGTGGTGGTCGAGCCGGTCGGGCAACCGGCTGCCGGCGGCGGCCGTGACGCCCGCCGCCAGTAACGCGACGGCTGCGGCGGCCATTACCGCGATCCGGGCCGTCCGGGCCCGCAGCCGCCAGACCAGCAGAGCCACCGCGCCGGGCCCCAGGACGGCCACGAGGCCGCCCGCCGTGACCGGGTAGCCGACCACCAGCTGCATCGCCAGGCCGGCGACCGCCAGGTACGCCGCGATGATCAGCACCGGCACCGCGGCTTTCCGGCGGCGGGTCACCGCGATCCCGGCCACCACCGCCGCCAGGGTCAGCGGGACCGCGGTCACCAGCCGGTCCGGCAGGAACCACCAGCCGGCCCGGCCGAGCACGACCACCACGGCGACCCGCGCCACGGTGGCCAGCACGGCCGCGATCAGCACCGGGGTGCCGGCCCGGGTGTCGCGCAACGGCCACGCCGCCACCCACAGCCCGGCGGAGACGACCATCAGGAGCAGGTCGAGGACCAGCACCACGCTCATGCCGTGTGGATCCGCGGAGAGCCGGTGACCGCACCGGCGGCGAGGCGGCGCGCGTTCCTCAGACCGGTGACGGCGGCGCCGAGGATGGCCAGGCCGTTGAGCACGTGCAGGGCGACGACGTACAGCGGGAGGCCGGTGCGGTCGTCCTGGCTGCCGCCCAGCGCGTTGCTGAGCGCGACCAGGACGAACTGCAGGACGACCAGCCCGAGCGGCAGCGCGGCGAACGCGACGATCCGCCCGCCGGCCCGGGCCAGCGCCGCGACGACGATGTCGATCAGCACGACCACCATGACGGCCAGAGCGCCGGCGCGGTGAGCCGTCCACGAGTCGGTGGTGGCCGGCCGGCTGAACCCGCCGACTCCGGCCAGGTAGAACTGGGTCAGCACGACGATCACGACGAGCGTGCTGCTGACGACGAAGACCTTGCGCATCGGGATCACTCCTGTCAGGACGGTCAGACGGTGGCGTCTTCCCGGATGCCGGCCGGTGCCGGCGGGGCCGCGCGCGGTGCCCGGCGCCCGGGCATCCACCAGTTGGCGTTGCCGCACAGCTCCATCACCGCGGGGACGAGGACCATCCGGACGACGGTGGCGTCGATGAGCACCGCGACGGCCATGCCCAGGCCGATCTGCTTGACGGAGACGTCCGGGCCGAGCAGGGCGGTGGTGAAGACGGCGATCATGATGGCGGCCGCGGCCGTGATGACCTTGGCGGTCCGGGCCAGGCCCCGGGTGACGGCCCGGCGGGTGTCGCCGGTGCGCTCGTACTCCTCGCGGATCCGGGAGATCAGGAAGACCTCGTAGTCCATCGACAGGCCGAACAGCAGCGGGAACATCATCATCGGGACCCAGGTGGTGATCGGCATGCCGGTGGGGAACCCGAGCGCGGTGCCGAGCCAGCCCCACTGCACGACCGCGACCAGGACGCCGTACGCGGCGCCGATCGACAGCAGGTTCATCACCGCGGCCTGCAGGGCGATCGTGACCGAGCGGACCAGTGCGATCAGCAGCAGCAGGGACAGCCCGATGACGACGCCGATCATCAACGGCAGGCGCGAGCTCACCTCCTCGGCGAAGTCGATGGTGGCGGCGTTCGGACCGCCGATGTAGACCTCGCCGCCACCGGAGGCCCGGGGCAGGACGTCGTCGCGGAGCTCGTGCACCAGCTCCGTGGTGGCCTCGTCCTGGTATCCGGTCCGGGGGAAGGCCATGAAGGTGGCGGCCTGCCCGTCCTGGCTGACCCGCGGCGGCGTGGCGTAGGCGATGCCGCCGGTCGCGCGGACGGCCGCCACGACGGGACCCAGGTCGGTGTCCGGCGAGCCGATCCGGGTGGCGAAGATCAGGGGCGCGCCGTAGCCGGGACCGAAACCCGCGGAGATGATCTCGTACGAGGTGTAGCTGCTGCGGTCGTGCGGCTGGACGCTGGCGTCGGGCAGGCTGAGCCGCATCGACAACGCGGGCACCGCGAGCACCAGCAGCAGCGCGCCGGCCAGCAGCGCGGCGACGACCGGCCGGCGCTGCACCACGCCGGCCCAGCGCTCGGCGGGGGCCCGGCGTTCCCGCGGCGGGACACCCTCGGCCCGGCGGGTGCGCAGCGTCCGGCGCGGCAGCCGCAGAGAGTTGATCTTGTGGCCGGTGAAGCCGAGGAACGCCGGGAGCAGGGTCACCGCGGCGACCATCGTCACCAGCACGGTCACCGAGGCGCCGATGGCCACGCCGGTCATCATCCGCTGTCCCATGGCGATCAGGCCCAGCAGCGCGATCAGGACGGTGGTGCCGGCGAACAGCACCGCGTGACCGGCCGTGGTGACGGCCTTGACCGTGGCGTGCTCGGGATCGTCGCCGTCGTGCAGGCTGTCCTTGTAGCGGGTGAGGATGAACAGCGCGTAGTCGATGCCGACGCCGAGGCCGATCAGCACGGCGACGAGCACGGTGAAGTCCGGGGCCGGCACCACGTGTCCCACGATCTTCATCAGGGCGACGCCGCCGATCACGGCCAGCAGGCCGGTGACAATCGGCAGGCCCATCGCGACCAGCGACCCGAACGCGATGAACAGGATCACCGCCGCGGCCAGCAGGCCCACACCCTCGGCCGGGCCCTGCGGGGGTGTCTCGGCCTTCTCCGCCGCCTCCCCGCCCAGTCCCAGCGTCAGACCGTCCCCGGAGGCCGCCCGGACCGCGTCGACCAGCGGCACGACGTCGGCCTTGGGCAGTTCCCGGCCGGTCAACGGGATGGTCGTGCGGGCGATCCGGCGGTCCGGTGTCACCAGTGCCGGGTCCGCGTACGGCGAGACCACCGGCCCGGTGACCGCGGCGGCGTCCAGCTCGGCGAGGACCCGCTCGATCCGCTGCCGGGTGGCCGGGTCGTCGATCCCCCGGTCCGCCCGGACGGCCAGGGTGAGCGTGTCTCCTTGTTGCTGCGGGAAGTGCCGCTCGATCAGCGCCTGGGCCTTGGCCGAGTCCGACCCGCCGCCGGAGTACGCGTTGTCGGCGTCCGCGCCGAAGCCGAAGCCCAGGACCGACACGGCGAGCACCCCGAGGATCCAGGTCAGCACGACCAGGCGGCGGCGCCGGTAGCAGAAGCGGGCCAGCCGGGCCAGGGCGCCGTCCGCGGGTGGGGTCTCGGTGGGCATCGGCGCTCTCCTCGGGTTCGGCGGATGTCGCCTGATCCTGTCGCCGGCGGCGGCGCGGATCGTCCGGCAGCCGCAGACACTTCGCGGTGCCACCGATGCCGCAGCCGGCTGCCGCGCACGCAGCAGAAACGGCGCACGTACCGCGGCTGCGGTAGTCGTCCGGTCGTCCCCGGGCAGGACTCGCTCGCGGCGACTTTGCGGCTAGGGTGCGGCCATGAGCAGGAGACGGGCCGCGGTCACCGACTGGGCGATCGCCGTCGGCATCGCGGGGGCGCTGCTGACCGGCGGGCTGTCCGGCCGGCCCGCCACGGATCTCGGCCCGCTGGGTTACGTGCTGCTGGTCGCGGCCGGCCTGGCGCTGGCCGCGCGCCGGAAGGCTCCCGTAGCGGTGCTGGTCGTCACCGGGCTGTGCGCGGTGGGCTGGCAGGCGGCCGGGTTCGACGTGCCCGCCGTGGCGTACCTGGTCGCCGTGTACGCCGCCGTCCGGGCCGGACACCGCCGGCTCACGATCGTGGTGTCGGTGGCCATGCTGGCCGCGCTGCCGTTCGCGGCCCTGGTGTCGCTGCACGACCTGGGCGAGGCGTTCACCCGGGCCCGCAGCGCGCTGGAGCTGGCCTGGCTGATCGCGGCCGGCGCCGCCGGTGAGGCGCTGCGGCAGGCCGAGCGGCGCGCGGACGAGGCCGAACGCACCCGGGAGGAGACCGCGCGGCGCCGGGCCGACGAGGAACGGCTGCACATCGCGCGGGAGCTGCACGACTCGCTCACCCACCAGATCTCGGTGATCAAGGTGCAGGCCGAGGCCGCCGTGCACGTGGCCCGCAAGCGGGGCGAGGAGGTGCCGGAGTCCCTGCTGGCCATCCGCGAGGCCGGCCGGGAGGCGACCCGGGAGCTGCGGGCCACCCTGGAGGCGTTGCGTGACGACGGCACCGCCCCGCCGCAGGGTGTCGGGCACGTCCCGGAGCTGGTGGAGCGGGCCCGGGCGTCGGGGCTGGACGCGACGCTGACGATCGAGGGAGCCCGGCAGGACGTGCCGGCGGCGGTGGACCGCACCGCGTACCGGATCGTGCAGGAGTCGCTCACCAACATCGCCCGGCACGCGGCCGCCGCGACCGCGTCGGTCCGGATCCACTACCGCCCGGACGGCCTGGCGATCCAGGTCGACGACGACGGCCGGGCCACGCCGGGCAGCGCTCCGACGCCCGGCGTCGGGCTGCTCGGGATGCGCGAGCGGGTCACCGCCCTGGGCGGGCGCCTGCGCGCGGAGCCCCGCACCGGCGGCGGTTTCACCGTGCGGGCCGAGCTGCCCGTGGACCGGACCGCGTGATCCGGGTCCTGCTGGTCGACGACCAGCCGTTGCTGCGCAGCGGTTTCCGCGCGCTGCTCGACGTGGAGGACGACATCGAGGTGGTGGCCGAGGCCGCCGACGGCCGGCAGGGCCTGGCCCTGGCCCGCGAGCACCGGCCGGACATCGTCCTGCTCGACATCCAGATGCCGGTGCTGGACGGCATCGAGACGACCCGGCGCATCGCCGCCGACCCGGACCTGGCCGGGGTGCACGTGGTCATCCTGACCAACTACGGCCTGGACGAGTACGTCTTCGACGCGCTGCGGGCCGGCGCCGCCGGGTTCCTGGTCAAGGACATCGTGCCGGAGGACTTCCTGCACGCCGTCCGGGTCGCCGCGCGCGGGGACGCGCTGCTGGCGCCGTCGATCACCCGCAAGCTGATCAGCCGGTACGTCACCGAGCCGCGCCGCACCGGCGCCGGCGCGCAGCTCA
Source organism: Actinoplanes sp. NPDC048967 (assembly GCF_040649415.1). Lineage (NCBI taxonomy): Bacteria > Bacillati > Actinomycetota > Actinomycetes > Micromonosporales > Micromonosporaceae > Actinoplanes > Actinoplanes sp. NPDC048967. The sequence continues at coordinate 302,283 of NZ_JBEZFL010000008.1, forward strand.
AGGAGCTGACCAACCGCGAACGCGAGGCCGTCGCCCTGGTGGCGCAGGGGCTGTCCAACGACCAGATCGCCGAGCGCCTGGTGATCAGCCCGCTGACCGCCAAGACCCACATCAACCGGGCGATGGCCAAGCTGCACGCCCGCGACCGGGCCCAGCTCGTGGTCCTGGCCTACGAGTCCGGCCTGGTCACGCCGCGCACCGGCTGATACCGCTCCGGCCGGCGGGTCACCGGGCGGTGGAGGCGCGCGGGACCAGCCGGCAGGGCCGGGTGCGCTTGCCGCGTACCGGATCGCCGTTGATCGCCGCCAGCAGCAGCTCGGCGGCCGAGCGGCCGATGCCCTCCAGGTCCATGTCGATGCTGGTCAGCGCCGGGCGGCAGCCGTCGACCATGACGTCCCAGTTGTCGAAGCCGACCAGGGCGACGTCGCCGGGGATGGCCCGGCCGGCCTCGCGCAGCGCCTCGGCGACGCCGCGGGCGATCTGGTCGCTGCCGCAGAAGATCGCGTCGACGTCCGCGCCGGCGGCCAGCAGCAGGCCCGCCGCCTGCCGGCCCCAGGCCTCGCTCCACTCGCCGAACAGCACCGGCACCGCGAGGTCGAGGCCCTCGCCGCGCAGGGTCTGCTCGGTGGCGGCCGCCCGGACCGTCGCGGAGTGGTGGTGCTCCGGGCCGGTCACGTGCGCGATCCGGCGCCGGCCGGTGGACAGCAGGTGCCGCACCGCCCGGCGCGCGCCGTCAGCCTCGTCGGGGACCACCGAGCAGTCCTGCGGGTCGGCCGAGCTGATGAACGCGTACACCACCGGCACGTGCAGGCCGGCGGCGATCGGGGCGCGGGCCTGGGTGCGCCGGCCGGTGACGATGATGCCGTCGACATTGCGGCTCAGCAGCGTCCGCAGGTAGTACTGCTCGCGGATCGGGTCGTCGCGGGCGTCGCAGAGGAACACCGAGACCTGACCGGCGCCCAGGGCGTCCTCGGCGCCGATCAACAGCGGGATGCTGAACCGGCCGATGCTGTCGGTGGTGATCATGCCGACCGTGTACGTGCGTCCCGAGTGCAGGCTGCGCGCCGCCGCGTTGGCCACGAAACCGAGCCGGTCGGCGGCCTCCCGGACCCGCTGCCGGGTCTCCGGGCGCAGGCTGCCGCGGCCGTTGAGGGCCTTGGAGGCGGTGCCGACGGAGACCCCGGCGAGGGCGGCGACCTCGGCGATGGTGACGGCCCGTCCGATGGTGGTCAGTGTTTCCTCCAGGTTTTCCGGCCGGGCTTTCGTGGTCGGCGTAACCACACGGTAATCAGCCCTTGACACGGCCGCAAGGTGCTCCCTAACTTCAAGGCAATCGTTTTCCTTGTTTTCTTCCTCCCTGGCCCGAGGGGCATCTGATGAGACTTTCCCCCGGCAACCGCCGACGGCTCGGCGCCGCTGCCGCACTGACCCTGACCGCCTGCCTCACCGTCGCCTGCTCGTCCTCCGACTCCGGTTCAAGCGCCTCCGGCGCGGCGAGCGGCACCTACACGATCTGGGATCCGTACCCGCAGTTCGACGACACCTCCGACTGGGTGAAGCTGCTGACCAAGTGCGGCACCGACGCCGGGGTCACCGTCAAGCGCACCGGTTACGACACCACCGACCTGACCAACAAGGCGCTGCTCGCCGCCCAGCAGGACAACTCCCCCGACGTGCTCATCGTCGACAACCCGGTGGTCTCCACCCTGGCCGAGGCCGGCGCGCTGACCACCACCGAGGAGTCCAAGCTGGACACCACCGGCGTCGAGCCGAACCTGCTGGCGGCCGGGCAGAGCGGCGGCAAGACCTTCGGCATCCCGATCGGCGCCAACACGCTCGCGCTCTACTACAACAAGGCCGTGCTGACCAAGGCCGGGGTCGACCCGGCCCAGATCAAGGACTGGGCCGCGCTGACCGCGGCCCTGGGCAAGGTGAAGCAGTCCGGCAAGAAGGGCATCACCTTCTCGGCGATCGGTACGGAGGAGGGCAGCTTCCAGTTCCTGCCCTGGTTCTGGGGCTCCGGCGCGAACCTGACCCAGCTGGACTCCCCGCAGGCCGTGTCGGCGCTGACGTTGTGGACCGGCTGGCTCAAGCAGGGCTACGCGCCGAACTCGGTGCTCAACAACACCCAGACCACGAGCTGGCAGGAGTTCGCCACCGGCGACTACGCGTTCGGCGAGAACGGCACCTGGCAGCTGGCCAACGCGAAGAAGACCGGCTTCGACTACGGCATCATCGCGATCCCGTCGAGTGCCGGCGGCACCGCCCCGGCGCCCACCGGCGGCGAGTTCGTCACCGCGCCGGTGCAGTCCGACACCGCCCGCTACGCCGTCTCGCAACAGCTGATCGCCTGCCTGACCAGTGCCGACAACGCGCTGACGACCGACACCACGCTGTCCTACGTCGCGGCCACCGCGGCCGTGCAGGACAAGCAGGTCGCGGCCACGCCGGAGCTCAAGGTCTGGGTCGAGGCGGTCAAGGCGGCCAAGGGCCGCACCAGCGACGACCTCGGCACCAAGTACCCGAAGATCTCCCAGCCGCTGTGGACCGCGTTCCAGGCCGCGCTGAGCGGCTCCAAGTCGCCACAGGACGCGCTCAAGGCGGCCCAGTCGACGGCAGCGGCGGCGACGCGGTAGCCATGGCCCACGACACGACGATCCGTACCGGGACGGCGACCACCGCCCCGGTACGGCCCGGGGCCTCGCCGGCCCGGCGCGCGCGGCGGACACGGCAGCTGGCGGCCTGGGGTTTCCTCGCGCCGGTCGTGGTGTACCTGCTGGCCTTCTACGCCTACCCCCTCTACCGCAACCTGGATCTGAGCCTGCGGCACTACACCGTGCGCTCGTTCGTGCGGGGTGATGCCCCGTTCAGCGGGCTGGACAACTACCGCACGGTGTTCGGCGATCCGAGCTTCGGGCCGGCGTTGCTGCACACCGTCGTGTTCACCGGTGTCTCGCTGGTCTTCCAGTTCGCCATCGGGATGGCCCTGGCCGTGTTCTTCGCCCAGAACTTCCGGTTGTCGGCGACGTTGCGGGCGCTGTTCCTCGTACCGTGGCTGTTGCCGTTGATCGTCTCGGCCTCGACCTGGTCGTGGATGCTCAACAGCGACTCCGGCATCGTCAACGCCGCGCTCGGTGTCCTCGGGGTGGACCCGGTCAACTGGCTCACCTCGCCGCAGTGGTCGCTGGTCTCGGTGATCATCGCCAACATCTGGATCGGCGTGCCGTTCAACCTGGTGGTGCTCTACAGCGGGCTGCGGGCGATCCCGGACGAGATCTACGAGGCGGCGGCGCTGGACGGCGCGTCCGGCTGGTCGACGTTCTGGCGGGTCACGTTCCCGCTGCTGCGGCCGGTCTCGGCCATCACCCTGCTGCTCGGGCTGGTCTACACCCTCAAGGTCTTCGACATCATCTGGATCATGACCAAGGGCGGGCCGACCGACTCGTCCACGACGCTGGCCACCTGGTCGTACCGGTTGAGCTTCGGCAACCTGCTGCCGGAGTTCGGTCCCGGCGCCGCGGTCGGCAACCTGCTGATCGTGATGGCCCTGATCTGCGGGCTCGTCTACATCCGGATCCAGCGGAGGCAAGCGTGACCCGGCCACTGAAAACCGGCATCGGGGTCGTGCTGACGGCGATCATGCTGTTCCCGGTCTACTGGATGATCAACGTGTCGTTCACCAAGGACACCGACATGCGGGCCAGCCCGCCGCACGTGTTCCCGTTCGACGCCACCGCTGAGGGCTACCGCGCGGTGCTCGACCAGCAGCTGCCGTACCTGGGCACCAGCCTGATCGTCGGGCTCGGCACCGTCCTGCTCACCGTCGTGCTGTCCGCCCCGGCCGGCTACTCGCTGGCCAAGCTGCGACCGCGCGGCGGCGGCGCGCTGAGCTTCGTGCTGCTGATCGCCCAGATGATCCCCGGGATCATCATGGCGATGGGCTTCTACGCCATCTATCTCAAGGCCGGCGTGCTCAACACCACGGCCGGGCTGATCCTGGCCGACTCGACCATCGCCGTCCCGTTCGGCGTGCTGATCTTCACCGCGTTCATGTCCGGCATCCCGGACGAGCTGACCGCGGCGGCCACCGTGGACGGGGCCGGCCCGCTGCGCACGTTCTGGTCGGTCGTGCTGCCGGTCAGCCGCAACGCCGTGGTCACCGTCTCGCTGTTCGCGTTCCTGTGGGCCTGGTCGGACTTCGTCTTCGCCACCACGCTGGCCGGCGGGGCCGACCACCAGCCCATCACGCTCGGCATCTACCGCTACATCGGCAACAACAACCAGCAATGGAACGCCATCATGGCCACCGCCGTGGTCGCCTCCATCCCCGCGACGCTGCTGCTCATCCTGGCCCAGCGTTACGTGGCCGCCGGCGTCACGGCCGGCGCCGTCAAGGACTGAGGACAATCTCCATGACCGAACCCACCCGTTCCGCCGGTCCCGTCGCGCCCACCGCCCGGGCCGTGGCCGCGCTGCACCCGCTGCCGGCGGACGCCGTCCAGCTCTCGCCGACCGGCCTGCTCGGTGGCTGGCAGGCCCGTAACGCCGCCGCGACCCTGCCGCACTGCGTCGACAATCTCGACACGGCGGGAAACCTGGCCAACCTGCGCCGGGTCGTCGGCGACGGGCCCACCGCCTTCGCGGGCATGTGGTTCGCCGACACCGACGTCTACAAGACGCTGGAGGCGGCGGCCTGGGAGCTGGGCCGGACCGGCACCCTGAGCCCACGGCTGTCCGGCTTCCTGGCCGACACGGCGTCGCTGCTGGAGAAGGCCCAGGACCCCGACGGCTACCTGGACTCCTACTACCAGAGCGACCACCGCGACCGGCAGTGGACCGAGCTGCACTTCAGCCACGAGATGTACTGCGCCGGGCACCTGATCCAGGCGGCCGTCGCGGCCGCCCGGGCACCGGGCACCGACGCGGCGGCCGTCCAGCAGCTCGTCGGGGTCGCCCGCCGCTTCGCGGACCTGCTGGTACGCCGGTACGGCCCGGACGGCACCGCGGCGATCTGCGGCCACCCGGAGATCGAGACGGCGCTCGTGGAGCTGTACCGCCTCACCGGCCACGAGCCGTACCTCGATCTGGCGGCCCGCTTCGTCGACCGGCGCGGGCACGGCCTGATCGAGCCGGACAAGCTGGGCCCGCGCTATTACCAGGACCACCAGCCGGTCCGGACGGCCGACGAGGTCACCGGGCACGTCGTGCGCCAGCTCTACCTGCTGGCCGGCGCGGTCGACGTGGCCGTCGAGACCCACGACAGCGAGCTGCTGACGGCGGCCGAACGGCTGTGGGACTCGGCACTGGGCAGCAAGACCTACCTCACCGGCGGGCAGGGCTCCCGGCACCGCGACGAGTCGTTCGGCGACCCGTACGAGCTGCCGCCGGACCGGGCCTACGCCGAGACCTGCGCGGCGATCGGCAGCTTCCAGTGGGCCTGGCGGCTGCTGCTGGCCACCGGCCGCGCCCGGTACGCCGACGAGATGGAACGGCTGCTGCACAACGGCATCGCCGGCAGCACCGGGGTCGACGGCACCTCGTTCTTCTACTCCAACCCGCTGCAGCTGCGCACCGGCCACGACGGCTCGCACGAGGACGCGCCCTCACAACGGCTGGGCTGGTACTCCTGCGCGTGCTGCCCGCCGAACCTGGCCCGGCTGATGGCGTCGCTGCACGCGTACCTGGCCACCGGCGACCAGAGCGGCCTGCAGCTGCACCTGTACGCCACCGGCACGTTCGGCCCGGTCGAGGTCAGCACCCGCTACCCGTGGGACGAGCAGATCACCATCTCGCTCACCGAGGACGCAGCGACGCCCTGGACGCTGGCCCTGCGGGTGCCGTCCTGGTGCGCCGACGCGCGGCTGACCGTCAACGGTGAGCCCGACGCGACCGCCGCCGAGGACGGCTACCTGCGGCTGACCCGGGCCTGGCGGACCGGCGACCAGGTGGTCCTCACCCTGGCGATGCCGCCCCGGCTGGTGCGGCCCCACCCCCGGATCGACGCGGTACGCGGCACAGCGGCCCTCACCCGCGGCCCGCTGGTCTACTGCCTCGAACACGCCGACGTGTCCCTGCCCGGCGTGGTCCTCGAGGACCTCGCCCTGGACCCGGGCCGGCCGATCGAGGTCGTGCACCGCGAGGACGCCCTGGCCCCGGTGACCCTGCTGGCCCCGGTCGTGGCCCGTCCCGCCGAAGCCGCCCCGCTCTACCGCACCGGGCCGCGGGACGAGCCGCCGGCCACCACGGCCGGCACCGTCACGGCCATCCCCTACTTCCTGTGGGCCAACCGGGCCCCCGGACCCATGCGGGTCTGGATCCCCACGGCCGCACCGGAGGCATGACCCGCTCCTCCCCTCCCCCACGATCGAGGTGCACACCGTGCGACACCGAAGAACCGCAGCCGCCGCCCTCACCGTCCTGACGCTCGCCGCCGTCGGCGCGCTCCCGGGGCCGGCCCAGGCGGCCGGCAACACCCTCACCGTCAACGTCGGCACCACCGTCCGGCCCGTCACCCACGTGGCGTCCGGCGGTCTCTACGCCCTGGACACCGGCACCAAGCCGCCGCTGGAGCAGCTGTATCCGTTGCGGCTCAACCACCTGACCCAGCCGCCACCCGGCGTTCAGCAGCTCGGCAACGGCGCCACCCAGCCGTGCTGCGACGGCCTGCTGGTCGCCGGAAAGGTGACCAGCGCGGGCGCCCAGCAGTTCCTGCGCATGCCCGACATCTACCCCAACTTCCCGTACCGCTGGGTCAGCTGGGCCGACTGGGAGGCCAAGGCCCGCACGATGGTGCAGGCCCGGCTCAACGCCACCGGCACCACCAACATCGACGGCTGGGAGCTGTGGAACGAGCCGGACTGGACGTGGAACACCACCGCCGCCGGGCCGTTCACCGCCGGCTGGACCCGCACCCACCGGCTGATCCGTTCCCTGGACACCGTCACGCCGATCGTCGGACCCAGTCACTCGTACTACAACCACAACTGGATGGTCGAGTTCCTCACCAACGCCCGGGACACCGGCACCCTGCCGGACGTGATCGTCTGGCACGAGCTCGGCAACGACGACTACCTGAACGTCGCGGCCCACGTCGCCGACTACCGGGCGGTCGAGCGGTCGCTGGGCATCCCGCCCCGGCCGATCTCGATCAACGAGTACGCCTCGCCGAGCCAGGTCGACATCCCGAGCGTCGCGGTGCACTACATGGCGGTCTTCGAACGGCACGGCATCCGCTCCGCCGAACGCGCCTACTGGTACGAGGCGGGCACCGTCAACGGCCTGCTGCACAACAATGCGCCGACCGCGTCCTACTGGGCCTACAAGTGGTACGGCGACATGGCCGGGAACGTCGTGCAGACCGTGCCGGGCTCGTGGCTGGACGGCGTCGCCTCGTACGACCCCACGCGTCGCTTCGTCAACGTCGTGCTCGGCGGCGACAGCGGTAACAACACCGTGCGGGTCAACGGGCTCGGTGCGCTCGGCTCGCAGGTACGGGTGACGCTGTCGCGTACCAACACCACCGGGCGCGCCACCAACCAGAGCGCCCCGGTCACTGTCTCCGCGACGACGTACAACGTCACCAACGGCAGCATCAGCGTGCCCGTCAACGGGATGGACGCGCTGGCGGCGTACCAGCTGCTCATCACCCCGGCGAGCGGGGCCGCCACCTGGCAGCAGCGCTACGAGGCCGAGAACGCCACGGTGGTCAACGCCAACCGGTTCTCCTCCGGCTCGGCCTCCAACGGCGGCTACGTCGGGCAGATCGACGGCTCGGCGACCGCGCGTGACCAGTCGTTCGTCGACTTCCTCGTGAACGTGCCGACGGCCCGGGCGTACACGATGACCATCGGCTACGCCAACGGGACCGGCGCGACCGCCACCCACGGCCTGGCCTACAACGGCGGCGCCTGGAGCACCGTCAGCTATCCACCGACAGGCGCCTGGGGTGCCTTCGGGGCGACGGTGAACGCGACCGTCACCCTGCGCGCCGGCTACAACGTCATCCGGCTGGCCAAGGGCGCACCGCAGCTCAGCGCCCGCACCGGCTACGCCGAGCTGGACTACGTGCAGCTGAGCTGATCGGCGCCGGTGCCGGGTCCACCGCGACGGGCCCGGCACCGGCGCACGGTAGGTTCACAGCATGCCCCGGCAGCGTCCCGTCACCATCCGCGACGTGGCTGCCCTGGCCGGGGTCTCGGTGGGCACCGCCTCCAAGGCTCTCAACGGGCGCGGCTCGCTGCGCGCCGACACCGTCGACCGGGTCCGCCAGGCCGCGGCCCGGCTCGACTTCCGGCCCAGCCAGGCGGCCCGCGACCTGCACGCCGGCCGCACCTACACGGTCGGCATGATCACCACGGACACCATCGGCCGGTTCAGCATCCCGCTGCTGATCGGCGCGGAGGACACCCTGGGCGGCGGGCAGATCTCCGTCCTGCTGTGCGACGCCCGCGACGACCCGATCCGCGAGCAGCACCACCTCAAGGTCCTGCTGGGCCGCCGGGTCGACGGCATCATCGTGACCGGCCGCCGGGCCGGGACCCGCCCGCCGATCGGCGGGCCCGCCGGCGTGCCGGTCGTCTACGCCTTCCTGGCCTCGGCCGACCCCGCCGACTGCTCGATCGTGCCGGACGAGGCGGGCGGCGCCCGCCAGGCCGTCGACCACCTGCTGACCGTCGGACGCCGGCGCTTCGTGCACATCACCGGCCCGGAACACCACCACTCGGCCCGGGTACGCGCCGACGCGACCACCGCCCGCCTCACCGAGGCCGGCATCGACCTGGTCACCGCCCCGATGTACGGCGAGTGGAGCGAGGCCTGGGGACGCCAGGCGGCCGGCATCCTGCTGGCCCGAGGCCTGCAGTTCGACGCGGTGATCGGCGGCAACGACCAGATCGCCCGCGGCGCCGGTGACGCCCTGCGCGAGGCCGGCCGTCACGTCCCGGCCGAGGTGGCCCTGACCGGCTTCGACAACTGGGACGTCATGGCCCTGGCCAGCCGCCCCACGCTCACCAGCGTCGAGATGGACCTGGAGGGCCTGGGCCGGGCCGCGGCGGGCCTGCTGCTCGAAGCCATCGACGGCGTGGCCCGGCCCGGCGTGCACACGCACCCGGCCAAGCTGGTGATCCGCGACTCGACGGTGGCCTCCTGATCGGCCCCAATCTCCGCCCCGGGTCCCTGACCAGGCCAGATGCTTGTACATTGCAGGGATGGACGACGTCGGGCCGGACCTCAGTTCGCTCTGCCGGGCCGTCCGCGACCTGGTCGAGGCCCAGCAGAGCCTGATCGAGGCGCTCAGCGCGCGCGGCCTCCTGGACGCCCGGGCCAGCGGGATGCTGGCACGCCTCGACCAGCTCAAGGCCGAGGCCGATGAGGCCCACAAGCTCGCCACCCACCCCGTCAGCCGCTGCCGCTGATCCGCGGTGGCGCTTTCCATCAGCTCAGGTCGTTGAAGACGCCGTCGAGCACCAGCTCGATCGAGCCGTCCACGGTGGCCCGGTCCTCGGTGCTTTCGGCGACAGCCTGCACCATCGCCAGCAACAGCAACAGATCCGCCGGGGTGACGTCGCTGCGCACGTACCCCTGGCTCTGCGCCCGCCGCAACGGTTCGCCGAAGGCGGCCAGCAACCGCTGCTGATACCGGTCCCGGGCACCGGGATCGAAGCGCCGGGCGAGCAGGACGAGCGGGCGCATGGCGACCAGATCGTGCAGCACCTCCCGCAGTGACCGCAGCGTGGACCTGACCCCTGCCGGCCACCGCGTTCGACCTGCCGGCCGGCCACTCCCTCACCCTGGTCGTCGACACGGTCGATCCCTGTACTACGACGAGAACGCCCCGGACGACACGGTCACCATCGGCAGCGGCTCCTACCTCGACCTGCCCCTCACGTAGTCCCGCCGGAAGCTCCGACGCTCACCACTTCCACGACGCCGGAGTTTCGTGCGTCAGCCGGCACAACCTGTAATGCATCCTAGGAACCTGGCCTGAAATTGGGACGACGTCAGTTGCGAAGGGTCGTTCGGGCCTGTCTGCAGGTGACGAAATAGGCGGCCATGAGAACGGGGGGAATCGCGTCGATCGCCAGTCCCACTGTCGACTTCATGTCCATGGCATGCCAGCCCAGCAGAAAGGCCGGCGACAAGACGTTGAAAACGACGTTGTGCGCGACAGCGGACCGTTTCCTTTTCCCCATGGGCACGAACAGGACGACGGTGTAGAGGATCAGTGACGCGTTCGAAGTGACATAGAAGGTCAGCGCGCGCGCTGGAACGAACGACGTGAGGCCGACCAGCGACGGGTCAGCCGCGATGATGAGCGACGCGATGGTCAGCGCCAAGCCGTGCAGCGCCAACCCGACCAGCGCGACGAAATAGACGACAAGCCCGCGTGGTCCCCATCCTTCGGCCTCGACGCCGCACCGTCCAACCTGGTGGCACCCGGCTTCAGCTGGGGCCACCCCTACCGTGCCGCGTGGTCGAGCCTCTTCACCTGCCGCCCATGACGCTCTCCGACCGGACACGGCCAGGGTCGGGCACGGCCGTCGGCCTGTCGGGGGCTCAAGGTCGCCGTATCTTCGTCCGGGCCGGCACGCAGAGGTCGCGTCGCAACCCGGCCGGCGATCGGAGCCGGCCCGGCCGATCGAGGAAGTGCGCTCAGGCGGCCGCGCAGGGCGGAGGGGCTCCCCCGGCCACCAACGTCCGGACCGCCGCCAGCGCCTCGTCGACCGTCGCGACCTTGGCCATGGCCAGTCCCGGCACCGCGTTCCGGACCGCCTCGGCGCAGTTGGCCTGGGGCACCAGGAACAGCTCAGCCCCCGCCGCCCGGGCGCCGAGCAGCTTCTGCGGGATGCCGCTGATCGGCCCGACCGCGCCCGCCTCGTCGACCGTTCCGGTGCCGGCGATGATCCGCCCGCCCGTGAGGTCGGCCGGCGTCAGCTTGTCGATGATGCCCAAGGTCAGCATCAGCCCCGCGCTGGGGCCGCCGATCTCGTCCACCTCGATCTGAACCTCGACCTGCGCGGACGAAGAGCCCAGCACGCGCAGAGCGGCCTTCTCCGCGTTACGCACCGACGAGGCGAACTGCTCGGCGTTGCGCCGATCGACCTGCTCGGCGCTCCGCCCCGCCGGGTAGACCCGGCTGCGCGGCGCCACCGCCCGGTCACCGTCGAACCAGGCCTCCACCGCTTCCCGCAGCCCGACCTCGGTGTCCACCAGGACGGTGGTCAGCCGCAACTGCCCCGCCGAGTCGGACGCCTGGCCGCCCCTCACCGAGATGACCTGCGCACCCTCGTGCCGGCCCAGCGTGTCCACGGTGGGCCCCGGCTCCAGCACCACGTACGGCAGCGGCCAGAACCGGATCCCGGCGCCCAGCAGCACGGTGACCACCGCGCCCGCGACGAGCGCTACGCCACGACGTCTCATGCCCGGGAGCGTAACGATGCCGGGGTCAGCAGGATCACGCCGGTGACACCGGCCAGGCCCGCGGCCACAGCCCAGGCCACCGCGGTGCCGGACCCGCCGACAGTCGCGGCCAGCAGGAGGAGCGCCGCGACCCCGACGGCCGTCCCCAGCTGCGCGCCGGTGTTGAGCACACCGCTGGCCGTACCGCTGAGGTCGTCGGCCACGTCGGTGCCGATTGCCGTGCCCGCGACCGAGGCCACCCCGAGACCGATGCCGGCCACCGCGACCCCGGCCACCACGCCCGCGACGCTGCCGTAGGTCAGCACCAGCAGCAGGTTGCCGGCGGCGATCCCGGCCAGGCCGGCAGCGGCCAGCCGGCGGACGGACAACCGGGCGCCGAGCGGCTTGGTCAGCGCCGAGCCGACCACGACCCCCAGACTGAACGGGACCAGCGCCAGTCCCGCCCCCACGGCTGAGATGCCCCGCTCCTGCTGCAGCGACAGGGTGGCGAGCACGCCGGTCGAGCTGGTCGTCGCGGTGTTGACGAAGGACACCACCGTTCCCGTACGCAGGTTCGCCGAGGCGAACGCCGCCCGGGGCACGAGCGGCGCGCTGACCCGGCGCTGGTGGACGACGAACACTGCCCCGGCGGCCAGGCCCGCGACGATCAGCAGCGCGCCGGCCGTGCGGGCGTGCGGGTTCTCCAGCGCGGACGCCCCCACGATGAGAGCCATCACCGCGCCGGTCAGCAGGGCCGCGCCGGTCAGGTCCAGGCGCACCGGCTCGCGTTCGCCCGGCGATCGCGGGATCGTCAGCCGGACCGCCACGATCAGGACGAGGCCGACCGGCAGGTTCACCCAGAAGACGGCCCGCCAGTCGAACACGTCCGTGAGCACGCCGCCGACCAGCAGCCCGAGCGCGCCCGCGGCGGCCCCGCTGGCACTCCAGGCCGCGAGCGCACCGCGGCGGTCGTCCGGCTCGGGGCTCGCGTCCAGCAGGAGCCGCAGCGCGGACGGGACGCTGATCGCTGCGGCCGCGCCCTGGAGCCCGCGGGCCGTGACGAGCTGCACCACCTCCTGCGCGCTCGCGCCGACCAGGCTGACCAGCGCGAAGGCCGCGCAGCCGAGCAGCAGGACGCGGCGGTGGCCGTACCGGTCGCCCAGCCGGGCGCCCAGCACCAGCAGGCCGCCGAAGAACATCGCGTAGACGGTCGCCAGGACGGGAGTGGCCGCGGGCGGCGCCGACACGCCCGACAGCATCGCCGGCAGCGCGGTGATGCCGCTGGTCACGCCGAGCACATCGACGAACTGGATGCCGCAGAGCACGGCCACGGCGCGGCGGGATCCTCCTGCCATGATCTGCACGTTACCCCGGAGCCTTCCGAAGTCCCGGGAAGGTGGTCCGGGACGGCGGAAACGTTGCTGGCCGCCCGAAAGTTTCTTCGAGATCCCGATCGCATTGCCCGGGCGAGGCACCGGCCTCTACGGTCATCGCGGCGGACCGGGTGAATCGGTGCGGAGGGAGGCGGTGCCGATGGCTGACGACGGCTCCGGCTTCCTCGCGTTCTTCGACCGTCATCACGTCGAGCTGTCCCGGCTGGCGTACCTGCTGACCGGCGACGCGGCCGGCGCCGACGACCTGGCCGCCGACGCCCTCGGCCGGGTGCGGCGGGCCTGGCCGCGGCTGGGCGACGACCCGGCGGCCCACGCGCGGGGCCTGGTGGCCACGCTGGCCCGCGGCCGCGAACGACGACTGCTGCGGCCCGGGCCGGGCCGGCGCGACGCGGCCGGGGCGATGGACCTGCCGGGTGCGCTGCGCCGGTTGCCGCACCGGCGCCGGGTCTGCGTCGTGCTGCGGTACGCGTCCGGCCTCACCGACGACGAGGTGGCGCGCGCCCTCGGCATCTCCCCCGCGACCGTACGCAGCCGGGCGGTGAAAGGTGTGCGCCAGTTGGCCGAGCTGCTCGGTGACTCGCTGGCGAGCACCGGTCCCGGCGGCCGGGAGGCGGCCCGATGAGGAGCTACCCGGAGCTCTCGGAGCACGAGCTGCGTACCCGGTTGGGCGATCTGGCGGCCGCGCACGAGCCGGACCGCGCCGCCATCCTGCACCGGGTCGCGCGGCACCGCGCCGGTCCGCCGGTCGCCGAGCGGCCGCCCGCCGGGCAGGCCGTGCGGCTGGCCGGTTCCGCGCTGGCCGTGGCCACCATTCTGGGGGTCGGCGGGATGGCCCGGTGGGCCCTGGCCGACGGCCCGCAGCCCGCCGTCACTACCGTGCCGGCCGCGACGCCGTCGGCCGCGACGCCGCAAGCCGCGACGCCGCAAGCCGGGGTCCCGTCAGCCGGGGCATCGCCGCGCGGGGCATCGCCGCGCGGGGCATCGCCGCCCGGGGCATCGCCGCCCGGGGCATCGCCGCGCGGGGCATCGCCGCCCGGGGCATCGCCGCCCGGGGCATCGCCGCCCGGGGCATCGGGAAACGCCCGATCATCGGCGGCCGAGGACGCCGCGCGGCGGGACGCGATCCGGGCCGATGGCTCGATCAACCCGAACAGCGACGACACCGACGGCCGCAGCGACATCACCCTCAAGCTCCGCGAGCCGGTGCGCGCGCTGGAGCTCACCGTCCGGGTGGCGCCGACGGCCGGGCTCACCGACCAGGGCAGCACGCACGACGTCACCGGCGCCACGATCGAGACCACCGTGATCCGCGACCGGGACGCGCTGGTCTACCACTTCACGCTGGCCGGCGGCGCCACCCTGCGCGCGGGCACGTACGTCTTCACCGCGAGGTACGGCTACGACAACCAGGGCGGCCGGGACGCCGGTGACGACAGCTACTCGGTGACCGCCGCGACCGTCGAGGACGGCGCCGACCTCAAGGTGCGCGGCGACTTCTTCTGAGGCGTCACTCCGCCACCGTGTCCGGTTCGGGCACCGGGTCCGGCACCGGCTCCGGGTCGCTGAGCTGCTCGCGCAGGTAGTTCCAGAACACGGCGATCAGCGCGGCGACCGGCACCGCCAGCAGCGCGCCCACGATGCCGGCCAGGCCGCTGCCCAGCGTCACCGCGAGCAGCACCACCGCGGCGTGCAGGCCGAGGCCGCGGCTCTGCACCATCGGCTGGAACACGTTGCCCTCGAGCTGCTGCACCGCCACGATGATGGCCAGCACGATCAGCGCGTCGGTGGGCCCGTTGAAGACCAGCGCGATCAGCACGGCGACCAGACCGGCGAAGAGGGCCCCGACGATCGGCACGAACGCCGTCACGAAGGTCAGCACCGCGAGCGGGAGCACGAGCGGCACCCCGACGACCCACAGGCCGAGCCCGATGAACACGGCGTCGAGCAGGCCGACGAACGCCTGGGACCGGACGAACGCGCCGAGGGTGTCCCAGCTGCGCGCGGCGACCGTGGGCACGTCGGTGGCGAGGCGGCCGGGCAGCTGCCGGGTCAGCCAGGGCAGGAAGCGCGGCCCGTCCTTGAGGAAGAAGAACATCAGGAAGATGGCCAGCACGGTGGTGACGATGCCGTTGACCACGGTGCTCACGCCGGTGACCGTCGCGGTGACGATGCTGCCGACGCTGCTCTGGATCCGGTCGATCCCGGCGTCGAAGGCCGTGGAGACCTGGTCGTCGCCGATGTTCAGCGGTGGCCCGGCGGCCCACTCGCGGATCTGCTGGATGCCGTCGACCACACCCTTGGCCAGCTCACTGGACTGCGACGCGACCGGCACCACGATCAGCACGATGACGCCGATGGCGACCAGCAGTGACACCAGGGTCACGGTGGTGGCGGCCAGCGCGGGATGCCAGCGGTGCCGGCGCAGGAACCGGGCCAGCGGCCAGGTCAGCGTGGTCAGCAGCAGGGCCACCACCAGCGGCCAGATCACCGACCACATCTTGCCCAGCAGCCACAGCACCACCCCGGTCATCACCAGGAGCACCAGCACCTGCAGGGATATCCGGGCCGACGTGCTCAGGGCGGCCCGGGTCTTCGTGGAGCTCAACGTTGCCGGCATGCGATCACCCTAGAGATCTACCCCCCGCCGGCGCATGGTGAAACGCCCGCCGGGTTCAGCCCTTGTCGGCCCCGGCGGTCAGGCCCTCGGTCAGCAGCCGTTCGGCGGCGAAGAACAGCACCACGATGGGCAGGGTCAGCACCACCGACCCGGCCATCAGGACGGTCTTGCTCACCTCGATGCCGCCGGAGAGCTGCGCCAGGCCCAGCGACACCGTCCAGTCGTTGCGGTCCTCGACCAGGAACAGCAGGGCGAAGAGGAACTCGTTCCAGGCGATCATGAAGACGTACAGGGCGTTGGCCATCACCGCGGGGGCCGCCAGCGGCAGGATCACCTTGCGGATGGTCTGCAGGCGTGAGTAGCCGTCGACCGCCGCCGCCTCCTCCAGGCTCACCGGGATCGTCGAGAGGTAGTTGCGCAGCATGTAGATCGACACGGGCACGGTCTGAGCGATGTAGACGATGGTCAGGCCGGCCAGCGAGCCGCGCAGGCCGAGCCGGGTGAACAGCACGAACAGCGGGATCGCCAGCAGGATCGACGGGAACAGGTAGACCGACAGGAACAGGAAGTGCACCTGGCGCCGGCCGACGAAACGCAGGCGGCTGACCGCGTACGCGCCCGGGATGGAGACCAGCAGGGTCAGTGCCGTGGCGGCGATCGAGACCAGCGCCGAGTTGGTGAGGAAACGCAGGAAGCCCTGGCCGCCGCGGCCGGCCGGGGTCAGCACCTCCCGGTACGTCGAGGTGGTCCACTCCGCCGGCCCGACCCAGAGCTTGCCGGGATTCTGCAGCACCTCCTCGATCGGGCGCAGCGACAGCAGCAGCATGTAGAGGAACGGGAACAGCGTCACCACGACGAGCACGGCGATGACGACCCGGCGCAGGACCCCGAACACCCGGGTCTCGACGGCAGCGCGGTCCATCAGTTCTCCTCCTCGCCTTCCACTCGTGGCGCCATGAACTTCAGGTAGACGACGAGCAGGACGATGAGCCCGGCGGCCAGCACCAGGGCCTGCGCCGAGGCGGCCCCGATGTCGAAACGCGCGGTGAGGAACTGGTAGACCCGGACGCTGACCACTTCCGTGCCGGCCCCGCCGCCGGTCAGCAGGTAGACGTCGTCGAACTTGTTGAACGTCATGATGAAGCGCAGCACGGTCAGCAGGGCGATGACCGGGCCCAGCTGGGGCAGCAGGATGTGGCGGAAGATCTGGGTGGGCGCGGCGCCGTCGACCAGCGCCGCCTCCTCCAGGTCCCGCGGGACGGCCTGCAACCGGGCGAGCAGGAACAGGAAGGCGAACGGGAAATACCGCCACGCCTCGAAGGCGATGACCGTCAGCAGCGCCAGCGGGACGTCGAAGTGCCAGCCGAACAGCGACGCCTCGTACTCGCGCTGGCTCAGGAACGCGATCGGGCGATCCCAGCCCAGGAAGCGCGTACCCCAGTTGTTGGCGATGCCGAACTGGGGGCTGAGCATGATCTCCCAGACGAAGGTCACCGCCACGACCGGCGCCACGTAGGGCAGCAGCACCGAGGCACGGACCATCGTCCGGCCGCGGAAGCGCCCGCGCAGGGCCAGCGCGGCGATCAGACCGAACAGGATCGAGAAGAAGGTCGCCCCGATCGTGTACGCCAGAGTGGTCCACAGCGACGACCAGAAGCCGGGCGAGGTCAGCACCAGCTCGAGGTTGGCCCAGGTGTACTCGCCGAAGAAGCCGGCCCGGCGCAGGTTGATCAGCCGGATCCGCTGGAAGGCCAGCATGACCGTCCACAGGATCGGCAGCACCACGACGACCAGCACCACGATCAGCGTGGGCGACAGGTAGATCAGCCCGGCCCGGTTCTCCTGCTGCCGCCGGGTCAGCGGCCGTTTCCCGGGCTTGTCCTTCGCCGGGGTGACGGCCGCGGGCGGCCGGGTCGCGACCATTACTCGAGCGACTTCTGGATGCTCTTGACGTCGTCGGCGGCCCGCTTGGCCGCTCCCGCCGCGTCCAGCTCACCGCCGGCCAGGGCGTTGACCGCCTTGGGTACGGGCAGCTCGCCCAGTGTCGCCCCGACCAGGGCGCCCTGTTTCTGCGGGAAACCCCAGCGCTGGAACGTGTCCGGGCTGCTCTGCAGCGCGGTGATGACGTCCTTGGCGTAGACGTCACCGAGCGGCTTCTTGGTGTCCACGCCGGCCGGCAGGTCGTTCCACGCGGTGGTGAACTTGGTGGCCTCCTGCTGGGTGCCCTTGCGGACCGGGAACTTGCCCTCCGGGGCGATGCCCAACCAGTCGGTGTAGCCCTCGTTCATCATGTACTGGACGAACTTCTTGGCCGACTCGGTGCGCTCGCCGTCCTTGGTGATGGTCCAGCTGGTGATCTCGCCGAACTGTGCCGGCTTGCCCGCGGGCCCGGCGATCGCGGTGACGATGCCGCTGTTCTTGGCCAGGTACGCCGGGTCGGCCTTGCACTGCGCGCAGGTGGGCAGCGCGTCCTTGCGCAGGCCGGCCATCTCGTCGAGCAGGAAGGAGGACCAGACCACCATGGCGGCCTTGCCGGAGAAGTACGTCGCGCGGGTGGTGTCCACGTCCTGCGCCCCGGGCACCGAGAAGTTCCGGACGAGGTCGCCGTACAGCTGGAAGGTCTGCACGCACTGGGGCGAGTCCAGGGTGACGGTCTTGTTCGCGTCGACCAGCTCGCAGCCGTTGCCCAGGGCCAGGTTCTCGAAGGTCTGCTCGGTGAAGGCATCGTTGCCGATGGTGGACATGCTGATCCCGGCGACGTCCTTGGAGTTGAGCTGCTGCGCCGCCTGCCGGATCTTGTCGTAGGTGTCGGGCGCGGCCAGGCCGGCCTTGTCGAAGAGGTCCTTGCGGTAGAAGAGCAGCTGGGCCCAGCCGTCGGAGGGGATGGCCAGCTGCTTGCCGTCCTGACCGGTCAGCTCCAGCGCGCGGGGCGAGAAGGTGCCGGTGCCGAGCGCGTCCACGACGGCCTTGCTGGCCTCGGTGTCGAGCAGGTCGTTGGTGGACATCTGCGCCACCGCCCCCAGCGGCAGCGCACCGACCACGTCGGGCAGTGTGCCGGCGGCCGCGGCCGAGGTGATCAGGCTGCTGAACTGGTTCTCGTCCGTCGCGACGATCTTGACCTTGACACCGCTCGCGGCGGAGAACTTGTCGGCGATGGCCTGGGTCGCCTGCACCCGGTCGGTCTGGTTCTCCAGGCTC
Organism: Actinoplanes sp. NPDC048967; assembly: GCF_040649415.1. Lineage (NCBI taxonomy): Bacteria > Bacillati > Actinomycetota > Actinomycetes > Micromonosporales > Micromonosporaceae > Actinoplanes > Actinoplanes sp. NPDC048967. The sequence goes on from NZ_JBEZFL010000008.1 coordinate 320,889, forward strand.
CACACGGTCAGGGTGCCGCCGCTGTCGCCGTCCCCGCCGTCGTCGCCGCAACCGGTCAGCGCCGCGGTCACGAGCAACGCGGCCGCGGGCAGCCGCCAGAACCGTCCATGATCGATCTTCACGAGATTTCCTCTCGGTGACGCATCGATGTCACTTGTTACCGACGCATCACATCAAGGACTTGACCTCGGTGCAACCGCTGGGAGCAGCAGTGCCGAGATCGGACACCTTGACGCCGGTGAGGCCGGCTGACACCATCACCGCACTCGATGTTTACGTAAACATTGCCGATCGCCGCCGCGAAGGAGACCTGCCCGCGTGAGATTCCGGAGTCTGGCTGCCGCCTGCACGGCAACCGTCCTCACCCTGAGCGCGCTGACCTGCGGGGATGCCCGCGCCGCCGAGCCGGCCGCCGCCGGACCCGCGGTCACCGTGCGGCCCGATCCGTCGTACCAGGGTCAGGCGTTCGAGGGCTGGGGCACCAGCCTGGTCTGGTTCGCCAACGCCACCGGCGACTATCCGGCCGAGGTCCGCGAGAAGCTGGCCGACCTGGTCTTCGGCGAGCAGGGACTCAACCTCAACATCGCCCGCTACAACATCGGCGGGGGCAACGCCCCGGACGTGCCCGACTATCTGCGCCCCGGCGGCGCCGTCGAGGGCTGGTGGCGGGCCCCCGCCGGCACCACCCGCACCGACGTCGACTGGTGGGAACCCGGGAATCCGGCGCACTGGAACCTCGACGCCGACCGGACCCAGCGCTGGTGGATCGACCGGATCAAGCGGGACATCACCCACTGGGAGACTTTCAGCAACTCGCCGCCCTGGTTCCAGACCGTCAGCGGGTACGTCTCCGGCGGCTTCGACGCCACCCAGGACCAGATCCGCCCCGGCACCGTGGACGACTTCGCCACGTACCTGACCCGGGTGACCGCGGAACTGGAGCGGGCGCACGGCATCACCGTGGACACGATCGACCCGCTCAACGAACCCAACACGCCGTACTGGGGCACCCGGCTGGGCGCCGACGGCAACCCGGTCGGCGGGCGCCAGGAGGGCGCGCACGCCGGACCCGCCCGGCAGCAGCAGGTGATCCGGGCGCTGGCGGCGAAGCTGTCCGCGACCCGCAGCCACACCCGGATCTCGGCCATGGACGAGACCAACCCCGGGACCTTCGCGACCAACTGGAACGCCTACCCGCAGGACGTCCGGGACCTGGTCGCCCAGCTGAACGTGCACACGTACGGGACCGGGCAGCGCACCACCGTGCGGGACATCGCCAAGGGCGAGCGCAAGCCGCTGTGGATGAGCGAGGTCGAGGGCTCCTGGGGCGACGGGCAGAGCTTCACCAGCATGGCGCCGGGCCTGGGGATGGCCCAGCAGATGGTCGACGACCTGCGCGAACTGGAGCCCTCGGCCTGGGTGTTCTGGCAGCCGGTCGAGGACTACGACAACATGAAGCCCGGCGGGGAGAGCGCCGCGGGCGCCAACTGGGGCAGCATCCAGCTGCCGTTCACCTGCACGGCCGCCGACACCCTGCGGACCTGCCCGATCTACACCAACACCAAGTTCGACACGGTCCGCAACTTCACCCACCACATCCGCCCCGGCGACCGGCTGATCAAGGTCGGCGACACCGCCAGCGTCGCGGCCGTCTCCAGCGGCGGACGGGCCACGGTGGTGCACGTCAACGACACGAAGCAGGCGCGCACCGTACGGCTGGATCTCTCCGCCTTCGGCACCGTGGCCCGCAACGCCACCGTGACCCCGATCGTCACCAGCGCGGGTGGCGCCCTGCGCCGGGGCGCGCCGGTCGCGGTCCGCGACCGCTCGGCGTCGGTCCAGGTCCCGGCCGAGTCGGTGACCACCCTGCTGGTCCGGGGCGTCTCCGGAGTGGCATCCGACGCCGCCCTGGTACAGGACGGCCACGTGTACCGCCTGCCGGGCGTGCAGAGTGGCCGGTCGCTCACGCCGGGCGGCACCGGTGCGGTGATCCGTACCGATGATCCGCGCAGCCCCGAGCAGCTCTGGCGCCTCACCAGGCTGTCCCCCGGCGTCGGCAACCGCACCCGCTACGCGCTCGGCACCGCCGCCGGGGACCGGCAGCTCGCCGTCGTCGACGGCGCCGTGACCCTGGTGCCGGCTGCCCGTCAGCCGGCCCCGGGAGCGCAGTGGATCCTGTCGACCACCGGCGACGGCACGTACACGCTGGTCAACGTGGCCACCGGGCGCCTGCTGGAGGTCGGCGGCCAGGCCACCCAGGACGGCGCCACGGTGTCGACCTGGCCGGCCAACTCCGGGGTCAACCAGCGCTGGCGGGTGATCGACGAGACGGTGCTCGGGATCGAGCCCACCGCGGCGTTCACCGTGCCCGGGGTCGCTCCCACGCTGCCGGCGACCGTCGTGCCGCGCTATCGCGACGGTGCCCGGGGGACGCTGGCGGTCACCTGGAGGCCGCCGTCGGCGGCGGCGTGGAAGCGGGCGGGCACCGTACCCGTGCAAGGAGTCGCCACCGACGCCCTCGGCCGGACCCACCGCGCCCTGGCCACGGTCGCGGTCGACACGCTGGTCTCGACGGTGCCGACCCGGGCCAAGGCCTTCGCGGGCGGCCGGCCGGCGCTGCCGGCCACCGTCACTGCCCTGGGCCGGCACGGCGCGCGGGTCGAGCGCCCGGTGGCGTGGCCGGTCGCACCATCCGGAACCTTCGACGCGGTGGGGGTGGTGACCGTGACCGGGCGGGCCGACGCGGGTGACGGCCGGACTCTGCCGGCCACCGTCCGCGTGCAGGTCACCCGGCCGGTCGAACGGGACGCACCGTCCACCGGGGTCTCCGCCACCTTCACCGAGCCCGGCTACTCCCCCGACGGCCTGCGCAACGGCGTGCTGACCGACAAGGCGTGGTCCAACTGGAGGTCGGGGCCGAAGAACGCCGCCGACACCTTGACCGTGGACCTGGCCGGACGGCAGGCCGTCACCCGGGTCGTCACGCACTTCTACCGCGACGGCTCGGACAGCTACGCCGACACCCTGCAGGTCCAGGTACGCGACCCGCAAGGCGCCTGGACCGACGCCGGCCGCCCGGTGACCGTCCCCACCGGCACCGCGACCGCCCCGGTGGTGGACGTCGCCACCACGGCCACGACGGACGCGATCCGGGTCGGGCTGACCGCGCGCCCGAACCAGCACATGACCGTCAGCGAGATCGAGGTCTTCGCCGCCGCACCCGGGACCTCACCGGACGCGGCTGCGGCGAGCATCGCCCTCGACGGCACCGCCCTGGCCGGCTTCGATCCCGCGCGCACGTCGTACTCGGTGCGGTCCCGGGGCAAGCTGCCGGTGGTCACGGCGGAGGCCGCCGACCCGTACGCCACCGTGGACGTCCGCGGGCCGACCGGCCGCGACCGTACGGCGACCGTCACGGTCACCAGCGAGGACAGGTCACAGACGCGCAGCTACACGATCATGTTCCGGAGGTAGGCCGCCGGGCAGCGGCACCGCACGTCGATCGGCCATGATCTCCGGCATGGAGATCAACGCACAGCCGGTCACCGCGGTGTCGCTACCCACCGCGTGCGACGGCCCCCTGGCGCCGGGCGTGCCGGACCGGCGGCTGGTGACCACCCGCACCGACGCCACGCTGGCGGTCCACGACCTCGACCGCCTGGCCGCAGGCGACCACACCCCGCTGGTGGCTTTCCCGGCACCCTGGCCGCGCGGTGCCGGCGGCGTCGACGCCGTGGCGCCCGGCCTCGACCTGGCCGTCTTCACCGGTCTGCACGCGGTGCGCGGGATGACCCCGGACGGCGTGACCAGGTGGGAGATCCCGCACGGCTGCTGGGTGTGCGAGGAGAGGCACGAGACGGCGGACGAGTACACCGCCGACCCGGACCACAGGCATCCCGACAGCGGCTCGGCCTGCTTCGGCGCCGACGGCCGGACGGTGTGGGCGCACGTACGGGAGCTCGGCGAGGACGACGATCCGCGTGGTGAGTCCAGTGCCGAGACATGGCTGGTGATCGACCCCACCGACGGCACCGTCGTGGCGCGGGCCGGCACCGAGACGTACGCCGCCGGATCGCACCACGTCCCGCACCCGGACCCGGCGGTCATGGGCCTGGCCGTCGGCGAGGGCCAGGACGGATCACCGGCGCTGTGGGGACGGCTCACCGATGGTGTCCTGCACGTCGAGCGGCTCCCCGATGACGACCGGATCCTGCTCGCCGCCGGGCCGGGCGGGCGCACCTTCCTGACCCGCGGACACGAGCAGGGTCAGGAGCTGACCGTGCACCGCACGTCCGACCACGTCATGCTGGGCACCCTCTGGGCCGACCGGCTGGAGCCGGCGGATCCCGCGGCCCGCTGGGGTTTCCGGTGCGGGCTGGTCGACGACCGCACGCTCGTGGCGGAGACCAGCGAGCACGGGTACGGCGCCGCCGGCGTGCGGCACTGGCTCATCGACGTCGAGACCCTGGAGGTCCGTGGCCCGATCCGCTATCCGGTCGCGACCGGCCCGCACCCGATCGGGCTGGGTGACGGGACCTGGCTGACGATGGGCTCCCGCGGCGAGGACGTCAGCGTCTGGCGGCTGCCGGCCCCCTGACGAATGCCGGTCAGCTCTCGGCCGGCCGGGTCGGGGGCCAGACGAGCGAGTCGTCCGGGATCGCGGGGTCGCACAGCGCCCGATGGTCCCGGCCCGGCAGCATCCGCCCGGCCGCCACCACCAGCCGGGCCACCTCGATCGCCCCGTGCGCCTGGAAGTGGGTGTTGTCGGCTACCCCGGCGGGATAGTTCGGCGAGACGCCCGGGTCCAGCCAGAGGAAGTGCGTCTTGGTCGCCTCCGGACCCAGGGCGCCCCAGCGGGCGAACGACGACGCGGTCAGGTCGATCAGCGGCGTACCGGTGTCCCCGGCCAGCGCCCGCATCGCCGCCGGATACTCCCCGTGCGACAGGTAGGGCACGCCCTCGGCGGTGAACCGCCGCCGCTCGACCGGGGTGACCAGCACGGGCCGGGCCCGGCGGGCCCGCGCGCCGTCCAGGTAGCGGCGCAGGTACTCCTGGAAGGTCGTCCAGGGCTCGGTGCCGCGGGCCGGGTCCTCGACCTTCTCGTCGTTGTGGCCGAAGGACACCAGCAGCACGTCGCCGGGACGGATCGCGGCCAGGATACGGTCGAGCCGGCCCAGGTCCGCGAAGCTCTTGGAACTGGCGCCGGAGAGCGCCTCGTCGACCACCGCGATCTCCGGCCGCAGGAACAGCGGCAGCGCCTGGCCCCAGCCCGCGCGGGGCGCGTCCGCGAGGGCGTACGTGGCCGCGGTCGAGTCCCCCGCGACGAAAACCGTGTGCCGGGGCGGGCGGCGCTCGGCGGCGCCGGCCGGTCCGGCGATCCCCAGTCCACCGGCGACGGCACCGCCGAGCGCGGCTCGCAACAACATCCTGCGATCAAGCTCCATGCCGCCATCAGATCAAGCTTTGTCGATCCAGGCAAGCGCTTACCCACCGGTCGGAGAGAGCCCGCCCCTTCCCCCCGGTTCTCGGGGCGGGCTCCCCGACCGCGGCCGGCATCAGCCGGCGGCCGCCGGTGGCGGCAGGTCAGCGGACCAGCCGGACCGCCGGGTGCGCCGTACCCGGCCGGCTGAACAGCCGGGTCCGGCGGCCCTTCAGGTGCAGATCGAAGAACGCCGCCTGGTACGCCCGCGTCGCCGCCACCGCCGCGACCGGCGACACCGTGCCGATCATCCCGGCGTGCGCGTCCGCCGGCAGCCCGAGCCCTCGCCGCACCTGCGGCAGCACCACCTGCAGGTCGCTGCACCAGCCCATCCCGCCGCCGACCAGCTCCAGCTCGCGCCGCCAGCCGCGCAGGGCCGACCACTGCCGGTCCCACATCGGGTTCGCCGCGCCGTACGCGCTGCCCGGCCGGATCGCCAGCACCGCGCCCGCCAGTCCTTGCTCGACCACGGGCGCCAGCGGGAGCCAGCCGCCGTCGGCGGTCGGGAAGCCGACGTCGGTGTCCCCGATCGCGCCGGCCCGGACCCGCTCGTCGGCCGCCATCAGGGTCAGCGTCATCAGGCCGGCGCCCGTGATGCCGCTGAACGCGCCGATCCGCCCGAGGTCGAGGCCGGCGCGCAGACCGGCGGGCAGCGCCCGGGCGCCCAGCGCGGTGAGCCGGTCGAGCACGAAGCGGGCGTCGGCGGTGCGGCTCGCGTAGATGTGACGCACGTAGGCCAGGAATTCGGGACTGTGCACGTCGGAGTTGGGCGGGTCCGCCGCCGGGTGCGGCGGGACGAGCCGTCCGCCGGGGAACACGACCGGCGTCTCGTAGGTCGGTTCGAACGTCACGACCACGTACCCCCGGCTGGCCAGGTCCTCGATCTCGCACCGGTTGGTGCTGTGCGAGCCCCAGTGGCCCAGCTGGTAGACCAGCACCGGCCAGCCGTCGTCCGTACCGCGGGCGGCCACGCCGGCCCGGGCGTGCGAGCGGGTGCCGGCCCAGTCCACCCGCCCGGCCGGTTCCGGCGCGGCGGCGAAGGCGAAGATCTCGTCGGCCGCTCCGGCCCAGCCCGGCGTGAGCCACGGCACGACCGGCCCGGCAGCCCGCCGGGCCGGATAGGTGAGGTTGACCATGAGCTCCCGGTACGGCTGCCCGGTGACGTACGGATCCGGGCGGGACCGGTCCACCAGGTGCAGATCCACGGTGCCCACCGGGTACGGCCCGCCCGGCCCCGGCAAGCGCAACCGCACCTTCGCCTCCGTCGCGGCCGTGGCACGCCCGCTCCCGCCGTTCCGGCCCGCCGCGGTGGCGGCTGTGGGCAACAGCGCTGCCGCCGTCACGCCCACCCCGCCGGCCAGCACCAGCCGGCGACTCACCTGGTTTCCGTTGCACCGCATGGCTTCCCCGTTCGTTCGTCGCTGTCCTCACTCGACGAACAGACTGCGCGGGGTTTCCTGAGCGCCGGCTGAGCCGCTGAGAGGCCGCTCAGGTGACCTTGACGGGAGTGACGGTGCCGGTGGCGCCGTCCACCGTGATCAGCTGGCCGGTGGTGAGCCGCTCGGTGGCACCGGGGACCGAGATCACCGCGGGGATGCCGTACTCGCGGGCCACCGTCGGGCCGTGCGCCATGATCGCGCCGGTTTCCGTGACCAGCGCGGCGGCGGTCAGGAACAGCGGCGTCCAGCCGGGATCCGTGGTCGCCGCGACCAGGATGTCGCCGGGCTCGATGCGGGCGGCGGCCGGGTCACGGACGACCCGGGCCGGTCCGGTGACCCGGCCCGCCGAGGCGCCCACGCCCTGCAACGCGCCGTCCCGGGCGGGCGGCGCGGGCAGCACCGCCTCGACGTCGGTGCCGTCGGACAGCAGCGCGACCGGGACGGTCCGGCGCCGCGACTCGCGCTGGTGGACCAGCTTGCGGGCGGCGGCGACCTCGCGCAGGTCGGCGTCGGTACCGGCCTCGTCGAGGGTGACGAACATGATGTCGTCCGGCCGGTCGAGGCGGCCGGCGGCGGTCAGGTCGGCGCCGAGCAGCAGCAACTGCCGGCGCATCTCCCGCAGCGGGTACAGGCCGGCGAACTTGCCCGTCTCCCGCAGGCCGGCCAGCGAACGGGCCCGGCGCAGCAGGAAACCGGCGAGGCGGCCCCGCACCGGCCGGCGCCGGCGGGCCCGCGCGACGAGGTCGGTCAGGGCGGTCTCGGCGGTGGCGGCGGCCCGGGCGAACCGGCGGTCGGGGGCCTGTTCGGGGTCGGTCACCCGCAGACAGTTGGCGATCATGGCGAAGACCGGCGCCGGTTCCTCGGACCAGCGAGGGACGCCGAGGTCGACCTCCGCGACGCCGCGGTGGCCGTACCGGTCGAGGAACGCGGCCAGGCCGAGCTCCGGCAGCTCACCCGCCTGGTAGCGGGCGGCGAGTTCGGCCGGCGGCGTGCCGAGCAGGAGCTCGCGGTGCTGCCGGGCACCCTGGGCCAGCCGCCAGAGGGCGAGGTCCATCTCGATGGTGACGTTGTGCGGCATGCCGGCCAGGACGGCGTGGATCTCGTCCGCGGTCGCGATGTCCTTGAGCAGCCGCTGCGGCAGGGTGGCGGCCAGCATGCCGGCCACGATCGGCCAGGTGATGGCGTCGGCGCCGGCGCCCGAGCCGTTGTCGCGGAGGAAGCGCAACCGGTCAGCGGCGGTGTGCAGCTCCTCGGTGGGGACTGCGGCGAGCCGCAACTGCTCGACGGCCCGGCCCATCCGGGCGCGGGCAGCTTCGGGGCGGGCGAGGGCGCCGACGATGCCGGTGACCGCGCGGACGGCCGTACGCAGCGACGGGGTGGCGGCGCGGGGCGCGGCGCCCTTGCGCGGGGCGAACCGGGGATCGCCGAGGACGTACACCATGGCCGCCTGGGCGCGGGGGCCGAAGTCGACCGCCATGAGTTTGACCAGGCGTTTGCGGGCGGACGGGTGGCGGGCCTGGTCGGTGAGGTCGCCGTAGAGCCGCCCGCCGATGTCGACGATCTCCGCCCGGACGCCGAGGGCCGCGAGCATGCCGGCGATCTGGGCCTTGAGGGTGGACAGACCCATCGGCGTCACCGGCTGGAGCATGCCCTGCACGTGACCGAACTCGACGTACACCCGGGGCTCCGGGCCGGTCCGGGGCGGCAGCGGGAACAAGGTGGTGATCGGCCGTGACTGGAGCAGCCACAGCGCGCCGGAGCGGTCCACCGACCACTCCACGTCCTGCGGCCCGCCGGCCCGTGCCTGCAGCCGCTCCCCCACCGAGCGCAGACGCTCGAGCAGCGCGGGGGGCGCGCATCCGCCGGCCGCAGGCGTGGCCGGACCGAGCACGTAGTGGTCGACCGGGGCGGTGCCGTCGACCACTGTGGTGCCGGGACCGGGGGCGGCGTCGACCATCATCTCGGTGCGGTTCCCGGTCAGCGGGTTGGCGGTGAACAGCACGCCGGACACCTCGGCGTCGACCATCCGCTGCACGACCACCGCCATCCGGACCGTGTCCTGGGCGATGCCGTGGGCCTCGCGGTAGGCGACCGCCCGGACGCTGTGCAGCGACGCCCAGCACGCCTCGACCGCGGCCAGCAGGTCGTCGGCGCCGGTGACGCCGAGGATGGTGTCGTGCTGCCCGGCGAAGCTGGCGTCGGGCAGGTCCTCGGCGGTCGCGCTGGAGCGCACCGCCACCGGGCCCGTACCGAGCTTCTCGTACGCGGCCAGGATCTCGGCCGCCGGGACGACCCCGCGCCGGTGGGCCTCGGTCGTGACGCAGAAGCCGGGCGGCACCCGCTCGCCGTGCCGGATCAGCTCGGCCAGCCCGGCCGCCTTGCCGCCGACCAGCTCCTGCGTCCCGGCCCGCACCTCGGACAACGCGATCACGGACATCCCGCCCCCTGCTATCGCCATACGACTGCAACGGGACCACCATAGCCGTTTCGCAATACAACTGCAATGCAAAGAATGTGCCGCTCTGAAATCAGGGCTTCACACATCCGTCATCTGCGGGTTAAATCGAGGCACAGCGATATGGGAGCGCTCCCATACCCCGGACAGGAGCCCACCGTTGTCCCCCTCACGCCGTTATCTCCTCATGTCCTTCGTCGGCCTGCTGCTCGCCTCCGCCGGAATCGCGCTGGCCGCGCCCTCCGGCGCGGCCGCCGCCCCCACCTACAGCTACGGCGAGGCCCTGCAGAAGTCCCTGTTCTTCTACGAGGCCCAGGTCGCCGGGCGCAAACCGGCCTGGAACCGGGTCTCCTGGCGCGGCGACTCGGCCCTGCGCGACGGCTCGGACGTCGGCCTGGACCTGACCGGCGGCTGGTTCGACGCCGGTGACCACGTCAAGTTCGGCCTGCCGATGGCGTTCACCACCACCATGCTGGCCTGGGGCGCGGTGGAGAACCGCGACGCCTACGCCGCCTCCGGCCAGCTCACCCACCTGCTGAACAACCTGCGGGTGCCCAACGACTACTTCATCAAGGCCCACCCCGCCCCGAACGTGCTCTACGGGCAGGTCGGCAACGGCGACGCCGACCACAAGTGGTGGGGACCGGCCGAGGTGCTGCCGATGGCGCGGCCCGCGTACAAGATCGACGCCAGCTGCGGCGGCACGGAGCTGGCCGCGGAGACGGCGGCCGCCATGGCGGCCAGCTCGATGGTCTTCCGCGCGACCGATCCCGGGTACGCCGACACGCTGCTCACCCACGCCAAGCAGCTCTACACCTTCGCCGACACGGTCCGGAAGAACTACCACGAGTGCATCACCGACGCGACGTCGTACTACAAGTCCTGGAGCGGCTACGCCGACGAGCTGGTGTGGGGCGCGATCTGGCTGCACCGCGCCACCGGCGACGCCGCCTATCTGGCCAAGGCCGAGGCCGGGTACGACGCGCAGGGCAACGAGAACCAGACCAGCACCAAGATGTACAAGTGGACGATCTCCTGGGACAACAAGCAGTACGGCACCTACGTGCTGCTGGCCCAGCTGACCGGCAAGCAGAAGTACCTCGACGACGCCAACCGGTGGCTGGACTGGTTCACCGTCGGGGTCAACGGCGAGAAGGTCCGCACCTCCCCCGGCGGCATGGTCGTCGTGGACACCTGGGGCGCCCTGCGGTACGCCGCCAACACCGCCTTCGTCGCGCTCGTGCACAGCGACCACCTGGCCGACGCCGCCCGCAAGACGCGCTACCACGACTTCGCCGTCAAGCAGATCGACTATGCGCTGGGCGACAACCCGCGCAAGTCGAGTTACGTGATCGGCTTCGGGGCCAACTCGCCGAAGAACCCGCACCACCGCACCGCGCACGGGTCCTGGTGGGACAGCCAGACGGTGCCCGAGCAGACCCGGCACGTGCTCTACGGCGCGCTCGTGGGCGGGCCGTCGGCGCCGAACGACGCGTACACCGACAGCCGCGGCGACTACGTGATGAACGAGGTCGCCACCGACTACAACGCCGGCTTCACCTCGGCGGTGGCCCGGCTCTACGGCGAGTACGGCGGCCCGCCGGCGGTCAACTTCCCGCAGGCCGAGAAGCCGGACCTGGCGGAGCTGTCCGTCGAGACCACGGTGATGCAGAACGAGACCCGCTCGACCGGCGTCAAGGTGATCGTCTACAACAAGTCGGCCTTCCCGGCGCGCGCCCTGACCGCCGCGAAGTTCCGCTACTACTTCACCCGTGACGGGGACGCCGCGCTGACCGTCAGCACGCCGTACACCCAGGGGTGCCCGGGCCCGACCGGGGCCAAGCAGTATGCCGGCGACATCTGGTACGTCGAGGTGGACTGCACCGGCTACACCATCGCCCCGGCCGGGCAGTCGGCCCACCGGATGGAGGTGCAGCTCAAGATCGGTGTGGTCGAGGGCGGCACGTGGGACCCCACCGACGACCCGTCGTACCAGGCGGCCGCCGGCGCGAACACCGGCGTCCCGCTGTACGAGGGCTCCACGCGGGTCTGGGGCAACGAGCCCGGCACCGGGCCGGACCCGACCCCGTCGGCCACGCCGTCGGCCACCCCGTCGGCCACGCCGTCGGCCACCCCGTCGGCGACCCCGTCGGCCACGCCGTCGGTCACGCCCAGCACCGGGCCCAGCGCGCCGTGCCGGGTCGCCTACAGCACCACCGACTGGAGTGCCGGCTTCACGGCGAACGTCACCGTGACCAACACCGGCACCGCGCCGCTCAACGGCTGGTCGCTGACCTACGTCTACACCGCCGGACAGAAGATCACCCAGGCCTGGTCGGCCACCGCCACCCAGACCGGTACGCAGGTGACCGTCACCAACGCGAGCTGGAACGGCGCGGTGGCCGCGGGCGCTTCGGTGAGTTTCGGCATGAACGGCACCCACACCGGCGCCAACCCGAGGCCCACCGCCTTCGCCGTCAACGGTGCCGCCTGCACCGTCGGCTGAGCCCCCGTTCCCCCGCCTCCCACCAGCAGAGACAGGACCCCATGCGAACTGCCCTCCGCGCGGCCTTGTGTGCCGCGACCACCGTGACCGCCCTGACGGCGTTCGGGCCACCGCCCGCGTCCGCCGCGGTCCTGCCCTACCAGGACCCGGCCCTGCCGGTCGCGACCCGGGTGACCGACCTGCTCGCCCGGATGACCCTGGACGACAAGATCGGCCAGATGACCCAGGCCGAACGGGCTGTCATCAGCCCGGCCCAGCTCACCCAGTACCGGGTCGGCTCGGTGCTGTCCGGCGGCGGCTCCGGCCCGGCGCAGAACACCCCGGCGGCCTGGGCCGACATGTACGACAACCTGCAACGCGGCGCGCTGGCCACCCCGCTGCAGATCCCGATGATCTACGGCATCGACGCCGTGCACGGCAACAACAACGTGCTCGGCTCGACGATCTTCCCGCACAACATCGGCCTCGGCGCCACCCGCGACCCCGACCTGGCCGCGCGGATCGGCCGGGCCACCGCCGAGGAGGTCACCGGGGCCGGGCAGGACTGGACGTTCGCCCCGTGCGTGTGCGTGGCCCGCAACGACCGGTGGGGCCGCACGTACGAGTCGTTCGGCGAGAAGCCGGAGATCGCCACGGCGATGACCACCGTCATCGACGGGTTGCAGGGCACCGCCCTGAACGGCCCGGCGTCCGTGCTGGCCACGGCCAAGCACTACATCGGGGACGGCGGCACCACCGGCGGCACCGACCAGGGCAACACCCAGCTCACCGAGGCCGAACTGCGGGCCGTGCACCTGCCGCCGTTCGCCGCCGCGGTGAACCGGGGCGTCGGCTCGGTGATGATCTCGTTCAGCAGCTGGAACGGGACCAAGCTGCACGGCTCGAAGTACCTGATCACCGACCTGCTCAAGGGCGAGCTGGGCTTCACCGGCTTCACCGTCTCGGACTGGGCGGCCATCGACCAGATCGACGGCCAGGTCGGCTTCACCCAGGCCGAGGTGGCCGCCTCGATCAACGCCGGCCTCGACATGATCATGGTGCCGAACGACTGGCAGCAGTTCCTCGGCTACCTGCGCGCGGCGGTGCAGGCCGGGCAGATCCCGATGGCCCGCATCGACGACGCCAACCGGCGCATCCTGACCAAGAAGTTCGAGCTGGGACTCTTCGAGAAGCCGTACGCCGACCGCACGTACGCGTCCACGATCGGCAGTGCCGCCCACCGTGCGCTGGCCCGCGAGGCGGTGCGCAAGTCGCAGGTGCTGCTGAAGAACGCGGGCGGGGTCCTGCCGCTGGCCAAGTCCGGCGGCAAGATCTTCGTCGCCGGCAAGAGCGCCGACGACCTGGGCAACCAGGCCGGCGGCTGGACCACCACCTGGCAGGGCGCGAGCGGGTCGACCTACCCCGGCACGTCGATCCTGCAGGGCATCCGCAGCGCGGTGGGCAGCAACGCCACGGTGACCTACCAGCGCGACGGCACCGGCATCGACAACACGTACCGGGCGGCGATCGCCGTCGTGGGCGAGACCCCGTACGCCGAGGGTGAGGGCGACCGGGTCGGCTCGATGAGCCTGGACGCCACCGACCTGGCCACGCTGTCGCGGCTGCGGGCCACGGGCATACCGGTGATCGTGGTCCTGGTCTCGGGCCGCCCGCTCGACATCGCCACCGAGCTGCCGAACTGGAACGCCCTGGTGGCCGCCTGGCTGCCCGGCAGCGAGGGCGCCGGCGTGGCCGACGTCCTGTTCGGCGACTACGCGCCGACCGGCAAGCTCCCGATGACCTGGATGCAGTCGGCGAGCCAGCAACCGATCAACGACGGGGACGGCAAGACGCCGCTGTTCGCGTACGGCTACGGCCTGACCTACAGCAGCACCCCGGCCGACACGGCCGCGCCCAGCGTGCCCGGCACCCCGGCCGCGACCGCGGTGACCGCCACCGGCCTGACGCTGACGTGGCCGGCCTCGACCGACACCGGCGGCAGCGGCCTGGCCGGCTACGACGTCTACCGCGACGGCACCCTGATCGGCTCGCCCACCACGAACTCCTATACGGCGACCGGCCTGAGCGCGGCGACCCGCTACGAGTTCACGGTGGCGGCCCGGGACGCGGCGGGCAACCGCTCGGCCCGCTCGGCGGCGCTGGCGGTGACCACTTCGACCGGGGACACCCCTGCGGCCGGCAGCTGCAAGGTGGCGTACTCCACGAGCGACTGGAGCGCCGGCTTCACCGGGTCGGTCTCGGTGACCAACACGGGTACGGCGACGGTCAGCGCTTGGAGCCTGCAATGGTCGTACACCGCGGGCCAGGTGGTCACCCAGGGCTGGTCGGCCCGGGTGGCACAGGTGGGCACGGTGGTGACTGCCACGGGCGAGAGCTGGAGCCCGTCGCTGGCCCCGGGGGCGACGGTGACCTTCGGTTTCAACGCCAACCGCGGGTCCACCAACCCGCGCCCGGCGTCGTTCACCCTCAACGGCACGACGTGCACGGTCGTCTGAGGCGGTAGGCGCGCTTCCTCACCGCGGGGGCCGGTCGGGTCTGGACCCGGCCGGCCCACACGTGGTCGATCGCCGACGAACAGTGCTGCCACCTCCGGTGCCCGAAGCGACCGGCGCGGCGGGGTGTCAGCACGGGCAGGGCGCACCCACCCCGCGACGCCGGCACCATGATCGCTACCCTGGGTCGAGTGATTCAGCCCGCGGACGGCCACGTACACAGCGAATTCTCCTGGGACGCCCCTGCTGGTTCCATGGAACGGACCTGCGCCCGCGCGGTGCGGCTCGGTCTCCCGGCCGTCGCGTTCACCGAGCACGTCGACCACTCCCGGTGGACGGTCGACGAGGTCGTCCTCGAGCGCTCACCGGTGCGCCGCGAGCTGACCGGCCCCGACGGCGTGCTGGTCCCGCCCGAGCTGGACCAGGAGCGCTATCTCGCCTCGATCCAGCGGTGCCGCGAGACCTTCCCGTCGCTGCGCGTCATCAGCGGCGTCGAGCTGGGTGAACCCCACTGGAACGCCGTGCCGGTCGCCGAACTGCTCGGCACCGGCCGCTACGAACGGGTGCTCGGCTCGCTGCACGCCCTGCCCGTCGACGGCGACCTCGTCGAGGCGAACGCTCTCTACCGGCAGCGCCCGGCCGTTGAGGTGCTGCGGCTCTACCTGGCCGAGATCGCCGAGCTGATCGCCCGTACGGATGCTTTCGAGGTCCTCGCCCACCTGGATTATGCCGTCCGTGGCTGGCCGGCCGACGCCGGGCCGTTCGACCTGTACGCCTTCGAGGACGAGTTCCGGCACGCGCTGCGCACCCTCGCCGCCACGGACCGGACGCTGGAGGTCAACACCCGCATCCCGCTGGCCGCGGAGATCGTCCGCTGGTGGCGCGACGAGGGCGGCAAGGTGGTCACCTTCGGCAGCGACGCCCACGTTCCGGAAGCCGTCGGCACCGGCCTTTCCGCGGCGGTCGACATGGTCGAGGCACACGGTTTCCGGCCGGGCCGCCACCCGTACGACCGGTGGACCCACCCGGGGTGACCTGACAGCGGTGGGCGCCGGCCCTGCGTCGGTGGCCATCACGCCGGTGAGCTCCGTTGGTCGCGCTCCTCCATCTCGCATCGGCAGACACCCGAATGCGTCCATGAGACCAGAACGTCGGGGCGAGGAACGCGCCAGGACCATCGCTACTCTGCAGCGATGACAGGGATCGATGATGTCAGCGCGGGAGATCAGCTGGTCGACGGCATGAACCTGTCGATACGCCTGCGGCGGGACTTCACCGTCACCGATGCCGGCCGTCTCCTGGTCGCCGCCCGCCGGATGTACCAGGAGCTGAACCCGGGTACCAGTGCTGACGACGCCGAGGCGATGGTGTCGTGTGCCGCTGACGCCTTCTATGTCGTCCTCGAGCACGCGGGCCTGATCGGTGACGCGATCGCCGACCGGTTGACCACATACCGCGGTGACGGGCTGGACACAGGCGGCTGGCGGGCCGAGGTGGTGACGAACGATCCTTGGCCACTGTCCCCCGGGCTCTTGAACAACTGCGTGACTGGTGCCGAGGACGTCTTCGCCCTGCCTCCCGAACGATGACATCGACGAACCGGCTGCGGACTGGGATCGCCCCGGGCGCCGTGCCGGCCCGGGGCGACCCGCTGCTGTCAGCCGCCGTCAGCGGCTCCCGTTCGCCCGGGAACGCAGCATCCGGCGGACCAGGTCGGAGCGCTCCCGCAGCGTCTTGCCGACCACCGGAGCGACCCGCGTGGCCGCCTCCTCCGCCCGGTCGAGGAACGCCTCGTCGACTCCGAAGCGGGGGAACAGCCGGCCGGTGTAGGCCATCGCCAGGATCATGCCGCCCCGGTCCAGGCCGGGCAGCAGCTCCAGGTACTTCTCCGCGTACGGCGCCAGCAGTTCGTCCTGGCCGGGAACCCAGAACGCCGCGGCGACCGGGCCGAACGAGCCGACCGGCACGGAACGGTCGACGGCCAGCGTCTGCCACACCGCCGCCTTCTCGCCCGGGTCCGGGGCGGCGGCCCGTACGGCCAGGGCGCGCCGCTGCGCGTCCGGGTCCGGGTCGCGCTTGAGCAGGTCGTCGACCTCGCCGGCGGTCGGCGCGCCCAGTTCGGCCTTGCGCACCAGCGCGTGCCACCGCAGGTCCACGTCGTCACCGGCCTGCTCCTGCAGCCACGCCACGGCGTCCAGGTCGCCGGCCGACCGGGCGAACGCCCGCAGCGCCACCTGGCGGCGGCCGTCCTGTCCGGCCAGCTCGCGGCAGACGGCGGCGACCGCGGCGGTGAGCCCGGCCCGCTCGGCCTCCGGCGACCACATCTCCGCGATGGTGCCGGCCATCGTCAGATAGGGCTCGATCACCGCGTCCGACGTCTCCACGCGCAGCACGTCCAGCACGCAGTGCGCCGCGTCGCGGGCGGCGATCTCGCCCGCGATCAGCATGTCGTAGACCGTGGCCACCGCCACGCCACGCGAGACGGCGGTCGGCAGCGCGGGCGCCGCGGCCAGCAGCCCGGCGGTGTCACCGGCGGCCGGCCGGGTGGTCGCGAACGTCAGGTCGTCGTCGTTGGCCAGCAGGAAG
The DNA here is from genome assembly GCF_040649415.1 of Actinoplanes sp. NPDC048967. Taxonomy (NCBI): domain Bacteria; kingdom Bacillati; phylum Actinomycetota; class Actinomycetes; order Micromonosporales; family Micromonosporaceae; genus Actinoplanes; species Actinoplanes sp. NPDC048967. Next base: position 337,846 of record NZ_JBEZFL010000008.1, read on the forward strand.
TCGGCTCCGGCGGGCACTGTCACCGGCGTACGCGGACCTTGCACCTCGACCCGGACCAGCGCGGTGCGCTCCAGCCGGTCACCGTCGCGGCGGTACGCACCCACGCCCACCACCTGCGGTCGCGGGTCACCCGCGGGACCGCGGCCCACGAGCACCACGTCGTCGCCGTCCGTCTCCAGGGTGAGCCGGTCGGTCCCGGCCGTCTCCAGCCAGCCGCGGCGCCAGGCGTTCAGGTCACGCCCACCGGCCGCGCCCAGCGCGTCGATCAGGTCCTGCAGGGTGGTGTTGCCCCAGGCGTGCTGCGCGAAGTAGGCGGTCATGCCGGCGGCGAAGTTGTCCTCGCCGACGTAGGTCATGAGCTGCTGCAGAACCGAGGCACCTTTGGGATAGGTGATCGCGTCGAAGATCGACGCCGCCTGCGCGACGTCGCGGATCGGCAGGCTGATCGGGTGCGAGGTCGGGCCCTGGTCCGCGACGTACGCGGTGAGCTTCTCCGCCGCGAGATGCGCCGCCCAGGCATCCGTGTACGCCGTGGCGCTCACCGCGGCCCAGTGGCACGCGAACTCGGCGAACGCCTCGTTGAGCCAGAGGTCGTCCCACCAGCGCATGGTGACGATGTTGCCGAACCACATGTGCGCCATCTCGTGCAGCAGCACCCGGGCGAGCAGCCCCCGCTCGGCCGGCGTGGGCGTGCTGCGCCGCAGGAAGACGTCCGACCAGGTGACACAGCCGTAGTTCTCCATCGCCCCGCCGAACTCGGGCATGAACACCTGGTCGTAGGTGCGCTGCGGGAACGGCATCCCGAAGACCCGGCCGTAGAAGGCCAGGCCCTGACTGGTCAGCGTGAACATCTCGGCGGCATCGCGGTCCAGCACCGCGGCGAGCGATCGCCGGGTGAACAGGCCCAGGTCACGGCCGTCGACCTCGCGCCGGATCTCGTACAGCGGGCCGGCGTTGATGACGGTGTTGTAGGGCGAGAGCGCCGGGGTGTCGGGGAACGTCCAGATGCGGGCTTCGCCCACCTCCCGTACCCGGGCGTTGCCGGAGCCGGAGTTGCTGGTCACGGTCCAGCCGGCCGGGGCGGTGACGGTGAACGCGTGCGGCGCCTTGAGATCAGGCTGGTCGAAACACGCCCACACGTACCGGGCCTCGTCCGGCTCGAACGACATCCAGACGTACACCTCGCCGTCGGCCGGGTCGACGGCCTTGTGCACGCCCTCACCCTCGGTGGTGTCGGCCTGCACGCTTTCCACCCGCAGGACGTTGCGGGCGGCGAGCCCGTCCAGCTCGATCCGGCCGTCGGCGGCCGGACCGAGCGGCCGGTCGTTGAGCGTGGCGCCCACCACCTCGGCGGCACAGTCGACGAAGGTCCGGGCGCCGGGCTCCCGGCAGGTGAAGGTCACCGTGGACACGGACCGCACGTGCGGCCCGGTCGGCAGGTCGGTCAGGTCGACGGCGATGTCGTACCGGTCGACCGAGAGCAGGGCGGCGCGGGTCTCGGCCTCGGTCTGGGTCAGGCTGCGGGTCGGCAATGGTCCTCCTCCAGGATCCCCCCGATGGTAGGAGCACCCCGCCGCAACCTCCGCCCGTCAAGGGGGTACGGCAGGATCGGTGTGATGGAGATACCGGAATTGCGGCCGGCCGCCGAGGTCATCACTACGGCCCGCGCGATCCTCGCCCACGAGCAGGCCCGCCTGGCCGCTCTGCTGGGCGAGCACGAGCTGGCCCTGGTCGGCGGCAGTTCCGTACCCGGCGCCCTGACCAAGGGCGACGTGGACCTGCACCTGCGGGTGCCCGCGGCGGGGTTCGGCGCGGCCGTCGCCGCCCTGCGGGAGATCTATGTGGTGGTGCGTCCGGAGATCTGGCAGGAGTCGCTGGCGACGTTCGAGGTCCCGGGCGCGCCGTTGCCGACCGGCGTCGCGGTGACGCCGGTCGGCTCCGAGCACGACACCCGGTTCCGCCGCGGGTGGCAGTTGCTCGCGGCGGATCCCGCTCTGGTCGACGCCTACAACGCCATGAAGCTGCGGCACCGGGACCGCCCCGAGAAGTACGAGCAGCGCAAGTCCGCCTTCTTCGACATGTTCATGGACCCTCGGTGACCCGATCGTTGAGCCTGGAGTGCCGGCGGCTGTAGCCGAAGTAGACGATCAGGCCGATCACGAACCACACCGCGAAGCGCAACCAGGTGGTCGGGGTGAGGAAGGTGATCAGCCAGATGGAGAAGATCACGCCCAGCGCCGGGATCACCGGCATGCCGGGCAGCCGGAACGAGCGGGGCAGCTCCGGGCGCCGGTAGCGCAGCACGATCACCGCCACGCAGACCACGACGAAGGCCAGCAGGATGCCGATGTTGGTCAGCTCCGCCGCCTCCCGGATGGGCAGCAGCCCGGCAATGATCGCCGAGGCCACGCCGGCGATCCAGGTGACCCGGCTGGGCACCCGGCGCACCGGGTGCACCTTGGCGAACCAGGCCGGCAGCAGGCCGTCGCGGCTCATGGCGTACCAGACGCGGGTCACGCCGAGCATGAAGGTGAACATGACGGTGAGGATGCCGATGATCGCGCCGACCGCGATGACGTCGGCCAGCCCGGACAGCCCGACCGAGGCGAACGCGGAGGAGAAGCCGCTCTCCGGGTCGATCTCGCGGTAGTTCTGCATGCCGGTGAGCACCAGGGTGGCCAGCACGTACAGGACCATCGAGACGGCCAGTGAGTAGATGATCGCCTTGGGCAGGTGCTTCTTGGCGTCGCGGGACTCCTCGGCGGCCGTGCTCATCGCGTCGTAGCCGAAGACGGCGAAGAAGACGGTGGCGGCGCCGGTGATCGCGCCGCTGACGCCGAACGGGAAGAACGGGTGGTAGTTCTCGGACCTGACGTAGAAGAAGCCGACCACGACCACCAGCAGCACCACGACGATCTTGAGTGCGACCACGGCGGTCTCGAACCGGGCCGCCGCCTTGATGCCGCGGTTGAGCAGGAAGGCGATCAGCAGGCACAACACCATGGCGAACAGGTCCACCACGTGCCCGTCGCCGCTGCCGGGCGCACCCAGCATCCACGCGGGCAGGTCCACGCCGAGCTCGCCCATCAGGAACCCGAAGTAGCCGGAGATGCCGATCGCCACCACCGCCACGATCGCGATGTACTCCAGCAGCAGGTCCCAGCCGATGAACCAGCCGACGATCTCGCCGAGCACGACGTAGCCGTACGTGTAGGCCGAACCCGCCTTCGGGATCATGCCGGCGAACTCCGCGTAGGACAGCGCGGCGGCGGCGCTGGCGATGCCCGCTATCAGGAACGAGATCAGCACGGCGGGCCCGGCTGTCTCGTTGGCCACCGCGCCGGCCAGCGCGAAGATGCCGGCGCCGATGATGCCGCCGACCCCGATGGCGGTCAGCTGCCACAGTCCGAGCGTGCGGGACAGGCCGGTTTCTCCCTCGTCGGCGATCTCTTCGACCGGCTTGCGGCGGAAGATTCCCGATCCGCGGCCGAACTCCGGTGTCGCTGTCATGGCCACCTCCTCGTGGAGTACGCCACGGCGTCCCACCGATGGGCCGCCTCTAGAACCGGAGTACCACGCCGGCGATCAAAAAGCATCCACAGGGGTAGATGTCATTCGGCGCGGGCGTCCTCGGCGACTCCGGCCCGCCAGTAGCCGCCGAAGTAGTGGGCCCGGGCGTCCAGGCCCCGCTCGCCCACGAGGTGGCGGCGCAGCGCCCGCACCATCGCGGTCTCCCCCGCCACCCACGCGTACGGCCTGCCGGTGGGCAGCTCGGCGTCTCGTACCGCCTCGGCCGGCGCGACGCCGGTCAGCCAGGTGATCCGCACGTCGGCGGCGGGCGTGGCCAGCTCCCGGATGTCCTGCGGCGACGGCACCTGGACGAACACCCGGGCGCAGGCGTCGGCGTCCAACTGCTCGAGGATGGAGGCGATGGCCGGTAGCGCGGTCGCGTCCCCCACCAGCAGCTGCCAGTCCGCGTCGCCGGGCGCGTACGGGCGGGCCTGGGCGCCGTCGTCCTCGGCGGTGGCCGCGATGATGCCCAGCAGATCCCCGGGCCGGGCCGCCGAGGCCCATGCCGAGGCCGGCCCGGTGTCGCCGTGCAGGATGAACTCGACGTCGACCCGGCCGCTGCGCGGATCCTGCGACCGCACGGTGTACGTGCGCATGACCGGGCGCACCTCCGCCGGCATGGCCTGATACGAGCCGTACCAGTCGTCGGCCGCCGGCAGCACCGGCGCCCGCCGGCCGTCCCGGGCGAACAACAGCTTGATGCGCTGGTCGGCGCCGCTGTAGGCGAGGCGGGACAGCTCCGGGCCGTCGAACGTGACGGCGACGGCGTGCGGGCTGAGCGGGCGGACGGCCACGACTTCGGCCAGGAGGACAGCGGGCATGAGCAGCCTTTCGTCAGGGGGTCCGGCTTTCCTTCAAGATCACGGTTAGGCTAGCCTAACCTTATGACGAGCTCCCCACCGTCCGCCGTGCTGGCCGGCGCCGCGCTCACCCTCGCCTACGACGGCCGGACGGTGGTGCACGACGCGGGCCTCGAGCTGCGCGCCGGCACGGTGGTCGCGCTGGTCGGGCCGAACGGCTCCGGCAAGTCGACGCTGCTGCGCTGCCTGGCCCGCCTGCACAAGCCCGACCGCGGCACGGTCCGGCTCGACGCCGAGCAGGACGCCCTCGCGCTGCGGCCCCGCGACTTCGCCCGCCGCGTCACGCTGCTCACCCAGTCCCACCCGACTCCCGGCGGCGTCCTGGTGCGCGATGTGGTCGCCTACGGGCGGCACCCGTACCGGGGTCGCTTCGGTGCCGGGGACGCCGACGGGCCGGACGTCGTCGCGCGGGCCATGGCCCTGACCGGCGTCGCGGCCATGGCGGACCGCCCGGTGGACGAGCTGTCCGGCGGCGAGCTGCAGCGGGTCTGGCTGGCCACCTGCCTGGCCCAGGACACCGGGGTGGTCCTGCTCGACGAGCCCACCACGTTCCTCGACCTGCGCTACCAGGTGGAGATCCTCGACATCGTCCGCGAGCTCGCCGACGACCACGGCGTCGCCGTCGGTGTCGTGCTGCACGACCTCGACCAGGCCGCCGCCGTCGCCGACCACGTCGTGCTGCTGCACGGCGGCGTGGTGCGGGCCGCGGGCCGCCCGGCCGAGGTGCTCACCACGGAACTGCTGACCGACGTCTACGGCCTGCGCGTCGACGTGCACGTCGACGCGGCCGGACGGGTCCGCACCCAGCCCGTCGGCCGGCACACCCACCGCCCCGCCCGCCCGAACTGACCGACCGTCCCACCCGATCAGAAGGACCGACCATGCCCGCCATCCGCGCACTCGCTGTCGCGATGACCGCCCTTTTCCTCGCCGCCTGCGGCACCACGGAGGACGCCGCCGACGCCGCCGGCAGCCCCGGCCCGGCCATCTCGTCCGGCCCGGTGGACCTCACCGACGAACGCGGGCCGGTGCACCTCGACGCGCCCGCCCGCAGCATCGTGTCGCTGGAGTGGGGCCTGTCGGAGAACCTCGTCGCCCTGGGCGTCAAGCCGATCGGCCAGGCCGACGTCAAGGGCTACAACAACTACAACACCGTCGCGCCGATCGACGCGTCGACGCCCGACGTCGGCACCCGCGGTGAGCCGAGCCTCGACGCCATCGCCGCGCTGCGCCCGGACCTGGTGGTCACCACGACCGACCTGCCGGAGAACGTCATCGCGCAGATCGCCGAGCAGGCACCCGTGCTCACCCTGCGCGGCTCCGACGGCACCGACCCGATCGGCTACATGCGGCGTACCGTGACCGTGCTGGCCCAGGCCACCGGCACCCAGGGCCGTGGCGCGCAGCTGTTGCGGGAGTTCGACACGTACGTCGCCGCCGGCAAGGCGAAGCTCGCGCAGGCCGGCAAGGCCGGTGCGCCGTTCACCATGGCCGACGGCTGGATCGACTCCGGCACCGTCTCCCTGCGACTGTTCACGCCGACGTCCTTCTTCGGCGGGGTCGCCGCCGAGCTCGGGCTGAAGAACCAGTGGACCACCGGCGGTGACAAGGACTACGGTCTCGCGCAGACCGACATCGAGGGCCTGACGAAGATCAAGGACCCGGCCACCTCCTTCGTGTACGTGGCCAACAAGGCCGACGGCGGTGACGAGTTCGTCGCCGCGCTCACCGGCAACGCCGTATGGAAGCAGCTGCCCTTCGTCAAGGAGAGCAACCTGCACCGTCTCCCGGACGGCATCTGGATGTTCGGCGGGCCGCCGTCCGCCCAGGCCTACATCGACGCGCTCATCACCGCGCTGACCGGCGCCTGACCGGTTACGCCGTGACCGACACGACGCACGCGCCGCCCTCCCCCACGGTCACCACCGCACCGGAGGGCGGCGCGCCCGCCCGCTCCCCGTTCCGCGCGGCCGGCGTCTTCGCTCTCGCCGGCGCGCTGCTGCTCGTGCTGTCCACTGTGCACCTCACGCAGGGCACTGCCGAGCTGAGCATCGGGGAGCTCCTGCGCGCCGTGCTGCCCTGGGCACACGAGGACGGCACCCGCGGCGAGGCCGTGGCGGTGCTGCTCGCCAGCCGGATTCCGCGACTGCTGGCGGCACTGCTGGCGGGAGCGGCGGTCGGGATGGCCGGCGCCACGCTGCAGTCGGTCGCCCGCAACACGCTCGCGGCCCCGGACACGCTCGGCGTCAACGCGGGCGCGTACGTGTCAGTCGTGGCGGTCGCGGCGTTCGGCGTCTCGCTGCCGTTCGTGGTCAGCGGGCTGGTCGCGTTCCTCGGCGGTCTCGCCGCGGCCGGGCTGGTGCTGCTCGTGTCGCGCGGCGGGGCCGGCGGGCCCGCGCGGCTGGTCCTGGCCGGATCCGCGATCGCGCTCGCCCTCAACGCGCTCACCTCCGTCCTGCTCATGCTGTTCCAGCAGAACACCGTCGGCCTGTTCGCCTGGGGCAGCGGCACCACCGTGCAGTCGGGCGCGCACCAGGTCACCACGGCCGCGCCCGTCGTGGCGGCCGGGGTGCTGGGCACGCTGCTGCTGGCGCATCGCCTCGACGTGCTCGGGCTCGGCGACGACTCGGCGCGGGTGCTGGGCGTCGACGTGCGCCGTACCCGGCTGTTCGCGGTCCTGCTGGCGGTGCTGCTCGCGGCGATCGCCGTGACGGTCACCGGGCCGATCGGCTTCGTCGGCCTGTCCGCGCCGGTGATCGCCCGCCTGGTGGCCCGGCGGGTGCCGGGTCTCGGCCGGCACCTGCTGCTGCTGCCGCTGGCGGCAACGGTCGGTGCCCTGGTCATCGTGGCCGCCGACGTGCTCATCCGGGCGTTCGTCGCCGCCGACGTGGCGATCTCCGTGCCGACCGGCGTGGTGACCACGCTGGCCGGAGCGGTGCTGCTGGTCTGGCTGGCCCGGCGGTTGCGCGACGGCGGACCGGCCGCCACGCAGGCGCGCGGCGCCCACGGCACCGCGCGGTCGCCGCGCTGGGTCATCGGCGTCAGCACCGTGCTCGGGGTCGCGCTGGTCGCCGCGGCCATCGGCGCGCTGCTGCTCGGTGACCGGCTGGTGCTGCTCGGCGACGTCCTGAACTGGTGGCGTGGCACCGCGGGCCGCGAGGTGTCCTTCGTGCTCGACCAGCGCTGGCCGCGCGCCGGCGCGGCGCTGCTCGGCGGCGCGGCTCTGGCCCTGGCGGGCACGGTCGTGCAGGCGGTGTGCCGCAACCCACTGGCCGAGCCGAGCCTGCTCGGCGTCACCCCGGGCGCGAGCGTCGGCGCCGTCGTGGTCGTGCTGGTGCTGCCCGGCATCGGTGTCTGGCCGATCATGGGCGCCGCGACGGTGGCCGCGCTGGCCACGTTCGCCCTGGTCTACCGGCTCGCGGCCGGGCGCGGGCCGTCGTCGGACCGGATCGTGCTGATCGGCGTCGGGGTGAGCGCGGGCGCCGCGGCGATCACCACGCTGGTGGTCGTGCTGGTGTCACCCTGGAACGTCAACCTGGCCCTGATGTGGCTCGCGGGCTCCACCTACGGCCGCGACGCCGACCAGCTCCTGCCGGCGGCCCTGGCGCTGCTGGTGGCCCTGCCGCTGACGCTGTCCGGGGCCCGGACGCTCGACCTGGTCGCGCTCGACGAGGACGTGCCGCGAGTGCTCGGCATCCCGCTGAGCCGGGCCCGGCCGGCCTACCTGACCCTCGCGGCCGTCCTCACCGCGGCCGCGGCGTGCGCGGTCGGGGCGCTGGCGTTCGTCGGTCTCGTCGCACCGCATGCCGCCCGGGCGCTGGTCGGGGCCCGGCACTCCCGGGTCCTGCCGGTGGCTGTGCTGATCGGTGCGCTGCTGGTGAGCGTGGCCGACACACTGGGCCGTACCGTGATCGCCCCGGCGCAGCTGGCCGCCGGTCTGGTCACCGCCCTGATCGGCGCGCCGTATTTCGTCTGGCTGCTCTGGCGGAGTCGCTGAGACCCGCACCGAACCGGTCGCCCGCGCATGCAACCCCGCCGTGCGCGCATCCGTCTGGGGGGTGCGACTCGATCGCCTGTGCGGACCAGCCCCGGTCCACGCAGCCGTTCCCTCCAGGAGTGACCTCACCATGGATCTGCACCCCCAGTCCGACCCCGCCGGTACGGGCCCGCGCCACCGCCGCACCGCGCTGGCCGTCGGCGGTTCCGCCTTCGCCGTCGCCGCGATCGTGGCCGCGTTCTCCTTCGCCGGCGGCCCGGGCGCCGCCGGGCAGGCGCAGCAGCCGGCCGACCGGCCCGCCGTCGCCGCCGCGGCCACCCAGCTCGTGTCCTACACCGGCAGGCAGCCCAAGGGTTTCAGCCTGGACAAGGTGCCGGACGGCTGGTTCGTGCAGGCCGACGACGCCTCCAGCATCGTGCTCGCGCCGCGCAGCGCGGCCGGCGGGCCGAAGGTCGATCCGTCGGCCAACCCCCTGCAGGACCCGCGCAGCTTCGTCGGCAAGATCGCTGTGATGCTCCAGTCCAAGGACCAGAAGGAAGCGCCGGCGGGCAAGGCCGTCAAGGTCGGTGACCACAAGGGTGTGCTGGTCAAGGGACCGGACAACTCCGACGGCCGGACGCTGTGGGTGGAGCAGCCCTCGGGCACGTACCTGCTGATCCAGTTCTGGGACGGCATCGGGCTGAGCCAGGACGCCATGGTCGACTTCGGCGCCGGTGTCCACGTGGAGAAGGGCGCCCAGCAGGGCGTCGGCTGACCCTGAGGCCGGCCGCGGCGACCGGGCCGGTGGCCGGATGCGGCCACCGGCCCCGGTGGCGGCCGGCCCGGCCCTAGCGTTCCCGGTGCCGCCCGAGCGGGCGGAAGCACGTCCGGGGAGGCCGCCATGCACCGCTACTACCTCTCGGCACTGCGCCGGTACGCCGACTACCGGGGCCGGGCCCGCCGCACCGAGTACTGGATGTTCGTGCTCGTGCACGCCGTCATCGTGGTCGCGCTGGCGACGCTGAGCGTGGCCGTCGCCGACTGGCTCATGTACGTCCTGATCGCCTACTACTTCGCCACGGTCGTACCCGTGACCGCCCTGGTGGCGCGGCGCCTGCACGACGTCGGCCACTCCGGCTGGCTGCAACTGATCAACCTGCTGCCCTTCGGCTTCCTCGTGCTGCTGGTCTTCATGGCCCTGCCCGGCGAACCCGGGCCGAACCGCCACGGACCCGCCCCGGCCGGCCGGCGCCTGTCCGCGGTGCCGGTGTGATCCGGGGGCGCGCCCTGACACTGCTCGCCCCGGCCGTCCTCCTCGCCTCGTCGGCCTGCGCCGGCGATGCCGGTCCGGCTCCCACCCCTTCCGGGTCGAGCGCCGCGACCAGTGCGCCACTGCGGGACGGCGCGATCTGCACGCGACGATCACCGGCACGGGGAACCTCGCGCTGGCCTACGGGCTCACCGTCACCGTGCAGCAGACCGGCCCGGCCGGCGCGGTCGTCCAGGTCGCACCGGCCAAGAACGACTCCGGCAACCACCAAGGCACCGGTACGCAGGGATTCTCCCTGTACTCCGGCGACGGCACCTGATCGGCCGGGGAGACCGCACCGCTCTACGATGCGGTCAGGCACCCCGGGCGGCGGGAACGGACGGCGGCGAAGAGGACACAACGATGACGACCGACCCGGCCGACGGCGAGCTGGTGCCGCTGGGCGACGGCGCGGCGGGCACCGTGCTGGCCGGTGTGGACAGTGCCACCGGCGAAGCCTTCGCGGTGAAGGTGCTGCCGGGGCCGCTCGACCGGCGTACCCGGGCCGGCCTCGACGCCGAGCTGCACGCGCTGGCCGGGCCGGCCGAGCACGCGCCGATCCTGCTCACCCGCGGGGTGGTCGAGCTCGGCGACGGCCGCCACGGGCTGCGGATGGAGCTGTGCAGCCAGTCCCTGCCCGAACTCGTCGCCGCGTTCGGGCCGCTGTCCGTCGCCGACTCGGTGACGCTGGGCATCGCCCTGGCCGACGCCCTGACGGCCGCACACGGGGCCGGGGTCGTGCACGGCTCGGTGACACCGGGCAACGTGCTGTTCCGCGCCGACGGTGAGCCGGTCCTGGCCGACTTCGGGATGACTCTGCGCCGCGCCTTCCCGGCCGCCTCCGCCCGGAGCAGAGACTTCACGGCGCCGGAGAACCGGCGCGACGGCACAGCCGACGAGCGTTCGGACCTGTACGGCCTGGGCGCGGTGCTGCACCTCGCCCTCACCGGGAGTCCGCCGTCCGACGCGCCGCAGCGGGACGATCTGCCGTCCGCCTTCGCCGAAGTGATCAGCGCCCTGCTCGCCGAGAACCCCGCCGACCGGCCCCCGGGTGCGGCCGCCGTCGCCGCGAGCCTTCGCACCGTCGCCGCGAGCCTTCGCACCGTCGCCCCCGCCGGGAACGAGCTGGCAGCGCCGCAGCCGGCCGGTGGGCCGGCGGCGCCGCAGCCAGCCGCCGGGCCGATCGCGCCGCAACCGGCCAACGGACCAATCCCGCCGCCGTCGGCCGCCGGGCCAACCGCGCCGCAACCGGCCGGCGCGCCAATCCCGCCGCAACCGGCCGGCGCGCCAAAAGCGCCGCAGCCAGCCGGCGGGCCAATCCCGCCGCCGTCGGCCGCCGGGCCAACCGCGCCGCGACCGGCCGGCGGGCCGCTCCTGGTCTTCGGCCCGCGCAGACGCTCGCGCCTGCGGGCGGCCCGGGGCCCCGCGGTGGTGCTGGCCCTGGTCGCCGTCGCGGCGTTGCTGTTCCGGCTCAACCAGCCCGCCGACCTGGGCATACCGGCGGCACCGGGTGCCGCGCCGGCCGCGGCCCCGGAGCGCAGCCGGCCCGCCGTGCGGCTGGAACTGGCCGACCTCACCGACCGCGGCGACGTGATCGATCTGGCCTGGCGCAGCAGCGAGCCGCTGTCCTTCGCGATCCTGCTGGCCGGCGAGGACGGTTCCACCCGGACGTTCCTCGCGCAGCGCGCCACCAGCTACTCCGTGCCGGTCGATCCGGCGGCCAGGTACTGCTTGCTGGTGCAGGGCACGAACGGGGTGGACATCTACAGCACCCCACCGGAGCCGGTCCGCGGCGCTGTCTGCAAGCAGTGAGGGTCAGCCCGGGCGGCGCAGGCCCCGGTGGTCGAGCAGGGCCCGCAACCAGCGGCGCCGGCCGGTCCGCGCCAGCCCACGCCGTACCGCGCGGACGATCGACCAGGCCTGCGCCGCGTGCTGGTCGGCGGGTGCCGTGCCCGACCACAGCGCCTGGTCCACGAGCACGCCGAGGCGGCGGATCTCAGCGACAGTGCCCGCGTCGGTGACGGCCGCCGCGGCGGTGCCGAGGTCGCGGACCGTCATGCCGGTGGACACCGGGACGCCGTACGCCCGCAGCCTGTCCCGGACCTCCTCCCAAGCGCCGACGACCGCCGCGGGGCCCGGCCGCCGCCGGCGTCGCCACGAGCGCACACTCCAGGCCAGCGGCACTGCGAGCGGCCAGCCGACCAGCGGCACCACCGGCAGGACGAGCAGCGCCGGCCAGGGCACACCGCGGTCGCCGGAAGCCGCCGGACCGGCCGGGGCAGCCAGGGGCGGGTCTCGCAGGTCACCGGGGGCGGGCAAGGTCTGCCGGGCGCGCTCGGCCAGCCCGGCCAGCCCGTTGCCGGCCGCGGCACCGGACTCCGCGGCCCCGCCGGTCGGATCCAGCGGCACCCAGCCGACGTCCCGGACGGCGACCTCGGGCCAGACCAGCGCGTCGCCGTTGCGGACGGTGACGAAGCCGTCCGGGTCGGCCTGGGCGGGCATCCGGTAGCCGACCACCAGCCGGGCCGGGATGCCGAGGATGCGGGCCAGCGCCACGTAGGCCGCGGCGAACTGCTCGCTCGTGCCGCGCCGGGTGGTGAGCAGGAAGTCGGTCAGCTGCGGCCAGGCGTGCCCGGCCGGCAGGTCCCGGCCGATCGCGACGTCGTGGTTGTCCCGGAACCACTTCTCCAGGGCCACGGCGGTCGCGAAAGAGGGCCGGTTGCCGTGCACCGCCGCGCCGGCCAGGGCCTCCACCTGCGGCGGGACCGTGCCGATCCCGTGCAGGCCACCGGGGGCGTCCGGGTCGATCGCGGCCTCGGCCAGGCGGCCGGCGTCGGCGCGGGGCTGCCACCAGCTCAGGTCGTACCGCACGCCGCCCGCTGGGCCGGGCAGCAGCAGCGTGCCCTGGTGCTCGGCCACCAGCGGCTCGACACCCTCGGCGCGCGCCGGCCAGGTCTGGCTGGGCAGCCACGGCCCCTCACCCGCGGCGAGCTCGATCGTGGCCGTACGCTCGACGGCCGGCACGGTCACCGCCCGGCCCGGCGGCAGGGTCGCGCCCAGGCGCCGGAACCGGCCGGCCGGGGTCCAGTTGACGCCGTCGAAGTCCTCGAGCACCACCACCGGCCACCGGTCCACGTCGGTCGCGTCCCGGACCCGGAACACCGGCCGCGACGGGTCGCCGAGCCGCCCGGTGACCTCGTCCAGCGGGCTGGTCAGCCCGGCGTCGGGCAGCGGCGCGGCCTGGTCGCGGGCCAGCGAGTACCGGGCCGGGCCGCTCGGGAGCACGAACGCGGCGGCGACGGCGGCCACCACCGCTGTCACCGCTGCCGGCACGACGCGCACCGCCGGGCCTTCGAACAGCAGGGTGGCGCCGAGCGCGGCGTAGGCGAGAGCGGCGAGGGTCGCCGGACCGGGCGCGGGGCTGAAATACAGCTGGCTCAGCGCGACAAGGGCGAGGCTGGGCAGCAGGGCCGGCAACGGGCTCCGCAGCCGGTGCAGCAACTCGCCACCGAGCACCGCCGCCAGCACCACCAGCAGCGGCACGAACAGCAGCAGCGCCGGGTCCGGCCGGGCCGGCCACGTCGATTGCAGGACCAGCCGCCAGGAGTCGCCGGCGCCGTCCGTCAGCGCCCGCAGCGTCGCGCCGGTCGGCAGGCCCGTGACCGTGGTACGCCACAGCACGGTCTCCACGACCGCGAGCACGCCGGCCAGCAGGGCCAGCACGGGCCGCCAGTCCACGACGGAGAACCGGCCGCAGGCGAGCACCGTGGCCAGGATCGCTGCCGCCGGGACGCCGACCGGGACGAGCAGCGCGGCGACGCCGAACACGGGGGCGAACAGCATCCCGGCGAAAGCGGCGGCGAGCACCACGCCGGCCGTACGGACAGTCACCCGAGTGCCTCGTTCCACAGCCGTACGGCCTCGTCGGCGGTCCGGGCCCGCAGCACGCGCGCACCCGGCACCTCGACCGGGCCGCCCAGGGCGATGACGTGGATCCGGGTGAACCGCCGCAGCAGCGTGGCCGCCGGCACCAGCGGTGGTCCGTCGCCGCAGACCACGACGAGGTTGCCACCGCGGTCCGGGGGCAACCGGGCGGTCCTGTCGTCCTGGGTGACCTCGCTCAGCGCGTCGAGCAGTACACCGACGGAGCCGGCCGTGCCGTCGACCGCGGTCCGGTGGCCCGAGGAGGTCAGCAGGCAGGTGTGCTGCCCGGCGGCGACCGAGGCGCTGAGCAGGGACGCGGCCGTCTCGACCAGTTCCTCGAAACCGGCGGCGGTGGCCGCGGCGGCCCGGGTGTCGAGCAGGACGGTGAACCGGCTGCGTTGCGGGTCGGCGAGGTCGCGGACCATCAGCTGCCCGGTGCGGGCGGTGGCCTTCCAGTGCAGCAGGCGTACCTCGTCGCCCGGCACGTACTCGCGCACGTCGTTGAGCTCGGCCGACCCGCGCAGCGCACTGTCGGTGACGGTGCCCTCGTGATGGTGGCGCCGCCGGCCGCCGGACAGCGCCCGGGCCGGGAGCCGGCGAGGATGCACCCACAACGTCGTGGTCTCCCCCGCCGGCAGGCTGCTGCGGGCGAGCCCGAACGCGTCCCGGCGCTCCAGGCTGAGCGGTCCGATCGTCCACCTGCCCCGGACGTCGGTGGGCAGTTCGTAGTGCTGCACGGTCTCGCCCCCGGGCGGCAGACCGCGCACCCGCACCGACCGGATGACCGGCCCGGCCGGATCGGCGGCGGTGAAGCCCGGCTGCCGGCGGGAGCCCGGGTTGGTGACCCACAGCCGGGCCTGCGCCGGACGGCCCCTGGTCACCCGGCTCGGGTACACCGAACGCCGGACGGTGATCCGCAGCGTGCGCCCGGTGCCGAGGACAGCCGCCGACACCGCGCCGAGCAGGATCGCCCCGAGCACCCCGGCCAGGGCGAACCGGCCCCACCAGCCGGCGGCGAGCAGCGGGACCGCGGTGACGAGGACCGCATACCCACGGCGGGTCACCCGCATGGTCAGCCGCCCGCGCGCGCCATCGGTGCGGCGGTCGAGGCGAGCGCGTCGTCGATGATCTCCCGGGGTCCGCCCAGGCTCAGCTCCGCCTCCGGGGTGAGCACCAGGCGGTGGGTCAGCACCGGCACCGCCACGTCCTTGATGTCGTCCGGCGTGACGAAGCCGCGGCCCTCGATGGCGGCCAGCGCCTGCGCCGCGCGGACCAGGGCGATGCTGCCGCGCACGCTGGCGCCGTAGCGCACGGCCGGGTGCTCGCGGGTCGCCGCGGCGAGCCGGACGGCGTATCCGGCCACGCCGGTGTCGACGTGCAGGCCACGGACCGCTTCGACGGCGGCGGTGAGGATGTCGGTGTCGACCACCGCGGACAGGTCGTCGGCGGAACGCCCGGCGGTGTTGCCGAGCACCACGTCGACCTCGTCGTCATGGTCGGGGTAGCCCACGGTCAGGCGCATCAGGAACCGGTCGAGCTGCGCCTCGGGCAGGCGGTAGGTGCCCTCCATCTCGATCGGGTTCTGGGTGGCGATGACCAGGAACGGCCGGGGCACCCGGTGGGTCTCGGCGTCCACGGTGACGTGGCCCTCGGCCATCACCTCGAGCAGGGCCGACTGGGTCTTCGGGGTGCCCCGGTTGATCTCGTCGGCGATGACGACGTGGGCGAAGACGCCGCCCGGGTGGAAGGTGAAGCGCTCGTCCTTCTGGTGGTAGACACTGACCCCGGTGATGTCGCTGGGCAGCAGGTCCGGGGTGAACTGGATGCGGCTCCACCGTCCGCCGATGCTGCGGGCCAGGCAGCGCGCCAGGGTGGTCTTGCCCAGCCCCGGCACGTCCTCGATCAGCAGGTGCCCCTCGGCCAGCAGCCCGGCGACGGCCAGCCGGACCAGCTCGGGCTTGCCCCGCAGGACCTGTTCCACGTTGCGCATGACGAGCCCGGCGACCCGCGCCGCTGCCGCGGGGTTCACCCGGCGGTCCAGAGCAGACGGTTGGACTCCATGCCGTCCACGATCACCCAGACCTCCTGGCCCACACCGTTGAACGGGAACCGGTGCCGGGCGGTGAGGTTGCCCAGCGAGTCGGTGGTCAGCCGGGCGCCGGTGTTGAAGTTCTTCCACTCGGAGGCCCACGGCTCGATGTCGTAAGCCGTGTTCGGCTCGAAGCCGCGCATCGTGACCTTGACGAACGCGCACTCCGGCGGATCGCAGCCGTGCTCGTAGGTGGTGGGTTCCCCGCGCGAGACGACCACCGACCGCTCCGGCGCGGGCTCCGGGACGATGGCCGACACGGTGGCGGCGGGCCCGCGACCGGCGGCGTTCTCGGCCGCGACGGTGATCCGGTAGGACATGCCGGCGGTGACGCCGGTCAACGTGGCCGAACGGCTGCTCCCGGAGCGCGTCGTCGACTCGCTCCCGCCGCCGGCCGGCCCCCAGGACACCCGGTAGCCGCTGACCGCGGCGCCGTTGCCGGCCGCGGCACCCCAGCTGACCACGATGGTCGCGCCGGTGACGCCCGCACGGACCCGCGGCGGCATGCCGGGCGGACTGGCCGGCACCGCCTTGCGCGTGGACGGGGGCCCGGTGTCCGAGGTGCGCGGCACCGGGCCGCCCCCGATGGCGGGCGGACCGCCGATCGTGGCCGGGCCGCCGGTGGTGGACGGGTTGTCAGGGGTGGACGGCGGGCCCGCCGGGCGCGTCGGTGTTCCCGGCCGGCCGGGCTTCGTCGCCGGCCGGTTGTCGGCCGGGTCGCCCGGGCCGCCCGGGCCGCCCGGGCCGCCCGGCGTCGCCCCGTCGCCCGGCGCGCGCCCGCCTCCCGCCGGGGGCACCGCGCGGGCCTGGCCCCGGTCGTCGACGACCAGCACCTGCCGGCCCTCGCCGCCCTCGACGTACACCCGGTCGTCCTGGCCGAGACTCAACCGGGGGTCACCGCTCTCCGGCGGCACGTCGGCCACGCTCTGGCGGCGGCCGTCCCGGTCGTACGTCAGCACCGAGCCGTGCTCGCGGTCGAGCAGCACCACTGACGACCGCCCGGCGGCCGGCCCGGAATAGCTTCCCGCGGGCAGCTCGACCGGGACGGGTGCGGCGGCCGGGCGCCCGGAGCCGACGGTGCTCGCGTCGACCAGGTGCAGCCTGTGCTGCTGCGGATCGAGCACGGCGACGCGCCCGTGGACATCGGCGGTGGCGATGCCCGCGCCGGCCGGCAGGTCCACGCCGGCCGGGGTGGACCGGCCCAGCCCGTCGCCGGTCACCGGGGTGAGCGTGTTCGTGTCGGTGTCGACGAACACGGCCCGGCTGCCCACCACGGTCAACGCCCCGGCGTGTCCCGCCGGCGCCGCGGCCGGGCAGGACAGCAGCTCGGCGCCGGGACGCAGCAGGCAGAGCGCGTTGGTGCCGGTGCGGTGCAGCCACAGCGTGCCGTCGGGCGTGACGGCCGGCTCGCCGAGGGGCTCCCCGGCCTTGATGGTCCGCGGCTCGGTGCCGAGCCGGACCACCGTGCCGGTCTCGCGATAGACCAGGTACGGCCCGCCCTTGCCCTCCACGGCGACGGGCCGTTCCCCGGCCGGTGGCGTGAGAGTCTGTTCGACCGCCAGGGTGGACTTGCCGAACTCGAGGATCTCCGTGCTGCCGACCACGTAGCCGGTCGTGTCGCCCTGCACGACCTGACTGCCCGGCTGCAGGCCGTCGATCCGGGCCCGGGCGTCGACCGAGTGCGCCGAGCCGTTGACGTGGTAGATCAGGTCCTCGGCCGGGCTGGCGAACCAGTGGCCGGCCGGCGTGAAGCGGACCCCGGGCGGGGCCGAGGCGGCACCGGACACCGCCGCCGTCACGGCCACCAGCGAGGTGCCGACGACCAGCACGAGGGGCAGTCGGCCCCGGCGGCCCGAGCGCAGCGCCCGTTCGGTCCGGGCAGCAAAACGATGCACATCCCCCATGGCGGTCACGCCGAAAGCATAGAAGACCGTGTACATGATCGGTCCACGGCGGATACACCGGTGTCAGGCGGCGGCCGGTAACTCCAGCTCGAAGATCGCGCCGCCCTCCACGGCGTTGTAGACCCGCAGCGTGCCGCCGTGCGCCTGGGCGACCCAGCGCACGATGGACAGTCCGAGCCCGCTGGAGCCGCCGGAGCTCTTGAACCGTTCGAAGCTCTCCTCGGCCAGGGCCGCGTCGATGCCGGGACCGTGGTCGGCCACCGTCACCCGTCCGCCGGCCACGGTGATGTGCACGATCGCCGGCCGGCCCGGCACCCGGCCGTGCCGCAGCGCGTTGTCGAGCAGATTGTCGATCGCCCGGCGGACCAGGTCGGCGTCGGCGCTGACCTTGGTGGGCGCGGTGGTCACGGTGATGTCGGCCCCGTCGTCCACCGTCTCCTCGACCACGGTGCTGACCAGCTGGTCGAGCCACAGTGGCTGGATCGTCAGCGTCTCCACCCCGGCGGCCAGCCGGGCCCGGATCAGCACACCGTCGATGATGCTGCCCATCCGCCGGGCCAGGTCGACCGTGCGCGGCAGCAGCTCGGTGCGCTGGGCCGGCTGGAGCAGGGCGGTCTCGGCGAGCGCCCGCAGCGCGGCGACAGGTGTCCGCAGGTCGTGCGCGGTGTCGGCGAGCAGCACTTCCTGCTGTTCCAGAGCGGCGGTCGCGGGCCGGACCGCCCGCACGGTGAGCAGATAACCCGCCCCGGCGACCGCGGCCAGGAACAGCACCGAGCCGCCCAGCACGGCGAGCACGAAATCCCGGTGCGCGGCCCGGACCTCGGCCGGATCGACCAGGGCGACCACGGCGCCGACGTACTGGCCGTCGGTGTTGCGGAACGGCTCGGCCCGCACCCGCATCAGCTCGCCGGTGGAGTCCGGGACGTAGCCGGTCTGCTCTCGCCCGGAGGCGACGGCCCGCGCGGCCAGCACGGACTTCGTACCGGCGTCCACCGTCACGCACGGCTGGCGGCTGAAGTGCCCGGTGAACTGCTCGTTCGGGCCGGGCAGGACGGCGAACTCGGGGCAGCCGGTGTCCACCTCGTCGCGGCTGATCCGCGCGGTGACGATCGTCCCGTCGTACGAGATCAGCCGGGTGACCGCCGTGGTGACCCGGATCAGCCGCGCGTCCAGCTCGGCCTCGCCGCGCCGGGTGTCGGCCCCGATCAGCAGCCAGGTCGCCAGGATCAGCCCGGCGGCGGTGATCGCGGTCAGCCAGCCGGCCAGCCACCAGGGCAGCCGGCGCAGCCGGTCCAGCGCCGAGCCGGTCATGAGGCCAGCCGGTAGCCACGCCCGCGCACGGTGTGGATCAGCTCCGGTTCGCGCAGCTTGCCGCGCAGCCGGCGGACGACCACGTCGACCACGTTGGACATCGGGTCGGTGCTGCTGTCCCAGCAGTGCTCGATCAGCTCGCCGCGGGCGACCGCCTGCTCCGGCCGGGTCAGCAGGTATTCCAGCACCGCGAACTCCTTGGCCGTCAGTCCGAGCAGCACCCCGGCCCGGCGTACCTGGCGGCGGGCGCAGTCCATCTCCAGGTCGCCGTGGCGCAGCACCGACGGCCGTCCGGTGCCCGCACGCCGGCACAGGGTCAGCACCCGGGCCGTCATCTCGGCCACCGAGAACGGTTTGACCAGGTAGTCGTCGCCGCCGTGCTCGAACCCGGCGACGATGTCGGCCAGGCTGTCGCGGGCGGTCAGCAGCAGCACGGGCACGGCCCAGCCCTGCTGGCGGCGCCCGTGCACATAGTGGATCGCGTCCCCGTCGGGCAGCATCCGGTCGAACACCACACAGTCGAAGTCCTCACCGGTCAGGGCGGCGTCCGCGGTGGCGAGGTCAGCCGCCTGCGTGACGGCCAGCCCGGCCCCGGCCAGCTCCGTACGCACGGCGAACCGCAGGTTGTCGTCGTCCTCCACCACCAGCACCCGCACTGTGGCCTCCCCGCCCGCTCGTGTCATCGGATCCTCATGTGCCCGGATGGATCGTAGGGCGACCACCAAGGAGGTGTACCCGTGCTCTTCCACATCCTCGGCCCGCTCGAGGTGCACACGACGATCCCCGGCCGGCTCGGTACGGGCAAACCGGCCACCGTCCTGGCCGCTCTGCTGTTGCGGCCGAACGCCTGGGTCGGCGTCGACATCCTGACCGAGGCCTTGTGGCCGGACCGGACCGCTCCGGCCTCGGCCGAGGCGAACCTGAAGACCTACGTGTGGCAGCTGCGCCGGATGCTGCCGTCGCACGTGGACGGAGGCGACCGGATCCAGCGGACCACCGGCGCGTACCGGATGCGGGTGGGGCCCGGCGAGCTGGACGCGGTCCGGGCCGCCGAGCTGAGTGCCGCCGCGAGCGCCGCCGGCTCCGACGCCGAGGCGCTCGTCCTGCTGGAGGACGCGCTGCGGTTGTGGCGCGGACGGCCGTTGGAGGGTGTGGAGGTGGACCCGGGCGCGCTGACAGGCCTGCTCGAGCTGCACCTGGACCTGCGGGAACACCTCGGCGAGGTGCAGCTGGCGCTGGGCCGGGCGGCGGACGCGGCAGCCACCCTGCGCTCGGTGACCGCGGACGCCCCGCTGCGCGAGAGCGCCTGGACCCTGCTCGTCCGCGCGCTGCACGCGAGCGGCCTGCGCACCGACGCGCTGGTCGCGTACCGGCAGGCGACCGGGGTGCTGGCCGCCGAGCTGGGGGTCGGGCCGGGGCCGGGACTCGTGGCGGCACACCGCCGCGCGCTGGGCAGCGTCCGCCGGGAACTGCCCCGAGACACCCGGCTGGCCGGGCGGGCCGGGGAGCTGGCCCGGCTGCTGCGGCCGGCGCCGGTGACGATCGTCGACGGGATGCCCGGCGTGGGCAAGACCGCGCTGGTCGTGCACGCGGCGCACCGGCTCGCCGCGGACCACCCGGACGGGCAGCTCTTCGTGACCATGACCGGCCGTACTCCCGTGGCCCAGCGACTGCTGCGCGGCGTCGGCGTCACCGAAGTGCCGTCCGATCCGGACGAGCAGGCGGCGCTGTGGCGTTCCGAGGTCGCCCGGCGGCGGATGCTGATCGTGCTGGACGGCGCCCGTGACGCCGCCGAGGTCGCGCCGCTGCTGCCCGCGACCTCCGGTTCCCGGACGCTGATCACCACCACCCGTCGCGGCTGGCACCTGGACGGCGCGGCCCGCCTCGCTCTGGAGCCGCTCGGCCCGGAGGAGGCCGCCGCCCTGTTCGCCACCGCGGCCGGCCGGCCGGGTACGGAGACCCGCGCAACCGCCGCCGTCCTGCGCGCCTGCGGTGGTCTGCCGGCGGCCCTGCTCGACGCCGCGGCCCGGCTGCTGACCCGGCCGCACTGGACGGTGCGGCGCCTCGCCGAGGAGCTCGACGAGGACCCGTGCCGGGTCTTCTCCGGAGCCGTCCGGCAGTCGACGAACGCCGCGCTGACCGGCCTCGACCTGACCGAACAGCGCGCCTGGCGCACGCTCGGCCCGGCGTCGCCGGAACTGACCGCCACCGCCGGCAACCGCGCCGCCCACGAGTCGCTGGCCGACCGGGGGCTGCTGGAGCCGGCCGGCCCGGACCGCTATCGCTGCCATCCCGTGTTCCGGCACCTCGCGGCCTGCCGCTCCGCGCTCGCCCCGCGGCGGGCGGCGTGATGACCACGACCGCCGCGGAACCCGACCTCGTCGCCGTGCTGTCCGCACCCGCCGCCGTCGACGCCGCGCTGGGCAACGCCGTCCGGGAGGTGCTCGTCGCCCGTACCGGCGGGACCGGGGCGGGCGGCCCGTTGCGCCACGCCGACCACGGCAATCTGCGCCGCGGCGTGCGGTATCGCGTCCTGCTGACCGACTGCGTGCGCAGCCGGCCCGCCGAGGTGCTGCGCCTGGGCCGGCTGGCCGGCGCCGGAGCGGAGATCCGTACCGTGCCGCAGGTGCCGGCCGACGTGACGGTCGTCGACGGCACCGTGGCCATACTGGCCCGGGACCGGGCCGGTGAGGACGTCGCGATGGTGGGTCTGAGCGGCGTGGTGGACACCGTGATCGCCCTCTTCGACCGGCTGTGGCTGGTCGGCAAGCCGCTGACCAGTGCCGAGGAGCTGTGCGGGCGCGAACGGGAACTGCTGGCGCTGCTGTCGGCGGGCTACACCGACGAGTCGGCCGCGGCCCGGCTGGGCGTCTCGGTGCGCACCGTACGCCGGATGATGTCCACGATCATGGCCCGGCTGGGCGCGCGCAGCCGGTTCCAGGCCGGGCTGCGGGCGGCGGATCGAGGAATACTGATGCCGCTACGGTAGGCGGGTGCGGGTGTTGGTCACCGAGGACGACGAGAATCTGCGAC
Organism: Actinoplanes sp. NPDC048967; assembly: GCF_040649415.1. Classification (NCBI taxonomy): domain Bacteria; kingdom Bacillati; phylum Actinomycetota; class Actinomycetes; order Micromonosporales; family Micromonosporaceae; genus Actinoplanes; species Actinoplanes sp. NPDC048967. The sequence goes on from NZ_JBEZFL010000008.1 coordinate 359,822, forward strand.
TGGCCGTGGACGCGTCGCTGCGGGGCGCGGGCTTCGCCGTGGACACCGTCGGCGACCTGCCCGCGGCGGACGAGGCGCTGGCCGTCAACGCGTACGACTGCGCGGTCTTCGACCGGGTGCTGCCGGCCGGCGACGCGCTGGAGTACGTCGCGGCCCGGCGGCGCGCGGGCTGGCACGTGCCCGTGCTGTTCCTCACCGGCCGCAGCGCCCCCGACGAGCGGGTCCGGGGCCTGGCCTGGGGCGACGACTACCTCGGCAAGCCGTTCGCCCCTCCGGAGCTGGTGGTCCGGGTCCGCAGCCTGTGCCGGCGCGGCGGCCCCCGCCCGGCGCCGGTGCTGCGCCACGCCGGCATCGAGCTGGATCCCGGGCGCTACGAGGTGCGCCGGGCCGGCCGGCCGCTCGCCCTGACGGCCAAGGAGTTCGAGGTGCTGCGGCTGCTCCTCGCGGCCGGTGGCGAGCCGGTCCCCCGGGCCCGGCTGATCGCCGCCGCCTGGGACGAGGTCGTGCCACCCGCCACCAACGTCCTGGATGTCCTGATCGCCCAGCTGCGCCGCAAGCTCGGGCCGCCGCCGGTGCTGCACACCGTGCGTGGCGTCGGCCATCTGCTGCGCTGAGCGCGACACCGGGTGCCACGATGGTCGCCATGACACTGGTACACACGGTCCGCTTGCGCTTCGGCGACCTCTCGCGGGCCGCCGCCACCCACACGAACCTGTCCGCGGTGCGGGTCGACGGCCGGGTGCTCTGGATCGCGGGTGACGAGACGGCGACGGTCGAGCGCCTGGTGGCCGACGATCCGGCCCAGCCGGCCGAGTACGCCGACGAGCGGACCTTCCGGCTGGGCGACTTCATCGACCTGCCCGGCCCGGACGCCGACGAGGAGGCCGACATCGAGGGCCTGGCCCGCACCGGACACTTCCTGTGGGCGGTCGGGTCGCACAGCCTGCGCCGCAAGCAGATCAAGGCCCGCCACGACGGCGACAAGGCGCTGCGGCGGCTGTCCCGGGTCGAGGGCCAGGAGAACCGTCAGGTGCTGCTGCGGCTGCCGATCGCCGAGGTCGACGGCCTGCCCACCCCGGTACGCGAGATCGTCGTGGACGGCGAGCACCACCGGGCCGCGCAGCTCGACAAGCGGGACGGGCTGCGGACGCTGCTGCGCCACGACGCCCACCTGGCGCCCTTCCTGGCCATCCCCGGCAAGGACAACGGGCTGGACATCGAGGGCATCGCGGTCAGCGGCGACCGGGTCTACCTCGGTCTGCGCGGTCCGGTGCTGCGCGGCTGGGCGTTCGTGCTGGAGCTGCGGCCGTACGTCGACCCCGCCGAGCCCGGCCGGCTGCGGCTGCGCCCGTTCGACGACGGGCTGGAGTACCGCAAGCACGTCCTGGACCTGGACGGGCTGGGCGTACGTGACCTGTGCCCGGACGGCGACGACCTGCTGGTGCTGGCCGGCCCGACGATGAGCCTGGACGGCCCGGTGCGGATCTACCGCTGGCACGGCGCCTACCGGGTGGCGATGCCGGCGGTGGTGCGGGGCGAGGTGCTGACCCGGGAGCTGGAGATCACGTACGGCGAGGGCGACGACCACGCCGAGGGCATGGGCCTGATCGGGCGCCCGGGCGACAAGCTCGCCATGATCGTCTTCGACAGCCCGGCCGCGGTCCGGCTGACCGACGACGGGGCGGTGATCGCCGACGTGGTCCGGCTGCCGCGATGACCCTCGACGCGGCGGTGGTGGTGGCCGGGTTCGGGCCGGTCGGCGGGGTGCTCGCCGCGCTGCTCGGGACGCAGGGTGTCCGGACCGTGGTGGTCGAGCCGAACGTCCGGCCGTACCCGAAGCCCCGGGCCGCCGTGCTGGAGGTCGAGTCCATCCGGTTGCTGTCGCTGATCCCCGGGCTCGCCCCGCCCGATGCCTGGTCGGTGCCGCTGATCCGCAACGGTGCCGTCGGCGCCGACCGGCGGCCGCTGTTCCTGCTGACGCAGCGGGCCCGGGCGTTCGGGCACCCGCAGGTCGTGCGCATCGACCAGCCGGCCCTGGAGACCGCACTGCGCGCCGCCGTCGCCGAACTGCCCTCCGTCGAGGTGCTCGCCGGACGGTCCGTCCAGGACGTCGAGCAGTCCGCCGATCACGTCGTCGCGGTTCTCGACGACGGGCGACGGATCACCGGGCAGTGGCTCGTGGGCTGCGACGGCACGTCCGGCACCGTGCGCACCCGGGCCGGCATCGCCTTCATCGGCGACACGTTCGCGCAGCCCTGGCTGGTCGTGGACGCGGCCGGCACCGCCACCGACGACGCCGGCGTGGACGGCACCGCCGACGGGAGCCCGACGGTGGCGTTCGTGCTGGACCCCGCGCGGCCGGCGGTGGCCATGTCGAGCCCCGGCCGCTGGCGCTGGGAGTGGATGCTGCTGCCCGGCGAACAGCCCGCGGCCATGGTCCGGCCGGAGACGGTCCGCGCGCTGGTCGCGCCGTGGACCGATCCGGACCGGCTGGAGGTCGAGCGGGCGGCCGTGTTCACGTTCCGCGCGCGGATGGCGCAGCGGTGGCGGGCCGGGCGGGTGCTGCTGGCCGGGGACGCGGCGCACGCGATGCCACCGTTCGCCGGCGCGGGGCTGGGCATGGGGATCAGGGACGCCGGTGCGCTGGCCTGGCGGCTGGGCGAGGGCGGCGATCTGGACGCGTACGAGCGGGAGCGCCGCCCGGACGTCGCCGCCACCACCACGCTCGCGTTGCGGATCGGCCGGGTGCTGCAGACCCGCAACCGGGCCGCCGCGCTGGTGTTCCGCGGCCTGGCCCGCAGCCTCAACGCCGTGCCGGGCCTCAAACGCCGCCTGGGCGACCGCCCGTTGCCGCCGCGCCGCCTGCCCCGCGCCGTGGCCGGACCGCTGCCGCGGGCGGGCCAGGTGCTGCCCAACCCGTGGGTCCGGGTGGCCGGCGGCCCGCCCGTGCGGCTGGACGACGTGATCGGCTACCGGTGGGCCTTCCTCGGTCACGGCTGCGATCCCCGCCGGGTGCCCGGGGCCGAGCGCCCCGGCGCGATCCACCTGGCGCTGGACCTGGCCGACCCGGCGCCCGGCTGTCTGGCCGTGGAGGACCTCGACGGCCTGCTCCGCGGTGCGGCCGGCACGGTCACGGCCGTGCGGCCCGATCGTTTCCTGCTCGGCGTTCTGCGTCCCGGCTGAGCGGGTCCGCTGCCGCCGCCCGTCGCCCTGACAGATGATGGAGGGGTCGACGGAGAGGGAGGCACATGCCGACGAGCACCGTGACGGCGTCCGCGAGCTGCCGCGCCAGCACCGCCGAGGAGGCCCGCCTGGCGGAGCTGCGGCGCACCGAGCCGGCGTCGTTCGGCGCCATGTTCCTCGACCGGGTGGCCCGCACGCCCGGGGCGGAGGCCTACCGGCGCCTGGACAGCGCGGGCGGGTGGCGGTCGCAGACCTGGGCCGAGACCGGTACGGCGGTCACCGAGATCGCCGCCGGCCTGCTCGACCTCGGGTTGCGGGCGCAGGACCGGGTCGCGATCCTGGCCGGCACCCGCACCGAGTGGATCGAGGCCGACTTCGGCGTCATGTGCGCGGGTGGCGCCACGACCACGGTCTACCCCAGCGGCTCGGCCGCCGAGGTCACGCACATCCTCACCGATTCGGCGAGCCGCTTCGCGGTGGTCGAGCACGCCGGGCAGCTGGCCAAGGTCTTCGCCGCGGGCTCGCCGGTCGAGCATGCCGTGCTCATCGACGGCGCGCCCGGAGACGGTGACAGCCGGGTGCTGACCCTGGCCGACCTGCGCGCCCGGGGCCGCGAGCTGCTCGCCGCGAAGCCGGCCGTCGTGCGCGAGGCCTGCGCGGCGATCCGGGCCGACGACCTGGCGACGCTGATCTACACCTCCGGCACCACCGGGCTGCCCAAGGGCGTCCGGGTCACCCACCACAGCTGGATCTACCAGGGTCTGGCCATCGAGGCCATGGGCTTCCTGGGCCCGGACGACCTCGGCTATCTCTGGCTGCCCCTGGCGCACGCCTTCGGCAAGGCGCTGCTGTCCTGCCAGCTCTCGGTGGGCTTCGCGTTCGCCGTGGACGGCGACGTGGGCCGGCTCGTCGAGCGGCTGCCGGTGGTCCGGCCGACGATCATCCCGGCGGTGCCGCGGATCTTCGAGAAGGTGTACGCCGGGGTCCTGGCCACCGTGCAGTCCGGCAGCCCGGTGACCGCACGCCTGTTCCGCTGGGGCATCGGGGTCGGGATCCGGGTGTCCCGGCTGCGCCGGCGGGGCGAGCGGCCGGGCCGGTTCCTCGCCGTCCAGCACCGCGTCGCCGACCGGCTGGTGCTCGCGCGCGTCCGGCGCCGGTTCGGTGGCCGGCTGCGCTTCTTCATCTCCGGGGCGGCCGCGCTGTCGACGGAGATCGGTGAGTGGTTCGACGCCGTCGGCCTGCCCGTGCTGGAGGGCTACGGCCTCACCGAGACCTGTGCCACCACGTTCTTCAACCGGCCGGGCAGCCCGGAGTACGGCACCGTGGGACTGCCGCTGCCCGGCACCGGCGTCGCCCTGGCCGAGGACGGGGAGATCCTGGTCCGTGGCCCCGGCGTGATGCAGGGCTATCACGACGCCCCCGGGGCCACCGCCGAGACGCTGGCCGGGGGCTGGCTGCACACCGGCGACATCGGCGAGATCACCGCCGCCGGCTCGTTGCGGATCACCGACCGCAAGAAGGACCTGATCAAGACCTCGAACGGCAAGTACGTCGCCCCGCAGACCATCGAGGCGCGGTTCAAGGGGATCTGCCCGCTGGCCGGCCAGATCGTCGTGCACGGCGACGGCCGCAAGTACATCACCGCCCTGATCGACCTCGATCCGGACGCCGTACGCGCCTGGGCGCCCCGGCACGGGCTCGGCACCACCGACTACGCCGGGATCACCCGCTCGCCGCAGCTGACCGAGGCCATGGGCGGCTACGTCGACCAGCTCAACGCGACCCTGGCACCGTGGGAGACGATCAAGAAGTTCCTGGTCCTCGACCACCACCTGGCCGTCGAGGACGGCGACCTCACCCCGTCGCTGAAAGTACGGCGCCGCGCGGTCGAGACCCGGTACGCCGATCTGCTCGACTCGCTCTACCCCGCGGGCCCGCCCGGTCAGTGACCGGTGTCGATGCATTGACTTCCCGCCCGGAACGGGAAATCCTCAGGGAGCGCTCTCCGGCACCCCCGCCGCGCGCACCGGTCCGGGATCTCCCCCGACGCCTCCGGCGCATCCCCACCGGACGCCACCCCGTGCGGCCCCCACCGCAGCGGCGTCGAAGCGGAGGCAGAAGCGGGAACGCCCATGCCCAGGTCACGTCTTGTCACCGCCGCTCTGGCGCTGGCCCTGACCACCACGTTCGCCCTGTCCACGGCCCGCAGCGCCGACGCGGCGCAGAGCATCCGGGCCGCCGATCCCAGCGTGATCCGCGTCGGCGGCACCTACATCTCGGCCCAGTCGCTCAACGGCGGCATCGCGGTCCGCCGGGCCTCGTCCCCGGACGGGCTCGCCGCCGCCCCGGCCCGGCTGGTGTGGTCCGACAGCCGGGGCCGGGGCGAGGTGTGGGCGCCGGAGATCGTCGTGGACGGCGGCCGCTACTACATCTACTTCTCGGCCGGCACCGGCGCCGCCCACCGCATGTACGCGATCAGCTCGGCCAGCCCGGACTCCGGCTACACCGGGGAGACCCAGCTCGCGCTGCCGGACAACAAGTGGGCCATCGACGGCGCGCTGTTCACCTTCAACGGTCAGCGCTGGTTCGTGTGGTCCGGCTGGGCCGGAGACACCAACGTCGAGCAGAACATCTACCTGGCCCGGATGAGCAGCCCGACCACCCCCACCGGCGGCCGGTACGTGATCTCCCAGCCGCGCGAGCCCTGGGAGCGCGTCGTCGGCAATCCTTTCATCAACGAGGGCCCGGAACCGATCCGCGACCCCAACGGGCAGCTGCACATCGTCTACTCCGCCAACGGCAGCTGGAGCGAGCAGTACTGCCTGGCCGACCTGCGGCTGCGCGCCGGCGGCGACCCGGCCTACGTCTGGGACTGGTACAAGTCCAACGGCTGCCTCTTCGGCTCCCAGCGCGCCACGATGATGGCCGGCTGGGATCCGACGCTGTCGGTCAACGGCCCCGGCCACCACAGCTTCGTGCTGCTCAACGGGGACATCGCCACCAGCCCGCCGGCCGGTCCGCGCTTCCCGCTGATGTTCCACGCCGTACCGAAGGGCACGCCGTACACGTGGGGTAACCGGTTCTGGTACACCGGCACCTTCGCGTGGTGGGGCAACACCGTCTACAGCCGAGCCAACGTGCCGGGCCCGACCTCCGACACCGGCTGGGGCCTCAAGTTCTTCGAGTAGATCAGCCGCGCAGCAGCTCCGAGCCGAGGGTGCGGCCGTGCTCGGTCCACGGGGCCGGCCGCATGGTGGCCGGGTCCAGGCGTACGTTGACCCGGCGGCCCTCGGCGAAGACCGTGGCGCCGTCGGCCGAGGTCACCCGGAACCGGTAGTCCGCGCTGGTCGTGCCCATGCTCTCCAGCCAGAAGTGCACGCTGATCTGGCCGGTGCCGCGGACCGGCCGGTGGAAGGTGACGGAGTATTCGCGGACCACGTTGAAGGCGTCCGGCGTGGTGGGCCGGCCGCCGGAGAAGGAGACGCCCCGCGCGGCCCACCAGAGCACGATCGCGCGTTCCACCAGCACGGCGTAGCGGGAGTTGTGCAGCACGCCCATGGCGTCCAGATCGTCGAAGTGCACGGGCATGGGGACGACGCCGCCGTGCGGCAGCGTCTCGGTCGCGGTGGTCATGTCAGCTCCGGGAGGATCGTCGGGTCGGTGGCCAGCGCGCGCAGATGCTTGAGCTGCGCCCGGCGGGCGCGCCGGAAGGTCACGTCTCGTCCCAGCACCGGCGCCTGCATCACGGCGCAGACACCCAGGGACTCGGTCTCGTAGGCGATGCCCTCGGGCTCGGCGCCGGGCCGCAGCTCGCCCAGCGCGACCGCGTCGGCGGCCAGGCTGATCAGGTAGGCCATCCAGTCGGTCAGCTCGGCGGCCAGGCGGTCGCGGATGACGCCGGGGCGGGCGTTGTATTCCAGATGAGCATTGGCGAAGAAGCAGCCACCCGGCAGTACCTCGGCCTCGTAGAAGGACAGCCGGGTGTCGTGCACCGCCCACAGCCGACGGACCCCGCGCGGCGCGGCCAGCGCGGGCCGGATGATCCGCTCGGTCCACTGGGCCCGGGCGTGCTCGATCACCGCGAGCTGCAACGCCTCCTTGGACCGCCAGTGCGCGAACAGGCCCGACTTGCTGACGCCGAGCGCGTCGGCGACCTGGCTCAGCGACAGGCCGCCGAGGCCGGCCACGGTGGCCAGCACCAGGGCCTGATCGAGCACCGCGGTGCGGGTGCGTTCGCCGCGGATGAGCCGGCCGTCCTGGGTCATGCCGTCACCGTACAATAAGACCGACCGTTCGTAAATATAGTGCGGGCCGCACCGCTGGGTGGGTGCGACGCACCCTCCCCGCAAGGCCGCGGGACTCCTAGCGTGGAGCTCATGACAAAGGCATCTCACCCGTACGCCGGCATGTGGGTCACCGCCGACGGCGCCATCCGCCACGAACTGCTGCCGGAGGGCCGCTACGTCGAGGCCCGCGGCCGCCGGGAACGGGCGTACACCGGCCGGTACGAGATCAGCGGCGACCACATCGACTACGTCGACGACACCGGCTTCACCGCCGACGGGGACTTCGTCGACGGCGTCCTGCACCACGCCGGGATGGTGCTGCGCCGCCGTTCCCCCGGGGATGACGGGTCATGACCAGGGACGGGATGCTGGGCGACTTCCTGCGGGCCCGGCGGGCCGAGGTGACACCGCAGCAGGTGGGCCTGCCCGCCGCGACCGGACGGCGGGTCACCGGGCTGCGCCGCGAGGAGGTGGCCGCCCTGGCCGGCATGAGCGTGGACTACTACGTCCGCCTCGAGCAGGACCGGGAACGGCATCCGTCGCCGCAGATCCTCGACGCGCTGGCCCGGGTGCTGCGGTGGAGCCACGATCAGCGGACGCACGCGTACCGGCTGGCCGGGCTGCTTCCCGTGACCCCGCTGCCGGCCTCGTCCGAGGTGGCCGATCCGGCCCTGGTCGACCTGCTCGGGGCATGGCGGGACAACCCGGCGGTCGTGTTCGGCCGCGCGTACGACATCCTCGCCCGCAACCCGCTCGCCGAGGCGCTGTTCGCCGACGTCGAGGAGCGCGGAAACCTGATCCACGCCGTCTTCCTCGAGCCGTCGGCGCGCGCGTTCTACGCCGACTGGGCGGCCGTGGCCCGCAGCAGCGTCGGCGCCCTGCGGCTGGCCGCCGGGGCGGCACCGGCCGACGACCGGGTCGCCACGGTGGTACGCACCCTGTCGGAGCACAGCGAGGAGTTCCGCCATCTGTGGTCCCGCCACGACGTGACCGGCAAGACGCTGGAGACCAAGCGGCTCGTGCACCGCGAGGTCGGCGAGCTGACCCTGGCCGTGCACTCGTTCGACGTACGGTCCGCGCCCGGGCAGCAGCTGGTCGTCTACCACGCGGCGCCGGGCAGCCCGTCGGCCGACGCGCTGGCCGTGCTCGGCTCGCTCGCGGCCACCCGGGCTCAGAACGCCGCGTCGTAGAGAGCCCGCAGCTCCGGTGTGGCCAGACCGCTGTAACCGCAGACCAGAGTGTGCCCGTCGGTGGCCGCGACCAAGTACTGCCGGCCGGGCTCGAAGACCGTCGCCCCGATCAGTGCCTCGCCGTTGCCGTCGCCCTGCGCGACCTCGACGGCCTCGGTGGGCCGGCCCGCGTACCGGTGGGTGACGCGCCGGGCGCGCAGGTCGTCGTCGGTCACGGCCGCCTCCCCTCTTCCGGTACGTCATGTCCGGCACCCGGGCCGAGCTTTCGCAACTCCGCCCGCAGCCTGCCGCGGGCCCGGCGCAGCCGGATGCTGACCGCGTTCGGGGTGAGCGCCAGCGCGGCGGCGATCTGCACGGGGCCCAGGTCCCCCCGGGTCCACCGGCGGACGATCTCGGCGTCGAGCGCGCCCAGCCGGCCCAGCGCGGTGTGCGGGTCCTCGTCCGGGAGCTCGACGGGCTCGGCGACGGCGGCCGCGGGCGGATCCAGGGCGAGGATCCGGGCCGCCAGGCGGCCCTGGCGGCGGCGGGCGCGTTCGGCGTTGGCCAGGCAGTGCCGGGCGACACCGGCCCGGTCTTTCGCCGGCGCGCACAGCACAGCGTCCCGGCGCGTGGTGCTCACGCCGGGACGCTGTGCGCCGCTACGGCTAGATGCGGAAGCCGCCCACCAGGGCCTGGAGCTTGCGGCTCACCTCGTCGAGCTCGTCGGCGGCGCGGCGCGACTCCTCGACCGAGGTGGTGGTGTTGCGGGCGACGTCGGCCACATTGTTGATGTTGGCGGCGATCTGGCCCGAGGCGGACGCGGCGTCGTTGACACTGCGGTTCATCTCGTTGGTCGTCGCGGTCTGCTCCTCGACCGCCGAGGCGATCGTGGTCTGGTAGTCGCTGATCTGCGTGATCACCGCGGTGACCTCGGCGATCGCGGCGACCGCGCTGGTGGTGTCGGCCTGGATGGCCTCGACCCGGCGGGAGATGTCCTCGGTGGCCCGGGCGGTCTCCTGGGACAGCTCCTTGACCTCCCCGGCCACCACCGCGAAGCCCTTGCCGGCCTCGCCGGCCCGGGCGGCCTCGATGGTCGCGTTGAGGGCGAGCAGGTTGGTCTGCTGGGCGATGGTGGTGATCGCCTTGACCACGTCGCCGATCATGCGGCTGGAGTCGCCGAGGCGGGACACGGTGTCGGTGGTGACCCGGACGGTGTCGACCGCCCGGGCCGCGACGGTGGCGGCCTCGTTGGCGTTGTGCGAGATCTCGCGGATCGAGGAGCCCATCTCCTCCGAGCCGGCCGCGACGGTCTGCACGTTGCGGGAGACCTCCTGGGCCGCGTCGGCCACGACGTTGGCCTGCACCGAGGACTCCTCCGCGCCCTTGGCGATCTGGCCGGACAGGGCGCCGATGCGGTGGCTGGTCCGGGCCAGGCCCTGGGCGCTGCGGCCGAACTCGGTGATGACGGTGCCGATCGCGTCCAGCGCCGTGTTCACCGAGCGGCCCATCTGGCCGACCTCGTCGGCCGAGCGCACGGCCACCCGCCGGGTCAGGTCGCCGTCGGCCACCGCGACGAGCACGTCCGCGGCCTCGGCCAGCGGCCGGGTGATGCCGCGGGTGATCCGCCAGGCGACCAGCGCCGCGATCAGCGCGGCCAGCAGCAGGCCGATCACCATGATGGTCATGAACCCGTCGGCGACCTCGCGGGCCTGGGCCGTCTCGGCCTTGTTCATCGCCTCCTCGAGGTCGATGAACACGTTGATGGCGGCGAGCCACTCGATGAAGGCGGGCCTGGCCTGCGTGGTGAGCACGACGTAGGCCTGCTCGTCGGTGCCGGCCCGGCGCAGGTCGACGACCTGGCTGATCAGCGGCAGCGTCTTGGCCTGGATCCGGTTGATCTCGGCCAGTGCCTGCTTCTCCTCGGCGCTGACGTCGGACCCGTCGGCGAACATCGCGGCCATCTTGGCCGCGGACTCGTCGTACTTGGCGGTCAGCTTGGCGATCGTGTCGACCTCGGTCTGCACCTCGGCACCGGTACGGGCGAGCACCACGTCCCGGACGGCGATCGCGCGGTCGTGCACGCTGCCCCGGAAGTTGATGGCGTACCGCTGCTTCACGCCGTTGAGGTCGTTGACGACGGTCAGCCGATCGTTGATCTTGTTGACCTCGCTGACGCCGATGACCGTCAGCACGACCATGCCGATGATCACCACGAGGAAGCCGGCGCCGAGCCGGAGCCCGACCCTGAGGTTCGACATCTTCACCCGAATCACCTGTCCACCCTGGAAGCCCCCCGATGGGCTCGCCTGACCGTTCGACTGGCCTGCGCCGAATGTGAGGATTTCCGCGCCACCGGGCGGAGTCGAGGAAGATTGACAGTGATCGCTGCGACAGTGAGGATGGGAGCGCTCCCAACTCTCGCTGTCCTCCGATCGGAGAGCCATGCCGTCCGCGATCTTCCACCGGGTCGCGCGGGGCGCGTTGCTGCTCGGCGCCGGTGCGCTGTGCAGTGTCGCCGCACCCACCGCCTCCACCGCCGCGCCCGCCGCCTCCCCCGCTCCCGTCGCCGTGACCGTGAACGCCCAGGCGGGTCTGGCCACCGTTCCGGACACAGCCCTGGGCGTCAACGACGCCATCTGGGACACCAACCTGGGCACGGCCGAGACCTCGGGCCTGCTCAAGTCGGCCGGGGTGCAGATGCTGCGCTACCCCGGCGGCTCGTACGCCGACATCTACCACTGGCGCGACCACACCGCGCCCGGCGGCTACGTCGCCCCGGACACCGACTTCGACACCTTCATGGCCTCGGCCGGGCGGATCGGCGCCGAGCCGATGATCATCGCGAACTACGGCACCGGGACGGCGCAGGAGGCCGCGGACTGGGTGCGCCACGCCAAGGACAAGGGCTACCGGGCCAGGTACTGGACGATCGGCAACGAGAACTACGGCAACGGTCACTACGGCGAGCCGTGGGAGGCCGACAACCACGCCGACAAGAGCCCGGCCGCGTACGCCGCGGGGGTGGTCGCGTTCGCCGAGGCGATGCGGGCCGTCGACCCGGACATCAAGATCGGCGCGGTGCTCACCACGCCGGGCAACTGGCCCGACGGGCTGGTCGGCGCGGGCGACGCCGGGACCTGGAACCAGGAGGTGCTCACCCGCGCCGGTGCGCACATCGACTTCGTCGACGTGCACTGGTATCCCGGCGGCGGCACGGCCGCCGAGGCCCTCAGCAAGACGAGCCACATCGACGATGCCATGTACCTGCTGCGCCGGCAGATCGACCGGTACGCCGGCAGCAACGCCGGCCGCATCCAGGTGAGCCTGACCGAGATGAACGTCGGGGTAGGACAGAACACCCGGCCCGGCGCCCTGTTCCTGGCCGACGCGTACAGCGACCTGCTGGAGAACGGCGTCTTCACGGTGCAGTGGTGGAACGTCCACAACGGGATCGGCACCGTGTCGACCGTCGCCGGGGAGCGCGACTACGGCGACTTCGGCCTGCTCTCCTCCGGCAACTGCGCGTCCGACGGGTCGGTGTGCGAGCCGCCGCTGAACACGCCGTTCGCGCCGTACCACGCGCTGACGCTGATGAAGTCCTTCGTGCACCCGGGCGACCAGCTGGTCCGGGCCGGCACCGATGATCCGCTCGTCGCCGCGCACGCCGCCCGCCGGTCCGACGGCGACCTGCAGGTGCTGCTGGTCAACCGGGACCCCGACAACGAGCGGACGGCCACCCTGGACTACCGGGGCTACAGCCCGAGCACGAGCACCGCGCCGACTGTCATCTCGCTCGGTAACGGTGCCCCGGCGCTCGAGACCGCCGCGCGGGGAACTGCGACTGAGCAGACGCTGGCGCCGTACTCCCTCACGCTGGTGACCCTGCACCCGGCCCGGACCGCCGCCGGGGCCCCCGGAGCACCCGGCGCGCCCGTCGCCGGGGCCGTCACCGACCGGACCGCGACGATCTCCTGGCCGGCGGCGCGGCCCGGCCGCGATCCGATCGCCAAGTACGAGGTGCACCGGGCCAACGGCGCCGTCAGCGAGCAGCTCGGCGAGACCTCGGGCACGTCCTTCACCGCCCGCAACCTCACGCCCGGGACCCGCTACACCGTCAACGTGCTGGCCCGGGACACCGCGGGCCGGGTGTCGTGGTCGTCCCGGCCGCTGACCGTCACCACCACCGCCCCGGCGAGCAGCAGCTGCACGGTCACGTTCAGCGACACCAACGACTGGGGCAACGGCTTCGTCGGCGCCGTCGAGGTCACCAACAACGGGCCCGCCCCGGTCACCGGCTGGACGCTGACCTTCACCTGGCCCACCGGCTGGCAGAGCGTGCAGAGCGGCTGGAGCGCCACCTGGACCCAGACCGGCCGCGACGTACGGGTCACCAGCGACCCGGGGGCCACGCTGGCCGCCGGGGCCACGGCCACGGCCGGGTTCGTCGGTGCCTACAGCGGACCGAACGTGCTGCCCGGGGCGTTCGCCCTCAACGGCACGGTGTGCGGCACCGGCTGAGCCGTGCCCCCGGCGGTCAGCGACGCCGGGCGGTCGACTTCTCGCGGTACATCGCCGCGTCGGCCTCCCGGAGCAGGTGGTCGGGGTCGGCCGAACCGTCGGTGGACAGCGCGACACCGATGCTCAGGCCGACCTCGACCGGGTACCCGTCGATGACGAACGGCTCGGTGATCGCGGCCGTGATCGCGTCGCGCACCCGCTCGTGGCCGTCACAGGTGGCGAAGCCGTCGAGCAGCACGACGAACTCGTCACCGCCGAGCCGGGCGACGGTGTCGGACTGACGCACCAGCCCGGTCAGGCGGCGGGCCACCTCCACCAGCAGGACGTCGCCCGCCGCGTGACCCAGGGAGTCGTTGACGGCCTTGAACCCGTCCAGGTCGAGCAGCAGGACCGCGAAGCGGTGGCCGGGCTGCCGGGCCGCGCGCAGCCCGGCCTGCTGGAGGCGGTCGGCCAGCAGCACCCGGTTCGGCAGGCCGGTGAGGTGGTCGTGCAGAGCGGCGTTGCGCAGCCGTTCCTCCTGGTCCCGCAGGGACGCCACCATCGAGTCCCGGTCGAGGGCGGCGGCCAGCAGGGCACCAGCCTGGTTCATCATCTCGCGGCCCGGCGGCGTGCTGGCCTGGATCCGCCCGACCGCCGCCAGCGCGCCCCAGTCCCGCGACGCGCTGCGCACCGGCACGACGAACACGATGTCGCCGGCCGGGCCGTCCGCCAGTGTGAACAGCCCGGGCGGCGGGAACGCGCTCACCGGCCCGGAGCGTGGCCCGCCCCCGGCCCGGAACTCCCCCACCACCTCCAGCAGCGGGTCGTCGCCGCGCGGCTCACCCTCGCCGGGCCACAGACCGAGGCAACCGCCGACCGCCGGGGTGCTCTCCATCCAGGCCAGGCCGCGCGGGTCCTTCTCGTGCGAGCCCAGCAGCTCGATGCCGAGCTCGTACTGCACGTTCAGCGTGGCCTGCAGGTAGCGGACGTCGGAGAACAGCTCCCGGGTCCGCGACTCCGACACCGGCAGCCCGCGGCTCGGGCAGCCGCAGGAGTCGCGCTGGACGAAGGTGGTGGGCACGGACCGTACGGCGGCCGGCAGCCGCGGATCCGCCGCCAGCTCGCGGGCCAGGGCGTGCACGGCCGCGCCCAGGGCGTCCAGCGGCTGGCGCACGGTGGACAGGCTCGGCCGCAGGTACGTCGCGTCGGCGATGTCGTCGAAACCCACCACGGCCAGGTCGCCGGGGACCGCGTAGCCGGCCTCGGCCAGCCGGCGGATGAGGCCGATGGCGTTGCGGTCGGTGCCCGTCACGACGGCCGTCGCCGGCATCCCGGCCCGGATCAGGGCGTCGGCGACCGACTCGCCGCCGGTCTCGTGATTGTCGTTGAGCGCGAACAACAGATCGGACCGCGGCGTGAGCTGCTGGGCGAGCAGTCCCTCCCGGTAGCCCTCGTGCCGTTCCCGGACGTCGAAGTGGGCCAGGTTGCCGGCGAAGGCGATCCGTTCGTGGCCGTGCCCGGCCAGATGCCCGACCGCCTCCCGGACCCCGCTGCGGCTGTCGGCCAGCACGGACGAGCAGTCGCTGTCCGGCACCTCGTGCCCGACCAGGACCACCGGCTTGCCGGCCGTCCGAGCGGCCCGGGCGTAGGCGGCGTCGACCGCGCCGGGCAGCACGATCAGGCCGGCCAGGTGCTGCCACGCCACCGGCCGGCGGAAGTCCGGCAGGCCGCTGCGGTCGGCGCTGTACGAACCCGGATCCAGCGTCTGGACGGCCATGACCCGGTCGCCGGCGGCCACGGCGGCGCTGTTGACGCCGGCGATGAGCGCCCCGTAGTAGTCACCGCCCACGAACGGCGAGAGGATTCCGAAGGTACGGCTCATCACGACAACGGCACGCCCTGTGCTGCTTGCATGCCGTCATCGTCTCCCGAGTACGCCCGCCGGGAGGCGACATCCGGTTAATAGTCCCCCGGCATACTGGGCAGTGGAATAGAAGAGCGTCTCTAGACGAGGACTGCACCGCGACGTATGGTGCAGAGCGCGATGGGAGCGCTCCCACGTTCCCGCATCCCCGATCAGCAGGAGGTTCCCCCGATGCGCCGAGCTGTGCAGGCGATCTTTCTAGGTGGCGTGCTGCTCTCGGCGGCTGCCTGCGGCACCGCCACCAATCCCGCACCCGGCGAGGCCGGCGTGGGCATCGGTACGGCCTCGGCGCCGCCCGCCGCCCAGCGCAGCGCGGAGGCCTCGACGAGGTCCGCGTGCGAAGCCCTCGGCAAGGTCTACAGCCGGCACATGGCGCCGTTCGCCCAGGCCCTCACCGAGCTGGCCGACGCGCGCAAGACCGCCGGCGACGACAAGAAGAACGAGCAGGAGGTCCAGCAGGCGCTGACCGCGTTCGCGACCGCCATCAGCAGCGCCACCGCCGAGAGCACCGACCCGGAGCTGCGCACCGCCGGCAAGCAGACCGCGGAGAAGCTGAAGGCCAAGGCCGCCGACACCAAGAGCTTCAGCGCGGTGAAGACCACCCAGGACGTCAACACGACGCTGGGCTCCACGCTCAAGGGCTGGCTCGCCCCGCTCGACCAGCAGTGCACCTGACCGTGGCCGGGCGCCGTGACGGCGCCCGGCCCGGCCCGGGCGGTCAGGTCGCCGAGCAGGTCACCGCCGGTACGCCGTTGGTGCCGGCCCACGAGCCGAGGAAACCGAAGCTCGTGGAGGCACCGACGGCCAGGCTCCCGTTGTAGGTCGCGTTGCGAGCGGTCACGGTGGAGCCGCTGCTGGTCACCGTCGCACTCCACGCCTGAGTGACCGTCTGGCCGTTCGGGAACGCCAGGGTGACGGTCCAGCTCCGTACCGCGGCGGTCCCGGCGGTCACCGTGACCTCACCCTGGAAGCCGCCGGTCCACTGCCCGGTCACCGAGTACGCCGCCGCGCAACCGGCCGGCGCCGGCGTCGGCGGGGTGCTCGTCGGCGAGGCACTGCTCGGCGGCGTACTGGTCGGCGGGGTCGTCGGCCCGCCGCCGAAGATCGCGGCCTCCTCGGCGGTGGCCTTGATGCCGTTGGGCCCGTTGAAGACCCGCTCGCCGAAGGTGGTCAGCCGGTTCGGGTCGAAACCGACGGTCATGTCGAGGATCGGGTCGTTGTTGCCGGCCCACGACCAGCCCAGGTAGCCGAGGTTCCGCGCGACCGCCTCGGCCATCAGGGTCTGGTCGTCCACCTCGCCGGGAGCGAACTGCCAGCCGAACTCGCCGATGACCAGCGGCCAGCCCTTGGCCTGGAAGGTGTCCAGGTACGAGGTGATGGACGCGGCGGTGTTGAAGACGGCGTACATGTGGATCGAGAGCACCGTGTTGTGCTGGGTGTCGGCGTCCAGCACGGTCTGCGCGTTGTCCCGCATGGTGTAGGTCCAGTCCTGGCCCCAGTTGGGCGCGTCGACCATCAGCAGGTGCTGGAAGCCGTGGCCGCGCATCTTCCGGATGGCCGCGCTGGTCGCGCCGGTCCACTGGCCGGGGTCGGTGTTGCCGATCGGCTCGTTGCCGATGTTGATGGCGATGTAGTCCTCCTGGCCGGCCAGCACGCTCTTCAGGCCGATCCAGTAGTCGACCGCCTGATCCAGCGTGTACGCGGCAGCGTCCTCGCCGTAGCCGGTGGTGTCATGGTCCTCCAGGACGCAGATGAGCCTGTTCTGCTTGCAGAGGGAGATCACGCCGGCCACGTCAGCGGCGCTGTTGGCCGTCCAGCGGCCGCCACTGAGCACGACCCGTACGGTGTTGGCGCCCTTGGCCTTGATGTCGGCGAACGAGTCGGTCTCGTCGGTGAACCAGGTGTGCTCGTGATTGACGCCGCGCATGACGAACGGCTGCCCGCCCGCCTCGACGATGCCGCGGCCACTGACGTGCAGACCGGTCGCCGCGTACGCGGGATCGACGGAGAACAGGACGGAGGCGGCCGCGGCGAGCACCGCGGCGCCGAGGGTGGCGAGTCGTCTTCTCATGACCTACCTCAGATCGGGGGACCTCGTCGGCACAACGCGTCCACCCAGGACGCCACGGCACGGCGGGCACGGGGAAAGGGTGCCGGCCGTCCGGGCCAAACGCTGTGACGAGGTGTCCACACGCTACGACGCGCCTGGACCGACCACAATGGGAGCGCTCCCAGATATTGAAGTTTATGCATAATACGAGCATGCGACGGCCGCGGCCACCGGGGGTCGGTGGCCGCGGCGGTGATCAGGCGCCGGGTGGCCCGGCCGTCGAGCAGCCCCCGGCGTCGGAGCCACCGCCGTCGAGGACGCGCCGCCGTCTACGTAGCCGCCGCCGGGGTTGGCGCCGCCGTCAAGGCCGCCGCCACCGAGACCGCCGCCGTCTACATCGCCGCCGCCCGGGTTGGCGCCGCCGTCAAGGCCGCCGCCACCGAGACCGCCGCCGTCTACATCGCCGCCGCCCGGGTTGGCGCCGCCGTCAAGGCCGCCGCCACCGA
>NZ_JBEZFL010000008.1:377532-435058 GCF_040649415.1 Actinoplanes sp. NPDC048967
CCGAGACCGCCGCCGTTTACATCGCCGCCACCGAGGCCGCCGCCGCCGTCTACGTCGTCGCCGACGTGGGGGTTGGCGCCGTCGGGGTCGCCGCGGCCCGTCGGCGCGCCGACGGCAGGGCGAGCGAAGCGACCACCGCGAGGACCGCAACGGCGGCGCAGACCCAGAAGCCGTAGGTGAACGCGTCGTCCGTGGGCAGGCCCTGCGGCGTGCTGTGCGACGAGATGACGGCCGCGACGACCGCCGTGCCGATGCTGCTGCCGATGGTCCGGGCGATCGTGTTGACGCCGGTGGCCTCACCGGTCTGGGCGGCCGGCACACTCTCGATGATCGCGTTGGACATCGCCGCGAAGGCGAAGCCGATACCGGCGCCGGTGAGCACTCCGGAGGCCAGCACCTGCCAGATCGCGCCGTGGCCGAGGGCGGGCAGCGTGAATGCGGTGACGACCAGGACGGCCCCGAGGAACATCGGCACCTTCGGGCCGTGGCGGCGGTCCAGCAGGCCGGCCAGCGGACCGAAGACGACCATCATGAGGACGGTCGGCAGCAGGAACAGCCCGGCCTGCGAGACCGACTTGCCGAAGCCGTAGCCGGTCGCCGCGGGCAGCTGGAGCAGCGTGGGGACCAGCAGGAACGTGCCGAACATGGCGAAGCCCAGGATGAGCGCGACCAGGTCGGTGGCCCACACGCCGCGGACCCGCATCAGGCGCATGTCGATGAGCGGCTCCCGGACCCGCAGCTCGACCACGACGAAGACGATCAGGGCGACGACGCCGAGGGCCAGCAGGCCGACGGTCCGGGCCTCGCCCCAGCCCCAGGCCTGGCCTTTGCTGATCGCCAGCAGCAGCGACACCAGCGCCACCGACAGGATCCCGGCGCCGAGCACGTCGAGGCGCCCGGGGGTGCGCACCGGCGACTCCTTGATGCCGAAGATCGACCCGAGCAGCGCGATGACGACCAGGACCAGCGGCAGCCAGAACAGCCAGTGCCAGGACAGGTGCTCGACGATCGGGCCGGCGGCCACGATGCCGACACCGGCGCCGACCCCGAAGATCGCCGACAGCAGGCCGACCGTGACGCCGACGCGCTCCCGGGGCAGCTCGTCGCGCACGATGCCGATCGACAGGGGCAGGATCGCCCCGGCCGCACCCTGCAGCGCGCGGGCGACGATCAGCACGACCAGGTTGGGCGCCAGCGCGGCCAGCAGGGTGCCGCCGGCCAGGATGGCGAGCACGGCGATCAGGACGCGGCGCTTGCCCACCATGTCGCCGAGGCGGCCGAGGATCGGCGTCAGCACGGACGCGGAGAGCAGGTATGCCGTGATCACCCAACTGGCGTCGCCGGTCGAGGCATTCAGCTCGCGCCCGATCGTCGACAACGCCGGGGCCACCAGTGACTGGAGCACGGCGAAGGCCAGGCCGCCGAGCGACAGGTAGAGCACCAGCAGGGTGTTGCCGGCACTACGGCCCCCGCCCACGGCGGAATCCGCGGTGGGCGGCTGCTCGATGGTTTGCGTCATGAGAACCCCGGAACCTAGATGTAAACAGTTGCTGACTTAACCCAGTATCGACCGCCGGGCGGCAAAGTCAACGGATGTTTACGTCACACCCCGGCGACCGTTACGCTGGTGACGCCACGGAAGGAAGCCATGACGACACGTACGCCCGCACCCCGCCGCCGCGACGCCGCGGGCACCCGGCAGCTCCTGCTCGACGCCGCCCGGCGCCGCTTCGCGGCCGATGGCTACGCGGCCACCACCGTGCGCGAGATCGCCGACGAGGCCGGGGTCAACGTCGCCCTGATCAACCGCTACTTCACGTCCAAGGAGGGCCTGTTCGAGGCCTGCCTGACCGGCGCCGTCGACGAGCTGGGCCGCACGGTCGCGGCGGATGTGACCCTCGCCGAGGTGCCGCACGCCATCGCCCGCCAGCTCGCCGGCCCGCACGTCGGCCAGCACCCCAGCCTGCTGGTGCTGCTGCTGCGCTCCTCCGGCGACGAACGCGCCGACGAGATCCGGCGGGGCATCCTGCGCTCCTTCGCCGAGAGCCTCGCCACGGCCGCCGGGCGGAGGCCGGGCGACGACAAGCTGCTGCTGCGGGCGCAGATCGCGCTGTCGGCCGCGCTGGGCATCGCCCTGCTGCGCTCCACGGCGACGATGGAACCTCTGGCCTCGGCCGGCGAGCAGGAGCTCCTCGAGCCGCTCCAGGACCTGATCTCCGGCCTGCTGGCGCGGCGCTGACCGCAGCCGTCAGGGGGTCGGCGCGCGCCCGGGCCGCCGAGGTGCTGCGGATGGCGGCGACGGCGTCCGCGCCGAGCGACTCGCAGCACATCAGCCGCTGGTCGCTGAGGAGCTTCTCCTGGTCGACCACGGCCCGCAAGACAAGCCAGGTGGTCTCACGGAGAAGAAACAAGCGCGGGCTGGTCAGCGCTGGACGCGGGCGCCTCCGCCGGCCGCCAGGGCCAGGACCTCCGCCTTGACGGCCATCGACGTGTCCCCCGGCGTCGTCATCGCCAAGGCGCCGTGCGCGGCACCGTACTCGACCGCTTCCGCGAGCGAGGCGCCGTCCAGGATGCCGTAGATCAGGCCGGCCGCGAAGGAGTCGCCGCCGCCGACGCGGTCCAGGATCTCGAGGTCCGGGCGGTGCGTCGACTCGATCACGCCGGTCGGCCCGGACCAGGCCAGGGCACCCCAGTCGTTGCGGGTGGCCGTGCGGACGCCGCGCAGGGTCGTCGCGATGACGCGCAGGCGGGGGTACTCGGCCGCCACCTTGCTGATCATCCGGGCGAACGACGCCGTACGCAGGTCCCGCAGGTTGTCGTCGACGCCTTCGACCTGGAAGCCGAGGCAGGCGGTGAAGTCCTCCTCGTTGCCGATCATCACGTCGACGTGCGGGGCGATGCCGGCGTTGACCTCGCGGGCCCGGGCGGTGCCGCCGACCGCCTTCCACAGGCTCGGGCGGTAATTGAGGTCGTAGGAGACCACGGTGCCGTGGCGGCGGGCGGCGTGCACCGCGGCCAGAGTCGTCTCCGCGGCGGTGTCGGACAGGGCGGCGAAGATGCCGCCGGTGTGCAGCCAGCGGACCCCGACCTCGCCGAACAGGTGGTCCCAGTCGACGTCCTGCGCCCGCAGCTGCGACGCGGCCGTGTGCCCGCGGTCCGAGACCCCGACGGCCCCCCGTACGCCGAAACCCCGCTCGGTGAAGTTGAGCCCGTTGCGCACCGCCCGGCCCACCCCGTCGTACGGGATCCACCGCACGAAGCTGGTGTCGACCCCGCCGGTCAGCATGCAGTCCTCGACGAGCCGGCCCACCTCGTTGTCGGCCAGCGCGGTGACGACGGCGGTGCGCAGGCCGAAGACGCGCCGCAGCCCCCGAGCGACGTTGTACTCACCGCCGCCCTCCGAGGCGCGGAAGGAACGGGCCGTGCGCACGCGCCCCTCCCCCGGGTCGAGGCGCAGCATCACCTCACCGAGGCTGACGGCGTCGAAACGGCAGGAGTCGGCGGGCCTGAGCGGCAGTACCGGCATGGTGGACCTCTCTCAACGTCCGCGGGTGGCGGCGACAGCCTGGCTGGTCAGCTCGTGGATCCGGGCGAAGTCACCGGCGCGGATCGCGGCGCGCGGCACCATCCAGGAGCCGCCGACGGCCAGCACGGCGGGCAGCGCGAGGTAGTCGGCGACGTTGCCGGCGTCGATGCCGCCGGTGGGCACGAAGCGCATGTCCGCGAAGGGCGCGGCCAGGGCGGCGACGGCGGCCGGACCGCCCGAGGTGGCGGCCGGGAAGAACTTGACGGCCTCCAGGCCGAGCTCGATGGCCGCCTGGACCTCGGTCGCGGTCACCGCGCCGGGCAGCACCGGTACGCCGAGTGCCTGGCAGCGCTCGACCACGGCCCGCGAGAGCCCGGGCGAGACGACGTACCGGGCGCCGGCCTCGACGGCCAGCTCCACCTGCCGCGGGGTCAGCACCGTGCCGGCCCCGACGAGCAGGCCGCCGTGCCCGGCCAGCTCCTGGATGCCCTTGAGGGCCTCGGGGGTGCGCAACGTGACCTCGGCGACGGGCAGCCCGCCGTCGACCAGCGCCTGGCCCAGCGGCCGGGCGGCGGCCGGGTCGTCCAGCACCACCACGGGTACGAGCGCGTGGTCGGCCAGCTGTTGCCAGGTCTCGTGCACGGTCATCACTCCTAGTCGGACACAGGGGAAGGCGTCAGCAGTCCGGTCAGGACCTGCGCGGGGTCACCGGCGAGAAGCGCGCGCAACGGTACGGCGGTCTCGGCGGCCAGCCGCGTCAGCTGCGACTGGTCGAGCGTTCCGGACCAGCCGAGCGCCGGGAAGAGCTGCGCCGGCCAGGATTGCGGATCGCCGGCCGGGAAGCTGTCCCGGATCCGCGACAGCACCGCCGGATCGTCGTCGCGGACCGGCAGGTCGCTCAGCACCCCGGCGTAGCCGGCCAGCAGGCAGGCCAGGGCGAAGACGCTGAGCGGGGCCTCGCGCCCGGCGCGCCAGGCGTCGAGGACCACGGGCAGATTCCGGGTACGCCACTTGGCGATCGCGTTGAGCGCGATGTCGGCCAGCTCGTGCCGCAGCACGGGATTGCGGAACCGGTCGAGGATCGCGGCGGCGAAGCGGCTCAGCTCGGCGCGGTCGCCGGGCAGGGTCGGCAGCACCTCGCACTCGACCAGCTGCCGGACGTACGCCCCGGCGAGCGGGTGCGCGGTGGCCTCCAGCACGGTCCGGCAGCCCAGCAGCGGGGCCACCGCGGCCATCGCGGTGTGCGCGCCGTTGAGCACACGGACCTTCTTCTCCCGGTACGGCCGGATGTCGGTGAGGAACTCGACGGGCTGGCCGGCCCGGTCCAGCGGGAACTCGTCACGGATGGCCGGGTCGCCGGCGATCGCCCAGTGCCCGTAGGACTCGCCGCGGACGATGAGGCGGTCGTCGTACCCCAGGCTCTGCCGCAGCTCCGCGGCCTCGTCCGCGGGCAGTCCCGGCACGATGCGGTCGACGATCGTGTCGTAGAACCGGCAGTGCTCGGCGACCCACCGCGCGAAGCCGGGATCGGCGCTCGCCCGAGCGGCGTGCCGGAGGACCATCGCCCGCAGGGTGCTGCCGTTGTCCTCGTTGAGTTCGCAGGGCAGGAACGACAGTCCCCGGGCCGGGTCACCGCCGAAGTGCCGCCAGCGCTCGTGCAGCAGCGCGGTCATCTTCGCCGGGAACGACGCGGGAGGCGACGCGGTGAGGTCGTCGCCGTCGACGAACACGATGCCCGCCTCGGTGGTGTTGGAGACGACGAACCGCAGCTCCTCGCCGCGGGCCAGCGCGCGGCAGCGGTCCCAGTCGGCGTAGGCGTTGACGACCTCGCGGACCGCGGTGACCAGGGTGGTCTCCGTGGCCCCGGCGCCCTCGAGGACGACGTGGAACAGGCCGTCCTGCTCGGCCAGGCGCGGGGTCACGTGCTCCGGCCGGGGCGTCACCTTCAGGACCGCGATCCCGTGCCGGAGCACGCCGGCCTCGTTCGCCCGGTGCACCATCAGGTCGACGAACGCGCGGATGAAGTTGCCGGCGCCGATCTGCAGGATCCGCACGGGCAGCTCCGCCCGGGCCACGCCGGCGCTGCTCAGGGGGCGCAGATCTGGCCTCGCCTGGGTCACGTGATTCCTCTCCGGGGACCGGCACCGACGTCGCCGCCCGTGGACGGCCCATCGACTGCGTGCGATGATACAGAGTGAAAACGTTCCCGCAACTTTCCATTCGCGGCGAGGATGCACCTCATGGCTGACCCGGAACCCGCCCCGCTTCCCGAGCACGCCCTGCTGCTGGGGCCCGACGACGACGTCGCGGTGGCGTTGCGCGACCTCCCGCCGGGCCTGGTGCTGCGACACGGTGACCTGCTGCTGACCGTCGCGGCGGCGGTGCCGCAGGGACACAAGGTCGCGCTGCGCGAGCTGGCTCCGGGCACCCGGGTGCACAAGTACGGCCAGACCATCGGCCGCACCACCGGCGACGTGCGCGCCGGCGACCACGTGCACGCCCACAACCTCGCCATGGACTCGGTCGACCACACGTACGAGTTCGGCACGGCCCGCGTGGCGATTCCGCCGGCCCCCGAGCGGCTCACGTTCGAGGGGTACGTCCGCGCGGACGGCTCGGTCGGCACGCGCAACTACGTCGGCATCGTGACGTCGGTCAACTGCGCCGCCTCGACGGCCCGGATGATCGCCGACCAGTTCCGTGGCCTGGCGATGGACGCGTTCCCGGGGGTCGACGGCGTCGTCGCGCTCACCCACGACTCCGGCTGCGGCCTGGTGCCCACCAGCGACGGCGGCCGGCTGCTCCAGCGCACCCTGCGCGGGTACGCCGCGCACCCGAACATCGGCGCGATCCTGGTGCTGGGCCTGGGCTGCGAGATGATCGGCGTCGACAGCGTGACCGGCGCGCTCCCGGCGGACACCCTGATCGAGCAGCTCGTCATCCAGGAGCAGGGCGGTATCCGGGCCACGGTCCGGGCCGGGGTCACCGCGGTGCGGGGGCTGCTGGAGCAGGTGGCGCAACGGCGGCGACAGACCGTACCGGCGTCGGCGCTGGTGCTCGGGCTCAACTGCGGCGGCTCGGACGGGTATTCGGGGATCACCGCGAACCCGGCTCTGGGCCGTACCTCCGATCTGCTGGTCGCTCAGGGAGCGACCACCGTCCTGGCCGAGACCCCCGAGGTCTTCGGCGCGGAGCACCTGCTGACCCGGCGGGCGGTCAGTAAGGAGGTCGGGCAGCGGCTGCTCGACCGGATCGCCTGGTGGCACGGGTACGTGCAGGCCGGTGGGGGCACGCTGGACAACAACCCGTCACCGGGCAACAAGGCCGGCGGCCTCACCACGATCCTGGAGAAGTCGCTGGGCGCGGTCGCCAAGGGCGGCACCGCCGAGCTCGTGGCGGTCTACGAGTACGCCGAGCGGGTGACCGCGTCCGGCTTCACCTTCATGGACACCCCGGGCTACGACCCGGTCTCGGTCACCGGGCTGGTCGCCGGGGGCGCGAACGTCGTCTGCTTCACCACCGGCCGGGGCTCGGTGCTCGGTACCAAGCCGGTGCCGTGCGTCAAGATCGCGACGAACACCACGATGTTCGAGCGCATGCGCGACGACATGGACCTCAACGCGGGCGGCATCGCCGACGGCACCGCGACCATCGAGGGCCTCGGCGAGGAGATCCTGCGGACCGTCCTGGACGTGGCGTCCGGCCGGCCCACGGTCAGCGAGGAACTGGACCTGGGCCGCGACGAGTTCGTCCCGTGGCAGCTCGGCGCGGTGACCTGACGGGAGCCGTCAGTCAGGCCGGGGCCACCCCGGAGGAGTCCCGCACGGCCAGGCTGGTGGCCAGGGTGATCTCCGGCTCGCGCGCGGAGCCGGCCGGCCGGCCCGACCCGTCGGCGCCCCCGATGCGGCGCAGCAGCAGCTCCAGCGCGGCCACCCCGGACCGGCCCTTGGGGACCGTCACCGTGGTCAGCGGCGGGTGGCTCATCATGGCCATGCTGATGTCGTCGTAGCCGACCACGCTCATCCGCTGCGGCACCGCGATCCCGCGGGCGGCGAGACGGTGCAACAGGCCCATGGCGACCAGGTCGTTGTAGGCCAGCACGGCGGTGGCCGGACCGGCCAGCACCAGGTCGCCGGCGAGCACCCCGCCCTGGAACGTGGGCGCCACCGAACCGACGCGCAGGATCTCGGTGTCGTCGCCGGCGGTGATCTCGGCCAGTGCCGACAGCCGCTGCTGCCCGGCCCACGAGTCCTCCGGCCCGGCGACGAAGGCGATGCACCGGTGCCCGAGGGCCCGGAGATGACCGATGGCCTGCCGGGTGCCGCCGGCGATGTCGGCCACCACGGACAGCATGCCGGGCACCCGGCGGTGCACCAGCACGGTCGTCGCCGGGTCGGCCACCTCCAGCAGCTCGGCGTCGCCGGCCCGCGGGGAGCAGAGCAGGACCCCGTCGGTGTTGCGGCCCAGGGTGGCGATCGCCTCCAGCTCGGCCGCGACGTCCTCGTCCGTGTCGCTGATGAACACGCCGCAGTTGACCGCCCGGGCCCGGGCGGTCACGCCCTTGGCCACGTCCGCGAAGAACGGGTTGCGCAGGTCGGGCACGATCAGGCCGAGGTTGCCGGTGCGGCCGGTGATGAGCCCCTGGGCCGCCCGGTTTGGCCGGTAGCCGAGGCGTTCCGCCGCCTCCTGCACCGCCTCGCGGGTGGCGGGGCTGACCCGGCCGCCGGTGAGCGCCCGCGACACCGTGGAGACCGAGACGCCGGCCGCGCGCGCGACGTCATGCACGGTGGTGCGCACGCGTGCCTCTCCCTCGCTGCCGGCCATTGCTGGCGTCAGCATAGCGAGACGTCGGCGCGCGGCAGCCGTTACGGCGGCGGCAGGTACGTGGCCTGCACGGCCAGCGGAGCGCTCGACAAGGACTCGGTGCCGGCGGCGTCCACGGCCACCACGGTGTAGGTGTGCCGGGTGCCCGCGCCGACCGTGAGGGGCAGCTGGGTGCCGGTGGCCGTACCGGCGAGGGTCGCGCCCTCGTAGATCCGGTAGCCGGTCGCGGGCTCGCCGCCGGCGGACGCTGTCCAGCTGAGCGTGAGCGCGGTGCTGTTCACGCCCAGGGGCGCGTTGCCGGCGAGCGTGAGGTCCACGGGCGGGGCGGGGCGGCCGGTCGGGCCGGGCGGCGTGGTCACCGCGACGGCGGTGCTGCGCGGGGTCTCGCCGCAGCCGTCCGGCAGGATGGCGGTCACCCGGAAGTTGTGCCGCGAGGCGGACGCCAGCCCGGTCACCATGGCCTCCGGACCGGCCGGCGTGGCGACCGGGCGGTCGCCGTCGTAGACGGTGTACGAGACCGCCGCGGATCGCAGGACCCAGCTCAGCCGGACCGAGGACGGGGACACCGCGGTGGCGGTGAGCCCGATCGGCCGGGGCGGGTCGACCTGGCAGGGCTCGGTGTCGGCCGGCACCGGCCGGGTGTGGGTGGACTCGTCGCCGGCGGCGTTGAGGGCCGCCACGGTGAAGGTGTGTCGCGAGGCGTGGTAAAGGCGGCCGACCGTCACGGCGGTGCTCCTGGTGCGGGCGACGAGGGTGTCGCCGTCGTAGACCGCGTACCGGGCCGGGGCCGGGCCCTCGGCTGCGGTCCAGGAGAGCCGGATCGTGGTGTCGGTGCGGCCGGCGACGGACAGCGCGGACGGTGCGGCCGGACGCTCGGTGCCGCCGGCGGCGGTCGTCAGGGAGCCCCAGGCCACCGGCACGGTCTGCTGCAGACAGCCGTTGTAGCGGTAGAGGCCGACGTTGTAGGTCGTCGCCGGGGCCAGGCCGCCGATCCGGGCGCTGGTGCGCGTCGTCCGGCCCAGGCCGACCCCGCCGACCCGCAGCTCCAGGTCCTGCCACAGAGGATGCCGGGGCCACGACAGCGAGGCGGCCGAGGCGGTGATCGCGGTGGCCGTGACCGTCAGCGGCGCCGGGCTCAGGCACTCCGGATTCAGGCCGGACGCCCAGGCTTGCCCGCTGACCGGGACGGTCGGGGCGGACTCGTGGCCCTGCGCGTCGACGGCGGTGACCGTGTACGTGTGGGTGGAGTTGAAGGCCACCCCCACGGTCGCGGAGGTGGTGGTGGCCCGGGCGACCACCTGGCCGTCCTCGTACACCTGGAACCAGCGGGCCCGGGGACCGGTGCGCGGCTGCTCCCAGGACAGGCTCATCGAGGTGGTGCCGGCCCCCAGCGCCACCCGCTGCGGTGTGGCGGGCGCGGCGCTGTCCGCCCGGGCGGGTGCCCCCGGCGTCAGTACGGCGATCACGAGCGGAAGCGCGAGCCAGCGGCGCATGGGAACCTCTCCGGCGCGGGACAGACCATCCGTGGCCGTCGATGCGTTCAGCCAAGGGCCTGCCCCGCGCGATGTCAAGGACCGCTCACCGTTCAGGACCTGGGGGCCATCACCATGACTCCCAGGCACATCTCGTCGCTGGTGCCCTCGCCCCACACGACGTACCGCGAGGGAAGGGACTTGAGCTGCGGCAACTGCTTGCGCAGGGTCGCGTCGTGGGTGCAGGTGACGCGCAGCGTGTCCCCGCGCTCGACGGCGATGGGCTCGGGCAGCGGGACCAGGGCCTGATTGTCGAAGTCGTATCGCGGCACGTCGATGATGGTGCGGGCCTTGGGCGTACCCGGATTGAGCTCGACCTTGATGGACCGTCCGAGCAGGTGCATGTGGCCGGCGGCGAGGTAGATCGTGCCGGGCTCGCGTACCGGATGGTCGCAATGCTGGGTGTTGCCGGCGACCGGCGCGGCGCCGGCGTTGCAGCCCGCGTTGAGGCCCTGGACGGTCTCGGCGGATCCGGCGCCGAAGCGCTTGGCGACATCCGCGACAGCGGTGTCGCGATCGCAGAGGGGGCCGGTGGCACCCGGCTCGCACGGCAGCTCGATCGGCGCCGCCACCAGGGCGGTTTCGAGGCCCCGCAACGGCGCTCCGCCGTCCGCGATCCGCATCTGGATGCCGGACCGGTCGGAGGCCTTGCTCTGATCGGTGACGCCGAGCAGGTTGTAGTGCACCTGCATGACCAGCTTGCTGCCGGGCGGCATCTCGAAGCCGAAACCGGCCGGCATGAGCGTCTCGCCGGCGCCGGGAGCCCAGTGCGCGACCCAGGCCGTGTCCCCCGGCACACCCGCGTCACCGAAGCAGGTCCAGCCCTCGCCCGGCGTCTTCGCGTCCAGGTCGGCGGCGGCCTTGGCCTGCTCGGCGCTGAGCCGGTAGAAGATCGCGTGGTGCACGATGTCGGCGTTCTGCGGCCGGAAGCGGCTGCCGGTCAGGTACGCGGGCTCGGTCAGCTTCGGATCGACGACGAAGCACCGGTATTCGTCGGTGCCGCCGTTGGGGGCGGCGGGGGTGTAGGGCTGCGGCAGGGCCAGATCGACGAACCGCTCCCCCTGGCGCAGCGCCACCGGAGGCGCCGGGGACGACGCGCTGTGCGAACCGTGCGGGCCGGCGCCCGCCGGGGCGGGGGCGGGCTCGGCCGCGTCGCCGGTGCCGGAACCACACGCCGCAGCGAGCAGCAGTGTGGCGAGTGCGGCGCCGGTCCCGATGGTGAGTCGTCTGGCGTGCATGGGCTTCCTCCCCGTGGCCGAATGCGCGATCCGTCCAGCATGCCCGCAATAGGGAGCGGAGTCCTATCCGGGATGACCCGGAAATACGCCTCCTTTCGATCTTGGTCCGGTCACATATAACGTCGTCGATATGAAACGACTCGCCGTGCTGCTCGTCCTGACCACGGGGGCCGTCCTGGCGCCCGCAGCCGCCGGTTCGGCGGCGACTGGCGCGCCCGTCGCCGCCTTCACGCGCCTGGGGCAGTGGCCGGCGGGCTACGTCGGCAGCATCACGATCCGCAACGACAGCGCGGCCGCCGTCGACGGCTGGCGGGTCGAGTTCGACCTTCCCGGCACCAGGGTGACGAGCTCCTACAGCGGGGTGTTCACCCGCAGCGGGGAGCACTACACGGTCACCAACGAGACCTGGAACGCGCGGCTGGCGCCGGGATCGTCCACGACGTTCGGCTGGGTGGCCGGCGGCCAGGGCGACCCGGCGAACTGCACCCTCAACGGTGCCGACTGCGCGGGGGCCCCGATGGACCACACGGCACCCGGCCGTCCCGGACCATTGGCCTTCGACATCAGCGCCGGCCTCACGATCACCTGGGCGCCGTCCACCGACGATCAGGGACCGGTCAGATACGAGGTGTCCGAGAGCGGCGAGCCTCGGGCGACGGTCACCGACACCCGCTACGTCTACTCGACCGGCGGAGCGTTGCCGCCGCGGGTGTACGTCTTCTCCGTGCGTGCGGTGGACGCGGCCGGGAACGTGTCGCCGTGGTCGTACAAGTCGCTCGGGCGGATCTGGCGCGGTGACGAGATCCCGGCGCCGCCGAGCGCTCTGCGGGTGGACACTCCGGGGGCCGGGCTGCTGCGCTTGTCCTGGACGGCTCCCCCGGCCCAGTCACCGTTCATCACGGCGCCGGTCGCGGGCTACGAGGTCCTGCTGGACGGGGTGCCGGTGGGACAGGTCGGCAGCACATCGATCACCATTGCGGCGCCGGCGCCGGGCTCGCACACCCTCGGGGTGCGCACGCTGAACGCAGTCGACAACTACTCGGCCGTGGTGGAGCTGAGCTACCCGTAGGGCTACGCGGCGCCGGCCAGGCCCTCGGGGGCACGCATCCGCCAGGCGTCGGTCACCAGCTCGCCGAGACGGTCGACGGTGACCTCCGGCAGGCGCAGCATCACCAGCGGCAGGCCGTCGTAGCCGGGCGTGGTGAAGAAGAGCCGCGGTTCGCCGAGCAGCAGCGCCTGCTTCTCGGCCTCGTCGCCCACGTAGAGAACCGCGACGTCGGTGCGGATCGTGCGCGGCTTGCCGGGCAGACGCTCGGGGTAGGACCAGACGAAGCCCTTGCCCGCCACCCGGAAGTCGAAGCCTTCGCTGTCGATCTCCTCGGTCTGCGGGAGAGCCAGCGCCAGGCGGCGGACATCCTCAGCATCAGCCATGGGCAGAGGGTACGCGTCGGCGGCCGGCCTCTCCCCGGCCCCGAGCGGACCGTAAGTTTCGGTGGTCCGGCGAGAAAGGCGACCGGCCGGCGCCTCCCTACCGCCCAGGTTGATTGACATTCGTCGATACAACACTCAACACTGGAGCCGTCCACCATGGGAGCGCTTCCATGCTTGCGCGACCGGAAGTTCCGGTATTCGGCGCCCCCGCGATCCCCCCACGGAAGGAGGGCCCCGTGACCACCAGCCCGGGCCGCTCTGACATCCGCTCGGCACTCGTCGCGTTGCTGACTGCGGCAGTGACCATCGCCGGAGTGGCGACTCTGGTCACCACGATCCCCGCCGCGGAGGCCGCCGTCCCGGCCGCCGCGGTCGAGGACGAAGGCGCCGGCTGCGCCGTACCCGCGCTGCCCGACGGCGGCTCGCTGCCGACCATCGCCAAACTCCCCGACCCCTTCACCCGGCTCAACGGCACGCGCATCACCAGCACGTCGGACTGGCAGTGCCGGCGGGCGGAGATCAAGAAACTGGCCGAGAGATTCGTGTACGGCGAGAAGCCGGCGAAGCCCGCCACCGTCACGGGAACGGTGTCGAGCACCACGATCACCGTGAACGTGAGCCACAACGGCAGAAGCTCCAGCTTCTCGGCCAAGGTCGAGCTGCCCAGCGGCTCCGGCCCGTTCCCCGCCGTTGTCGTGCTGGGCGGTTTCGGTGCTGACACGGCCGGCATCAAGGCGGCCGGTGCGGCTGTCATCAACTACGACCCGTACGCGGTGGGTAAGGAAGGCACCCCGCGCAACAACAAGCAAGGCGCGTTCTACAGCATCTACGGCGCGTCCAGCAGCACGGGTCTGCTGGTGGCGTGGGCGTGGGGGGTCAGCCGGATCATCGACGTCATCGAGCAGTCGAACGGCAGCATCCTGCGCGCGGACGCCACGGGCGTCACCGGCTGCTCCCGCTTCGGCAAGGGCGCCATCGTCACGGGTGCGTTCGACCAGCGCATCGCGCTGACCATGCCGATCGAGTCGGGCAGCGCGGGCGCACCGATCTTCCGAGGGATCCCGGGCGAGGGCGCGCAGAGCCTGAGCAGCGCGTACGGCGAGCAGCCCTGGCTGGGCGACGCGTTCGGCTCCTTCACCGGCAGCCCGGCCAGGCTGCCGGTGGACACCCACGAACTCGTGGCGATGGTGGCCCCGCGCGGCCTGTTCATCATGGACAACCCGCACATCGCCAACCTGGGTCCGAAGTCGGCCAGCGTGGCCGCCCTGGGCGGCGCGGAGGTCTACAAGGCGCTGGGCGCGGGTGCGAACATCACGTACTGGTCGGACGTCCAGGACGGCACCCACTGCGCGAACCGGCCGGAGTGGCGTACCCCGCTGCAGCAGCACATCCAGAAGTTCCTCCTGAGAACCGGCACCGCCCCGGGCGCGATCCGGATCTCCAGCCGCGCGGCGGGCAACCTGGCCGAGTGGCGTGACTGGCAGACGCCGGCCCTCACCTCCACGCCGCCGTCGTCGAGCACCCCGTCGCCCAGCGCCCCGTCGACGGGCTCCCCGTCCCCGAGCTCGCCGTCCTCCGGCTCGCCGTCACCCAGCGCCCCGGTTCCGGGTGCCGGCTGCACCGCGACGGTGTCGGTCAACGCCTGGAACGGCGGCTTCGTGGCCACGGTCAAGGTGACCGCGGGGGCGTCGGGAACCAACGGCTGGACCGTCGGAATGACGGTACCGGCCGGCGCCACGGTGACCAGCAGCTGGAACGCCGACCGGACCGGCACCAGCGGCGCGGTCCAGTTCTCCAACGTGGCCTACAACGGCAGGATCGGCGCCGGTCAGGCTACGGAATTCGGCTTCCAGGCCACCGGTACGGCGGGCCCGATGACGCCCACCTGCAGTGCGAGCTGAGTCCTGAGGCCCGAGGGGTGCGGCGACGATCCGGCCGCCGCGCCCCTCGGCCACCGGCGCGGCCCACCGGCGTCCGGCTGGGAGGCCGTACCCTCGCCGAGGCGGTCCTCGCCCGCAGCGACAACGCCGTCGTGACCGCCCGCGACGCCGCCAAGATCCAGGACCTGGAGCAGGCGCACCCGGACACCGCCCGCGCCCTCGCGCTCGACGTGACCGACCCCGCACAGGTCACGGCCGCGGTGCGGCGGGCCGAGGCGGGACTTCGGCCGGGTCGACGTCCTGGTCGACAATGCCGGCTACGGCTACCGGGCCGCGGTCGAGGAAGGTGACGACGCCGAGGTGCGACGGCTGTTCGACACCCACTCTTCGGTGCGGTGGCGATGATCAAGGCAGTGCTCCCGGGCATGCGGGCTCGCCGGGCCGGCGCGAACGACACCGTCCACGGCACCCAGCCGGGTGACCCGGCGAAGGCCGCGCAAGCGATCATCACCGCGGTGGCCGCGCCGGAACCGCCGGCCCTCCTGCTGCTCGGCGCGGATGCCCTCCATGCGTTCAGCAACGTCCTGGACGCGCAACGCGCCGAGCTGGAGCGGTGGAGGGACCTGACCGTGAGCACGGGCTTCGACGGGTAGGTGTCGTTCGGGAGAGCGGACGACGGGATTCGAACCCGCGACCCTCACCTTGGCAAGGTGATGCGCTACCAGCTGCGCTACGTCCGCTTGTCACTCCGGCGCGTTGCCCCGGCGACGGAGGAAACACTAGCAAATCCCCCGCCGGCCGAGCACCCGGGTACGGCCACCCGGCGTCACGAGATCACCTTCACGTCATCAACTCGGCCACCGCCTCCCCCGCAGCCGGATGAGCCGCCAGCAGCTCGGCCACGCCGCCGGCAGCAACCCCGAGCAGTCCCGCCACTCCGTCGGTGGCTGACGGATACGCCGCCAGCAACGCCACGGCGGCGCTCACACCCAGGCCCACCGGCGGACCGGGCCCGCCGTCGGCATCCCAGGGCGGGGTCCAGGAGTCGAGCTCGGCCAGTGTGCCGGGGAACGTGCGTCCGGCCGCACGGGTCAGGACCGGGACGAGCTCCGCCGCATGCGTCCGGAGGGTGGTGATCAGGGTCGGCAGCCAGGGCAGCAGGACCCGATCGGGCAGCTGCCCGAACGCTTCGGACAGCGTCTCGACGACGAACGGCGCCAGCCGGGGCACCGCCTCCAGCGCCTGCACCAGGCCAGTGACGTACTGCGGGAAGGCCGGCACCACCAGCGGGTTGTCGAGCAGAGCGCCGACCCGGGCACGCAACTCGGCCAGGGGAAGCAGGCCCAGCTGATGCTGAGCCGCCCAGAGCAATGCCAGCTTCATCGGGGCCCGCGGATGCGACTGCCGTACGGCCAGCTCCAGCTGTCTCCGGTCGCAGCCCAGCGACAACGCCAGGGCTTCCAGGCTGACCAGGAAGCCGAGCATCGCGCCGACCTGCCGCACCCCCGTGTCCTCGCTGACGAACGCGGTGGGCAGGAGCGTGCAGTAGTGCGCGTACCCCTCGGTGACGAACCGGTCGCACCAGGGCGGCAGCGCCCGGGCGGTCGTCCGGTAGTAGGCGAGCAGGCGGCGGATGCGGCGCAGCACCGTGGGGGCCTCGTCGACGGTGCGTTCACCGGCCAACAGGTCGACGGCCCGAGCACCCAGGTCGTCGGTGAGCCGGGGACTGTGCAGGAACACCAGGGACTGTTCGACGGCCCTGAGCGCGGTCGCCGCCGTGGACTCAGGGCCCCAGGCCGCGCGGCGGAGGCGTTGCTCGAGGACCTGTTCGACGGTCACGCCCTCGTAGCCGAGCTCGATGATGGTGCGCTGGTGGCGGCCCAGGTCCAGGTCCCAGCTCTCCTGGATGGTCGGCTCGCCCAGGCGGCGGGTGCCCATGATCGGCCGTACGGCGTGGTCGGGCAGCAGGCAGCGCAGCATCCACAGCAGGTCCGAGCAGGCGGCGAGCTCCGGCCGGGCGGTGACGTCGAGCAGCGCCCGCTGGATGGTGCGTTGTTCCAGGTCGAGGCCGAGCGGGGCGAGCCGGTCGAGGACGTCACGGGCGAGCGGCGGCATCGCGGCGTACCCGACCTGGCCGACCCGGTCGCCGCCGAGCAGGACCTCGCAGAGCCGGCGTACGTCACGACGGCCCGGCACGGCCTCCTTCTCGATGCAGGTGACGGCCGCGTCCTGGAAGTCGTACGGCGTGGGCCGCGCCCGCCCGCGCATCCCGGCCAGCAGGATCGACGTCTCGAAGACGGCGATGGCGTCGGCGGTGCTGGCCGGATAGCCGTTGCGCCGGGCCAGCCGCACGATGTCGACGCACCAGCCGCGCAGCTCCTGCTCGTCGAGCCCGTCGAGGACAGCGGGCGTACCGAGGTAGGCGGTGAGCTGGTCGGTCACCGCCACGGGCTCCCTCGCGGGCAGCGGCAAGGCCTTCGCAGCGCGCTTCCGGCCGCCCTTCTGCCCGGCCAGCCGGTACGGCGTGAGCCCACTGCCGCTGAGCGCCTTCTCCCAGGTGGCGGCGGCGATGGAGACGGAGCCCGGGGCGAGCTCGAACTGCGCCTCGATCGCGGAGCGGCTGGACGGGATGAGCCCGTAGAGCCACTTGCTGCCGGTGGGCGGCGGGATGGTGAAGTCCGGCGCCAAGGGATCGGAGCCGGCCTCGGGTACGCGGCTGGCGGCGTGGAAGGCCCCGCAGACGTACAGGCAGTCGGCCCGGTCGGCGCCGCCGGCGGCGAGGTGCTCGCGGATGCGCGTCCACATGTGACGCTCGCGGTCCTCGTCGATCGCGTGCAGCCGGGTGTCGTGCGGCGTCAGGCGCCGGAACAGGCTGCCGATCAGGACCATCACCTGCCGGTACGTCGCATGGTCGGCGCCGGCGAGGGGCTGTTCCACGTACTGGTCCCACCATTCCGACCAGTGCCGGACCCGCCCGTGGCGCAGCAGGTGCTCCTCCAGCTCGGCGAAGCGCGGCCGCAGATCGCCGAGCTCCACCCCGACCGCGGCACCGTGCAACTCCCACGCCGCCTCGGTGGACGCGGCCGGCCCGGGTGCGGGCATCCACTGGAAGAGGTGATCGGTGGACCGGTCGACCAGGACGAGTTCCACGCCGGGCGTCTCCAGGGCGTAGGCGATCGCCTGGTATTCCGCCGACGCCTCGGTGATCGGCGCGATCACGCTCAGCGGCGCCGCCTCCTCGGGGAAGCCGTCCAGCTCCGCCGCGAACGCCTGCAACGCCACCGGCAGCCGGCAGTTTCGCAGTTCGCTCAGCAGCGGCCCGAGGTCCTCGCACAGCTCCAGGTAGATCACCGTCGGCCGCTTCTCCCGCAGCCGCCGGACCATGGCCAGCGCCGAGGACGGCGAGTGGTGGCAGACGGGGAAGATCTCCACCGGCTCGCGCAGGGCGTGATCGACGTCGTCGACGATGCCGGCGAGGATCTCCGGCAGCGCCGCCGGCCCGCCGGTGAGCGCCTCGGCCGCCTCGAGCAGCCGCGCGCGCAGCTCACCGAAGGGGTCACTCACGACAGGGTGGCGATCGCCCGGCGGCCGCCCTCCAGGAAGCCGGACCATTCGCCGCCGTGGTCCTTGCTGCGTGGCTCGACGACCCCGTGCCAGTACTTGTTGAGGATGGCCAGGTCTTCGGGGCTGCGCCGGGCCAGTGACCCGACCAGCGTGCCGGCGAGTGTCTGCGCGTCGAGCGTGCCTCCGAAGAAGGTGCTGTGCAGGATGGCGTCCTCCAGGACGCCGATCTGCTCGGCGGTGGACAGCGCCGACTCCAGGCGTTCGTCGTCGCCGGTTGCCGCGGCCGAGGCAGCGCGCAGGTCGGCGAAGCTCTGCAGCAGCACGTCCAGCAGTGTCGGTGGCACCTCCAGCTCGATGTTGTGCCGGCGCAGCAGCTCGGCGGTGCGGAAGCGGACGATCTCCGCCTCGCTCCGGCGGTTGGTCACCATCGGGATGCGGACGAAGTTGAAGCGTCGCTTGAGTGCGGACGAGAGGTCGTTGACGCCCCGGTCGCGGCTGTTGGCGGTGGCGATGATCGAGAAGCCGGGCCGGGCGAAGACGATGTTGTCGTCGTCCAGCTCGGGGATGGAGACGTACTTCTCGGAGAGGATCGAGATCAGGGCGTCCTGCACGTCGCTGGTGGAGCGGGTCAGCTCCTCGAAGCGGCCGATCACCCCGCCCTCCATCGCGGTCATGATCGGTGACGGGATCATCGAGGCGCGGGACTGGCCCTGGGCGATGACCATCGAGACGTTCCACGAGTACTTGACGTGGTCCTCGGTGGTGCCGGCGGTGCCCTGCACGACCAGCGTGGAGTTGCGGCTGACGGCGGCGGCGAGCAGCTCGGCCAGCCAGCTCTTGCCGGTGCCGGGGTCGCCGATGAGCAGCAGACCGCGGTCGGAGGCGAGCGTGACGACGGCCCGCTCGACCAGGCTCCGCTCGCCGAACCACTTCTGCGGGATCACCCGGTCGAGGCCGTCGGCGCGGACCGAGCCGAGGACGAACAGGCGGACCATCTTGGGGCTGAGCCGCCAGGAGAACGGCTTGGGCCCGTCGTCGACCGACTCGAGCCAGTCCAGCTCGTCGGCGTACTTGACCTCGGCGGGGGCGCGCAGCATCTCGCTCATGGCAGCTCCTTGGTTGTCAGGCGATGAAGTCTTTGAGCTCGGTGACGAGCTTGCCGATGTTGCCGGAGATCACCGGGGTGCCCAGGTCCCGCAGGCGCCGGCGGAACCAGGGGTTGACCTGCTGGGCGCCGGAGCTGGTGACCGAGCCGACCGGGATGAAGCGCACGCCGGAGCGGTGCAGGGCGGCGATGCCGTCGAACAGCGGCCGGGACCGGTCGAACTCGTAGAAGTCCGAGATCCAGACGAGCACCGTGTCGGCCGGAGCGGCGATCTTGGCCTGGGCCAGGGCCAGGGCGGCCGGGCCGTCGTTGCCGCCGCCGAGATCGGTCCGCAGCAGCACCTCGAACGGGTCGTGCACCCAGGGCGTGAGATCCAGCGCGCGGGTGTCGTACGCGATCAGGTGCACCTCGACCCGCGGCAGCCCGGCGAAGATCGAGGCCAGGACGGTGCAGTTGACCATGGCATCGACCATCGAGCCGGACTGGTCCACCACCACGATCATCCGGGCCGGGCTGGTGCGCCTGGCGGTGTGCCGGTAATACAGCCGGTCGACGTAGAGGCGCTCGTCGGCCGGGCTCCACCTCGGCAGGTTCTGCCAGATGGTGCGGTTGACGTCGAGGTTGCGCAGGACCCGCCGGGGCGGCACGGACCGGTCGACGGTGCCGGCCGGCGCCTGCGCGACCTGGGTGCGCAGCACCTCGGCGACCTCGTCGACGAACCGGCGGATCAGCGCCTTGGCGTTGGCCAGGGCGACGCCGTCGAGGTTGCTCTTGTCGCGCAGCAGCTGCTCGATCAGCGACATGCCGGGCGTCAGCTGCCGGGCCAGCCGGGGGTCGGCGAGGACCTCGCGCAGCCGCATCCGCTTGACGAGCTCACCCTCGATCCCGGCCAGCACCGCGGTGAGGTCGCCGCCGGAGCCGCCGCCCACGCCGGTCGAGCGCCCCCGCAACCGCCCGGGCTCGGCGCCGAGCGCCCGCTCGAACCAGCCCGCGTCGGCCTGCCAGCGGGTGAGCTGCCCGGCGGTCACCTCGCCCGAGCCGGTGGCGAAGACGTTGAGCAGCACCTTGGAGATCAGGGCCGCCCGGCGCACCTCGCCGTCGCGGTCGTCCGCCGTGGTGGTCAGCAGGCCGTCGAACTCGGACTCCAGGTGCGGGAACCGTTGCACCACCGTGTCCACCGAGACCGACGGGTCGAGCAGCGCGGCCGGCAGTGCCAGGTCGTCGACGACGGCCACGCTCGCGGACTCCAGGGCGGCCTGCTCGTCGGGGTCGAAGAGCCGGGCCAGGAGCCGCCAGTAGAGCACCTGCCGTCGGTGGTGCGCCGTCGTCACTTTCGCAGCAGCCTTCCCGCTCGCTCGCGCAGCACGTCGACGGCGGTGCCCGCGACCGCCTCCGCCTTCGCCGCCCTGGCCTCGGTGGGGCCCAGGGCCCAGTCGGCGGTGTGCACGGCGACCGCCTTCTTGCCGATCAGGGTCTGCACGGCCAGCGGCTGCACCGACCACCGCCCGGCCTCCCAGCGCAGCAGCCCCAGGCATGCCGTGGAGGCCGCCACGAGCGCGGGCGTGAGCGGGCCGGCCGCGGGCAGCCGGCTCACGTCCACCGCCAGGGTCGTGCCGCCGAGGTCGAACGAGTCCGCCGTCGCCCGATAGCCCTCCAGCAGCACCGGCTCGGCGATCGCCACCGGATGCCGGTCGAGCGGCGGGGCGGACGAGGCGATCGCGGCACCGAGCCGGACCCGGGCGGTCGCGAACGGGTCGGCCGGCCCGCCCGCCGCGGCGCGGGCCTCGTGCCAGATCAGATCGCCGCCCGGGGTGAGCGGCATGCCGGACACCTCGACCGTGCGGTGCCCGGCGAGCGCCGCGCGCAGCAGTGGGAAGGCGGCGAGCATCCGCCAGGCGGACGGGCCGGTGATGGTGTCGACCTTGGCGGCCGCCATGCTCGCCCGGACCAGGCGCACCCCGCCGCCGCGGGTCTCCAGCAGCCCGTGCACCTGGGCCCGGAACACCGTCGGGTGCTCGTGCAGGTCGGCGCCGAGGATCAGCAACCGCCCGTCGACCGCGACGGCCTCGGTGGTCGCGAAGCCGTCCTGGCACAGCAGCAGGGCCCGGGCCCAGAGATCGGCCCAGCGGCGCACCGGGACGGGGGTCAGCGCGGCGACCGGTGCCGTGGCCCGTAACTCGGCCGCGAAGCCGTCGAGCAGGACCGCGAGCCGGCGGGCCGACGGGTCGGCCAGCAGTGCCTGCACGGCCTGCGCGCCGCCGGCCGCCACCTCCGTGTCGACGCCGCGCCAACCGGCGATCGCCAGCTCGCGCAGCCACGAACGGCCGGCGGCCAGGGGACGGCCGGGAGCCGCGGGGACAGGCGCGGCGGACCACGGCTCCCGGACCCGGCCGAGGGCGGCGTCCACGCCGGCGAGCAGGGTGTCGTGGGCCGCGCCGAGCAGAGCGGAACGGGCGCCGGCCAGGACGGCCAGATGCTGGTCGGTCACCGTCCCGGCGATGATCTTGCCGGTGGCCTCGGCGACCGGGCCGGCCAGCGGCGAGCCGGCGAAGGCGGCGGCCAGGGCGGTGAGGTGGGCGGCGCGCGTCTCGTCGAGGCGGGCCAGGCCGTGCAGGAGCGCGTCGTCCAGGCCGTCGACCAGGGCCAGCGCCTGGTCGAGCCCGGCCGGGCGGGTGCGCAGCGCCGCGGCGAGCATCAGCTCACCGCCCCGGCGGCCGGGAACCACTGCAGCTCGGGCAGGGGGTCGGCGGCCGGCGGGAGCTCCAGATAGGCCAGGTGGCGCAGGAAGCCGCTGAACACCTCGGCGGAGTGCCTCGGCGCCGTCGTCGGGTGCAGGGCGTGGCGGAGGTCCTGCTCGCCCTCGGGCAGGCCTTGAGGTAGCGGGTCACCCGGTCGAGGCCGTACTGCGCCACCGCGGCGTCGATCAGCGCGCCGATGTGGTTGCACGGCCGGGCCGGGCCGAGGCCGCCGCAGGGCCGGTTGTTGTTGGTGGTGCAGCTCAGCCCGTGGTCCCCGGCGGTGATCGAGGAGACGTAGACCCGCGACGCGTCCGAGCCGCTCGAGACGACGCCCTGCAACCGGCCCTCGGCCAGCTCCACAAAGGGCACCTTGGCCAGCTTGCGCGGGCGCACGGGCGCGATGACCGGCGCCGCGCTGCGCCGCTCGTAGACGATCTCGTCCTCGGTCACGATCCGGTCCTCCCGCACGATC
Organism: Actinoplanes sp. NPDC048967; assembly: GCF_040649415.1. Taxonomy (NCBI): domain Bacteria; kingdom Bacillati; phylum Actinomycetota; class Actinomycetes; order Micromonosporales; family Micromonosporaceae; genus Actinoplanes; species Actinoplanes sp. NPDC048967. The sequence goes on from NZ_JBEZFL010000008.1 coordinate 399,843, forward strand.
GATCGGGTCGTAGTTGTATCGGACGGGTACGACAGAACCCGGGGCGGATCCGGGTTGCTGGCGTGCGCCGGCCCGGTGGCACCCGGCGTCCGGACTCGTCTTCCTGGGAGGTGCCGGCCGGCCGCGCATCGGCGACGGGTCACGAACCGTGCGCGGTGGCGCCGCGGACGTGTAGCCCGTGGCAGGGCTGCGAGCCGTTACGAGGAAGGCGACTTCACGGCGATCAGGTCCGGGGCCGGCGTACCGGTCAAGGGCGGTGCAGGCCGAGCCGGCGCAGGACGCCGGCCACCCGGGCGCTCTCCTCGGCCATGAAGGCGCCGAAGGCGTCGCCGGTCAGATAGGCCGGCGTCCAGCCGAAGCGGCCGCGGGCCGCGGCCCAGGGCGCCGAGGTGTCCAGCTTCGCGACAGTCGCCCGCAGCGCGGCCGCATCGGCGGGGGCCAGACCGGGCGGGGCGACGATGCCACGCCAGTTGTTGAAGACGACGTCGAGGCCGGCGGCCCGGACCGTCGGCGCCGGCACCTGGTCGACGGTCTGCTCGCTGGTCACCGCGAGGGCCCGCAGCTGGCCCGAGGTGATCTGGTCGGCGTACTCGCTCAGGCCGGACAGGGCGAACGCGACCTCGCGGCCGAGGACGGCGGCGAGCAGGTCGCCGCCGCCGTCGTTGCGCCGGTAGGCGACCCGGGCCGGCGCCAGGCCGGCCGCCTCGGCCAGCAACATGGTGGCCAGGTGGTCGGGTCCGCCGATCGAGGAGCCACCGCCGGCGGGCACCCCGGCCGGGTCGGCCCGCCAGGCCTCGATCAGCTCGTCGAGCGAGCCGTACGGCGAATCGCGGCGCACCACCACGATCGACGGCTCCTGCACCAGCCGGGCGATCGGCGTGGCTTCCGCCGGCGTGACCTCGGCACCGGCCGCGATCCCGGCACCGATCAGGCCCAGCCCCATGAGCATGACCAGCCGGGCGTTGCCCTGCTCGTACGCGAGCCGGCGCAGCCCGACCACTCCCCCCGCGCCGGGCAGGTTGAACACCTCGACGCCGCGGGCGATGCCGGCGTCGCCGAGCGCGGTGGCCAGCACCCGGGCCGTGATGTCGTAGCCGCTGCCGGGCGGGTTCGGCACCATGATCCGCAGGTCGTCGCCCGGCCCGGCCGGCGCGGCGCACCCCGCCAGGACGGCTGCCAGCGCGCCGCCGAGCAGGGAGCGTCTTCGCATGCCGACAGTCTGGCGCAGCACGGCCGATCGGCGCAGGATGCTGTTGCATGAGACACCGGCTCTCCCTGGCCGGCCAGTTGCTCGCCCTGCAACTGGCCATCGTCCTGCTCGTCGTCGGGGCGGTCGCCGCGGTCTCGATCGCCGAGGCCGACGCCGCGTTCCGCCGGGTCGAGGGCGAGCGGCTGCGGTCGGTCGGTGAGAACGCGGCGATCAACCGGACCGTGCGGCTGGGGCTGGGCAATCCGCTGGGCCGCGATGCCCTGGAGACGGTGGCGGAGAGTGCGCGGGCGGTGTCCGGTGCCTCGTACGTGGTGGTCGCCGACGCGGCCGGGACCGTCGTCACCGGCCCGGACGCCGGGCGGCCCGCGCCGATGGCCGGCAGTCCGGCGCTCAGCGGCCGGTCCTGGGTCGGTGTCATCGAGAGCGGCAGCAAGGCGCTGGTCGCGCACGTTCCCGTGCTGGACGAGCAGGACGGCCACTTCATCGGGCTGATCATCGTGGGCCGGGCCTATCCCACCCCGGCCGATCAGCTCGGCAGCGCGCTGACCAACCTGCTCACCTACCTGGTGCTGGGGGCCGCGCTGGGCGTCGGCGGCTCGTTGCTGCTCGCGCGGCGGGTGAAGCGGCAGACCCTGGGCCTGGAGCCGCGCGAGATCACCGGCCTGGTCGAGCACCGGGAGGCGATGCTGCACGGCATCAAGGAGGGTGTGATCGGCACCGACACCGCGCACCGGGTGACCCTGGTCAACGACGAGGCGATCCGGCTGCTCGGGCTGCGCCCGGACGCGGTCGGCCGGTCCCTGCTGGAGCAGGGCTTCGAGCCGGCGCTGCTGGACGTGCTCACCGGCCGGTCGGAGGGGGTCGACCAGGTGGTGCTCAGCGACGACCGGGTGGTGGTGCTGAACCGTCAGCCGGTCGTCATGCGGGGCCGCGCCGCGGGTTCGGTGACCACCCTGCGCGACCGCACCGAGCTGACCGCGCTGCGCCGGGAGCTCGACGTCAGCCGGCACACGACCGACACCCTGCGGGCCCAGGCGCACGAGTTCGTGAACCGGCTGCACACCATCTCCGGCCTGGTCGAGCTGGGCGAGCACGAGGAGGTGGTCCGCTACATCAACCGGACCAGCGAGCTGCACGAGACCCTGGACCGGGAGGTGACCAGGGTGATCCGGGACCCGGCCCTGGCCGCGTTGCTGATCGCCAAGGCCAGCCTGGCCGCCGAGCAGGGGGTCACGCTGACCATCGCCGAGGGCACGGACCTGCCCACGGTCGACGATCAGCTGTCGGCCGACCTGGTCACGGTGGTCGGCAACCTGGTGGACAACGCGCTCGACGCGGTGGGTCCGGGCGGGTCCATCACCGTACGGGTGACGACGACGCCGGTGGGCGAGGTGGTGGTGACGGTGACCGACTCGGGGCCCGGGGTCGGGCCGGAGCTGGCCGACCGGGTGTTCCAGCAGGGCTGGAGCACCAAGGACCAGGTGGACGGCCACCACGGGCTGGGCCTGGCGATGATCCGGCTGATCTGCGGGCACCGCGGCGGCGGCGTCGAGGTGCGCGGCTCGACCTTCACCGCCCGGCTGCCACCGGCCCGGGAGGTGGTGGCGTGATCCGCGTACTGGTGGTGGACGACGACTTCATGGTGGCCAAGGTGCACCGCGGTTTTGTCGACCGGGTGCCCGGCTTCACCACGGTCGGGGTCGCGCACACCGGCGCCGACGCGCTGGCCCAGGTCGGTGCGGTGCGGCCGGATCTGGTGCTGCTGGACATCTACCTGCCCGACATCACCGGGCTGGACGTGCTTCGGCGGCTGCGGGACAGCGGGGACGGCGGGCCGGACGTGCTCGCGGTGACGGCGGCGCGCGACGTGTCGACCGTACGCTCGGCGCTGCGCGGAGGCGTCGTGCACTACGTGCTCAAGCCGTTCGGTTTCGACGTGCTGCGTGACCGGCTGGAGCGCTACGCCGCCGTGCACGACCGGCTCGCGCTCAGCACCGACGTGGGGCAGCCCGACGTGGATCAGCTGTTCGTGACGTTGCGGATGTCCAGCGCGCCGATGCCGAAGGGGCTGACCGCGGAAACCTCCCGCCTGATCGCGGACGCGATGCGCGACTGCCCGGGTGACCTGTCGGCCGAGGAGTGCGCCGAGCGGATCGGCCTTTCCCGGGTGAGCACCCGCCGTTATCTCGAGCACTTCGTCACCGCGGGAAAGGCCGAGGTCCGGCTCCGCTACGGGTCGGCGGGCCGGCCGCAACGCCGGTACCGCTGGATCGCCTAGCTACCCGAAGTTCACGTCCGCGCACCAGTAGTAGACCTGGTCGGCGTGCCCGGCCTCCCACACGGTGTAGACGATGTGCCGGCCGGTCAGCCCCGGTGCGCTCACCGGGATCTTCACCGACACGCCACCCAGGGCCGGGTCGGAGGTGGTCTCGCCGGCGCCGGGCGCGATCGGCCCGGTGTCCTTGAGCAGGGTCAGGTCACTCCAGGACAGCCGCTGGGTCAGCGGGTTGTAGCCCTGCCGGCTCACGTAGACCCGGTAGTACTTGGCGCCGTGCCGGGCCTGGTCGTGGGCCACCACCGTGAACGCCGACGAGCTCGGGATGCGGGTGGCGGTCCAGTTGCCCGGCGTGTCCAGCGCCGAGTAGCGGGTGCCGCCGGTGTTGCCGGCGCTGCACAGCGTGCCGTTGGGGACGGCGGCCTGGTGGTTGCCCTGGACGTTCTCCCGGTAGAGACCGTTCCAGTTCCACATCGCGGTGGTGTCGGCCTGCCAGGCCTGCCAGCACATGGGGTCCACGGTGGCCATGGTCGGATTCTGGAAGTCGCTGCCCCAGCGCTTCCAGCAGCCGTAGTTGCGCGACGCGGGGTCGATCGTCGAACCGTGGGCGAACGCGCCGCCGGCCAGCGCGGTGGTGAGCAGCAGAACGGCTGCCACCAGCACGGTGCCGGTGCGGGCCACGGGTCGGGGCAGTCGGATGGTCGAGGACATGGTGCCTCCAGCACTCGATGAGGGATCGAGATGCCCGGGCAACGTCGCCGGGGGACGGAAAGCACGACGCGCGCGGGCATCGGTGGACGGTGGGCCGGGAGTCTCGCCCTCTCCCGACCGGCCACTTGCTCCCGCGGCGGTCCCGCACCGAGACTTTCAGAAGACATCTACGTCTGTCAATGTATTGGCGGTCCGGTGGTGCCCCGGACGACCAGCCGGGGCGGGACGACGACCTCGCGCCGGGCCACCGCGGTCCCCTCGATCCGGTCGATCGCCCGGCGTACGGCGAGCCTGGTCATCGTGCCGGCGTCCTGCGCGATCGTGGTGAGGTCGACGTGCGCGAGCCGGGCCAGCCGGCTGTCGTCGTAGCCGACCACGCTGAGATCGCCGGGCACCTGGCGTCCGTGCCGGGCCAGGACGTCGAGGACCCCGGTGGCGCAGCGGTCGTTGAAGACGGTCACGGCGGTCGGCGGGTCGTCGAGGAGCACCCGGGCCGCCGCCGCGCCGTCCTCCTCGGTGAGGCCGCCCGGGACGATCCGTGCGTACCGGTCGAGGCCGTGGCCCCGCAGGGCGTCGCGGTATCCACGGCGGCGCTCGGCGGCGCCGGGGGCGCGCCCGCCGTCGATGTGCGCGATCCGGCGGTGGCCCAGCTGGACCAGGTGATCGACGGCCTGGTGCAGCCCTTCGGCGTCGGCGGTGCGGACGACGTCCACGGCCGCGTGCCGGACGCCCCGGGCCAGCACGATCACCGGCAGCCGGGTGGCCAGCCGGACCAGGCTCGCGGTGGGCTGCTGCGGCCCGAGCAGGATCAGCGCCTCACAGCGGTCCTGGAGCAGGCCGGCTGTCGCCTCCCGCTCGTCGCGGCCGGGCGTGACGGCACTCAGCGCCACCTCGTAACCGGTCTCCCGGGCGGCGGCGTAGAGGTCGGTGACCAGGTCGCCGTGGAAGTCGTGCTGGATGCCGAACACGACGCCGAGCAGCCGGCTGCGGCCGCTGCGCAGCAGCCGGGCCCGGCTGTCGGGGTGGTAGCCGAGCTCGTCGGCGGCCTCGAGGACCCGGCGCCGCGTCTCGGTGCCGGCTCCCGGCTCGTGACGCATCACCAGGCTCACCAGCGACTTGGACACGCCGGCCCGTGCCGCCACGTCGGCCAGGGTCGCTCTCCGTTCCGCGCTGCGCACCGGCCCAGCGTAGTCGCACAGTCTGGAACGTTCCAGCTTCCACCCTTGACGCCGGCCGGTGCCGCGGCCCACTCTCGTGGCATGGAACGTTCCAGTAAAGAGGTCAGAGTCGCGCTGATCGGGTCGGGCCGGATGGGCTCGTTCCACGGCGAGACCGTGAGCCGGCGGCTGCGCGGCACCCGGCTGGTGGCGGTGGCCGACCCGGCGCCGGGCGCGGCCGAAGCGCTGGCCGATGCCCTCGACGCCGACCGGGCCTACACCGATGCGGCCCAGGTGTGGGGCGACCCGGAGGTCGACGCGGTGGTGATCGCCGCGCCCGCCCGGTTCCACGCCGGCCTGGTCGTCGCGGCGGCCGAGGCGGGCAAGCACGTGTTCTGCGAGAAGCCGATGGCCCTCGACCTGCCCGGCGCCGACCGGGCCGTCGCGGCCGCCCGTGCCGCCGGGGTGGTGCTGCAGGTCGGCTTCAACCGGCGGTTCGCCCCCGACTGGCAGGCGGCACGGGCGCTGCTGGACGCCGGCACGATCGGGACGCCCCGGCTGCTGCGGTCGCTGACCCGGGATCCGGGCGGGTTCGACCCGGCGCGCGTACCGCCGGGCACGATCTTCCTCGAGACCCTGATCCACGACTTCGACACGCTGCGGTTCCTCAACCCGGGCGGCACGGCCGTGGAGGTCCACGCGGTCGCCGACGCCCTGGTCGAGCCGGGCTGGCGGGACCGGGGGCTGCTCGACACGGCCGTGGTCACCGTGCGCTTCGACAACGGCGCGATCGGCACGGCGGAGGCCTGCTTCGAGGCCACCTACGGCTACGACGTCCGCGGCGAGGTGTTCGGCCCGGGCGGCACGGCCACCATGGGCGACGGCCGCCGTACCACGATGGTCTTCTCCGGCGCCCCGGGCCGGACGGCCGGGACCGTCCGCAGTGACCAGGAGCTGTTCACCGGCGCCTACACCGCTGAGCTGGCGGCGTTCGCCGACGCGGTCCGCTCCGGCACGCCGGCGCCGGTGACCGGCGAGGACGCCCGGGCCGCCCTGGCCATCGCGCTGGCCGCCGCCGCGTCGGTGGCCGGCGGCCGTCCGGTCCGCATCGACGAGGTGGCCGGGTGAGCGGCTACCGGCTGGCCGTCTGCGCCGAGATGGTCTTCCTCGACCTTCCGTTCGCCGACCGGGTGCGGCGCATCGCCGAGCGCGGCTTCGAGGTCGAGATGTGGAACTGGGCGGGCCAGGACCTCGACACGCTGGCCGCGACCGGCGCGACGATCTCGTCGATGACCGGCTACCTGCGGGGCACCCTGGCCGACCCGGACGGCGCCGACGAGCTCCTGGCCACCGCCCGGCTCTCGCTGGAGGCCGCCGAGCGGCTCGGCTGCCCACGCCTGAACGTGCACGGCACCGGACTCGACGACCGGGGACTGCCGGTCGTCCCGGCCGCGGTGGTGACGCCCGCGATGTGGCTCACCGCCGTCCGGACCCTGAGCCGGCTGGCGGAGCTCGGTGAGCGGGCCGGGCGGGTCTTCACCCTGGAGAACCTCAACACCGCGGTCGACCACCCCGACGTCCCCTTCGCCCGGGCGGCCGACACGCTGGCCCTGGTGGAAGCCGTCGGCAGTCCGCACCTGCGGATGAACCTGGACCTCTACCACGCGCAGATCGGTGAGGGGAACCTCGTCCAGCTCGTCGAGCGGGCCCTGCCGTGGATCGGCGAGATCCAGGTCGCCGACGTGCCGGGCCGGTGCGAGCCGGGCACCGGTGAGATCCACTATCCCGCCGTCGCCGCGGCCCTGCGCCGGCTCGGCTACCGCGGCGTCGTCGCCCTGGAGGGCTGGGCCAGCGACGACCCGGACCTCGCGCTGGACGACTTCCGCCGCGCGTTCGGCTAGTCGTCCTCGGCGAACACCAGCTTGCCGGGCTCGTCGCGCGGGTCGCGGCCGCGCAGCCGGGCCACGATGCGCGGCAGGTACGGCACCACGAACGCCAGCACCGCACACGCGAGCAGGATCGCCGTCAGCGGCCGGGTCACGAACGTGCTCAGATCACCGTTGGCCACCAGCAGCGCCCGGCGGAACTGCACCTCCATCATCGGGCCGAGGATCAGGCCCAGGATCACCGGCGCGATCGGGAAGTCGAAGTGCCGCATCCCGAAGCCGATCACCCCGACGGCGTAGGCGATGAACACCTGGTTGACGCTGCCCGTGGCGGCGTAGACCCCGAGCGTGGCGAAGACCAGGATGCCGGCGTACAGGACGGGTCGCGGGATCTGCAGCACTTTGACCCAGACCCGGATCAGCGGCAGGTTGAGCAGCAACAGCAGCACGTTGCCGACGTAGAGCGAGGCGATCAGCGCCCAGACCAGCTCGGGCGAGGTGTCGAACAGTTGCGGGCCGGGCTGCAGGTTGAAGATCTGGAAAGCGGCCAGCATGACCGCGGCGGTCGCGGAGGTGGGGATGCCGAGGGTCAGCAACGGTACGAGCACCCCCGAGAACGCCGCGTTGTTGGCCGCCTCCGGACCGGCCACCCCCTCGATCGCCCCCTTACCGAACTCGGCCCGGTCCCGCGCCCGGTGCTTCTCGTAGGTGTACGACAGGAACGTCGGCACGTCCGCTCCGCCCGACGGCAGCGCCCCGAACGGGAAGCCCACCGCCGTCCCGCGCAGCCACGGCCCCCACGAGCGCCGCCAGTCGTCGCGGGTGAGCCAGCCGTGCCGCGCCGACCCGGGCTCCAGCGGATGCACGTGCTCAGGCAGGTGCCGCAGCCGGCTCGCGACGTAGAGGGTCTCGCCGATCGCGAACAGGCCGACGATCACCACCACGATGTCCACGCCCTCCAGCAGTTCCATCGTGCCGAAGGTGAACCGGGCCTGCCCGGTCAGCGCGTCGATCCCGACCAGCCCCAGGAACAGGCCGAAGACCAGCGACATCAGGCCGCGCACGACCGACCGGCCGACCAGCGCGGTGACCGCGACCATGGCCAGCAACGCCAGCGCGAAGTAGTCGGCCGCGCGGAACGTGGTCGCCAGCTTCGCCACCGGCTGGGCCAGCAGGCTCAGCAACAGCGTGGAGATGGTGCCGGCCACGAACGATCCGATCGCGGCCGTGGCCAGGGCGGCCTTCGCCCTTCCGCGCCGGGCCATCTGATAGCCCTCGATCGCGGTGGCCACCGACGCCGACTCGCCCGGGGTGTTGAGCAGGATCGAGGTGGTGGAGCCGCCGTACATGGCGCCGTAGTAGATGCCGGCGAACATGATGAACGTGCCGATCGGGTCGTCCAGGCTGAAGGTGACCGGCAGCAGCAGCGCGATCGTCAGGGCCGGGCCGATGCCGGGCAGCACGCCGACGAACGTGCCCAGAGTGACGCCGATCGCCGCGTACAGCAGGTACTGCGGGCTCAGCACGGTGCCGAAGCCGGAGAGCAGATCACCGAAGACGTTCACAGCGGAAACACCCCCGCGGGCAGGAAGATGTCGAGCAGCCGGGTGAAGACCAGGTAGACCGCCGTCGGCAGCAGTACCGCCACGATGACGTCACGGACCAGGTGGCGGCTGCCGAGGACCCGGGACACCACGACGACGAAGGCAGCGGCGGAGACGACGAAGCCGGCGTACTCCAGGGCGACGGCGAAGCCGACCAGGCTCGCGACCACCCCGGCCGGGCTCCACCAGCCGGGCTTCTCCTCCGGCGGCGCCTCCCGGGTGCGCAGCTGGGCCATCAGGTGCGCCAGCGCGACGACAACCCAGGCCGCGGCGATCACGACCGGGGCCAGGCGCGGGCTCTGCAGGCCGAGGTCACCATCGGCCGCCGACACCGCCGACCAGAGCAGACCCACGCCGGCGAGCACCAGCCCGCCGGCGAGGATCACTCCACCGGTACGGCGGGCCGGTGCCACGTCGGTGGTCATCTAGCCGAGCCCGATGTCGGTGAGCACCGCGGTGATGCGCTGGTTCTCGCTGGTGAAGAACGTCGACGCGGTATCACCGCTCTGGTAGAAGTCCTCCCAGCCCTGCTTCTGCAACGCGGACTTCCACGACTCCGAGGAGTGCAGCCGGTCCATGAGGGCGGTCACGGCGTCCTTGGTCGGGACGTCGATCCCGGGCGGGGCCACGATTCCGCGCCAGTTCATCAGCTCGACGTCGTACCCCTGCTCCTTGACGGTCGGGGCCGGCGACCCGCCGCCGACGTCGACGCCGGTCGCACCGGAAACCGCGAGCGCGCGGACCTTGCCCGACGCGACCAGGTCCTTGAACTCGCTCTGGCCCGAGACGGCCGCGGTCAGGTCACCGGAGAGCAGCGCGGCCTTGGCCTCGCCGCCACCGGAGTACGCGACGTACTTCATCGCCTCGGGGTCGGCGCCGGCCGCCTTGGCGAGCAGCCCGACCAGGATCTGGTCGGTGCCGCCGGCCGAGCCGCCACCCCAGTTGACCGACGCCGGTGCGGTCTTGGCGTCGTCCATGAGCTGCTTGAGGTTCTGGTACTTGGAGGCCGCCGGGACGACGATGACCTCCTGCTCGGCGGTGAGCGTGGCGATCGGGGTGACCTGGTCCAGCTTCACCGGCGACTTGTTGGCCACCACGCCGCCGACCATCACCAGGCCCATGACCATCAGGTGGTGGGCGTCGCCGCGGTTCTTGGAGACGAGCTGGGCCAGCCCGATGGTGCCGGCCGCGCCGGTGACGTTGTAGACCTCGACAGGCTGCTCGACGAGCTTGCCGTCGGTCATCGCCTGCTGCATGGTGCGGGCGGTGAGATCCCAGCCGCCGCCCGGCGCGGCGGGCACCATGAGCTGCACTGTCTTGGTCGGATAGCGCACCTCGCCGGTGCCGGTCCGCCCGCCGGCGGTGTCCTTGGTGCACCCGGCCGCGGTGGCGGCCAGCAGCGCCGCGGCCATCCCCGCGGCGACGACGCGACCCGGGCGCCGCACAACTGTGTCCTTCACGACCGCTCCTCTGTGTTGCCTGCGTGTTTCAGAGATGCTGCATCGCGGGACCATCGGCGGTCATCGTTACGGACACGGTGGTCGTTGTGGTCTTTGTGGTCGTGGCAGCTCAGCCGCCCAGGGACAGCACCGCTTCGACACCGTAGTGATCGGACAGATACCCCGGCCGGCCACCCGGCAGCGTCACCGCGTCCCGCAGGACGATCCGCGCCTCCGCGGAGAGCTCCCGCTGCGGCGCCGGCCGGATCAGCACGTGGTCGAAGGCGGGCGGGGCCGGCCAGCGCGGGGTGGGCCGGTACGTCGGCGCGGGGTCGCCGGCCAGCACGTCGGTGAGCCCGGCCCGGGCCAGGAAGCCGGTGAGCGCGGCGGCCGTGCGAGGGACGTTGAAGTCGCCGACCGCCACGACCGGCAGCGCCGGGTCGAGCCGGGCCAGCTCACCGGCGAGGTGATCCAGTTCGGCGCGGGCGACCCGGGTGTAGCGGTTCGCCGGTGACCAGTCTCCGTCGCGGTTGGCGGACAGGTGGGTGTTCGCGATCGCGAGCGGGCCGGCGGGCGTGTCCAGGACGGCGAGCTGGACGCCCTTGCGCATGAGGTATTCGGGACGGGGCGGGCCGGTGCGCGGGTACCGCACGAAGCGGGCGGTCCGGATCGGCCACCGGGACAGCAGCACGAGGCCGCCCTCCAGGAGCGGGGAGCCGGACCGCGCGTGGTGGCCGTAGTGCCGGGCGAGGCGGCGCACCAGGGTCGCATGGCGATGCAGCAGCACCTCCTGGAGGCAGACCACGTCGTAGGAGGACTGCTCCAGGACCGTGCCGAGGGCCCGCAGCCGCGCCCGGACGTCACCGCGCATGAGCGCGTTGAAGGTCAGCAGCCGCACCACGGTCGTCCGGGTCACGCCGCCAGACGCTACCCGGATGACCCGACCGCGCCTGATCCGACGACGCTTGCTATATCGTGATTCGGTGCATATCGGGCAAATGCCTGCGGGTACGCATGACGTCTTCGTCGCGCTCGGCCTGGCGGTCGCCGGGCTGGTCTTCGCCGCCGAGGTACGCCGGCGCGGCCGCGGCGACGAGCGGCTCTGGTACCTGGTGGCCGGGGTGCTCGTCGGCGGCGCCCTGTTCGGCCGGCTCGGCACCTGGCTGCAGCACTTGGACCCGCGGCAGAACGCCACCCTGGCCGAGCAGTGGGCGTACGGCAACCGCAGCATCCTCTCCGGCCTGGCCGGCGCGTACCTCGGTGTGCTGGTCGCCAAGCGGCTCTGCGGGTACCGGGCCCGCAGCGGCGACCTGTTCGCGCCCGCGATCGCCGCCGGTATGGCGGTCGGCCGGATCGGGTGCCTGCTCACCGAACGGCCCGGCACGCCCACCGGCGCGGGCTGGGGCGTCACCGTGGACGGTGTGCCGCGGCACCCCTCTTTCGCGTACGAGATCGCTTTTCATCTCCTCGCCCTGGCCGTGCTGATCCTGGCCCGCGACCGGATCACCCAGCCGGACGCCCTGTTCACCGGCTACCTGACGGGTTACGCCGTGTTCCGGTTCGCGGTCGAGTTCGTCCGCGGCAACGAGGTGGTGGCGGCCGGGCTGACCCGCCCGCAGCTGTTCCTGCTGGCCTGCGCTCCCCTGCTGGCCTGGCGGCTCGTGATCCTCGCCCGGCGGCACCGGGCCGCCCGCACGCAGGGGGTGCCGGTATGAGGCCGCCGCCGCAGCCGATCCGCACCGGTGCCGTCTGGGCCGGGATCGGACTCGCGCTGCTCGGGCACCTGATGTGCGCCGGCCTGGTCGCCGCCGCCATCTGGGGCGCGGGCGATGCCGCCGACCAGGCGCTGATCGGGGGCAGCCTGCTCGGTCAGCTGGTGCTGTTCGCCGCCGTCGTCGCGGCCGGCACCGTCCTGATCGTCAAGGGCGACCGGGGCCTGGGGATCGGGCTGTTCATCGGGTGGGCCACCGGCCTGATCGTGCTGCCGCTCGTCGGGTTCGGGCTGTGCGTGGCCCTGATCTCGGCCTCATGACAAGCACTACCGGAGGGACCACTGATGGGCACCGGCATGCCGCTGCGCGGCGACCGCATCCACCGCTATGTCAACGCGTTCTGCCCGCACTGCCACGACGAGCACCCGCAGCGCCCGCTGGCCGAGGTCGCCCGGCTCTCCGGCCGGCTCGTGGTCCGCGACGAGCAGGTCTGGCTCGAGCGCGGCTGCCCGCGGCACGGCCTCGTGCGCACCCTGTACGACGAGCACCCGGCGATCCTGACCTACCTGGAGCAGTGGACCGCGCCGACCAAGCAGCACGAGCCCGACCTGGCCGGCAACTTCGCCCCGGTGCCGGCCGCCTACCTCGACGGGCTGCCGGAGATGCAGACGCAGCACACCTGCATCCTGCTCACCGACCTCACCGACTCGTGCAACCTGCGCTGCCCCACGTGCTTCGCCGACTCGTCGCCGGCCCTGGACACCGTCGTCCCGCTGGCCGACGTACTGGCCAGTCTCGACGCCCGGCTGGCCCGCGAGCGGCAGCGCATCGACGTGCTCATGCTCTCCGGTGGTGAGCCCACCCTGTACCCGTACCTGGCCGAGCTGCTCGACGCGGTCGCCGCCCGGGACGTCGTGCGGATCCTGCTCAACACCAACGGGTTGCGGATCGCCCGCGACGACGCCCTGCTGGACCTGCTCGCCGCCCATCGCGAACGGGTCGAGGTGTACCTGCAGTACGACGGGGTCAGTGAGCGCGCGCACCGGCAGCACCGCGGCGCCGACCTCCGCCGGGCCAAGGAACAGGCCATCGACCGGCTGGCCGGGCGCGGCATCTTCACCACGCTGACCATGACGGCCGCGCTGGACGTCAACGACGACGAGATCGGCGCGGTCGTCAAGCGGGCGCTGGACACGCCGTACGTGGGCGGGGTGTCGATCCAGCCGCAGTTCGGCTCCGGCCGTTCCGGGGTCATCGACAGCAGCCGCCGGCTCACCCACACCGGGGTGCTGGCCCGGCTCGGCCCGCAGACCGGCGACCTGGTCACCTGGCGGGACCTGACCGCGCTGCCCTGCTCGCACCCGCACTGCTGTTCGGTCGGCTACCTGCTGCGCGACGACACCGGCGAGTGGCGCTCGCTGACCGCCCTGGTCGGCCACGACCGGCTGCTGTCCTTCCTGGAGCTGGCGCCCGACGCCGTGGCCAACCGGATCGCCGACACCGAGCTGCCCGCGCAGCTGCGCCGGGCGGTCCGCGACTCGCTGCTCGGCCTGCTCTCGGAGCAGTCGTCGCTGTCGCATCCCCGGGTCGGCGACCTGTGGCGTGACATCTGCGCGAACTGCGACCTGGGGATCGGCACGCTGGCCGCGATGGCGTCGTCGAGCCTGCCCGGCGGCCGGGAGCGGCTGCGCCGGATGCTGGCCGAACGGGTCAAGCGGATCACCGTCAAGCCGTTCATGGACATGGCCACGATGGTGGAGGAACGGCTGCTGCAGTGCTGCGTGCACGTCGGCACCCGCAAGGACGACCGGGACCAGTGCGCGCCGTTCTGCGCCGTGCAGGCCTGGCCGCAGCTGGCCGCCCAGCGCCTTCCCCAGGCAGTGGTGCGGCGGTGACCGGCACTCCGGCCGATCCGCTGCGACTGTGTGTCTACGCCACCGTGGCCGCGCTGGCCTGGCTGGCCGGGCCGCTGGCGGTCACCGCGTTCGCCACACTGGGGCTGGCCGGCTACGTGCGGGCACGGCGGGCGGGACTGCAACGGTCCAAGTGCGTCCTGCGTGACGTCCGGCTGGTGGTGGCGTACCTGGCCGCGCTGACCGCGGCCGGGCTGGCCGGGATCGGCTGGCAGTGCTGGACCTGGCTGACCTGAGCGGGGGCGCCGCCGGTGGCGACGCCCCCGCGAGAAGGATCAGCAGCGACCGAGGTCCTGCCACTGCTGGGTCCAGCCGGGCTCGGAGCCCTGCGTCCAGTACCGGGCCTTCCACAGGTGCTTGCCCTCACCCGACGGCGGGCCGCTGGGGTCGCCGTTGCGGCTCTTCTCGTGCTTGACGGTCTGCCCGCCCTGGTAGACCGATCCGAACGCCCACTCCGGCGCGTTGGTGCAGTCGCCCTGCGACGGCGGCGTGGTGGGCGGACTCGTCGGCGGAGTGGACGGCGGGTTGGTCGGCGGGGTGCAGCCCCCCGTGGTGTCCACCGTGTCCGCGAACGTGCTGCCGGCCGAGCGGTAGCCCGCGGTCCGCGCACTCACCTCGGCCGGGGTCAGCGCCTGGTTCTTCGCGAACAGCACCCAGTCCACCTGCTGGATGTAGGTGCTGCGCCCGCCGGTGTGCGCCGCCGTGTCGATGAACCAGAGGTTCCAGTTGATCGTCATGGTCTGCCGCGGGTAGAACTTGCCCGAGTGGTCACCGACCAGCACACCGTCGATGTAGTACTTGACGTGCCCGTCGGCCACCGTGGCGACCAGGTCGTGCCAGCCGTTGAGGCTGGACCGCTGTTCGGAGTGCACGTTGTCGGCCAGCCACGGCTCGGCCCGGTACGTGTACCAGGTCGTCTGGTAGTTGATCGGGCCCGTCTCGCCCCACCCGCCGTTGGGCAGGTACTCGGAGATGTCCAGCTCGCTGTACGTCGGGTCCAGGTCGCCGTTGAGCGGGCTGATGGTGAAGAACGTCTCGTTGATGTGGTCGCCGTCGTTGCCGGCCGTGGGGGTGTCGGTGAAGCGGACCCGGCTGGCGTACGTGCCCTCCAGGTAACGCTTCTGGGTGCTGTAGAGCTCCGCGTGGCTGGTGCCGGCGCCGGTGCCGTCGGTCGAGGCGGTGAGCTGCATGACCTTCTGCCCGCCCTCAGTGGGGAAGGTGATGCTGCTCGGCGACCACGTCGCTCCCGGCACGCCCGGTCCGCCGGCGTAACTGCGCGGAGTCCAGCCGTGCGCGGTCAGCGAGCTGTCACCGGACGAGCTGTAGGAGAAGTCGTCGAACAGGTAGCCGCAGTCGGCGGCGGAGGCGCCGGCGGCGTGGGTGAAGACGGCCAGGGAGCTCAGCAGCGTCGTCACACCCAGCAGCTTGAGGATTTTGGACATGGGGGTCCTCCGGAATGGGGGGTGAGGGGACCTACTTGACCGCGCCGGCGGTCATTCCGGCGCGGATGTGGCGTTGGAACGCGACGTAGGCGATCAGCACCGGCAGCATGGCGATGGTCAGGCCGGCGAACAGACCGCTCCAGTCACTGCGGTAGCCCTGGCTGACCGACAGGGCGGCCAGACCCTGCGCCAGGACGTACCGGTCCGGGTCGGGGTTGAGGACCAGTGGGAGCAGGTACTGGTTCCAGAGCCCGAGGAAATTGAAGATGCCGACGGCGACCAGGCCCGGCCGGGCCATCGGCAGCATGACGCGGAAGAAGACGGCACCGTGCGAACAGCCGTCGATGAACGCCGCCTCGGCCACCTCGCCGGGCAGGGTGCGGAAGAACGAGTGCAGGAAGAAGACCGTGAAAGGCACGGCATACGCCGCATAGACCAGGATCAGACCCTGGTACGTGCCCAGCAGCCCGAGCCGCTGCACCACGAAGAACAGGGGCACCAGGGCCAGGAAGACCGGGAAGAACATGGCCGCGACGAAGGTGTAGTAGATGAGCCGGTTGCCCCGGAACTCGTAGCGGGCCAGGGCGTAGGCGACCAGCGAGCCGAGCAGCATGGTCAGCAGCAGAGCCCCGCCGACCACGATGAGGCTGTTGAGGAAGTAGCGGCCGATGCTGGCCTCGGTCCAGGCCCGCGCCCAGTTGCCCGGCTGCGGGGAGGCGGGCAGCGACCACGGCTCGTTGAGGATCTCGGTGTCGGTCTTGAACGAGCTGATCACCGCCCACAGCAGCGGCAGCGCGGTGACCACCGCCCAGGCCAGCATGGCCAGGTGCACCGGGAACACGGCGTAGGACCGCCGGGCCCGGCGCGCGGGCGCCGGTGGTACGGACACCGCGGGCCGTTCATCCACCAGCGTCATGCCAGCTCCAGCCTCTCCTTGCGGCCGGCCCGCAGCGCCAGCACGGCCAGGGTCAGGGTGGCGAAGAACAGGGCGACGCCCATGGCCGAGGCGTAGCCGAACTTGCCGTAGGTGAACGCGTTGCGGTACAGCGAGAGCCCGATGACCTCGGTGGCGCCGTCCGGACCGCCAGGCCCGACCGTCATCACCTGCACCACCGCGAAGGCGTCCAGCGCGGCGATGCCGAGATAGACGAACGCCACCTGCACGGTCTCGCGGACCAGCGGCAACGTCACCTTGCGGAAGGTCGCCCAGGCCCCGGCCCCGTCGAGCAGCGCCGCCTCGAACAGCTCCCGCGGGATGCCGTCGATCGCCGCGCTGAACAGCACCACGTAGAAGCCGACCGACGACCAGACCAGCACCGCCATCACGGCGATCAGGGCCAGCGACGGCGAGGCCAGCCAGCTCTGCGCGAGCCCGCCGAGCCCGATCGCGCGCAGTCCCCCGTTCAGCAGGCCGGTGTTGGGGTTGTAGACGAAACCCCACAGGACCGCGATGACCACGAGCGAGAGCAGCTGCGGGAAGAAGTACACGATCTGGTACGCCCCCGAGCCGGCGATGCCGCGCCGCCCGCCCCGCCCGCCGAGGTGCATCATGCTGGCCAGGAACAGCCCGATGCCGATGGTGACCAGCGGGACGACCACCAGCATCACCGCGTTGTTGCGGACCGCGTCCAGGAACAGCGAGTCCCCGCCGAGGCGGGCGTAGTTGCCCGCCCCGACGAAGTGCGCCTCGCCGGCCACGCCGGTCCAGTCGGTCAGCGACAGATAGAAGGCCTGCGCGTACGGCGACAGCACGAAGACCACGTGCAGCACCAGCGCGGGCACCAGCGCGCCGGCCAGGAACCGCCACCGACCGTGCCGCATCAGCGGGTGTACTTCTGCACCGAGGAGTCCTTGGCGATTGCGTCCGCCGCCTTCTGCACCCGCTGCGCCCACTCCGCCGCGGTGATGCGCTTGTTCACCAGCTCGCCGGTGGCGTCGTCGAGGGCCTTGGCCAGCGGGGCGTACCAGGTGCGGAAGCGGTAGGTGAAGGTCTCGGGGCCGGCCGCGGTGACCGCGTCGCGGACCGAGCCGAGCCCGCTGCTCAACGTCAGCCCGTCGGTCGCCCCGGCCACCGCGGGCAGCGTGCCGGCCGTGGACGCGAACGCCTTGGCGGACTGCTTGGAGAACAGGATCCGCAGATACTCCATCCCGCCGGCCGGGTTCTTCGCCTTGGCCGGCACCAGGAACGACTCGCTGCTGGCGGCCTGCACCGCGGTCGGCTTGAGCTGGTCGCCCGCCGTCCGCGACGGCACCGCGCCCATCACCATGTCGAAGCCGGGCGGGGTGACGTCCTTCTGCTCGCTCTCCAGCCAGGACCCGCACGGGATGAACGCGGCCTTGCCGTTGCACCACGCGGCCTGGGCCTCGGTGTGGGTCAGCGCCTCGGAGCCGGCCATCAGGTAGCCCCTGCCGGCCAGCTCGGCGAACGCCTCGGCGGCCCCGATCAGCCCCGGCGCCTTCCACGCGTTGGGCTCCAGGTTGTCCACGGCCTTGACCAGCGCGAGCCCGCCGGTCTTGGCGGCCATGCTGAGCAGCGGATCGTTGATGTACTCCGGATACTTGCCCTGGTAGGTCCAGGGCGCGATGCCGGCGGCCTTGATGGTCGCGCACAGCGTCAGCATCTCGTCCCAGGTCTTCGGGTACGCCCAGCCCTTCTTGGCGAACAGCGGCTTGGAATACCAGAGCCCCCAGACGGTGTAGGTGAAGTTCAGGGTCATCGGGGTCTTGCCGAAGGTGCCGTCCTCGACCACCCCGGGCAGCAGAGTGTCGCGCACCGTCACGGCCGGGTCGTCGAAGGACGGCGCGTCCAGCAGCGCGCTCAGGTCGCTGACCTGCTTGGCCGCCACCAGCGTGGCGATGTCGAGCCGGCTCGCGCCGGTGTTGTCGACGACGTCCGGGGGTGTGTTGGCCACGAACCGGGGCTGCAGGGCCTCACCGATCTTCTGCAGGCCCTGGTGGTCGATCTTGGCGCCCGGGTACTTGCGGGTGTAGAGGGTGCCGGCGTGCTTGGCGTACTCGTCGCCGTACCCGCCCTTGAAGATCACCACCTCGAGCGGGGTCTCGGCCTTGACCCCCAGGGGGTTGTCGGCGCTCTTGGCGCCGGTGTTGCCGGCGGCCGGGTCGTTGTCGTCGCCGCCGCCGGTCACACAGGCGCTGAGCAGCGGGGCCGCGACGCCGGCGGTCAGCGCCGTGCGCAGCAGGGTGCGTCTCGTGGGGTACGGTTCGGCCAGGGGTGGGCGGTTCATCAGCTGGGCCTTCTTCCCTAAGCGGTACGCCGGATGCGCCCGGCGTACCGCGCTTCGAGCTCCTTGTTGTGCTCCCGCCCGCCCGGCACGTTGTCGGAGAGATAGACCGGCGGGGTGATGCCGAGCGCCAGCAGCCGGGCCACCACCTCGGTGACCAGCTGCTGGGCCAGCAGGGCGGCGGTGATCGAGGAGACGGCACCCACCGCCCCGGCGATTCCGGCGCCGGCGCTGTAGGGCAGCGCGGCGTCGCCGTAGGGGGCGCCGTTGTCGAGCACGACGTCGGCGAGATCGGTCAGTTTGAGCCCGCTGTCGTGCCGCGAGTCCACCCGCGCCGAGTGCGCCAGCGAGGTGATCGCGATCAGCGCGTGCCCGCGCTGCTTGACCAGCTGCGCCATCTCCACCACGGCGCCGTTGACGCCGGAGTTGGAGGCGATGACGAAGGTGTCGTCGGGCTTGATCGGGGCCAGGTCGTAGAGCCGGTGGGCGACGCTGGGCGTGCGCTCCAGCTGCGGATCGGTGAGTACCGCGGCGGGTTCGCCGCCGTACAGGACGATGTCGCGCAGCGCGATCTTGTTGGTCGGCACCAGGCCACCCGCCCGGCCGGCGATCTCCATGGCCAGCGCCTCGGAGTGTCCGCACCCGAAGGCCTGGATCACCCCGCCGGCGCGCAGGGTCGCGGTCAGCAGGTCGGCGGCCCGGGCCACCGCGTCACGCTGACTGCTCCCGACCCGGGTGATGGCCTCGGCGATGACCTCGGCGTAGGCGGCACTTGTGATCTTCACAGCGGCTTGTCCCTCCGTGCTCGCTTGCGGTTGGCGTGGGGCTCGGGCACCCGGTGGGCGTCGACGGCCCGCACGGTCAGCTCGAGGGCCTCGGCGGTGCGCTCGTAGGTGCGCTGGGCCACGGCGACGTAGATGAGGTCGAGGATCAGCAGCTGCGAGTGCAGGGCGGACAGCGCCGCCAGCCGGAAGGTGGTCTCGTGCACCGAGGTCACGAACGCGACGTCGGCGACCTCGGCCAGCGGCGAACGGGCGAACGAGGTCACCGCGACGGTCAGCGCCCCGTGGTCGGCCGCCTCGGCCAGGGTCTCGATGGCCTCGCGGGTGCGGCCGGAGTGCGACAGGGCGATCGCCACGTCACCGGGGCCGAGCAGCGCGGCGTTGGTCAGGGCGGTGTGGGTGTCGGCGCGGTACCGCACCGGGACGCGGATGCGCTCCAGCCGGAAGGCCATCTCGCTGCCCGCCGTACCGCTGCTGCCCAGCCCGAAGATCTCCACCCGTCCGGCGGTGGCGATCGCCGCCGCGACCCGCTCGATCGCCGCGGTGTCCAATCCGGACGCCGTGGCCTGGATGGCCCGGGTGTCCGCGGCGGTGATCATGTCCAGCACCTTGTCGAGCTGGTCGCCGGGGTTGATGTCGCCGCTGATGTCGGTCTCCCAGCGGGCCTGCTCGGCCCGGCCGGTCTCGGTGGCCACGGCGACCCGCAGGTTCGCGTAGCCCTTGAAACCCAGCGCCCGGCTGAACCGGGTGACCGTGGCGGTCGAGGTGCCGGACCGCTCGGCCAGGTCCACGATGCTCGCGTGGGCCGCCGTCTCCGGATCGGCCAGGATGGTCTCGGCGATCTTCGCCAGCGCCTCCGGCATGCTCGGTCCCTCGATGCGCAGCCGCACCAGGAGGCCGCCGCTCTCGCCCGTCACCCGATCCTCATTGTGCTGATCCTCGTTTTCATAGTTGTCCTGTGTCGATGAAAATTACGACCACTATGGCTTCTGGTCAACAAAAACTTTCTATGTTTCGATGCGATGCGTGAAACTGGTGCTGGGAGTCGACGCCGGCGGGACGGCGTCGCGCGCCGTGGTCGCGACCACGCGGGGCGCGGTGCTGGGCCGAGGGTCGGCCGGCCCGGGCAACCCCGCGGCGGCCGGACCCCAGGCCGCCCGGGCCATCGGTACGGCGGTCCGCACAGCCCTGCGCGGCCACGACCCGGCAACGGTGATCGCGGGAGTCGTGGGGGTCGCCGGTCGCAGCGCCCTGGCGGATCCCCGGGTGGCGGAGGCGTTCGCCGAGCAGTGGCGGGCAACCGGTCTGACCTGCCCGGTCACCGTCGTCGGGGACGCGGTCACGGCGTTCGCCGCGGGCACCCCGGCACCCTCCGGCGCGGTGCTCATCGCGGGCACCGGCGCGGTGGCGGCCCGCCTGGAGAGCCGCCGGGTCACAGGCACGGCGGACGGACTCGGCTGGCTGCTCGGCGACGAGGGCTCGGGCCTGTGGCTGGGCCTGCACGCCGTCCGGGCGGTGGCCCGCACGTGGCCGGCTTCAGCACCGCGCGGGCTCGCTGCCGCCGTGGCGACCCACGCCGCGGTGGTCTCGTGCGATCAGCTCGTGCACTGGGCCGGACGCCAGCCGCCCTCGGCGTTCGCCGCGCTCGCTCCGGTGGTCTGCGCCGCCGCCCGGGCCGGCGACCCCCTCGCCGTACGGCTGACCACCGAGGCCGGCACCCGGCTGGTCGCCACCCTGGGCGAGCTGGGGCCCCTCGACGGCCCGGTCGTGCTGGCCGGCGGCCTGCTCACCGGCGACACTCCCGTCCGCGAGGCCGTGCTCGCGGCTCTGCCCGGCCCGGTCGCCACCTCGCACGATCCCGCCGCGGGCGCCGCCTGGCTGGCCCTGCGCGAGGTGTCCGAGCTGGACGACCAGGCGGCCGGCCGGCTGCATGGCCGCATGCTGCCAGCCCTCTCACACACCGGAACTTCTCGGGTACACAGGGATACGCCCGCGTCGTAGGGTGGCTGTGTCCGCCCGCCTGGGAGGCGTCGTTGAACATCTTCGTGCTGTCGCACCGGTGCGGCCACTGTGTCCACCACCAGGTGGTGCTGGGCCCGGACGAATACCAGGCGCTCAAGGCCCGTTGCGTCGGCAAGCCGTGCCCGGTGTGCGGTGACCGGCCGCGCACCGAGGAGGACCTGCAGCTGGTCGCCCCGCGCGAGCACGTCGACGCGGCCGCCGACGGCTCCGGTCCCTGGGGCAACGTGCTGCGGCCGACCGCCGACTTCGCCGGGTTCGGCGGCGACGGCCCGGGCCGGCAGTTCACGCGCGGCGCTTTCGCCAGTTCCCTGCGCGACACGATGTACGGGCAGGCCACGTCGGCCCGCAAGGCCGAGCACGAGCTGATCAGCCGGGCCCTGACCACCCTGCTCGCCGCGCAGATCGGGATCGATGCGCACCAGCACGGCGAGCACGCCAAGGCGGTGCTCTGGCTGGAGCGGGCCGCGCCGGTGGCCAAGACGCCCAGCGAGGTGGCGGCCGTACGCCTGCACCTCGGCCTGTCCCTGATCGAGCTGGGCGAGCCGGGCCGGGCGGAGGCAGCGCTGCGCGACGCCACCGAGCAGGCCGGCGCCGATCCGGTGTTCCGCTCGGCCGCCGCCCGGCAGCTCGGCAACGTCCGCAAGGAGCTGGGCGACCTGACCGGTGCCCACGCGGCCTTCCAGCTCGCCATCGACCTCGGCATCCCCGAGTTCGCCGTCGAGGGCGCGATCAACCTCGGCATGCTGGAGGACGAGGCCGGCCACCAGGCCGAAGCCCGCCGGCTGTGGGAGTTCGCGTACGACAGGGCCACCGACGACCGCAGCCGGGCGTTCGCCGCGCACAACCTGGGCTGGTACTGGGAGCAGGCCGGGGACGTGACGAAGTCGCGCCGCTTCTACCGGCTCGCCGCGAAGTCCTCGGTGCCCGAGGTGGCCACCCGGGCGGCGCAACGACTGCGGGTGCTGCCGGCTCCGGCCCGGCGCTTCTTCGGCCGCCGCTCGTGATCTCGGTGGTCGGGCACCTGGCCGGCGGCAGCGACCGGGACGCCGTGCTCGCTCTGCTGGCCGGCACCGCCGTACGCGGTGACGTGGTCTCGGGCGCCACCGACGAGCGGAACCTGCCGGAGTTACGCCGGCTCGGACTGATCATCCACTCCGTCGGAGACCCCGCCGCCGGGCCGGTCCCGCCGCTCGCACCGCCGTCGCGGTACGCCATGCTCGGCTCGCTCACCCTTCCTGACCTCGACGACACCCCGAAGGCCGAGCAGCCCGGGTACGGCGAGACCGTCCTGCTGCGGACGGTGCCGGTGCCACCCCGGTCCTGGCGCGACGAGCTGGCCGCGTTCGACGCCGCCGTGCTCGAGCGGGTCGCGGACCAGCTCTATGTGACCCGGATCCCGGGTGGGCGCGGGGCCGCGGTGGCGGCGCTGGAGTTCGTGCTGGACGTGCGGCCGTACCGGCTCAGCGACACCGCCGACGCCGGCAACGTGGTGTCCCCCGGCGGGCAACTGCCCGGGGCCCGTCCCGTGCGCTACGAGGTGCTCGCCCACCGCGCGCCGGACCTGCCGGCGATCCGCGCCTGGCTGGCCCGGCAGGGCTGGCCGGAGGACGGCGCCGGGCGCCGCAAGGTGCGCTTCCGGTGCCGCTTCGGTGATCCCGCCCTGGTCGAGCTGGCCCGGCGGCAGGACGTGGCGGCCGTCGACCTCTACGTCGCCCCGGAGCTGGCCAACGACCACGCGCAGCGCATCGTCGGCCTGCGCGCGACCGTTCCCGCCCTGGCCGGGCTGACCGGGCGCGGCCAGGTCGTCGCGATCGCGGACACCGGCGTCGACAGCCGGCACCCCGACCTCAAGGGCCGCCTGCTGCGGGTCGTCGCGCGGGGCCGGCCGAACGACGCCAGCGATCCGCACGGCCACGGCACCCATGTGGCCGGCACCCTCGCCGGGGACGGGTCCGCCTCGGGTGGCACGTTCCGCGGCGCGGCGCCCGGCGCGTCGGTCTTCTTCCAGTCCGTGCTGGACGCCGCCGGCCGGCTCTCCGGCCTGCCCGTCGACCTCAACGACCTGCTGGGCGAGGCCTACGCCGCGGGCGCCCGGATCCACAACAACAGCTGGGGTGCGGAGGCCGGCTCGGTCTACCGGATGAGCTCGCTGGAGATCGACGAGTTCGTCAGCGAGCACCCCGACATGCTCGTCGTCGTCGCCGCGGGCAATGCCGGCCAGGCCGTGGCTCCCCGGCACGTGCCGCCCGGCTTCGTCGACCTCTTCTCGGTGACCGCGCCGGCCACCGCCAAGAACGCCCTGACCGTCGGCGCGAGCCGCAGCACCCGGGGCGTGCCCGATCTGACCTGGCGGGAGTGGTCCCCGGCCGGTTTCCCGGACGCCCCGATCGGCGACGAGCGGCTCGGCGGTGACCCGGACTCGCTGGCCGCGTTCAGCAGCCGGGGACCGTGCCAGGAGCACGACCGGATCAAGCCGGACCTGGTGGCCCCGGGCACCTGCGTCGTGTCCACCCGGTCCGCGCTGGCCCCGGACCGCTCCTTCTGGCGGGACTGGGACGACAACTACGCGGTACTGGGCGGCACCAGCATGGCCGCGCCGCTCGTCGCCGGAGCCGCGGCCCTGGTCCGGGAGTGGTTCACCGCCCACGCTCACGAGCCGAGCGCCGCCCTGCTCAAGGCGGCACTGCTCAACGGCACCCGCTGGCTCGGCGGGCGGGACGCGGCGGCGCAGCACCCGTACCCGCCCAACTGCCACCAGGGCTTCGGCCTGCTCGACCTGGCCGGCGCCCGGCCCGCGATCTACGCCGACACCTGGGCGGCCGCCTCCCCCAGCCGGCCGCTGGACCGGCTCGGGCAGACCGTCCGGCTGACGCTGCACCGCACCGATCCGGGCCCGCTGCGCGTGTGTCTGACGTGGACCGATCCGCCCGGGCGCGGCATCCAGCACGCGCTCAGCCTGGTCGTGGTGCACCGGGCGGACGGGCGCCGCTGGTCCGGCAACGAGCAGCGCCGCACCGCCTACGCGACCGCCGACACCGCCAACAACGTGCAGATCGTCCGCCTCGACCGGGCCGGGCCGGGCGACTACTCGATCGAGGTGACCGCCGTGTCGGAGCTGCTCTTCGGGCCGCAGGACTTCGCGGTGGCCGTGACCGGCGGGCCGACCGACGTGCCCGGCGCCGGATGGCAGGGGCAGCCGTGAGCGCGGCGCGCGCGGCGCTGGCCGCCGAGTACCGTGAGCTGCTGCGGGCCCAGGGCCTGGAGCACCTCGTCGGGCGGACCGCCACGCCGGCGGAGGAAGCGCTCCTGATCGCCCGGATCACGGAGCAGGCGCAGCGATCGGCGGCCGACTACGGCGAACGGAATCTGCTGCCGCCCGAGCCGCCCGAGCCGCGCGGCGGCGGACCGCGGGACCGCTACGCCGCCACCTCGGCGCGGATCGAGCGGGCGATCCGTGAGCTCAGCGGGGAGCTGCCCGGCCCGGTGTACGTCGGCGAGTACCCCCACCGGTCGTTCAACGCCGAAGCGCTCGCCGCGCGCCACGGCACGCTGCTGCTGATCAACACCGGCCTGCACTACCTGCTCGTCGAGGTGGCCCTCGCGCTCAACACCAGGGTGCGGGTGGCCGAGCGGCGCCCGGACGGGGGCTACGACGTCCAGCCGACCACACCGGCCATGGAACGCCGCCGGCGGCACGCGGACGAGAACCTGGTCAGCTCGCTGGCGGCGTACCTGTTGCACACGGATCCCGGCCGCGGCGGCAAGCAGGAGGTCGACGGCACCACCCGCGGCGCCCTGAGTTACCTCTACGCCGGCGCCGCGGAGACCTTCGCCGTGGCCCACGAGTACGGCCACTTCCTGGCCGGGCACCTCACCCGTACCGGCCGGCGCCCGAGCGGTGCCGAGTGGCTGCGCAAGAGTCACGACCAGGAGTTCGAGGCGGACGAGATCGGGATGCTGCTCGCCCTGAAAGCCCTGGAGTACGACGAGCAGGAGCAGAGCCCGCTGTTGCGCAAGTCCGTCGCGGTCACCGGGACGTTCCTGTTCTTCGCGGTCGACCACCTGCTGAACCGCGTGCGCGACGAGGTGCCGGAGCTCGGCGGCGCGGCGATCGTCGCGGACCATCCGCCGTCCGACGCCCGGGCCGCCACCCTGCGCCGGACCCTGACCGAGCTGGAGGGGCCGGACATCTTCCAGCTGGTCGACGCCACCATCCCGATCCTGGCCGAGCACGAGACCGAGATCATCGCCAACCTGCGCCGCCTGCTGCGAGCGGCTAAGTGACCACGACGGCGGCGAAGGACTCGCCGGCTCGCAGGCGAGCGACGAGGTCCAGCACGGCGTCGGCACCGCCGTGCGCGGCGACCCAGCGGTCCACCACGCAGGCACTGTCGCGGTAGAAATCCGTCGAGGGCGCCGCGCCGGCGCGGATGGCCGCCAGCGCCCGGGCGTGGTCGATCGGGCAGCGCTCGCCCGGCGGCTTCGCGGTCAGGTAGCGGGGATCGTCCGAGACCAGCACCGCGATGCCCTCGTGGAACCAGCGCGGCACCTGGTCGTAGCGGGAGCCGAGCCGCCGGTACAGCTCCGCGTGGGTCAGCTCGTGGCTGGCGATCACCACGTCGGCGCCGTCCGGGGACAGCGCCAGCGCACGGTCCCGCAGGGCCTGTCCCTTCTCGCCGCCACCGCCGATGTGCTCGTAGCACTCGGCGCTGAGGCAGACCAGGACGCGGGGGCTGCTGCGCATCGGACCGAGGTAGTCGCCGACCCGCTGCCTCGCCGCCGCGATCAGGTCCACCACCTGGCGCCGCTGTCGGGGCGTCGCGCCGTCGTCGACGTAGACGTCCGGGGCGGCCTGACGCAGCCCGTAGCAGCCGGGACAGGTGGCCGCGACAGCGATCGGGTAGAGCACCACGAGCGCGGCCACGGCGGCCACCAGGACGGCGGCGAGCGCGACGACCACAAGCCGTTTCGACAACACAGCTCCTCAAGCGTCGCGGCGGACGAAGACCAGCCAGGCGGCAGCGACGCACCCCGCGGCCCAGCACGACAGGGTGAGCAGGCCGCCGGCCGGGCCCAGGGCGGCCGGGCCGCCGGGCAGGCCCACGAGGCTGAGCGCCGCGTCATGCGGCAGGTACTTCACCAGGACCGGAACGACGTCGCGAAGCATCGGGGCCACCAGCAGGGCGGCGACGGACAGCACGGCGAGCGGGGTCACGACGGTCCGCACGATGACCGCGAAGCCGTAGCCGACCAGCGCGAGCAACAGGTACGCGGTCACCAGTTCGGCCAGGCCGGGGCCCGCGGCGACACGCGGGACGGCAGCACCACCAGCACGGCCGCGAGCACACTGACCAGAGCGCACACCGCGGACTTGGCGGCGAACAGCCGGGTCCGGCGCGGCACGGCGAGCAGGCTGACCCGGACCTGCCCGCCACGGAACTCGCTGCCGGCGGCGCAGACCGCGATCGCGACGAAGACGTAGACCGGGGCCAGCAACGGGGCGCCCAGCCGGGCGACCGGGACCGGGCCGTCCGGACCGGCGACGCGGACGGCGTCCGACGCGGCGAGGACGCCGAGCCCACCGTTCGCGGCGAGCGCGGCGGTGAGGGCGATCCAGACCGCCGGCAGGGTACGGATCTTGGCCAGCTCGGCCGCGAGCAGGGCGGTCACCGGGCGTCCCGCCGTACGAGGGTGACCCCGGCCAGCAGCGCGGTCACCAGCGCCCAGCCCACCAGCACCAGCACGGCCTGCGGCGGGCTCGACGTCAGGTCGCCGGTCGCGGGGTTGAGCAGCAGGTTGCGGCCGGCGCTGACCGGCAGGAGCGCGTCCAGGCCGGGCGCGCCGGCCAGCACCTGGGTCATCGTCACGGTGATCAGCGCGAGGCTGACCCCGATGGCCACCAGGGTGCTGCGGGCGATGACGGCGATCGCGTACGTGCTCAGGCCGAGCAGCACCGCGTACAGGATGAACCTGGCCTGGCCCCCGACCGCGTCGGCGCTGACCGGCAGCCCGGGGAACCGGTCCTTGACGCCCAGGTAGCTGAACACCGTGCTGATCGTGGCGATCAGCACCGCCGCCAGGGTGAGGTACGCGGCCGCGGCCAGGAGCTTGGCCACGAGCAACCGGCCCCGGCGGGGCACGGCGAGCACCGTCAGCCCGAGCTGCCCGCCGCGGAACTCCTGCCCGGCGAGCACCGCGGCCAGTGCCGGCAGGAACACGCTGATCTGCAGCGACGACGCGCGGATGCCCTCGAGCAGGGCCGCGCGGGCGGGTTCGCGCCGGCCGAGGAAGATCTCGATGGATCCGTCCGGCGTCACCTGGGCCACCGCGTCGGCGGTGAGGCCCACCACCTGCACCTCCACCAGCACCTGGAGGGCGAGGACGGCGCCCAGCACGAGCCAGCCGGTGCGCAGAGTGGTGATCTTGACCAGTTCCGCGCGGACTGCCGCTCTCATGCCGCGGTCCGTTCGCCGGTCAGGGCGAAGAACGCCGCCTCCAGCGACGGATGGCCCGCGGTGACCTCGGCGACCGAACCCCGCCCGGCGATCCGGCCCCGGTTGATGACCACCAGGTCGTCGGCGGTCCCGGCCGTCTCGGCCATCAGGTGGCTGGACAGCAGCACGGTACGCCCGGACGCCGCGTAGTCCCGCAACAGCTGCCGCACCCAGCGGATCCCCTCCGGATCCAGCCCGTTCACCGGCTCGTCGAGCACCAGCACATCCGGCTCACCGAGCAGGGCCGCGGCGATGCCGAGCCGCTGACCCATCCCGAGCGAGTACCGCTTCACCCGCTGCCCGGCCACCTCGGCCAGGCCGACGAGCTCGAGAACCGCACCCACCCGGGCCCGGGGGATGCGGTTCGACCGGGCGATCCAGGTGAGGTGGTCGACGGCCCGGCGCTCCGGCACCGGCCCGGCCCCGTCGAGCAGCGCGCCGACCGTCCGTAAGGGATGGTCGAGGTCGCGGTAGCGCCGGCCGTGGATCGTCGCGGTGCCGCCGCCCGGCGCGTCCAGGCCCAGCAGGATCCGCAGGGTGCTGGACTTGCCGGCACCGTTGGGGCCGAGAAAACCGGTGACCCGGCCGGGCCGTGCGATGAAGCTGACGTCGTCGACGGCCGTCCGGCCGCCGTGGCGTTTGCTGAGATGAGCGATGTCGATCACGGACACCAGCCTGCGACGCGCGGTCACCCGCCCGCGTCACCCGGAAGTAGACACCTAACGAGGTTCGTGCAGCAGGCCCGCCTCGTACGCCAGCACCGCGAGGTGGGTGCGGTCGTTCACGTCGAGCTTGGCGAACATCCGGCGCAGGTACGTGCGGACCGTCTCCACGCTCAGCATCAGCTCGTCGGCGATCTGCTGGTTGGAGTAGCCCCGGGCGACGTACCGGATGACCTCGGTCTCGCGGGCGGACAACACCTGGCCGGCGAACGCGTGCCGCCGCTCGGGCCGGCGCGGCGCGAACTGCCGCATCAGCCGGGCGGTGATCTCCGGGGCCAGCATCGCGTGGCCGGCGTGGACGGTGCGTACGGCGTGCAGGACCTCGGGCGGGGACGCGTTCTTGAGCAGGAAGCCGGAGGCCCCGAGGGTGAGGGCCTCGTGGACGTACTCGTCGAGGTCGAAGGTGGTCAGCATGATGACCTTGGTGGTCGTGTCCGGCAGCAGGCGGCGGGCGGCCTCCAGTCCGCTCACGCCGGGCATCTGCACGTCGAGCAGGGCGACCGCCGGTTTCAGCGCGCCGACGAGCCGGGCCGCGGTCCCGCCGTCCGCCGCCTCGCCGGCGACCCGGAAGCCGGGCGTCCGGTCGAACAGCTTGCGGTAGACGCCGCGGAACCGGTCGTCGTCATCGGCCAGGAACACGCTGATGGCCGCGGTCACCGGCCACCACCTCGCCGGACGGGCAGGCGCGCGCTGACCTCGAAGCCGCCGCCCGGATGGTCGCCCCAGGTGACGGAGCCGCCGACGAGCTGGGCCCGTTCGCTCATCCCGGCCAGGCCGAAGCCGGTGTGCTCGCGTCCGGCGGCGCCCGGCCCCCGGTCCCGGACCCGGACGACGACCGCCCCGCCCGTCTCGTGCACGTCCACCGTGCAGGGCGCGCCCGCCGCGTGCCGCACCACGTTGCTCAGCGACTCCTGCACGATCCGCAGCACGACGGCTCCGACGGCGTCCTCGACCTGCTCGTCGACGGTGATGCGGGCGCGGACGTCGACGCCGGCGGCGCGCGTGGTGTCGACGACCGAGGACAGCCGGGTGACCGGCGGGGGCGCTGAACGCAGTCCCCGGACCAGCACCTGCACTTCTTCGAGGGCCCGCCGCGCGTGCAGTTCGATGCCGGCCAGGGAGTCCCGCAGCTCCTGCTCCCCGGCGTCGGCCAGGCCCCGGGTCACGCCGGCCTCGGCACTGATCACGCCGAGCGCGTGGCCGACCACGTCGTGCACGTCGCGGGCCACCTCGAGCTGGACGCGGGCGCGCTCCGCCTCCCTGGTGGCGGCGATGCCCCGGCCGACCATGGTGCCGAGCAGCCAGGCGACGCTGACCGCGGCGACGGCCACGACGGCCCGCTGCCCGAGCCCGGTCATGTCGCTGGACGGGACGCCGGTCACGGCGGCGAGGCTGAGCGCGACGCAGGCCAGCACGAGGACGGGCAGCCTGGTGCGCGAGGCGCGCGCGACGGCCAGCGGATACAGGCACCAGGCCACCGCCAGCATCGGGTCCTGGCACACGCCCAGGGCGTTGCCGGTGACGGTGGCGATCGCCGCGGCCACGGTCGCCGCGCCGGGGGTCCGCCGCCGGGAGACCATGGCCAGGCCGGTGATCGCCGCGAGGGCCCAGCCCGCGGTCCGGCCGGCCGGGCTCGCGGTGTCGAGGGTCGGCGGCGCCCAGAACACCAGGACGACGACGGCCGCGGCGAGGACGTCCGGCACCAGCCGCACGCCACCGGAGGGGCCGGCGGAAAGGCTGCGACGCACGTTCGCACCCTACTGGGCCCGGCCCGTCCGGTCGGCAATCAGCGGCGGGCCAGGCGGCGCTCCCCCGCGGCCCCCGGCTGGTACGGCAGGTTGTAATGGGCGAAGACGCCGGGCTCGTCGCCGGCGGCCAGCTCACCGTCGAGGTCGATGGTGGGCGCGTCGCTGACGACCTTCTTGTCGTAGCGCACCCGGACGGCGCTCGGGCTCACGGTGGCCCCGTCGAGCGGCACGAAGGTGAGCCGGTGACGGCCGATCATGCCGGTCCGCACGGTCGCGAACGCCGGTTGGTCGGTCGCCGTGTCGACGTAGACCGCCTCCAGCTCGCCGATCTTGGAGCCGTCGGGGTCGATG
This sequence comes from Actinoplanes sp. NPDC048967, assembly GCF_040649415.1. NCBI lineage: Bacteria > Bacillati > Actinomycetota > Actinomycetes > Micromonosporales > Micromonosporaceae > Actinoplanes > Actinoplanes sp. NPDC048967. The sequence goes on from NZ_JBEZFL010000008.1 coordinate 430,553, forward strand.
ACTTTCTCGCCGCGCCAGTCGCGCAGATTCTCAGCGGGGAACATGCTGCTGTGGTTCCCTGCTGGTCAGGCCCGAAACGGCGGGCCCTCAGACGGCGTACGGCGAGCGGAACAACCGGTCCGGGTCGGCGGCGGCGCGGATCCGCCGCAGCCGGGCCAGGTTGGCGCCGTGATACCGCGGCACCCGGGCCGGATCCGGTTCGAGGTAGTTCACGTAGCGGCCGGCCGACCAGCGGGCCACCGCCCGGTGGCCGTCGTCGATCCAGGCGTAGGCGTCGCGGACCGTGGCCGGGTCACCGGTCGCGGGCTGGACCAGCCACTGCAGCATCGTGTGCACGCCACGCCAGGGGAAAGCGGTCGCGCCGGGAGCCACCCGGCCCTGGGCGCCGGTCATCCGTTTGAGCTTGGCGATGCCCGGGCGGCGGGTCCTGGACCGGCGTTCCACGCTCGCCAGCAGGGCGGCGACGGCAGCGGGCGGCAGGACCCGCGGGAAGACGTCGCTGCCGACCAGCTCGGTGGCGCGCGGGCCGCAGTCACCGGCGTCGTCGCAGCCCCCGCGGTTGTGCACGACGGTGCGGTGCGGGAGCTGCTCGACGCGTACCGTGGCCGGCTCCCGGCCGATCGCCCGGACGATCGCCGCCACCTCGGCGTCCGCGGCCCCGCCGAGCAGCACACCGGCGATCCGTACGCTGCGGGCACCGCGCGCGTCGGCGGCGAACTGGCAGGACGACCAGGTCTCGTCGGGCGCCCGGGACAGCCGCGCCTGCCAGCCGGCTGCGACCTCGGCCGCCGCACTCCACGGATAGGTCAGCACGAAGGTGCCGGCCGGGGCCGCCGGGTAGGTGCGCATCCGCCAGGTGGTGACGACCCCGAGACTGCCGCCTCCGCCTCCGCGCAGCGCCCAGAACAGCTCCGGCTCCCGACCGGCGTGCACGGTGCGGAGCCGGCCGTCGGCGGTGGCCAGCTCGGCGGCGAGCACCGCGTCGCAGGTCATCCCGTACGCGGAAGCCGCCATCCCGATGCCTCCGCCCAGCGTGATCCCGCCGATGCCGACGGTCCCGCACGAACCCGAGGGGATCGAGACGCCGTGGGCGTCGAGCTGGTCGTAGACGTCGATGAGCCGGGCGCCGCCGCCGATCGTCGCGGTGCGGCTGCCCGCGTCGTAGCCGATCGCGCGGATGCCACGCAGGTCGAGGACCACGCCGGTCCGGCTGGTCGACGCGCCCACATAGGAGTGGCCACCGCCGCGCGGCACCACCGGTACGCCGAAGCGCCGCGCGAAGCGGATCACCTCGGTCACGTCGGCCGGGGTGGCGCACCGGGCGACCGCGGGCGGCCGGACCGCATCGAAGCGCGGGTCGACCAGCCGGTGGGCGTCGGCGAAGGTCGCGGCGCCGGGCAGTGCCACCGTTCCCGTCAGGCCGGCGGCCAGCGCTTTCCAGTCCCGAGCCGTCGGGCCGGTGCCTGTAGCGCCGCCGGTCTTCGGGCTGCCGCCGGTTTTCCGGCTGCCGCCGGCGGAAGGCCAGCCGGCTCCGGTGGCCGGGATCGCGACGGCGGCGCGCAGCAGTGTCCGACGAGACAGAGGCATGCCGACAATCGTCGCATATCGGGCAGGGTAGCCCGGCGCTCAGCGCGCCGTCCGGCCGACCGCATAACGGAACGCATTGCCGAGGGCGTAACCGCCGTCCGGGGTGCGGAAGGGCCGGGCGGCGGCGATCACGGTCGGCGCCGTTTCCGCCATGGTGGCCGGATCCTCACCCAGCAGGACGCCCCGGATGAGCGTGTCGTCGTCGGCCGCCCGCCACGGAAGCTCGACGATTCCGGCGGCGACGAGAGTGAGACCGCCGTCGTGCAACAGCTCCTCCAGGCCGCCCGGTAGCCGCAGCTCACCGTCGGGCAGCGGTTCCTCGTCGGCGGCCCGGGCCACGGCGTCCTCGATGACGGTCAGGTCGTTGCGGTCCCGTTCGGCCCAATTGGCGACCGCGACGTGTCCGGCGGGGACGGTGACCCGGATCAGCTCGCCCAGCGCGGCGAGGGTGTCCTCGGCGAACTGCAGGGCGTTCACCGAGACCGCCAGGTCGAAGCCGGCGTCGGGCCAGGGCAGGTGGTCGGCGGTGCCGACGCGGAGGTCGGCCCCGGGCACGCGGGTGCGGGCGTACGCCACCATGCCGGGCGCCGGGTCGATGCCGGCGGCCGACATCCCGCGGCGGGCGAGGTGGGCGAGCAGGTCGCCGGCGCCGCAGCCCACGTCGAGGACGCGGGCATCAGGACCCACCGCGGCGGCGGTGAGCACCGCGTCCCAGGCCGGCGCGGCGAATTCGCCCCACAGCTGCGACCAGCTTTCGGCGACGGCCGACCAGCGGTCGGGATCGGCACCGTTCATCTTGTTCTCCCGGGGGTCGCCGGGCCATCTGCTGCCCGGCCCGGCGCACCAGGATATCGACCGCGGATTCCGGGAAAAGCACTGGCCACTCGCGCTGATCACGTCCATTCCCGGGCCGCCACCACACAATCCGGAATAGCACCGCCGCACCGCGCACCGCATCGGCCAACGAGCCGGTGTACCCCCGCCGCAGCCGGTACACCTCAAACCCGCTCCGGAAGTTGCGGAGGGCCTCTCCCCCTTCGGAGGATCGAGGACCCGTCCGAACGACCGACCCATCGTCCGGATCGGTCCGGAGTCATGGAAGATCATCCCCTCGGAAGTTTCGGTGTCCGCCGGCCCGGATCCTTTCCCCTTAAATGGGTCGAGTTCGGACACCTGACCGGGTGCGGCGGCCCATTCTGTGTCGTTTCCAGCGATTACCACGACCTCGCCGGTCAACGCCCGCCCAGCTCGGAAATCCTCGTATCACCGCCGTGTTGCCGGATTGTTATCCCGTGTTTCAAGATCGCCCGCCGACTCTCTTGTGCAACCGGTCGTTATGGGAAAACGTTGCCGGGCACAACAAACTCGCTCCTGATCTTGAACACCTCCGGGAGTGACTCTCCCGCGCACTGGCACCATCGAAGCCGATCGAAGCCCCGGAACACCCGAGAGGACACAAGGTATGCGTAAAGGACTATTCGCCCTGGCCGCGGCAGGTCTGCTGGCCACCGGCAGCATGGCCGCGTGTGGTGACGACAGCAGCAGTGGCGACTCCGGCAGCACCGGCGGCTCGTCCACCGGCAAGGTCGGCGTCATCCTGCCGGACACCAAGAGCTCGGCGCGGTGGGCCACTGCCGACCTCACGTACCTGAAGGCGGCGTTCGACGCGGCCGGGATCCAGGCCGACATCCAGAACGCCCAGGGCGACAAGACCCAGTTCCAGACGATCGCCGACGGCATGATCTCCAGCGGCGTCAAGGTCCTGATGATCGTCAACCTGGACTCCGGCACCGGCAAGGCCGTGCTGGACAAGGCCAAGAACGCCGGCATCGCCACCATCGACTACGACCGGCTGACGCTCAACGGCGGCGCGAACTACTACGTGTCGTTCGACAACGTCAAGGTCGGCGAGCTGCAGGGTCAGGGTCTGGTGGACTGCCTGGCCGAGAAGAAGTACACCAAGCCGGTCGTCGCCGAGCTCAACGGCTCCCCCACCGACAACAACGCCACCCTGTTCAAGCAGGGCTACGACTCGGTCCTCAAGCCCAAGTACGACTCGCAGGAATACGTGAAGGGCCCGGACCAGGCGGTACCGGACTGGGACAACGCGCAGGCCGGCACCATCTTCGAGCAGATGCTCACCTCGAAGAAGGACATCAAGGGTGTGCTCGCCGCCAACGACGGCCTCGGCAACGCCGCCATCTCGGTGCTCAAGCGGAACAAGCTCAACGGCCAGGTCCCGGTCACCGGCCAGGACGCGACCGTGCAGGGCCTGCAGAACATCCTCACCGGCGACCAGTGCATGACCGTCTACAAGGCGATCAAGAAGGAGGCCAACGCGGCCTCCGAGCTGGCCATCGCGCTGGCCAAGGGTCAGAAGCCGACCACGGCCACCGGCGTCACCAAGGACGTGGAGTCCGGCAAGGACGTCCCCTCGGTGCTGCTGGACCCGCAGTCGATCACCAAGGCGAACGTCAAGGACGTCATCGCCGACGGCTTCGTCACCAAGGAGCAGCTGTGCACCGCTGACTTCGCGAAGGCCTGCACCGACGCGGGCATCAGCTGATCTGAGCTGATCGCGGGTCGTCCCGTTCGACTCGGCGCCGCTCCCGCCCTCACCGGCGTGGGCGGCGCCGAGCCGGGTCGGCCCCCGCCCACCGCCAGTGGCGCTGCCACGACGACGAACCCGGTCACCAAGCGAAGGAGAACCATCGTGGCCGCGACACCCCTTCTGGAACTCAACGGGATCGACAAGAGCTTCGGTCCCGTCCAGGTCCTGCACGATGTCGGACTGAGTGTCTACCCCGGCGAGGTCACCGCCCTGGTCGGCGACAACGGTGCCGGAAAGTCCACGCTGGTCAAATGCGTCAGCGGGATCTACACCATCGACGCCGGCACCGTCACCTTCGACGGCAACCA